>NZ_JBFUBO010000001.1:0-549395 GCF_056405715.1 Rhodoferax sp. P1_F3 | reverse complement strand
CCTTGACCTAGTCAAGGTGGCAACAAGTTATGCCTGACGACCATAGCGACTTGGTACCACTCCTTCCCATCCCGAACAGGACAGTGAAACGAGTCAGCGCCGATGATAGTGCGGATTCCCGTGTGAAAGTAGGTCATCGTCAGGTTATTACAAGCCGAAAAAACCCCGCCTATTTAGGTGGGGTTTTTTTCCGTCTGTACGTTTTAGGCCCATAAAAAAGCATCGCATAGCAACGATGCTTGGTAAGCGTCCGGCGAACCCATCTTGAATGAGCGAGCGCAGTCTCACAAGATCGTGTGCACGCAATAGAACGTGCACACCATGCTCAAAGACCCAGGAATTTCCAGATATACGGCCCGGCGCACCCATAGGACCTACGCGCCCGAGTTCAAGACCGAGTTGGTGGCGGCCTGCCAAACGCCCGGCGCATCTATCGCTGCATTGGCTCGCCAGCATGGCATGAACGCCAACGTACTGCACCGCTGGCTGAAGGAACACGAGCGCAGCGGCTGTCATGCCTCGGCTGCACGCAACGCACCCGGCATTGCGCCCGCGTCACCAGCATTCATTCCACTGGCGTTGCCAGCGCCAATTCCTGTACCCAGGGAGCAAGAGATCAGGGTGGAGCTTCGCAAGGGTTCTGTGTCGATGGTCACTCACCCGGTTTGTGGACGACGGGCAATTACCGGTGGACAACAACTGGATCGAGAACCAGATCCGGCCAATTGCCATTGGGCGCAACAACTGGCTGTTTGCCGGAAGCCTGCGTGCCGGTCAACGCGCGGCTGCGGTGATGAGCCTGATTCAGTCGGCTCGCATGAACGGGCATGATCCGTATGCGTATCTCAAAGATGTGCTGACTCGGCTGCCAAGGCAGCGGGCCAGTCGCATTGAAGAGCTGCTGCCGCACCGCTGGCATCCGGTTTGATGCGGGGACAATGTCCGCGCATGAAACACATTGAAGACCTGATTGCCGATGGTGGCGACATCACGCTGGGTGCTCTCGCCCCCTTTGAATGCGTTGCCAGTGCGGCCGATGGCAGCAACACCTTGGCGATGCTTGTGCGTCGTGATGGTGAAACACTGTCCGCTTTGTTGAAACGCCTAAACAAGGCCATTGCCGCAGCCTACGACAACGGCCTCATCACTGACGAGGTGAACGGCATGCAGGACTGATTGCCTTGGGGCGTCAAGACGGGTTCGCCGGACGCTTACGATGCTTGTCAGAACGAGAGGCCCTCACCTCGCGATGGGAATCCTATGTTCAGGCTATTTTTCAGTACGCAGTTGCCTTCTAAGAATCTTGCCGACGTTGGATTTGGGCAAGTCATCGCGGAACTCGATGTACTTGGGGCGTTTGTACCCGGTGAGGTTTGCGTCACAGTACTTCAGCACGTCGGATTCGGACAAGGCCGGCGAGTTGCGCACGATAAAGACCTTAATCGCCTCACCTTGCTTGGTGTCTGCAACGCCGATCACCGCACACTCCAGAACACCATCGCACAGGGAGATAACGTTCTCCAGTTCCGAGGGGAAGACGTTGAAACCGCTGACCAGAATCATGTCCTTGATGCGGTCCACGATGCGCATGTAGCCACGTTCGTCCATGATGCCCACATCGCCGGTGCGCAAAAAACCATCGGCGGTAAAGGCCTTGGCATTCTCTTCGGGCTGTTGGTAATAGCCGGTCATAACGTTCGGTCCGCGAATGCAGATTTCACCGGAAGAATCTGGTGGCAAAGAATTGCCCGTTTCGTCTTTGATGGCGATGTCAATGCTTGGCAAAGGCAAACCAATCGTTCCCGAGAATGCCTTGGAATTTACGGGATTGTTGGTCCCGATTGCACAGGTTTCGCTCATGCCCCAGCCTTCCACCATGGGGCAGCCGGTAGTGTCCATCCAGTGTTTCGACGTACCTTCGGATGCAGCCATGCCGCCGGCCTGGGTGACGCAGAGGTTGGAAAAGTCCAGGGTTTTGAACTGAGGCTGTTGCAGCAACGCATTGAACAGGGTGTTCACCGCCGGCAGGATATGGAAAGGACGCTTCTTCAAGACCGCAACAAACTTGGAGAAGTCCCGAGGGTTAGGAATCAGCGTCATGTGCGCACCAAACCGTATAGACAGCATGCACAGGCCGAGCGCAAAGATGTGATAAAGGGGCAGGGCCGCAATCAGGTTCAGTTTGCTAGCATCTCCAACACGAGCCAGCGCGGGTTTGAACCAGGCTTCTGACTGCAGAATGGAAGCGACGATGTTGCGGTGGGTCAGTACGGCGCCCTTGGACAGGCCAGTGGTACCGCCCGTGTACTGGAGGAACGCAATGGAATCCATGGTGACCGGCGCGCTGCGCAGACTCATCTTGGTGCCTTCTGCCAAGCACCGGTTGAATGCGGTGACGGTACGGCCAGCGGGCAAGGTGAACTTGTAGGCGGGCACCATCTTGGCTAGGTGCCGGATGGCAAAGGTAATCCAGTTGCCATACCAAAAGCCGAGCAGATCTCCCATGGAGGCCACCACCACATGCTGGATCTGTGTGCGGTCGATCACTTCCTCCAGCGTATGGGCAAAGTTCTCCAGGATGATGATGGTGCTTGCGCCAGAGTCTTTGAGTTGGTGTTCCAGCTCGCGCGCGGTGTACAACGGGTTGACGTTCACACAGGTGTAGCCGGCGCGCAGAATGGCCGCCATGCTGACGGCAAATTGAGGGACGTTGGGCAGCATGAGCGCCACGCGTGCGTCAGGCTCCAGCCCCTTGCTCTGCAACCAGGCACCCATGGTGCGCGACAGCTCATCGAGCTGGCCGTAGCTCATCCATCGGTCCATGCAGACGGAAAACGGATTTTTGGCGTTACGCCGGAAGGACTCTTCCAGCAGATGGGTCAGCGACTTGAAAGGGGAGATGTCAATGGTGTGGGGGACGTCGTCGGGATAGCTCTTCAGCCAGATTTTTTCCATGGGTACTCCTGTTCAAACCATTGTGCCGACGGCGGCACAGGGAGTTCACAGGGCTTTTCCTAGGCATTGGTGCAATTTCGTCTCGCAGGCGACAACCGGCGCGTTGAACAAGGCCTCTATCCAATGGGTTTCGCGCTGCGCGATGGTGTTCAGGAACTCGAGCGCCTGTGCGCCCCTGCCACCCATGCCAGCAAAGGTGTCAAAACCCGCTTCCAGAAACGCTTGCAGCGAAGCCAGTCCTGCCACTTTGGCGGGGCCGCGCATCATGCGCAAGGTCATGCGCAGGCCTGGGGTGCGTGTCAACCGGTCTAGCTGGGCGCCAATGTCCAAGACCGCCTGTAGCTGCGCTTGCCGCACGGGCAGGGATGCCACGGAGCGCCAGGCTTTGAGGTACCGGGGCACGTCTTCGCCGCCCAGCGCACACCAGGCCTGTGCCATCGCCAGGTCCAATGCTTCAGTCTGCGCGTGCAGCTCTGCCAAGGCCACGGCCGTGGATACCACTTGTGTGGGAAAGAAGGTTTGTAACGCGCCAGCAATGCGCGCAAACTGTTGGTCCCGGTCAGAGAAATCGCGTTCGCTGTACAACTCGTGCAGGAAGAAGTGGGTTGGTGCCGCGAAGGCCTTGGTGGTCAGCAAATCCCCATAGGTGCCCGCAAAACGCTGCGCCTGCAGCCGTTTGATGGCCTTCAGGCCTTGTAGCAGTCGGGTATCCCCCGCCGCTTCGCTACGCAGGGCGGCTACACGGTCCAGGGCGTGACGAATGGTGTCGGCGGCGGTCATAAGGTGTTCGATGAGCCCGAGTGTATCGGGCGGGACGGGGGCCTCTCGCCGCGGGTGGGCTAGGGACTTTGCACGATTGGGGTGAAAATACTAGGGGAAACCCTTATATTAGTGCCATGGTTGATACAAAGAGTCTGATCAGAGCTTCGTTGGAGGCTGGCCGCGAGTTTTTGCGCCCGCCTTCGGAATCTGACGACATCGGCACGCCTCGGGCCACCCCCACACTGGTGCCTATCCGATCGCTGGGTGAAAACCACCGTGGCCGCATTGCGCAGCATCTGCTGGCGCTGGACCCACAGGACCGCTACCTGCGCTTCGGCCAGTGGACGCGGGATGAGCAAATCCAGCAATACGTGGACGGGCTGGACTTTGAGCGCGACGAAATCTTTGGCATTTACAACCGCAAGCTGGCGCTGATTGCCGTGGCTCACCTGGCCTATGCCAAGGACCAGCGTTACGACAGCTGCGCCGAGTTTGGTGTTTCCGTGCTGCCCGGCGCGCGCGGGCGCGGCTACGGTGCGCGCCTGTTTGACCGCGCGGCCATGCACGCCAGCAACGACGGTGTGAGCCTGATGTTCATCCACGCGCTGACAGAAAACGCCGCCATGCTCAAGATTGCCCGCAACGCCGGCGCCCGGGTGGAGCGCGATGGCTCGGAATCCGAGGCCTACCTGCGCCTGCCCCCTGCAACGCTGGACTCGCGCATGACGGAGATGATTGAAGAACAGATTGCGCAGACCGATTACCGCCTCAAGTCGCAGGCCAAAAGCTTCTGGAGTTTTCTGGCCGATATCCAGGAAATCCGCCGCAGCGTGATCGACGCCAACCAGCGCAGTTCGCCCTGACATGCAAATCCGCTATCCTTAGCGCTCCGCAACCACGGCAGTTTCTGCCCCACACGAGTGTCCGACCCCCATCCCGCGCGTTTGTCCGATAAAGAGGACAAACGCACCTTCCTACAGAAACTGGCCGAATTCATCCACCCCGGCCCGGACTCCACGGCCGAACTGATCGAGACGCTGGCCGAGGCGGAAGACAACAACATCATTGGTGCCGAGTCCCGGGTGATGCTCGAAGGTGTGATCCGCATGGCGGATATGACGGCTGGCGATGTGATGGTGCCCGCCACCCGCATGGACCTGCTCAACATCCAGGAGCCCCTGGACGCGCTACTGCACATGGTGATCGACACAGCGCACTCGCGCTTCCCGGTGTTTGATGGCGAGCGCGAAAACATCATTGGCATCCTGATGGCCAAGGACCTGCTGAAGCTGCAACGCGCGCCAGAGCTGAACATCCGCGCGCTGCTGCGCCCCGCCGTGTTTGTGCCCGAGTCCAAAGGGTTGAATGACCTGCTGCGTGACTTCCGTGGCAACCGCAACCACCTGGCTATCGTGATTGACGAGTTTGGCCGTGTGGCCGGGCTGATCACGATTGAGGACGTGCTGGAACAAATCGTCGGCGAGATCGAGGATGAGTTTGATATCCCGGAAGACGAGGGTGATATCTTCGCCCTGGCTGACCGCACCTACCGCGTCAGTGGCGACACACCGCTGGAGCGCGTGAACGATGCCTTCTCGGTCACCCTGGCGGGCTCCGACCCCGAGAACCACTTTGACACCATTGGGGGCCTGATCGCCCACGAGATGGGCCACGTGCCCAAGCGCGGCGAGCGCCACACGCTGGGCGGCCTGGACTTTGTCGTGCTGCACACCAAGGGTGGCGCGGTGAAGTGGTTCAAGGTGTCGCCCACGCCCAACCACGCCGAGGCGTGAGTACGCGGTCGGCCATGTTCGCCCGGGCGCAGGTCGCGCCCAAGTCCCCGCTCTTGTTTGCTACGCTTTTCATAGCTGCTTGCGCACAATCGGCGGGGGCTAGCTGGCCATTTGGCATATTTTTCCCTCAAGGCGCCACGCTATGGTGGCTGCAGTTGCTGGCCCAGTCGGTGCTGGTGCTTGCCTTGCTGCGGGCTCCGTCTGCACGCGTCGCCGCAGGGCGCGCCTGGTGGTTTGTCACCGTGTGGCTCAGCACCACGTTCTGGTGGCTGTTCATTGCCCTGCACACCTATGGCGGCCTGCCGGCGCTGCTGGGAGTGATTGCCATCGTGGCGCTGGCGGCCGCGTTGGGGCTCTACTACGCCGTGGCAGCCTGGGTATTCTGGCGCTGGCGCCATGTGCAGCCGGTGGTGGCCGCACTGTGCTTTGCCGCGCTGTGGACCATGGCCGAACTGGCCCGTGGCACCTGGCTCACCGGTTTTGGCTGGGGGGCGGTGGGCTATGCGCACCTGGACGGCCCGCTGGCCTGGTACCTGCCCTGGTTGGGCAGCTATGGCGTGGGGCTACTGGCGGCCTGGGGCGCAGCGTCCATCGCGTTGCTGGTGTCGCGACGTGGGATCGTGAATGCCGCCTTGGCGGCCAGTGTATTTGTATTGCCGCTGCTGGCGCCACCCGCCTGGAACAACTGGACGCAAGCCAGCGGCACGCTGAGCGTGACGCTGCTGCAAGGCAATATCCCGCAGGACGAGAAGTTTGAGACTGGTAGCGGCGTGCCATTGGCACTGCAGTGGTACGCCGAACAGCTGCAGCAGAGCAACACCGCGCTGGTGGTGGCGCCGGAAACTGCGGTGCCCTTGTTGCCACAACAATTGCCCGAGGGCTATTGGTCTGCGCTGGAGCAGCACTTTGTCAACGGCAAGTCCACGGCCATCATCGGGATCCCTTTGGGCAGTTATACCCAGGGCTATACCAATTCGGTGCTGGCCTTGGCGCCGGGCCAGAAAGAGCCCTGGCGCTACGACAAGCACCACCTGGTGCCGTTTGGCGAGTTCATTCCTCCGCTGTTCAAGTGGTTCACCCGCATGATGAACATCCCGCTGGGAGACTTCAACCGCGGGCCGCTGGGCCAACCGTCCCTGCCCGTGGCCGGTGAGCGCGTGGCGCCCAATATTTGCTACGAAGACCTGTACGGCGAGGAACTGGCCAGCCGGTTCGCCGACGCTGCGCTGGCCCCCACGGTGTTTGCCAATGTGAGCAACCTGGGCTGGTTCAACGACTCGATTGCGTTGGACCAGCACCTGAACATCTCGCGCGCTCGGGCACTGGAGTTCCAGCGCCCCTTTGTGCGCGCCACCAACACCGGCACCACGGCCATCCTGGACCACAAGGCGGTGGTGCAACAAGCCCTGCCACGCCTGACCCGCGGCGTACTGGTGGGCGAGGTGCAGGGCCGCACCGGCGTGACCCCGTTTGCCTGGTGGGCGGCCCGCTTCGGGCTGTGGCCTCTGTGGGTGGTGTGCCTGCTGTTGATAGCCGCTGCCTGGCGCTTGGGGCGTCGCACGCGCTGAGGGCCTGCAGCCCCGTAAAATGCGGGGTTTACTCGAACGAACGTTCTTGCACCGGCATCCGCCGCGCACCAGCCAACGCACCATGCTTACTTTTCAGCAAATCATTTTGAAACTGCAGTCCTACTGGGCTGAGCAGGGCTGCGCCCTGTTGCAACCCTATGACATGGAAGTGGGTGCCGGCACTTCGCACACCGCCACCTTTCTGCGCGCCATTGGCCCCGAGCCCTGGAAGGCCGCCTACGTGCAGCCAAGCCGTCGCCCCAAGGATGGCCGCTATGGCGAGAACCCCAACCGCCTGCAGCACTACTACCAGTACCAGGTGGTCCTAAAGCCCGCACCCAGCAACATCCTGGAGCTGTACCTGGGCTCTCTCGAAGCGCTGGGCTTTGACCTGAAGAAAAACGACATTCGCTTTGTGGAAGACGATTGGGAAAACCCCACACTGGGTGCCTGGGGCCTGGGCTGGGAAGTGTGGCTCAACGGCATGGAAGTCACGCAATTCACCTACTTCCAGCAGGTGGGTGGCATCGACTGCAAGCCCGCCACGGGCGAGATCACCTATGGGCTGGAGCGCCTGGCCATGTACCTGCAGGGCGTGGACAACGTCTACAACCTGACCTGGACCGAAGGCCTGAGTTATGGCGACGTCTACAAGCAAAACGAAGTGGAGCAGTCCACCTACAACTTCGAGCACAGCGATGCGGACTTCCTGTTCACGGCGTTCAACGCGCACGAAAAACAGGCCAAGCATTTGATCGAGGCGCAACTGGCGCTGCCCGCCTATGAGCAGGTGCTCAAGGCCGCGCACAGCTTCAACCTGCTGGACGCGCGTGGTGCCATCAGCGTGACGGAGCGTGCCGCCTACATCGGCCGGATTCGCAACCTGGCGCGCAGTGTGGCGCAAAGTTATTACGAGAGCCGTGAGCGCCTGGGCTTTCCCATGGCGCCGCGTGAGTGGGTGGAGCAGATGCCGAAGAAGGCTGCCTGACGCATGAAGTCAATACTGTTGACAAGCGCAACGCTGGCGGGGCTTGCCCTGCTCGGTACTGCCGTGTCTTCGGTCGCACAGCCGCGGGTGCAATCTCCGGTGCAATTCGACGGCAAGCCCAATCGACAGGCGCAGTACGAAGTGGCTCTGGGACACATGCGCACCGGGAAGGCTCAAGCATGCCGGGGCGACCTGGCGTTGTTGCGTTATCCGTATGAGGCGGGTTACCTGCACGCACGGAATGCCGCAGGAATCAATGCAGAAGAAGCGCCGGCGGATGCCCGCCGAAAGGATTTGCTGCAAGCCATCGTCAAGCTCCCTGTGAGGCTGGTTCGGCCCGGTGGCGCTCGTGATGCGGCGCCCGATGAGGCTGGCGCCGCGACAGCCCGGCAGGCGGCGCGGGCATCTTTTACTTCTGCGGTTGCGATCCTCGAAAAGCTGCTCGCTGGCGATCCCGGGCAGGCCGCGTGGCAGCGTGATCTGGCGATGTCGTATTCGCGCCTGGCTGAAGTGTCAGGTGTGTGGGCCACAAGCCGCGATCTGCACCAAAAAGCCGTCGATCTGCAAAAAAGCCTTGTCACGAAAGATCACGCCAACAGTGCGTGGCGGCATGACCTTGCGGACCTGTACCGGGGCCTGGGCTCCGTGCAATTCGGCATGGGTGGAGAAAAACCGGCACGCGCCGCCAAAATCGCCGAACTCGAACTGCGAGAAAAGCTGGCCGAGGAAGCACCCTCCAACGCCACACTGCAGCATGAACTTGCGCTGAACTACGACCGACTGGGCGAGATGTTCCACATCGTCGTCAACGTCGGCCAAGCGCGCGACGCGTACCAGGCTGGCTTTGAAATCCACAAGAAGTTGGTGCAACGCGACCCCGCCAACCTTGTGTGGCAACGCGATCTGGCGCACAACCGCGCCAGCGCTGGTGTGTTTGAACGCAACAAGGGTAAAAGCGACGTTGGCGCCCAGTTGCTGCGGGAGGCCCTGCGGTTGCGCACGGCCATTGTGGAGCGTGACCCCGTCAATATCGACGCCCAGATGGATCTGCGCAGTAGCTACCTGCAGATCGCCGACGATCACCTCAACGCCGGGCGAACCGACGAAGCCGTGGCGGTTTATGGTGACGCACTCCAACACATGCAACGCCTGGCGGTAGCACATGCCGCCGACCCCGGCTGGTTGTATTACCAGCTAGAGTTCCAGTTTCGCCTCGGCGAGGCGATCCAGGACGAAATCCGGCCGCGATTGGGCACCCGCGTTGCGCCACCGCCCGAGCAGGTCGCGCGCGTTACCGCGCAGATCGAGAAAATTGGTGAGTCGATGCTGGTGACCGCGCGTGCGCTGGTCGGCATGAGCGCTACCTCCGAAACCACCCGAATCTACGAAACCGCGCAGGCACCCCGCCTGTGCACAATCTCACTATGACCACCCAAAGCCTGCTTGTTGAACTGTTTGTCGAAGAGCTGCCCCCGAAGGCGCTGAATAAGCTGGGCAATGCCTTTGCCGGCGTGCTGTTCGAGCAACTCAAAGCCCAGGGCCTCACGGCGGCTGATTCGACCCTCACGGCATTTGCCTCTCCGCGCCGGCTGGCCGCGCATGTCACCGCGGTTGCGGCCCAGGCCGCCGACAAAGCTGTTTCGCAAAAACTCATGCCGGTTGTCGTGGGCCTGGATACTTCTGGCAACGCCACACCCGCCTTGCTGAAGAAGCTGCAATCGCTGGGCGCCGACGCGTCTGCCGTTGCAGGTTTGAAACGTGCGCAGGATGGCAAAGCCGAAGCGCTGTTTTACGACAGCAATGTCAAAGGCGCCACGCTGACTGAGGGCCTACAAAAGGCGCTGCTGGACGCGATTGCCAAGCTGCCCATCCCCAAGGTCATGACCTACCAGTTGGAAAGCGGTTGCGAGCTGCCGGGCTGGAGTAGCGTGAGCTTTGTGCGCCCTGCGCACAGCCTGATGGCGTTGCATGGTGCTGATGTGGTGCCCGTGCAAGCTCTGGGCCTCAACGCTGGCAACAGCACACAAGGCCACCGCTTTGAAGCGGCCGTGTCGCCCGTGGTGATTACGGATGCCGACGGCTACGCGGCTATCCTGGCCATGGATGGTGCGGTGATTGCCAGCTTTGCCGATCGCAAGGAGGAAATTCGTCGGCAATTGACTGATCGAGCGCCAGAAGGCTGCTTCCCATTAATTGATCCAAGCGGGGATATTGATGATGCGCTGCTGGACGAAGTAACGGCACTTGTCGAGCGCCCCAACGTACTGGTTTGCGAATTCGAGAAAGAGTTCCTCGGCGTGCCGCAAGAGTGCCTGATCCTGACCATGAAGGCCAACCAGAAATACTTCCCGCTGCTGGACGCAAACAACAAGCTGACCAACAAGTTTTTGGTGGTGAGCAACATCAACCCCGACGACGCCAGCTTGGTGATCGGCGGCAACGAGCGCGTGGTGCGCCCACGCCTGGCCGACGCCAAGTTCTTCTTTGACCAGGATCGCAAGAAGACGCTGGCTTCGCGCGTCGAGGGTTTGGGCAAGGTGGTCTACCACAACAAGCTGGGCACGCAGTTGGACAGAATGGTTCGTGTGAGAGCAATTGCAGATGCGATTGCAAATAAGTTGTCGCCTGCACTCCTCGCAGATGTGCAACGGGTAGCGGAATTGGCGAAGACCGATCTGGTTACAGATATGGTTGGCGAATTTCCTGAATTGCAAGGGATCATGGGCGGCTATTACGCCCTAAATGATGGTTTTTCGGAGACAGTTGCCCATGCTATTGAGGATCACTACAAACCTCGCTTTGCCGGCGATGCTCTTCCTCGCAATGAAGCTGGGGTAGTCGTTGCACTGGCGGATAAGCTGGAAACGTTGGTGGGAATGTTTGGCATTGGCAATTTGCCGACGGGTGACAAAGATCCCTTTGCCTTGCGTCGTCATGCTTTAGGCGTTATTCGCATGTTGGTGGAAAAAGACCTGCAGTTGGAAGTCAAAGATTTGATTGCTGGTGCAGTCCCTGCATTTTTGGGGCTTGTTCCAGATACTGTCGTAGCTGCCTTGTCTGACTTCATCTTCGACCGCCTAGCCGGTTCCCTGCGCGAGCAGGGCTACAGCGCCCAGGAAGTGGATGCCGTGCTGGCCCTGCGCCCCCAGCGCTTGGGTGATGTGGCCAAGCGGCTCGCAGCCGTGCGCGCCTTTGCCGCCTTATCTGAGGCCCCGGCATTGGCAGCAGCCAACAAGCGCGTGGGCAACATCCTCAAGAAGGTCGAAGGCGAAGTTCCAACGGCTATCAATCCCGCACTGCTGGTAGAGCCCGCCGAGAAAGCACTGGCCGATGCTCTTAAAACAGTAGCACCTGCCGCAGATGCCGCGTGGGCTGCAGGCAATTACGCTGCCAATCTGCAAGCCTTGGCTGCCCTCAAAGCACCCGTGGATGCGTTCTTTGATGGCGTGATGGTGAATGCCGAGGACCCCGCACTCAAGGCCAACCGCCTGGGCCTGCTGGCCACTCTGCACGATGCCATGAACCGCGTAGCCGACCTGTCCAAGCTGGCTGCTTAAACCGGGCAATACACCATGAAACTCTGCGTCCTCGACCGCGACGGCACCATCAACATCGACAGTGCGGAGTTCGTTAAATCGCCCCACGAGTGGCGGCCGCTGCCGGGTGCGCTCGAAGCCATTGCCAAGCTCAACCACGCGGGTTGGCATGTGGTGGTGGCCACCAACCAGAGCGGTCTGGGGCGCGGCCTGTTTGATGTGGTGGCGCTCAACGCCATGCACGCCAAGATGCACACCATGCTGGCGGCCGTGGGCGGAAAGATAGACGCCATTTTTTACTGCCCACATGCACCGGACGACAACTGCCATTGCCGCAAGCCTGAGCCCGGTCTGTTCGAGCAGATTGGTGAGCGCTTTGGGGTGGACCTGCGCGGCATGCCTGCCGTGGGCGACTCGGCGCGCGACCTGATCGCCGGAGCCGCCGTGGGCTGCGTGCCGCACCTGGTGCTGACCGGCAAGGCCGCCGCCTACAAGGGGCGTGAGCTGCCGGACAGTTTTCCCGCGGGCACCATCGTGCACGACGATCTGGCCGCCTTTGCCGACCACCTGGTGGCGCAGGCATGAGTGGCATGCCCCCCATCTCCGGCGTGCCCGCGCAGAAACGCCCCAATTGGTTCATGGCCGTGCTGCGCTCTTGCCTGCACATGCTGTGGATGCTGGTCACGGTGATGCCCTGGGCGATCATTATGTTGCTGGCGTCCATCCGCGTGCGCGGCAAGCCACTGTGGTGGATGGCCGTGCGCTGGCTGGGCTGGGCCATTGGCGGCGCGCGCGTGCTGTTGGGCATCCGAACCCACGTGATCGGCTGGGAAAACCTGCCCACGGGCGACACGGCACCGGCCATCCTGCTGGTCAAGCACCAGTCCACATTCGAGACCTTTTTGATGCCAACGCTGATGCCGCACCCGCTGGCGTATGTGTTCAAGAAAGAGCTGCTCTACGTGCCCTTCTTCGGTTGGGCCATGGGCCGGCTGGACATGGTCCACATCGACCGCAGCCAGCGCAACGAATCGTTTGCGAAGGTGGTGGAGCAGGGCAAGCGCCTGCTGGCGCAAGGCATCTGGGTCATCATGTTTCCCGAAGGCACGCGCATCCCACGCGGCCAGACCGGTACCTACAAGCTGGGTGGCACCCGCCTGGCCGTGGCCACCGGTGCGCCGGTGATTCCGGTGGCGGTGACGTCGGCCAAGTGCTGGCCACGCAAGGCCTTTATCAAGACGCCTGGTGTGGTGGAGGTGTCGATTGGCAAACCCATCCCCAGCGAAGGGCGCGAGCCCAAAGAGCTGATGGAAGAGGTGCAGGCCTGGATCGAAGGGGAGATGCGCCGCCTGGATCCTGAGGCCTACGCGCCCCAGCGTTAACACCTGTGCGGCCCACCCAGCGCCATGCACCCATTGCTACGCTACACCCTCGATCTCTTTGAGCCTTTGGGGGCTGTAGCCCCCGTCGCTATTGCGCCAGCAGCTCCTAAAAAAGTAGCAAATCCACTGCCCAACCAGCCCTTTGTAGCCGGGCAGCCGCTGGACAACGCCATTGCTCCGGTCAACTACGCCCACCCCAAGGCCACCCGCGAAGTGCGGCTGGACGGCGCTGTGGTGGCCTACGCCTTTGCGCGCGGCAAGCGCCGCACCATCGGCTTCGTGGTGGGGCCTGACGGCCTGAGCGTGCGCGCGCCGCGCTGGACGCCTCTCTACGAAGTGGACGCCGCGCTGCAGGAAAAAGCCGGCTGGATTCTGCGCAAGCTGGACGAAACCCGCGAACGCCAAACCCGCCAGGAGCATGCCCAGGTGGTGTGGCAAGAGGGCGCGGTCATTCCCTACCTCGGCAACTCCATCCGCATCGCACTGGACGGTGGCCACGGTTTTGCCGCCAAGGGTGCGCAACTGGACGAGGTGGCGCAGGACGACGGCGTTACCACCCTGCGCATTGCCCTGCCGCACACCGCCACAGAAGCGCAAATCCGCGATGCCGTGCAGGCCTGGTTGATGCGCCAGGCCAAGGCCAATTTTGTGGCGCGCCTGGACCACTATGCGCCGCAGCTGCAGGTGCGCTGGGCCAAGATGAGCCTAAGCAACGCCGGTACCCGCTGGGGCAGTGCCAAGTCCGACGGATCCATCCGCCTGAACTGGCGCCTCATCCACTTCCGCCAGGCCGTGATCGACTACGTGGTGGCCCACGAGCTGAGCCACCTGCGCGTGATGGACCACAGCCCCCGCTTTTGGGACACCGTGCGCTCGGTGATGCCCGACTACGCCGAGCTGCGCGGTAGCCTCAAGGACCCGGCGATTCCGAAGTGGTGATGCCCGCGCGCCACACCGCGTGCGTTAGTGCCGAAAGCTGTCGATTCGTCTGCTAAATTCACGGGCGCTTCTATTCACAAAATACAGGGAGGAAAAATGAAGTACTGGATACGTGCGGCCGCGGTTTTGTTGGCTTTAGGTGCCCATATGGCCGGGGCTGAAGAGTTGTTTCCCAATGGCAACCCGAGCAAAATTGCCCAATATTCTGAGGTGCCCACAGGCACTACCGTGGGTGGCTATCCGCTTTATACCGGTGGGCGCACCTGGTATGTGATGGAGAACAAGGCGGACAACAACAACATGGATGTGCGGATTCTGCGCACCACGCTCAGCAGTCCGCTGGATGGTGATTTCTTTGCAGAGATGTATGTCACGACGTCCATGGGCGCTGCCAGTACCGATGGGTATTTCGCGGCAGATTTGTGCAGCCCGAGCACCAGTCATTTATTCATGCTGAACAAGGCGTCTGGCCGGATCGACAACTGCTTGACCATCAATCCCCACGTTGTGAAGATGCAGTCAGGCGAAGTCGTGCTGCTTGTCGTCAAGGTCCGCAATTCCCAGTCCAGTTGGCGCTTGTACGACCTCACCATGGCGCTGAACCCTGTCAAACTCGGCTTCCCCGCCACCACGGCGGCGGACTGGAGTCTCAATGCAATTGCGGCAGATCCCAAGAAGAAACAATCTTTCGACAAGATCGTGGCCTGGGCCAAGCAACTGCAAGATGGCGTGAACAAGGCCATCGCGTTCTCCAAGCCGCAGGATGCGTTTGACGGCGTTCCCTCGATCCAGACGCTGTTGGCGGCAGATTGAGACACGGGTCACACACAGTCGCTGTCAGCGCACCGTGCTCGCATCCTGTCCAAACAGAATCTTCTTCGCCGCTTCGTCCATTCCAGGGTTGCGGATGCCCTCTGCAATCGCGTAGGCCTTGACCGTCGCAGGGCGCGCTGCCACGCGGGCAAACCAGGCGGCCAGGTGGGGGAAGTCTTCCAGCTTCTGGCCCTGGCGCTCGTAGGGCACGATCCAGGGGTAGCTGGCCATGTCGGCAATGCTGTACTCGCCCGCGATGTACTTGCGGCCATCGCTCAGGTGCTTGTTCAGCACACCGTACAGGCGCGCGGTCTCCTTGGTGTAGCGCTCCATCGCATAAGGCAATTTTTCGGGCGCGTACTGGTTGAAGTGGTGGTTTTGCCCGGCCATGGGACCCAGGCCGCCCATTTGCCAGAACAGCCACTGCAGCGCCACATTGCGCCCGCGCAAGTCTTGCGGCACAAAGCGGCCGACCTTGTCGGCCAGGTACAGCAGGATGGCGCCAGACTCAAACAACGAAATCGGCGTGCCGCCGTCGGTGGGTGACTGGTCCACGATGGCGGGAATGCGGTTGTTGGGCGCAATGGCCAGAAAGTCGGGCTGGAACTGCTCGCCGCGGCCGATGTTGATGGTGTGCAGCTGGTAGGGCAGGCCGGCCTCTTCCAGAAACATCGTGATCTTGTGGCCGTTGGGCGTGGTCCAGTAGTACAGGTCAATCATGCAAAGCGCTCCCGTTAAAGAGCGCAAACCTTAGCTGATTTGCTTTGGGCTTGCAGCGGCCCGCCCAATCCACAGCACGGCCCCGCCGATCAGTCCCATCCCCAGCACCAGCACGGCAATCACGCCGCGCGCGTCCGCACCCTGGGCGCCCAGGCCCACGGCCAGGCCGGCCAGGGGCTGGGTCAGGTTGTTGAGCAGCACGACCACGCCGCTGGTTTTGCCAAAGTCTTGCGGTGGAATGATGCGCTGGCGGCCGGCGCGGATATAGACGCTGAACATCTTGTCAAACCCGATAACCAGCAAAAAACCCAGCGCGTACACCGCGGGGTGCACGGCCCAGGCCGTCATGAGCCCACCCGCCAGCAGCAGGGTGTAGGACCACACGCCTAGCGTGTGGCCGCGCCAGTGCACGCGGGCCACCCAGGCCAGCACCAACACCGTGACTACCGCGCCTGCAGTTTGCAGCTGCGCATACACCGCATCGCTCTGGGCTAGCAGGCCAGTCACCATCGCCGCAGCGGTGGCCTGCGTCACGCCCACCACCAGGTTTACACCGGCCGCCAGAGCAATCAGCGGTTTGAGGCCGGGCAGTTGGGTGATGTGGCGCAGTGCGGTGCGCAGCGGAACCCACCAGCTTTCCCCCTGCGCACTGCGGCCCTGAGGCAGGGCACCGGTGTGCTGGCGCTGCCACCAGGCCAGCCCGGCATCGGCCAGTAGAAACAACAGGGCGCTGCAGCCCAGCACGCCTTGCCAGGGCCACAGCGCCAAGGCTGCGGCAGCCACCGCGGGACCAGCCACCATGCCGAGTTGGTCGGATATCTGGGCATGGGCCAAGACCCTCTCAAACCGCTCGCCGGGAAAGATGTGGGGCAGCAGCACTTCACGCGCCATTACGCCCTGGGTTGTGAACACGCCGCAGGCGGCCGACACCAGCACCAGCGCTACCAGCGCGGCCTGCCCGTTCATAGCAAAGCCTGCTGCCAGCCCGGCCGCACAGCTCAGCGCCCGCAGGCCCTGGCTTTGGCGCAGCAGGCGCATGGGCGGGTGCTGGTCGCTCAGCACGCCGCAGACGGKGAAGGCGACAAAACGCGCGAGCGTTTCCACAAAAAACGCAATCCCGGTCCACGACGCACTGCCGGTCTGCTGGTACACCACCAGCGGCACCAGGAACAGCAAGACCTGATCGGCCAGGCGCGAGAGCAGCAGGGAGCCGTAGAAAAGAAGGTGGTGGGTGCGCAGCATGGGCCCACTGTAGCGGCGATCTATGCGCCCTCGGGCGCTACGGCAGGGTGTCCTGCAGCGTTCCGGTTTTGTAACTGACCGGCGGTGTGCGGCTAGCCCGGGGTGGCCGCAAAGCGCAGCACGCCGTCGGCGCGCCGCGTGCGCTGCAGCTGCCCCGCATGCCAGAGCGCGTGCAGGTGGGCCACGGACTCACCCAGTGCGAAGGTGGTTTGGTGAAAGTCCATGGCGCGGGTGAACAGCACGGGAATGATGTCGGCCGCGCTGCAAGGCTGCTGGCGGCATGCCTCCAGCACCTTGTCCAGGTGGGCGCGGTGGTGGTCGTGCAGCTGCTGGATGCGTTCGTGCAGGCCCGTGAAGGGCTTGCCGTGCGCTGGCAGCACCAATGTGGATTCGGGCAGGGGACGGAATTTGTCGATGGAGTCCAGAAACAGGGCCAGCGCATTGGCCTCGGGTTCTGACTCGTAGACGCTGACATTGGTGGAGATACGTGGCAGCATCATGTCGCCGCCAATCAGCACGTTCAGGCCTTCGCAGTACAGCGCCATGTGTTCGGGTGCATGGCCGTAGCCGCTGATGCAGCGCCAGGTGTGGGCTCCTATGCGCAGCGTCTGGCCGTCCAGCAGGCGGTGGTAGTCGTCGGGCACCGAGGGCACCAGGGTGGTGAAGTAGTCGCGCCGGTTCAGTAGCTTGCTCTGGGTTTCGGTATCGTGGAGGCCATGCTGGGCGAAGAAGGCGGCCGTGCGTGCACCGCCAAAGCTGGTCGGCGCCAGGCAGGCCAGGCGCGCCACCTGGTAGTCCAGCCCGCTGATCCACAGCGATACGTTCCAGCGCTCGCACAGCCAGTGCGCCAGGCCAATGTGGTCGGGGTGCATGTGGGTGACGATGACGCGCAGGATGGGCAGGCCTTCCAGCTCGTGGGCGAAGATCTCTTCCCATTGCGCCTTGGCTTCGTCTCGGTGGATGCAGGCGTCCACCACGCTCCAGCCCGCCACGCCGCCGATCTCGTCCCGCAACAGCCAGAGGTTGATGTGGTTTAGCGCAAACGGCAGCGCCATGCGGATCCACTTCACGCCGGGTGCCACCTCGATGCAACGCCCGCTCTCGGGCAGGGCGTCGCCCAGGGGGTAGTGCAGGCGCTGTTCCAGGTCGTTCATAGGCCCCAATCGTTTTGCTTCATAATTGACGTTTACGTAAACGTCAACCTTGGCGGCATTGTAGACAGGCGCAGCCTGCCGCCTTGTCGCCATTTTTACCGCACCATGAGCACCACCTACAGCATCAGCGATCTGGCCCGCGAGTTTGACCTGACCACCCGTGCCATCCGGTTTTATGAGGATTTGGGCTTGCTGCAGCCCGAGCGCACCGGCCCGGGTGGGCGCAACCGCGTGTACAGCGGGCGCGACCGTACCCGGCTCAAGCTGACCCTGCGCGCCAAGCGCCTGGGCCTCTCCCTGACCGAGGCGCGCGACATCATCGAGATGTACGACAGCCCGCGTGACACGGGTGCCCAGCTTAAGAAGTTCTTGGACGTGCTGGCCGTGCACCGCAAGCAGGTGGAGGAGCAAATGGCCGAGCTGCAGTCCAACCTGGACGAGATCAAGGTGCACCAGCGCGAGGCCCGTGCCCTGCTGGCCGCCAGCGAAGCTCGGCTCGGCAAGCCTGCAGTCAAGACAGTCGCCAAGGCCGCCACCAAGAAAACCGCCTGAGCGGCAACCCCCATACCAAAACGAGGAGACACCCCATGAACGCCCTACCCGGACTCAACTTTCAACTCGGCGAAGACATTGACGCTCTGCGCGACGCCGTGCGCGAATTCGCCCAAGCCGAGATCGCCCCTCGCGCGGCAGAGATCGACCGCGACGACCAATTCCCCATGGACCTGTGGCGCAAGATGGGCGACCTGGGCGTGCTCGGCATCACCGTGGGCGAGGAATACGGCGGCGCCAACATGGGCTACCTGGCGCACATGATTGCGATGGAAGAAATCTCGCGCGCCTCGGCCAGTGTCGGCCTGTCCTATGGCGCCCACAGCAACCTGTGCGTCAACCAGATCAAGCGCAATGGCACCGACGCGCAGCGCGCCAAATACCTGCCCAAGCTGATCAGCGGCGAGCATGTGGGCGCACTGGCGATGAGCGAGCCGGGGGCTGGCTCTGACGTGCTAAGCATGAAGCTCAAGGCCGAAGACAAGGGCGGCTACTACCTGCTCAACGGCAACAAGATGTGGATCACCAATGGCCCTGACGCCGACACCCTGGTGGTCTACGCCAAGAGCGAACCTGAGCTGGGCGCACGCGGCGTCACGGCCTTCCTGATCGAGAAGGGCATGCCCGGTTTCAGCATCGCGCAAAAGCTCGACAAGCTGGGCATGCGCGGCAGCCACACCGGCGAGCTGGTGTTCAACAACGTGGAAGTGCCCTTGGCCAATGTGCTGGGCCAAGTGAATGGCGGCGCCAAGGTGCTGATGAGCGGCCTGGACTACGAACGCGCCGTGTTGACCGGCGGCCCGCTGGGCATCATGCAGTCCGTCATGGACAACGTCATCCCCTACATCCACGACCGCAAGCAGTTTGGCCAGAGCATTGGCGAATTCCAGCTCATCCAGGGCAAGGTGGCGGACATGTACACCGTGCTGCAGGCCGGCCGGTCGTTCGCCTACACCGTGGCCAAGAACCTCGATCTGCTGGGTGTAGAGCATGTGCGCCAGGTGCGCAAGGACTGCGCCTCGGTCATCCTGTGGACGGCCGAGAAGGCCACCTGGATGGCGGGCGAGGGCGTGCAGATCTTTGGCGGCAACGGCTATATCAACGAATACCCCCTGGGCCGCCTGTGGCGCGACGCCAAGCTCTATGAAATCGGGGCCGGTACCTCGGAGATTCGCCGCATGCTGATTGGCCGGGAGCTGTTCGCGGAGACAATGTGACTTTGGGTTCTTGATCTGTGAGGGAGTTTCTTGCGCCGAGTCATTGGGTTTTTTTCTACCGCCGCAATTCTTTTGTTTTTGTTCGCCTGTTCACAAGCTAAGGAAAGTTCTGCTCGCGGTGGTCAGAAAACCCCCGTGCCTGCTCAGTCGGCACTGCATTCTTTTAAATGCCATGCGCCCGATTTAACCCAAGGAGTGGTGAAAGTAATCCAGTTCGACGGTGAGCGTCAGTCGGAGGAAAAGCGGCCATATGTGGGCAACTTTTTTGCGAGTGCTGTTACTTTCAACATGAGAAATGGGACGGCGCAGAAGATCCAGCTGAATGACCCTATCAATTTCGTATCCGAGAAGCTAGGGCGTCACGATGGATGCAAACAATTTTCCTGGCATAAGGCGGGGCCGATTGTTTTCGTAACGTTCTGGGGAACCGGAGGCAATCCGTATCCACCGCAACAGGTGTTATTTTTGGATGAGGCGTCACAAACGTTGATGCCAATAGAAAAGCTGCATCCCTTGGTAGGAAGGGATTTTGTCGAATTTGAGAAAGACGGCTGTCTGGCGGAACTGCGGCATGGTGATGGCCTCGTCATGAGGACCTGCTTCAAAGACTCGACCCTTGTGCTGAAAAATGTGCTTTTGGAAGAGAGCTATCAAACCAATGCCTGGCACAGCTTTCTCTGTGATTTTTCAGACGACCGGGTGGATGTTGCTGAATATCGGGTTAAATCCGGTGCGCTCGACGACACTGCGGAGCTGGATGGGCCGGGTAGTCGACAGAAAATGTTGAGCGCATGTGGCCAGTTCTTGAAGAAATTCAATGAGCAGGTCGTACCTCGCGAGAGGAAGCACAGCGCCAATTGATTCACTTGGACACCATTATTGCGGGCTGTCCGATGTTTGGGAATATGACTTCATGACAATTTCGGTAGCCTCTGTTTTGAGCGCCGTCACACGGGGCTTGCTGCGCGGCCTCATGCGCGCCTGGGTGCTGGTCGTGCCGCTGGTGGTGGCGATGAGCCTGATTCGGTGGGGGCAGCTGGCGTATTTCTGGCCCAGGGGCTACCAGGCGTCTACCAGTGATCTCGCCACGGTGGCGCTGCAGGGCTTTCGCTTTGACCTGAAGGTCAGCGCCATCGCAGGTTTCCTGCTGTTGCTGCTGTTGCCATGGGTCTCGGGCAAGGTGCATGGGCGCATCGTGACCGGGCTGGCGCTGCTCTATGTGATGCTGTCGCTGGTCAACCTGCACTACTTCGGCTTCTACAAGACGCCCATCGACTCCCTGGTGTTTGGCATCGTCGAGGACGACACCAACGCTGTGCTGCAGACCATCTGGCACGACTTTCCCGTTATCTGGACCCTGCTGCTGGCGGCTGCGCTGACTTGGGGCGCCATTGCGCTGCACCGCGCACTGGTGGGGCGGGTGCAGCCCGATACGCTGCTGCACACCCGCCATGCGGTGGTCAAGATGGTGGCCATTGTGGTGGCGTTTTTCGCACTGGTGTTTGCGGGCAAAGGCACCATCCGCGAGATGGCATTGCAGCGCCAGCACTTGACGGTGACCACCTCGCAGTTCCTCAACGACATGGTGCCCAACGGGGTCATCGCGCTCAAATACGCGTGGGACAGCCGCCGCGAATCGCAAAACCTGTCGGACCCGCTGGTCGGCCTCAAGGCCATGGGCTTCCCATCGGCCCAGGCCGCCGCCCAGGCGCTGGGCCTGCCCCATGGTTCGGAGGCTGAGGTCAAAGCTGCGCTGTACCAGCACGACCCCGTGCCACCCGGCACTCCCAAGAAGAATCTGGTGTTCTTCCTCATGGAGTCCTGGAGCGCCGAGCCCATGCTCTACCAGAGCCCCAGCTTTGACGTGCTGGGCCGCATGCAGCCCACGCTGACCGACCCCAGCAAGGCCTGCCACTTCTCCAACTTCGAATCGGCCCAGCCCGGCACCCACCCGTCGCTGGAAGCCATCCTGTTTTCCACCCCCATTACGCCGCTGACCATGGGCGATGCGGGCCGCAAGCCCCTGCCGTGGTCGGAGGCCCTGGTGGCCAAGCGCGCGGGCTACGACACGCTGTTTGTCACGTCGGCCCGCTCTGGCTGGCGAGACCTGAACCGCGTGCTCAAGGTGCAAGGTTTTGACGAAGTCATTGACGCCAACAACCTCAAGGAAAGCTACCCCGATGCTGTGGTTGGTCTGTGGGGCGTGTGGGACAGCTATGTCTATAAATACCTGGAGAAGCGCATGGCCGCGCAGCCCAAGGACAAACCTTTGTTCGTCTTCGTCCTCACCTCTACCAACCACCCGCCCTACGACCTGCCCAAAGACTACCAGCGCGTACCGCTGGACATGGCGCAATGGAAAGGCGAAACCAGCGAGGCCACCCTGGTGCCCAACCTGGACACCTACCGCTACGCCCACGACCTGCTGGGCGCCTTTGTGCAAGACATCCAAAAAGGCCCGTTCAAGGACAACACCATCGTTGCCGCTACGGGCGACCACAATGTGCGCTCGTTTGGCGTGTATGCGGATGCGCAGCGCCGCTACCTCATGCGCCAGGTGCCGTTTGTGATCTGGGGCGACAAGCTGCAGTGCGGCAACCAGCTTGCCCTGCCGGCCAGCCACCGCGACATGTTCAACACGTTGTTCCCGCTGGCGGGTATTGACGGCAGCTATGTGAATGCGGGGCGCAACCTGCTCAAGCCGCTGCCGGCCCAGCCTGACCCGATGAACGCGCCGCGCGGCCTGTTCTTCACCGGGGACGCGCGCAACGCCCAGGGCATGTGGCAGCTGGGCAACCCCAAGTCCTTTGTCTGCACCTCTGCACACCTGGATGCGGGCAAGCCTTGCGAGTTCAACGCACTGGATGATTTGCAAGAACGTGCCCGGTACGGACTCCTGGACTGGAATGTTCGTATCTCACTTAAGAAATAATGGCGGCTATGACTGACAAACTCAACGAGCTCTTTTCCCGCAACCGCGAATGGGCCGCCGAGATGGAGCGCACCCGTCCGGGCTTCTTCACCGGGCTGGCCAACCAGCAAAAGCCCAAGTACATGTGGATCGGCTGCTCCGACAGCCGTGTGCCCGCCAACGAAATCATCGGCCTGGCGCCGGGTGAGATTTTTGTCCATCGCAACGTGGCCAACGTGGTGGTGCACTCCGACCTGAACGCGCTGTCGACCATCCAGTTCGCCGTGGAGCGGCTCAAGGTCAAGCACGTGATGGTGGTGGGCCACTATGGCTGTTCGGGTGTGCAGGCTGCGCTGGAAGGAGCACGCATTGGTCTTGCCGACAACTGGCTGCGCCACATCCAGGATGTGCGCGATCGCCACCGCGATGTGATGGATCTGATCCCCGACCACGGCAAGGCCGCGGCCCTGTGTGAACTGAACGTGGTCGAGCAGGTGGTGAATGTGGCGCAAAGCACGGTGTTGCAAGATGCCTGGGCCGCCAACCAGGATGTGACGCTGCATGGCTGGGTCTACGGCGTGCACGACGGCTTGGTGCAGGATCTGCACATGACGGTGACGCGCCAGGACGACTTGGAGTCGCTGTACCGTGAAGCGGTATCCGGCGTGCGCCTGATGCCGCGACATCCAAGGTAAAAAGGCCTCTAGCCCCTGTGGAATATGCGCGAGCAGCTATCAAAACCATAGTGATTGCTGCGCGCCATGTTCCCCACCCGCCTGGATTCCCCGCTCGCTCCCGACATTGCGCGGGCGATGCTGGACGGCTTCAACCGCCACTACCAGCTCTTCCGCACCGAGAGCGCGCGCGCCAAGCACCGCTTTGAGACGGCCGACTGGCATGGCCAACAGCGGGCGCAGCGCGAGCGCATCGAGTTTTATGACCTGCGTGTGAAGGAATGCTCCAAGCGGCTGGAGCGCGAGTTCAAAGCCGGTGAGCAAAGCATGGAGGTGTGGCAGGAGATCAAGCTGCACTACATCGGCCTGCTGGTCAACCACCACCAGCCCGAACTGGCGGAGACCTTTTTCAACTCGGTCACCACCAAGATCCTGCACCGCAGCTACTTCCACAACGACTTCATCTTTGTGCGCCCGGCTGTCAGCACCGAGTACATCGAAAACCTGGCCTCCACCGGTCGGCCTAACCACAGCGCAACCCACCGTCCCACCTACCGCTGCTATTACCCCACGCAGGACGACGTGCGAGCCCAACTCGTGCGCATGGTGCAGGACTTCGATCTGCGTGTGCCGTTTGACAACCTCGTGCGCGATGCGAGCCGGGTGACCGAGGTGATGCGCGCCCAGCTGGGAGAGGTGAAGCTGCGCGCCAACTTCCAGGTGCAGGTGCTGTCCAATCTGTTCTTTCGCAACAAGGGCTGCTACATCGTCGGCAAGCTCATCAACGGATTCGTTGAGCACGGCTTTGCGTTGCCCGTGCTGCATGGCCCGCATGGCAAGTTGCGCATTGACGCAGCGCTGTTTGGCGAAGACGACCTGCTGCGCCTGTTCAGCTTTGCGCGTGCGTACTTCATGGTGGACATGGAGATACCGAGTGCGTATGTGCAGTTTTTGCGCGGCATGATGCCGCGCAAGCCACGCAACGAGCTCTACAACGCGCTGGGGCTGGCCAAGCAGGGCAAGACGCTGTTCTACCGCGACTTCCTGCACCACCTGCAGCACAGCACCGACCAGTTTCGGATTGCCGCGGGTATCAAGGGCATGGTGATGCTGGTCTTCGATTTGCCCAGCTACCCCTATGTGTTCAAGGTCATCAAAGACTACTTCCCGCACCAGAAAGAGACCACGCGCGAGCAGGTCAAGGCCAAGTACCAGTTGGTCAAGCAGCACGACCGCGTGGGTCGCATGGCCGACACACTGGACTATGGCGACGTGGCATTTCCGCGGGAGCGATTCAGCGATGCGCTGATGGCCGAGCTGCAGCAGTTCGCTTCCAGCCAGTTGGAGATCAGTGACCGCGATGGGGATGGCCAGACCGAAGTCATCATCAAGCACCTGTATATCGAACGGCGCATGATCCCGCTCAATATGTACCTGCAGGAGGCGTTTGACGCCGGCGGCGCAGACCCCGCCAACACCAGCCCGGGCGCGCTGCGCGCCCGCGAGCAGATCACCCGCGCCGTCATCGACTACGGCTATGCCATCAAGGACATGGTGGCCGCCAACATCTTTCCCGGTGACATGCTGTGGAAGAACTTCGGCATCACGCGCAACAGCCAGGTGGTGTTTTACGACTACGACGAGATCGAGTACCTGACCGACTGCAACTTCCGCAAGGTGCCTGAGCCCCGCAACGAAGAAGAGGAAATGTCCAGCGAGGTCTGGTACCGCGTCGGCCCCCACGACGTCTTCCCCGAAACCTTCGCCCCCTTTTTACTGGGCAACCCGCTGGTGCGCGAAGTCTTCATGCAATACCACGCCAACCTGCTGGACCCGGTGTTCTGGCAGACGCAGAAAGAACGCATCGCGGCGGGGTATGTGCATGATGTGTTTCCGTATGAGAAGGAGAAACGCTTCGCGCGTGGTTGAGTGCGAAAACCGGTTTGGCGTACACTCCGCCCTGCCCGGGGTGCGCAATGGTTGCGCTGAGATGGATACCGAACCCGCGAACTTGATCTGGTTCATACCAGCGTAAGAAGTGCAGCGCAGCCTTGCGGCCTTATGCCGTCCGGGCGGCGTCTTTTCTCATCAGTTTGCGGGGCACGTGTCTTTTCTGTCTTCGGGTCTTAACCGGAGAACTCCAGTGAACGCACCCGACAAACTCGCCCAGTTCATTCGCCTCACGCGCGAACCGCTTCCCGCCTCCACCAAACGTTATCTGCAAGGCAGCCGCCCCGACATCCAGGTGCCGCTGCGCGAAATCATGCAGAGCAACGGTGAGGCCATCACGGTGTACGACACCTCCGGCCCCTACACCGACCCGCGTGCCGACATCGACGTGCGCCAGGGCCTGCCACTGGTGCGCCAGGGCTGGGTGGATGGCCGGGGTGATACCGAGCTGTACACCGGCCGCCCCCCGTTTGCCTTGGACGATGGTCTGAAGAACGGCGAGACCGATGCACTGGCCGCCCTGCGTGCCCAAGCCGCCGGCCTGCAACGCCAACCGCGCCGAGCAAAAGGCGGTGTGGGCAGCGGCGCCAACGTCACCCAAATGCATTACGCCCGCAAAGGCATCATCACGCCCGAGATGGAGTACGTGGCCCTGCGCGAGAACCAGAACTTGGAGTGGCAGGCGCAGTACCTGGGCAACGCCGAGCGTGAAGCGCGCTTGGCCGGCAACAGTTTTGGCGCCAGCATCCCCAAGGTGGTCACGCCCGAGTTTGTGCGCGATGAAGTGGCCCGTGGCCGCGCCATCATCCCGGCCAACATCAACCACACCGAGCTGGAGCCCATGGCCATTGGGCGCAATTTCCTGGTCAAGATCAACGCGAACATCGGTAACTCGGCCGTCACGTCCAGCATCGAAGAAGAAGTGGAAAAGCTGGTTTGGTCCATCCGCTGGGGCGCAGACACGGTGATGGATTTGTCCACTGGCAAAAACATCCACACCACGCGCGACTGGATCGTGCGCAACAGCCCCGTGCCCATCGGCACCGTGCCGATTTACCAGGCGCTGGAAAAAGTGGGAGGCATTGCCGAAGACCTGACCTGGGAGATCTTCCGCGACACGCTGATCGAGCAGGCGGAGCAGGGCGTGGACTACTTCACGGTGCACGCCGGTGTGCGCCTGCCCTTCATCCACCTCACGGCCAACCGCGTGACCGGCATCGTCTCGCGCGGCGGCTCCATCATGGCCAAGTGGTGCATTGCCCACCACAAAGAGAACTTCCTCTACACGCACTTCGACGAGATGACCGAGATCATGAAGGCGTATGACGTGAGCTACTCGCTGGGTGATGGCCTGCGCCCCGGCAGTGGCGCGGATGCGAATGACGAAGCCCAGTTTGCCGAGCTGCGCACCTTGGGTGAGCTGACGCACAAGGCCTGGCAGCAGGACGTGCAGGTGATGATCGAAGGCCCCGGCCACGTGCCCATGCACATGGTGCAGGCCAATATGACCGAGCAGCTCAAGCACTGCGGCGAAGCCCCGTTCTACACGCTTGGCCCCCTGACCACCGACATTGCGCCCGGTTACGACCACATCACCAGCGGCATTGGCGCCGCCATGATTGGCTGGTTCGGTACCGCCATGCTCTGCTATGTCACGCCTAAGGAACACCTGGGCTTGCCCGACCGCGAAGACGTGAAGGTCGGCATCATCACCTACAAGATTGCGGCCCACGTGGCCGACGTGGCCAAGGGCCATCCCGGTGTGCGGGCGCGCGACGATGCACTCTCCAAGGCACGCTTCGAGTTCCGCTGGATGGACCAGTTCAACCTGTCGCTGGACCCGGAAACCGCCAAGCAGTTCCACGACGAGACCCTGCCTGCCGAAGGCGCCAAGGTCGCGCATTTCTGCTCCATGTGCGGCCCCAAGTTCTGCTCCATGAAGATCACGCAAGAGGTGCGCGAATACGCGAAAAACCTGGGCGTGAGCGACGAGGAGGCGTTGCAGTCGGGCATGGATGTGATGTCTGACGAGTTCAAGAAAGTGGGCGGGGAAATCTACATTCCCATTGCCCGGGCAGAAGACATCAAGGCCTGATCGTGGCGGCAAAGCGCATCGGCATTGCCGGCGCGGGCGTGCTCGGGCGGCTGCTGGCGTTCACGCTCAGCCGCGCGGGGCATGCCGTGGAGGTGTTCGACCCCGCCAGTGGCCCCGGTCCGCGCGCGGACACGGGCTCGCTGGCCGCGGGGTGGACGGCTGCGGGTATGCTGAGTCCTGTGGCCGAGCTGGAGCGCGCGGGAGCAGAAGTGTTTGCAATGGGCCTGCGCTCTTGTCAGCTCTGGCCGCAGATCGTGCAAAGCCTGAACCAGCCCGTGGAACTGCGCATGCAGGGCAGCCTGCTGCTGGCGCACCGCAGCGATGCGGGCGCCGCCCAGCGGGTGGTCGGGTTGCTGCAGGCCAAGGCCGATCCACCGTACCAGCCGCAGCCGTTGACTCTGCAGGAACTGCGCGAACTGGAGCCCTCCATCAGTGGCCCGGCATTGGCCTGGTTGCTGCCCTGCGAGGGGCAGATCCACCCAATTCAGGCACTGCAGGCACTGGCCGCTGAAGCCACCGCGCAGGGTGTGCAGTGGCACTGGGGCGCAGTAGTGAATGCGGTGGAACCTGGCGCCTTGCGCGTGGACGATGCCCAGCACCGCTTTGACCATGTGTTCGACGTGCGCGGCGCGGGCGCCAAGCCCGCGCTGCCCGTGCGCGGCGTGCGTGGCGAGGTGTTTTGGCTGCACGCACCCGGCGTGCCGCTGCACCGCCCGGTGCGCCTGCTGCACCCGCGCCATTCGGTCTACCTGGTGCCGCGGCCCGGTGATGTCATCGTGGTGGGCGCCAGCGAGATCGAAAGCGAAGACCGCTCTCCCGTGTCACTGCGCAGCACGCTGGAATTGCTGAGTGCCGCCCACAGCGCCATCCCCGCGCTGGCCGAGGCGCGCGTGCTGCACACCGAGACCAACCTGCGCCCCGCGCTGCCCGACAACCTGCCGGTCATCCGCCACAGCGCAGGCAAAACCGAAATCAACGGCCTCTTCCGCCACGGCTGGCTCATCGCCCCCGCCCTGGTTGAACAAGCCCTGCACGAGCTATCGTTATGAGCACGATCCACCACGTCGACACCGCACTGCACACCATCACTGTGGTGGTCAACGGCAATCCGGAAAGCACCATTGCCACCACCCTGCAAGCCTGGGTGGAAGCGCGCGGTGTGCTGCCCGCGGCCGTTGCCACCGCAGTCAACGGCAATTTCGTGCCGCGCAGCTTGCGCGCCCAGCAGCCGCTGGCCGAGGGCGACACCATCCTCACCTTCCAACCGATAGAAGGGGGTTAAAAAAATGTCCGCAACACCAAGAGACTGGGAGGCAGGGCGTTCTGCGCAGGTAAAGGAGGAGCCCGCGCAGTGGGCGGGGGACACGGAGCAGAACGCTCTGCCTTCCAGGCTCCCCCCCGACCCGAGCGAATGGCAAATAGGCGGTCGGACTTTGACCAGCCGTTTCTTCCTGGGCACCGCCAGCTACCCGTCCCCCCAGGTCCTGCAAGACGCCATAGCCGCCTCCGGCGCCCAGGTCGTCACCATGGGCCTGCGTCGCCAACTCGCCCACGGTGCAGAGGCGGGTGACTTCTTTGCCCTCATCAAGGCCACCGGCGCCCACCTGCTACCCAACACCGCCGGCTGCCACACCGCCCGCGAAGCCATCACGTTGGCCCACATGGCACGCGAGCTGTTCGACACCACGTGGATCAAACTCGAAGTGGTGGGCGACGCCCACACCCTGCAACCTGACCCCTACGAGCTGCTGACCGCCGCCACACAACTGGTCAAAGACGGCTTTGAAGTCTTCCCCTACTGCATGGACGACCTCGTGAGCTGCCAGCGCCTGCTGGACGCGGGCTGCAACATCCTCATGCCCTGGGGTGCGCCCATCGGCTCCGGTCAGGGGCTAGTCAACCCCGGCGCGCTACGCACCCTGCGCGCGCGCCTGCCCGGCGTGCCGCTCATCGTGGACGCAGGCATAGGCTCGCCGGCCGACGCCGTGCAGGCCATGGAGCTGGGGCTGGATGCCGTGCTGCTCAACAGCGCCGTGGCCCACGCCGTGGACCCGGTGCGCATGGCGCGCGCCTTCAAACTCGGTATCGAGTCTGGCCGCCTCGCGTTTGAAGCTGGCGTCATGGCCCGCCAGGACATGGCCGTGGCCTCCACGCCCGTGGCGGGTCATCCCATTTTGCTCTGAGGTTGCTATGAAAAAAGAAGCTGCTTGCGCAATGCCTATGCGGGCTAGAAGCACTTTAGGCACTGAAATTCCTTTGGTGGAGGCAGGCACCCGCCCCGTGGTCTGGAGCATTGCCGGGTCTGATTCGGGCGCAGGCGCCGGCCTGCAGGCCGACCTCAAGGCGCTGCAAGCGTTTGGCGTGCACGGCTGCACGGCGGTGGCGTCCATCACCGCGCAAAACTCGGTGGCCGTCACCCGGGTGGAGCCGGTCAGCGCCGAGCTGCTGGACGCGCAACTCGCTGCGTTGGCGCAGGATCTGCCGCCGTATGCCATCAAGACCGGCCTGCTGGGCAGCGTGGACAACGTGCGCGTGGTCTGCCAATGGGTGGACCGCTTGCGCGCGCAGGGCCATGCGGTGGCGCTGGTGGTGGACCCGGTGCTGGGTTCCACCACCGGGGCAAGTTTTGCGGGCGACGCGCTGGTGCAGGCGTATGTGAAAGAGCTGTTGCCACGTGCCTCGCTGGTCACACCCAACCGGGCAGAGGCCGAGCGCCTGGGTTTGTCGGAGCCCAGCGCGCAACAGGCGCTGCGGGCACACGGCGTGTCGCTGTGCATCACTGGCGGAGATGCGGACGATGCACAGGCCAGCGACTGGTTCAGCAGCCCGCAGGCCACAGGCTGGCTCAGCCTGCCGCGTGTGGCGACCCGCCACCACCACGGCACGGGTTGCACCTTCGCGTCCACCGCCGCTGCCGCGCTGGCCAGTGGCTACTGCGTGGCCGACGCCGTGGTGCTGGCCAAGATGGCCACCACCCACGCTCTGCGCCACGCCTATGCCGCAGGGCAGGGCGCAGGTCCGGTGCAGGCGCTGCCGGACTTTGCGCAGCACATCGACAACCTGCCCGCCTTCACGCTGCCGGGAGCCACAGCGCCGCTGGCCATGCATGCGCTGCCGTCCTTCGCGCCGCTGAGCGACCCGGCCTTGGGCGTTTACGCGGTGGTCGACAGCGCCGCCTGGGTGCGCCGCGTGCTGGCCGCAGGTATTCGCACCGTGCAACTGCGCATCAAGGACCCCGCCGAGTCCACGCTGGCTGCACAAATTGCAGAGAGCATCGCCATCGCACGCACCACGCCGGGCGCCCAACTCTTCATCAACGACCACTGGCAACTCGCCCTGCAGCACGGCGCCTATGGCGTGCACCTGGGCCAGGAAGACTTGGACACTGTGGACCTGGACGCATTAAGGCAAGCCGGTGTGCGCCTGGGCCTCAGCACCCACAGCTACTGGGAAGTCGCCCGCGCCTGGGCCCTGCGCCCCAGCTACATCGCATGCGGCCCTATCTTCGCCACCCAAAGCAAAGACATGCCCTGGATTCCCCAAGGGCTGGACAACCTGCGCTACTGGGCGAATGTGCTGCCGCTGCCCGTGGTGGGCATTGCGGGGATTGATATCAGCAATGTGGCAGAGGTGGCGGCCACGGGTGCAGCCAGTGCGGCTGTGATTTCGGCGATCACGAAGGCAGAGGATCCCGAGCGAATGAGCCGGGTCTTGATGGAAGGTTTTCGTGCCTGAGGCTATAGTCTGTGCATTAAAAACAGGCCGCTGAGCCTGCGGGGAGGTTCCATGGGCGCACTGCTGTTTCTGCTGATCGTCATCAACTTGGCCGTCTGTGTCTGCGTGGCGCGTAGCCATTTCTATACGCGTGCCCAAATGTGGATGCAGGTCGCGCTGGTGTTGTTGTTCCCTCTCTTGGGGGCCTTACTGGTGGGCATTTTTCTGTGGACTCAATATGCACAGGTCGGAGGGTCTCGTGGCGCCCATGAAGAGAGCGAAAACTGGCAGAACCCTGCTGACGCAACGCACCATGGTGATTGAGGTGTGGATTGATGTCTGTGACTTACATCCATCTGCTCCCCGAGTCCAAGTGCTTCTTCAATAGCTTGCTTGAGGGGCCCTCACGGGTGGTCGTCATCGTGGAGGCACAGGTGACACCTGCTTGGCAGCATGAAGTGAGTCGATGGCTGATTGAGGAAGGCTGCGTTTACATGATGGCTTGGGGGCTGGATTGTAGTACCTGGGACGATTCTGTGGATATGGCCAACCTAGAGATATTCGATTTCGAGCCGATTCCAGATGAACGGTTTGTCATGACGACCTGGCATGAAGAGGAAACATTGCAAGAAGTCTTCTGGTATGCCAAGAACTGTGCGCATCACCCCATTGTTGAGACTAAAAGAACCGTGCTTTTGCATATTTCTGCAGAGCCCAATGAGGCTGAGTTGCTGGCGGCGTATGTGGCATGCCCGGCGTAATGGTTCAAGTGAGCCGCTTTGACACCTTGATTTAGCGGGGAACACCCGGCTTAAGCTCCAGCGCAATGTAGTTTTTCTCCCCCTCATGCTGCATCAGCAGCGCCACCGACCCCTTGGCCTGCGCCAGTAGCGCGCGGGCCTGCTCCACTGACGTGACGGGCACATGGTTGATCGCCAGCAGGATGTCGCCGGGGGCGATGCCGGCCTTGTCGGCCTCGGGCTGCACGCCTTCGACCATCAGGCCGTAGTGTGCGTCTGCGGCACGTTGCTCCACAGGCAGCAAGGGGCGCACGGCCAAGCCCAGCTGCGGTAGGGTGGGTACATTCAGGGTGGCGTTGGCGGTGGGTTTACGCAACGCAGGGTCGTCCAGCGTGGCACGGGTCTGCAAGGGGTTGCCGTTGCGCAGCACGTCTACCCGCAACTGCTGGCCTGGTACGGCCATGGCCACCCACAGGGGCAGGTCGCTGGAGGTTTCGATGGAGTGGCCATCAATGCTCACGATCACATCGCCCAACTGCAGACCGGCCTTGGACGCTGCGCTGTCCTGACGCACGTCGGCGATCAAAGCGCCCATGGGTTTGGGCAAATGGAAGGCATCCGCCAGCGCCTGCGTGACCTCCTGGACCGACACGCCCAGCACGCCGTGCGAAGCGTGGCCGGAGGCGACGATCTGGCGCTGCACCGCCTGTGCCAGGTCGATGGGGATGGCAAAACTCAGGCCCTGGTAGCCGCCGCTGCGCGTGTAAATCTGGGAGTTGATGCCCACCACCTCGCCACGCGCGTTGAACAACGGGCCGCCCGAGTTGCCGGGGTTGATGGCCGCATCGGTCTGGATAAAGGGCACGGTGTAGTCGTCGGGCAGGGTGCGGCTCTTGGCGCTGACCACGCCAGTGGTCACCGTGTTGTCCAGCCCGAAGGGCGAACCAATGGCCAGCACCCATTCGCCCACATTCAGGTCGGCGGGTTTGCCAATGGCCACAGTGGGCAGGTTGTTGGCTTCAATCTTCAGCACGGCCACATCGGTCTTGGCGTCGCTGCCCAGCACCTTGGCTTTGAACTCGCGCCGGTCGGTCAGCTTGACGATCACGTCGCTGGCATGGGCAATCACGTGGGCATTGGTTAGCACCAGGCCATCGGCACTGACGATGAAGCCCGACCCTTTGACGTTGACGGGGATCTGCATGCTGGCGCCGGTGGCGCCAAACTGTTCCTGGAATTTGCGCAGAAACAGCTGGGTGGGGTCTTCGCTGTCCGCGCCCTTGGCGTTGGTGTTGCTGTCCTTGCTGTCGGCCGTGATGAGCCGCGTGCCGCTGACACTGATGTTGACCACAGCCGGGCCGTAGCGCTGCACGATCTGCGCAAAGTCGGGCGTGCCCAGCGTGCGGATGGTTGGCAGGGAGGCGCTTGCGGGGCTGATGGTTTGCGCGTGGCCGGTGGCCAGCAGGCCGGCGCTAGCCAGGACGAGGAGGGCAGTGCGCGCCAGGCGCGGCAGGGGATGGAAAGTGGCAAAGGCGTTCATGCAACGATGGTGCCGGGCTTGCATAAAGACGTGTAGACCGCGCATGAAGCTGCGGTAAAGTTTTTCTGCCACAATTGACGTTTACGTAAACGTCAATTGCGTTCAACCACCCGGAACAACGAGGAAGACCATGTCAGACACCATCGTGATCGTCAGCGCCGCCCGCACCCCTATGGGAGCTTTTCAGGGCGATTTCTCCAGCCTTGCTGCCCATGACCTGGGCGGTGCCGCCATCAAAGCGGCAGTGGAGCGTGCCGGTATCAGCCCTGAGCTGGTCACCGAAGTTCTCTTTGGCAACTGCCTGATGGCGGGCCAGGGCCAGGCGCCGGCGCGCCAGGCGGCGTTCAAGGGCGGCCTGCCCAAGAGCGCGGGCGCGGTCACGTTGTCCAAGATGTGCGGCTCCGGCATGCGCGCGGCGATGTTTGCGCACGACATGCTGCTGGCCGGCAGCCATGACGTGCTGGTGGCCGGCGGCATGGAAAGCATGACCAACGCGCCGCACCTGCTGTTGAAAGGCCGAAGCGGCATCCGCATCGGCCATGACCGCGTGATGGACCACATGATGTTGGACGGCCTGGAAGACGCGTATGAAGCCGGCCGCTCGATGGGTACCTTCGGCGAAGACTGCGCTGCCAAGTACAGCTTCACCCGTGAACAACAAGACAATTTCGCCACAGCCAGCGTACAACGGGCGCAAGCAGCTATCAAATCAGGAGCGTTTGAGGTGGAGATTACCCCCGTGATCGTGAAGACCCGCGCTGGCGACGTGCAGATCAGCGTGGACGAAGGCCCCGGCAAGATCAAGCTCGACAAGATTCCCACGCTCAAGGCCGCGTTCAAGAAAGACGGCACCATCACCGCCGCCAGCAGCAGCTCCATCAACGACGGCGCCGCCGCCATGGTGCTGATGCGCGCGGGCACTGCCACTGAGCTGGGCTGCAAGCCGCTGGCCCGCATCGTGGCCCACGCCACCCACGCGCAAGAGCCCAACTGGTTTGCCACCGCCCCCGTGGGCGCCACGCAAAAGCTGCTGGCCAAAGCGGGCTGGAAAGTGGAAGACGTGGACCTGTGGGAAATCAACGAAGCCTTTGCCGTGGTGCCCATGGCGCTGATGGCCGAGCTGCATATTCCGCATGACAAGGTGAACGTGAACGGCGGCGCCTGCGCGCTGGGCCACCCCATTGGCGCGTCCGGTGCGCGCATCATGGTGACCCTGATCCATGCGCTCAAGGCGCGCGGGCTCAAAAAAGGCGTGGCCACCCTGTGCATTGGCGGCGGAGAAGCCACCGCGTTGGCGCTGGAGTTGCTATAAATTCGGTAGCTGTTCGCGAATGTTGTACGCGGGCTAGGAGCATATTTTGAACGTATTCGTCATCGGCGCGTCACGCGGCATCGGTTTGGAAGTGGTGCGTCAACACCTGGACGCGGGTGACCGCGTCATCGCCACCGCGCGCGATGACGCTGGCCTGCAACGTCTGCGTGACCTGGGCGCCCAGGTCATGAAGCTGGATGTGGCGGACCCCGCCAGCGTCAGCGGCCTGAGCTGGGCGCTTGACGGCGAGAAGCTGGACCTAGCCTATTACGTTGCCGGCGTGTTCAGCACCGAAGACGCCCAGTCGCCCCCGACCCAGCAGGCCTTTGATTCCATGATGCATGCCAACGTGCTGGGCGCCATGCAGGCGCTGCCACAGGTGGCGCCCTGGGTGGAAGAGGCGCAAGGCCAGTTTGTGTTTTTGACCAGCGACTTTGCGCAGATCGGCGGGGTGGAAACCAGCCGTGGCTGGGTTTACCACGTGAGCAAGGCCGCCCTCAATATGGCCGTTGTGGCCGCGCAACCCGACTACCCCAAGGCGCAGTTTCTGCTGGTCCACCCCGGCTGGGTGCGTACCGACATGGGCACGCCCGATGCGCCCTTGCTGCCCAAAGAGAGCGTGGCCGCTATTCGCGCCACCGTGGCCGCCCGCAGGACTGGCAAGACGGCCTTTGCCTGCAGCGATGTGCCCTACCTGCGCTGGGACGGCACGCCGTTTTCCAGCTGGTAGGCCCCCAAAAATAACGACCCGAGAGAGACAAGCCCCATGCTGCTGACCCAAGACCAGGAAATGGTGCGCGACGCCGTGCGTGCCTTCGCGCAAGCCGAACTCTGGCCCCATGCCGCCCAGTGGGACAAGGACCACACCTTCCCCAAAGCCGCCCACCAGGGCTTGGCCGCGCTGGGCGCCTATGGCATCTGCGTGCCCGAACACCAGGGCGGCGCGGGGCTGGATTATGTGACGCTGGCACTCGTCCTTGAAGAGATTGCGGCGGGCGACGGCGGCACCAGCACGGTCATCAGCGTGACCAACTGTCCGGTCAACGCCATCCTCATGAAATACGGCAATGCGCAGCAACAGAAGCAGTGGCTGGAGCCGCTGGCGCAGGGGCAATTGCTGGGCGCGTTTTGCCTGACCGAGCCGCATGTGGGCAGCGACGCCTCCAGCTTGCGCACCACCGCGGTGAAGGATGGTGACGGCTACGTCATCAACGGCGTCAAGCAGTTCATCACCAGCGGCAAGTACGGCGATGTGGCCATCGTCATTGCGGTGACGGACAAGGCCGCGGGCAAGAAGGGCATGAGTGCGTTTCTGGTGCCCACCAACGCACCTGGCTATGTGGTCGCGCGCGTGGAAGACAAGCTGGGCCAGCACAGCAGCGACACCGCCCAGATCAACTTTGACAACTGCCGCATTCCCGCCGAGAACCTGATTGGCAAAGAAGGCGAGGGCTACGGCATCGCCCTGGGCGGGCTGGAGGGCGGGCGCATTGGCATTGCCGCGCAAAGCGTGGGAATGGCGCGCAGCGCGTTTGACGTAGCCGTGGCCTATGCCAAAGAGCGCCAGAGCTTTGGCCAGCCCATCTTCAACCATCAGGCCGTGGGGTTCAGATTGGCCGAGTGCGCCACGCAGATCGAAGCCGCGCGCCAGCTGATCTGGCACGCCGCAGCCTTGCGCGATGCGGGCCGCCCCTGCCTGAAAGAAGCTGCCATGGCCAAGCTGTTTGCCAGCGAGATGGCCGAGCGCGTCTGCAGCGCCGCCATCCAGACCCTGGGTGGCTATGGCTATGTGAGCGACTTTCCGGTAGAGCGCATCTACCGCGATGTGCGCGTGTGCCAGATTTACGAAGGCACGAGTGACGTGCAAAAGATCATCATCCAGCGTGCGCTGGGGTGAGGCAGGGACTACGTTGCCTTGCTGTTTTGTCATCTGGGCACTAAAATGTACATTTCATTTGTACATTTCTAGGTATTGCCATGCAAACCATTCCTTTTTCTGAGGCCAGAGCACAACTTGCCGATGTGTTGCGCGGGGTGGAGGCTGGGGATGCACCTATGGTGATCTCCCGCAGGGGCCAGGCCAGCGGCGTGCTGATGTCGTTTGCGCAGTACCAGCAACTCAGCGGTGAAGGGCAGGGCTTTGCCGATCGTTTGGAAGGCTGGCGCGCCAAGTACTTGGCGTCGGATATGCCCGGTGATGATGTCAATCCTTTTGATGGCGTTCGCCAATCCGACGATGCGAGGGATTTCGCGTGGTGAGCGCGGTGACGTGGTTGCTGGATACCAATGTGGTGTCCGAGGCCATCCGGCCGCAACCAAACCCGGCAGTGATGGGGAATCTGAAGCGTTATCAAGGTGAGATGACGATTGCGGCTCCGGTCTGGCATGAGCTGCGCTTTGGCTGGCTACGCTTGCCTGAAGGCCAGCGCCGTGACGCGATCGGGCGCTTCGTGCAAGATGTTGCCGGGCAGCTTCCGGTCCTGCCTTATGACGCATCCGCTGCACGTATTCACGCAGAGTTGCGGTCCCAGCGCGCACTGGCGGGCCAGACCTTGCCCTTTGTGGACGGGCAAATTGCGGCCATTGCCATTGCGCATGGCGCTACGCTGGTAACCCGTAATACGAAGGACTTCGCTGGCTTGCAGGGGTTGCGGATGGTGGACTGGTTTCAATCCGATAGCTTTGTAGATAGGTGAGACGGTATTGGCAAATGCAGGGGTGATATGGCAAAAAAAGAATCAGAATTTTTGAAATGGATGGGGCCGCTATTGGACGCCTTGCGTGAGCTCGGTGGTTCGGGGCGCCCCCGAGAGGTGTCTGCACTGATTGCGGAGCGCAATCAATTGGAGCCCGAGAAGCTGGAAGCTACTACAAAGACGGGGCAAGCGAGGTTTCACAACCAAGTGGCTTGGGCTCGCCAGTATCTGGTGTGGGAGGGATTGCTCGATGGTTCCAAACGAGGTGTTTGGACGCTTTCACCCAAAGGGCAGGCGACGACACTGAGTCTGCCCGCGTCGCGAGAGATCTTTTTGAAGTGGGTGAAGTTTCACGCAGAAACAAGGCGGGCGGCTGAAGAGCCCGTCGTTGAGGTCAATACCAAACCTCCGGGCGGAAAAGTGCCGCGTGAATCAAACATGGAAATGTTGCCGCCTCCTGAGGAAATAGAGGAAGAAGAGCTCCTCGCCGTTTTGCGAAAGGTTTCGCCATCAGGGTTTGAGCGTGTCTGCCAGCGCTTGCTGCGTGAGAGCGGATTTGAGAGCGTTCGGGTTACAGGCAAATCTCATGACGGTGGAATTGATGGCGTCGGAATACTTCAACTGAATCCATTTGTTACGTTGAAAGTTTTGTTTCAGTGCAAACGATACAAGGGGTCTGTTTCGCGGGCCGAGGTGGGTGATTTCAGAAATGCAATGTTGGGGCGTGCAGACAAGGGGATCATTCTGACAACCGGTTCGTTTTCATCGGAGGCAATCAAGGAGGCGAATCGTGATGGAGCACCACCTATAGAGCTCGTTGACGGTGATAAATTGGTTTCACTCTTTGAGCGCGCCAAGTTGGGTCTGAAAGAGCGTGTTGTGTTTGATGTTGATCACGAGTTCTTTGCGCAATTTATGGATTGATAGTCAGATCCCAAACTATGCCAGTTCAACTCGACCCGCGCATCACCCTCTTCGAACGCGGCTGGCTCTCCAGCAACAATATCCTGATACGAGGCAGTGATAGCGCGGTATTGATCGACAGCGGCTATTGCACCCACGCCGAGCAGACGCTGGCATTGGTGGAGACCACGCTGCAGGGTTGGCCACTGGACCTGCTGCTCAACACCCATTTGCACAGCGACCACTGCGGTGGCAACGCTGCGCTGCAGGCCCGCTACCCCGCGCTGCACACCCTCATTCCCCCCGGCCATGCCGAGTACGTGCGCGTGTGGGACGCCTATGCGCTGAGCTACACGCCCACAGGGCAGCAGTGCCCGCAGTTCCGCATGGACGGCACGTTGGAGCCCGGTACCGAGATGCGACTGGGGGGGCTGTTGTGGCAGGTGCACGCCGCGCCAGGGCACGATCCGCACTCCGTCATCCTGTTCGAACCCGCCAGCCGCATGCTGGTCTCGGCCGATGCGCTGTGGGAGCGTGGCTTTGGCGTGGTGTTCCCCGAACTGGACGGTGAGGGCGCGTTTGACGAAGTGGCTGCCACGCTGGACCTGATCGAGCGCCTGAACCCCGCCACCGTCATCCCCGGCCACGGTGCGCCGTTTGTCGATGCGTCCGCGGCACTGGCCTTTGCGCGCCAGCGGCTGAACGGTTTTGTGCAAAACCCCGCCAAGCACCTGCAGTACGCGGCCAAGGTGCTGCTGAAGTTCAAGCTGTTGGAAGTCCAGCAGCTGGAGATGGACGCGCTGCTGGCCTGGGCTGGGCGCACGCCCTTCTTTGCTTCCACCTTTGCCGCAGGGATGGCGGGGTTGGCGTTGGAAGAGGCTGCTGGCCAACTCGTCAAGGATCTGGTGCGTTCCGGCGCGGCCACGGTGCAGGGCTCGTTGGTACTGAACGCCTGAACGGGTGCCCGGCCAAGGCATGATGGCGGGCATGAAATCCCTGGACCCTGACGACGCCTGCCCTTGCGGCCGGCTGAATAACAAGAAACCCGCACCCTATGGCCAGTGCTGTGGCCGCTGGCTGGACAGCGACACCCCCGCGCCCGATGCCGAAAGCCTGATGCGCAGCCGCTACAGTGCCTTTGCCCTGGAGCGTGCACCCTACTTGCTGCGCACCTGGCACGCCAGCCACCGCCCGACCAGCATCGAGTTTGAGCCCGGCGTGAAGTGGCTGGGGCTGGATGTGCGCAGCCATGCGGTGCTGGACGCGACCCACGCCGAGGTGAAATTTGTGGCGCGCCAAAAACCGTTGGCTGGCCCCGCTGTGCGCCTGCATGAGCGCAGCCGCTTTGTATGGGAAGACGGCCACTGGCTGTATGTGGATGGAGATGCGCTGTGAAGTTTGATGCGGTGTTATTTGATTGCGATGGTGTGCTGGTAGACAGCGAGCCGATTACCAACGGCGTGTTGCGCGACGTGCTGGCCGAGCAGGGCTGGCGGCTGAGCGTGCAGGCGTGTATGGACATCTTTGTGGGTAAGGCGGTGATCGACGAGCGCGCCCGCATCGAGGCGGAGACCGGCAAGCCACTCACACCGGAGTGGATGGCCGAATTTCGCGTACGCCGCAATGTGGCGCTGGATGCGCAGGTGGCTGCCATTGCCGGTGCTGTGCCCGCGGTGGTAGCCGTGCACGCCAGTGTGCGAGGGCGCATTGCCTGTGCCTCCGGGGCAGACCGGGCCAAGGTGGAAATGCAGCTGCAGAAGGTGGGCCTTTGGCCTTACTTTGACGGGCGGGTGTTCAGCGGCCACGAGATGCCACGCTCCAAGCCGCATCCTGATGTGTACCTCGCTGCGGCGCAGGCCTTGGGTGTGCCCGCCAGCCGCTGTGCGGTGGTGGAAGACACGGTGACTGGCATTGCCGCCGGTGTGGCTGCGGGCACTATGGTGTTTGCCTATGCGCCAGCGGGTCAAGGCGATCTGCTTATCCAAGCTGGTGCCCACCGGGTGTTCACGCACATGGACGCATTGCACGCCTGCCTGTTGGGCGCGGACTTGCGCCAGCCCGCCTAAACCTGCATCAGAGCCGGATGTCGGGCGATGGCGTGGTCGGCACGCCCTGGTCCAGCGCCGCTTGCTGCTGCACCTGCAGGCGTTCCGGCGGTTCGAAGTGGGTGTAGCGCAGCACCAGGGTCTGCGGAAAGGTCAGCGTGGCGCCGTCCACTAGCAGCGGCACCGTGCCTAGCGGGTTCTCCTGAAGGTAGTCACGTGCTAGCGCGCGGGGCGGAAAGGGCAACATGCGCAGCTCGTAGGGCAGGCCCAGCTCTTCCAGCAGCCACAGGGGCCGCAGAGAGCGTGCGCTGACGCAGTGGTGCAGAACAATCATGGCAAGCAGTGTAGGCTGGCGGCCGGTACAGGGTGTGCCGCGGCAGGGGCTTCACGCCAGTGGTGTGGCGCTGCGGCGGAACTCGGCGGGGGACTGGCCGGTCCAGCCCTTGAAGGCGCGGATAAAACTCTTCTCGTTCTGAAAGCCCGCCGCCTCGGCCACCTGCTTGATGGGGCGTTGGGTGCGCAGCAGCAGCTCGGTGGCGCGGCTTTGGCGCACCTCGTCTTTCAGGGCCTGCAGCGTGGCACCTTCTTCCTTGAGCTGGCGGTGCAGCGTGCGGGGTGACACGTGCAGGAGTGCTGCCAGCGCCTCGGCGCCATGCGTGTCCTGCGGCTGGGCACCCAACAGTTGGCGCACGCGCTGCACCAGCAGGCGGTCGCGCCGGTACTGCAGCACCGTCAACGGCAAGGCGTGTTGCAGCATTTGCTGCAGGGCTTTTTCGTCGCGCCGCAGCGGCAGTTGCAGGTACTGGGCATCAAAACTGATAGCAGCCTGCGCTTGCCCGAAGCGGGCGGGACCTGAAAACAGTACGTGGTAGGCCTCCTCATGGGGTGGTGCTGCAAACGGAAACTGCGCGTGCAGGAGCGGAATGCGCGAGTCCACCAGCCAGCAGGCCAGGCCATGGATGTTGCGCAGCACCGAGACCAGGCAGAACTCGCGCAGTGCGCCGCGTTCGCCCAACTCCCGGTGCTCTGCAATGCTGATGCTGGCCGTGCTGCCAGTGGTTTGCAGTGTGAGCGTGACGTCGTCGGCAATCAGGCCGTGGTGGCGGCACCAGCGCTTCACGGCCAGCGCCAGCGTGGGCGCGCTGATGGAGGCGCGTGCCAGCATGCCGTAGCTGCCCCAGGGCAGGCGGCGGCTGAACCAGCCTAGCGCCTCGTCGTCCAACTCGCGCATGGCCAGGTCCGAGATGCGCTCCATCTGCCAGGCGGTGATGCGGGCATGGTCCTGCAGCACCTGCTCTGGCGCAATCTGTGCCTGGGCCAGGGCGCTGGCCGGGTCTTGGCCGTAGCGCGCGTAGGCGGCCACAATGGCTTGGACAAAGGCCATGGGCGTGGCGGCAATGGGGCTGGGGTGCGGCATTCCCCCAGTGTGCCAAAAAATGCACGAGCCGTGGCAGGATTTGCAACCTCAGTGGCGTCCCGCCGGGCGGGCGGCGGACGCACAATGCCTGCTGACTGTCCAACCCCTGACCGGATGCGCCCATGACGATTCTGGAATCCCAGCTCAACCCCCGCTCGGCCGATTTTGCGGCCAACGCCAGCGCCATGCGCGCCCTGGTCGACGACCTGCAGGCCCAGGTGGCCCGCATTGCCGAAGGCGGAGGCGAGGCGGCCCGCGCCAAGCATGTGGCACGTGGCAAGTTGCTGCCACGCGACCGCGTGGCCATGCTGCTGGACCCTGGCACACCGTTTCTGGAGCTGGCACCGCTGGCCGCGCTCAACGTCTACGACAACGCGGCACCGGGCGCCGGCATCGTGGCCGGCATTGGCCGTGTGAGCGGGGTGGACTGCATGGTTGTGTGCAACGACGCCACCGTGAAGGGCGGCACCTACTACCCGCTGTCGGTCAAAAAGCACTTGCGCGCGCAGGAGATCGCGGCGCAAAACAACCTCACTTGCATCTACCTGGTGGACAGCGGCGGCGCCAACCTGCCCAACCAGGACGAGGTGTTTCCCGACCGCGACCACTTTGGCCGCATCTTCTTCAACCAGGCCAACATGAGTGCCCAGGGCATTGCGCAGATTGCCGTGGTCATGGGCAGTTGCACGGCAGGTGGCGCCTATGTGCCCGCCATGAGCGACGAGACCATCATCGTCAAGAACCAGGGCACCATCTTTTTGGGCGGCCCACCGCTGGTGAAGGCCGCCACGGGCGAGGTGGTGACGGCCGAAGACCTGGGCGGTGGTGATGTGCACACGCGCCTCTCCGGCGTAGCCGACCACCTAGCGCAGAACGACCTGCACGCCATTGCCCTGGCCCGCCAGGCGGTCGCCCATTTGAATAAAAAGAAGCCTCCAGCCCTCGCCACACTTGCGCCAGTAGCTCCTAAATATGTAGCGGAAGAGTTGTACGGCGTGATCCCCACCGACACACGCAAGCCCTTTGACGTGCGCGAAATCATCGCCCGCATCGTCGATGGCAGCGAGTTTCACGAGTTCAAGCCGCGTTATGGCGCCACGCTGGTTTGCGGCTTTGCCCACATCGAGGGCATGGCCGTGGGCATCATCGCCAACAACGGCATTTTGTTCAGCGAATCGGCGCTCAAGGGTGCGCACTTCATCGAGCTGTGCTGCCAGCGCAAGATCCCGTTGGTGTTTTTGCAGAACATCACCGGCTTCATGGTGGGCCGCAAGTACGAGAACGAAGGCATCGCGCGCAACGGCGCCAAGATGGTCACCGCGGTGGCCACCGCCAAGGTGCCTAAGTTCACCATCATCATCGGCGGCAGCTTTGGCGCCGGCAACTACGGCATGTGTGGTCGTGCCTACAGTCCGCGTTTTTTGTGGATGTGGCCCAACGCGCGCATCAGCGTCATGGGTGGCGAGCAGGCGGCCAGTGTGCTGGCCACCGTCAAGCGCGACGGCATTGAAGGCAAGGGCGGCGCCTGGAGCATGGAGGAAGAAGAGGCCTTCAAGGCGCCGATCCGCCGCCAGTACGACGAGCAAGGCCACCCTTACTACGCCAGTGCCCGTCTGTGGGACGACGGCGTGATCGACCCCGCCGACACGCGCCGTGTGCTGGCCCTGGGCCTGAGTGCGGCATTGAATGCGCCGATTGAAGACACCAAGTTTGGTGTCTTCCGCATGTAAGGGATCGCGCCATGACCGCACTGACCCTGACCCACACCGGCCCGCTGCTCACCATCACGCTGAACCGCCCCGAGGTGCGCAACGCCTTCAACGACGAAGTGATTGCCGAGCTGACCCAAGCCTTCCAGACCGCAGCAGCGAGCGCCGAGACACGCGCTGTGGTGCTGGCGGCCGAAGGCCCCGCCTTCTGCGCGGGCGCCGACCTGAACTGGATGCGCCGCATGGCCGACTACACGCGCGCCGAGAACCTGGCGGACGCCGCCAAGTTGGCTGAAATGCTGCGTGTGATGTATGCCTGCCCCAAGCCCACCATCGCGCGTATCCAGGGCGATGTAGTCGCCGGCGGCATGGGCCTGGTGGCGGCCTGCGACATGGTGGTGGCGGTCGACAGCGCGGGCTTTTGCCTCAGCGAGGTGAAGCTGGGCCTGATTCCGGCCACCATCAGCCCCTATGTGATTCGCGCCATGGGCGCGCGTGCTGCACATCGCTACTTTTTGACGGCCGAGCGCTTTAGCGCGCAGGAGGCGCACCGCATCGGTTTTGTGCACGAGGTGGTGCCGGCCGAGCAGCTGGACGCCAAGGTGGCCGAGCTGGTCAAGGCCCTGGTCAACGCCAGCCCGAATGCGGTGCGCAGCTGCAAGGAGCTGGTGCAGACCGTAGCTGACCGTGAGATCGACGGTGCGTTGATCGCCCACACCGTGGAAGGCATTGCCGACATCCGCAGCAGCAGCGAGGGCAAGGAGGGCGTGCAGTCCTTCCTGCAGAAACGCAAGCCGAACTGGCTGGTCTGAGTTCCCGAGGAAAACAACATGTTCACCAAAATTCTGATTGCCAACCGCGGTGAAATCGCCTGCCGCGTGGCTGCCACTGCTGCGCGACTCGCTATCAAAACTGTCGCGGTGTATTCCGATGCCGATGCGAACGCCAAGCACGTAGCGGCCTGCGACGAAGCCATTCACATCGGCGGCAGCGCCCCCAAAGACAGCTACCTGCGCTGGGAAAAAATCATTGCCGCGGCGCAGGCCACGGGTGCACAGGCCATCCACCCGGGTTATGGCTTTTTGAGCGAGAACGAAGAGTTCGCCCAGGCCTGTGCCAAAGCGGGGCTGGTGTTCATCGGCCCGCCCGCATCCGCCATTCTGGCCATGGGGCTGAAGGCCGAGTCCAAACAGCTGATGGAAAAGGCCGGCGTGCCGCTGGTGCCCGGCTACCACGCGGCCGACCAAGACCCCGCGCTGCTGCAGCGCGAGGCGGACCGTATTGGCTACCCCGTGCTCATCAAGGCCAGCGCGGGTGGTGGTGGCAAGGGCATGCGCGCGGTGGACAAGGCCGAGGACTTCGCGGCAGCGCTGGCGTCGTGCAAGCGCGAGGCCATCAACAGCTTTGGTGACGATGCAGTGCTGATTGAAAAGTACGTGCAGCGCCCCCGCCATATCGAGATTCAGGTGTTCGGCGATACGCACGGCAACTACGTGTACCTGTTCGAGCGCGACTGCTCGGTACAGCGCCGCCACCAGAAGGTGCTGGAAGAGGCGCCCGCACCGGGCATGACCGAGGCCTTCCGCAAGCAGATGGGCGAAGCCGCCGTGGCGGCAGCGCGCGCTGTGCACTACGTGGGCGCCGGTACGGTGGAGTTCATCGTCGAGCAAAAGCCCGATGGCAGCATGACCTTCTTTTTCATGGAGATGAACACGCGCCTGCAGGTGGAGCACCCGGTCACCGAAGCCATCACCGGGCAGGACCTGGTGGAATGGCAGCTGCGCGTGGCGTCGGGCGAGCGGCTGCCGCTGCAGCAGCACGAGCTGAAGATCCAGGGCCACGCCATTGAGGCGCGCATCTGCGCCGAGAACCCCGACAACAATTTCCTGCCCGCCACCGGCACGCTGCAGGTCTACGGCCTGCCCGCGCATGTGACCTTTGAGCGCGCCAGCCATGGCACACGCGTGGACTCCGGCGTGCGCCAGGGCGACACCATCAGCCCCTATTACGACTCCATGGTGGCCAAGCTCATTGTGCATGGCGCCACACGGGAAGAGGCCTTGGCGCGCATGGATGCCGCGCTGGCGCAAACCCATATCGTGGGGCTGGCCACCAATGTGCAGTTTTTGCGCCATGTCACCACCAGCGCCTCGTTCGCCCAGGCGAATCTGGACACGGCGCTGATTCCACGCGAGGCCGCAGCCCTGTTCAACCAGGACAAGCTGGGCCTGCCGCTGGCCGCCGCCGCCTTGGTGGCGCACACGCTGCAGGCCGAGCAGGGCCAAGGCGCGCAGACCGACACGGCAGGCTGGCGCGACCCCTGGGCGCAGCGCGATGGCTGGCGTTCGCATGGTCCGTCGGTGCGCGGCTTTGCGCTGGAGTACGCTGGCGAACCCCACACCGTGGTGCTGACGACGGTGCGTGGCCGCTACACGCTTGCCGTGGCGGGGCAGAGCCTGCCGCTGCAGTGGGCCGTAAGCGCCACGGGCGCGCTGGACTTGCAGCTCGGTGCGCAGCGCGTTTTGGCCCATATCTATAGAAATGGCGATATAGCCCACGTATTCACTGCGCAAGGCGCTATACAAATCGTAGCAATTGACGCATTGGCCCATGCAGGGGAAACCCATGCCGAGGGCGGCCGACTGACCGCGCCCATGCCAGGCAAGGTGGTGTCGTTTGCGGTGAAGGTGGGCGACGCGGTGACCAAGGGCCAGGCGCTGGCCGTGATGGAAGCCATGAAGATGGAGCACACCATTGCCGCGCCGGCCGATGGCACGGTGGCCGAGTTGCTGTTTGCGCCCGGAGACCAGGTGACCGAAGGGGCTGAATTGCTGCGCCTGGAGACTGCGGCCTGAGTTGCGGAGAGAATGGCCGCATGCCTTCTTTGAACGTTATTTACTACTCGGCCGATATGGATGCGGCCTCCTGGATCCCCGGCCTGCAAGCAGCCTTGCCGGGTGCCACAGTCTCCCTGTGGGAGCCCGGTGCGCCGCAGGCGGATTTCGCCGTGGTGTGGAAGCCGCCTCAGCAGTTGCTGAACGAGCAGACTGGCCTGAAGGCCATCTTCAACACCGGTGCGGGCGTCGATGCGCTGATGAAGCTGGACCTGCCAAAGGGCGTGCCCGTCATCCGGCTGGACGATGCTGGCATGTCGGTGCAGATGGCCGAGTATGTGTGTCATGCGCTGATCCGCCACTTCCGCGAGTTCGATGGCTATGAGGCGGACGTGGCGCATGGCAAGTGGTCCTTCCGCAAGCCGCGCAGCCGGCTGGATTACCCGGTGGGCGTGTTGGGCCTGGGGGTGCTGGGTGAGCGCGTGGCCAAGGCCGTGGCGCTGTTTGATTTCCCCGTGAACGGCTGGAGCCGCTCGCCCAAGGCGGTGCCCGGCATCCAGAGTTTTTCGGGCGAGGACCAGTTGGACGCCTTTCTGGCCGCCAGCCGCGTGGTGGTGTGCCTGCTGCCACTTACGCCCGACACCGAAAACCTGCTCAACGCCGAGCGACTGGCAAAGATCCGCTCGGGTGGCTATGTGATCAATGTGGCACGCGGCGCCCACGTGGTGGACGCCGACCTCATCGCCGCCCTCGACAGCGGCCACCTGGCCGGTGCCACGCTGGACGTGTTCCGCATAGAGCCCCTGCCCAAGGATCACGCGTTCTGGTCCCACCCCAAAATTACCCTGACCCCCCACACCTCAGCCCGCACATTGCGCAGCGAGAGCATCGCCCAGATCGCCTTCAAGATCGGCGCGCTGGAGCGCGGCGAGCCGGTGGCGGGCCGCGTCGATGCGGCGCGCGGCTACTGAACCCCGGAGACACCCCATGGCCTACCCATCCCAAGTCAAAATCATCGATGTCGGCCCGCGCGACGGTCTGCAAAACGAGAAGCAACCCGTGCCCGCCGCCATCAAGGTAGAGCTGGTGCACCGCCTGCAGGATGCGGGGCTCAAGGAAATTGAAGTCACCAGCTTCGTGTCCCCCAAGTGGGTGCCCCAGATGGCCGACAACGCCGAGGTCATGGCGGGCATCCAGCGCAAGCCCGGCGTGCGCTACTCGGTGCTCACGCCCAATATGCAGGGCTACGAGGCAGCCGTGCTGTCCAAGCCCGACGAGATCGTTGTGTTTGGCGCGGCCAGCGAGGCCTTTAGCCAGAAGAACATCAACTGCTCCATCGAGGAAAGCATTGAGCGCTTTCGCCCCGTGGCGCAGGCGGCCAAGGCGGCGGGCATTGCGGTGCGCGGCGCCATCTCGTGCGCCGTGGGTTGCCCGTACGAGGGCGAGATTGCGCCCGAACGCGTGGCGCTGGTGGCGCGGCTCATGAAGGACATTGGCGTGGAGCACGTGGGCGTGGCCGATACGATTGGCGTGGGCACGCCGGTGAAAGTGCAGCGCGCGCTGGACGCCGCGCTGCAGCACTACAGCGTGGACCAGGTGTCGGGCCACTTCCACGACACCTACGGCATGGCGCTGGCCAACACGCTGGTGAGCCTGGAGATGGGCATCTGGCATTTCGATACCTCGTCCGCTGGCCTGGGCGGTTGCCCTTACGCCAAGGGGGCCACCGGCAATGTGGCCACGGAAGACGTGGTCTACCTGCTGCACGGCATGGGCATTGAAACCGGCATTGACCTGGACAAGCTGATCGATGCGGGCAAGTTCATCAGCGACTTTCTGGTGCGCAAACCGCATTCGCGTGCGGCCAATGCGCTGTTGACCAAGCGCCTGGGCTGAGGCGCGCCAACTGCATGTGTGGAGCTGAATTGACTGAACTACCCGAAGGCGTGCAGCGCGTGGCGGCTGCCCTGCAGGCGCAGAACCACCCGCACAGCCCGGTCATGCTGGACGGCGCCGCGCGCACCGCGCAGCAGGCGGCCGATGCGCTGGGCATTGCCGTGGGGCAGATTGCCAAGAGCATCATTTTTCGCCGCCTGGCCGACGATGTGGCCGTGCTGGTCGTCACCTCGGGCGACCGGCGGGTCGACGAAGCGAAGGTGGCCGCGCTGGTGGGGCCGCTGGGCCGGGCCAATGCCGCGTTTGTCAAAGAGCGTACCGGGTTTTCGATTGGCGGCGTCAGCCCCATCGCCCACGCCACGCCCAGTGTGACGCTGATCGACCAGGACCTGTTCCGTTTTGACGAGGTATGGGCCGCGGCCGGACACCCCCATGGCGTGTTCAAGCTGGCGCCCCAGGATTTGCTGGCGCTGGCCAATGCGCCGGTGGCCGATGTGGTGGAGATGCCTGCATGAGTGCTATCAAAAGACTAGCTGCTCGCGCAGCGTCTATGCGGGCTGGGGCCGAAAATGTGCCTTCTCCCTGCAGCTCGGTCTGTCGCATGGGCCCCAGCACCGGTCTGTGCGAAGGCTGCTTTCGCACGCTGGACGAGATCCGCGACTGGAGCACCAGCACCGACTCCACCAAGCAACAGGTGTGGGCCGCTATCGCCCAGCGCATCGTGACGACCCACCCGCAGGAGTTCCCCGCATGAAACAGATCACCTTCTACCTGGACTTCATCTCGCCCTACGCCTACCTGGCGTTTGAAGAGCTGCCGCTGGCGCTGCTGGGCCTGAGCTACAGCGTCACCTACAAGCCCGTGTTTCTGGGCGGCCTGCTCAAGCACAACGGTGTGCTGGGCCCGGCCGAGGTGCCGCCCAAGCGCGCCTGGATTTACCGCCATGTGCAGTGGCTGGCCCACACCAAGGGCGTGGCGCTGGACATGCCCGCGGTGCACCCCTTCAACCCGCTGGGCCTGTTGCGCCTGGCCGTGGCCACCGATGCGGCCGGCCTGCCGAACCGTTACGTCTGCGAGACCCTGTTTCACCACGTCTGGCGCGGTGGTGCCGATGCGGGCGATGCGCAGCGCCTGGCCGCCGTCACGCAGTCGCTGGCACCCGTGCAAGACCCCACCGGACCGGAGGTGAAAGCGCAGCTCAAGGCCCATGCGGACGAGGCCATTGCGGCGCAGGTGTTTGGCGTGCCTTCGTTCGAGGTGGACGGCAAGGTGTTCTGGGGCGTGGACGCGTTGCCCATGCTGCGCGCCTACCTGGAAGGCGACGCCTGGTTCACCGATAACGAAGCTGACACGCGTTGGGCGGGGGTGCACGCTGTGCCCTCGGGAATACCCTTGCGCTCCGCGTGAATTGCCGTGATGTGAAATGGCCCTACAGGGTTAGACCTTAATCTGTCAGAGCCTAGTCAGTTTCGCGCAAGCCAGCGTTGGTTTCGCGTCAGAGCAGGGTCAGTGCCTACTCCAAGAATACGGCAAGCCTTCATGTCGGGGGCTGTACAACGATTGGAGACACAAATATGGCAAACGTAGCCCCACGGCCGATGTCTGCGGAAGAGAAGAAAGTTATCTTCGCTTCCTCACTCGGCACCGTTTTTGAGTGGTACGACTTCTACCTCTACGGTTCTTTGGCAGCCATCATCGCCAAGCAGTTTTTCAGTGGTCTGGATGAAGGCTCTGCCTTCATTTTTGCGCTGTTGGCGTTTGCTGCCGGCTTCATCGTGCGCCCCTTCGGTGCCATTTTCTTCGGCCGCTTGGGCGACATGATTGGTCGCAAGTACACCTTCCTGGTGACCATCCTGATCATGGGCTTGTCCACCTTCATCGTGGGTATCTTGCCCAACTACGCCTCGATTGGCGTGGCCGCTCCCGTCATCCTGATTGCCCTGCGTCTGCTGCAGGGTCTGGCGCTTGGTGGTGAGTACGGTGGTGCTGCGACCTATGTGGCGGAACACGCACCCCACGGCAAACGTGGTGCCTACACCTCCTGGATTCAAACCACGGCAACTTTGGGCCTGTTCCTGTCGCTGATCGTGATTCTGGGTACCCGTACTGCGATGGGCGAAGAAGCCTTTGCCGATTGGGGCTGGCGCGTTCCGTTCGTCGTGTCCATCCTGCTGTTGGCCGTGTCCGTCTACATTCGTTTGAGCATGAATGAGTCGCCCGCCTTTACGAAGATGAAGGCCGAAGGCAAGACCTCCAAAGCGCCCCTGTCCGAGTCCTTCGGCCAATGGAAGAACCTGAAGATCGTGATCCTGGCCCTGATCGGTTTGACCGCCGGCCAGGCCGTGGTCTGGTACTCCGGCCAGTTCTATGCCTTGTTCTTCCTGACCCAGGCGTTGAAGGTGGACGGTCCTACGGCCAACATCTTTGTGGCTGTGTCCCTGATCATCGGTACGCCGTTCTTCGTGATCTTCGGCTCCCTGTCTGACAAGATCGGACGCAAGTGGATTATTTTGGGTGGCTGCGCATTGGCGGTGGTGACTTACTTCCCCGTGTTCTCCGCGCTGACCAAAGCCGCCAACCCTGACCTGGCTGCTGCGCAAGCCGCTGCCAAGGTGACGGTGACTGCCGATCCTGCTGAGTGCTCCTTCCAGTTCAACCCAACAGGCACCAAGAAGTTCACATCGAGCTGCGACGTGGCCAAGCAACGCCTGGCCGGTGCTTCGGTGTCGTATGACAACGTGGTGGCCGCGGCCGGTACGCCTGCCGTGATCAAGGTTGGTGAGACTGTGGTGAACGTGAAGTACAGCCCTGAAGACATCGCCGCTGCCAAGGCCAAGGCCGAAGCCAAGCTGGCTGAAGTGTCTGCTGCCAACCCGGTGGACGAAAAGGCTGTCGCCGCCGCCAAGAAGTCGGTTGCTGACCTGGGCAACGAGAAGACCGCTGGCGCCACCCTGCTGGGTGCCAATCTGGGTGCTGCCCTGAAGGCCGCCGGCTACCCCACCAAGGCAGATCCTGCCAAGGTGGACAAGGTCATGGTGATTGCCCTGCTGACCTACCTGGTGATTCTGGTGACCATGGTGTACGGCCCCATTGCCGCCATGCTGGTGGAAATGTTCCCCACTCGCATCCGTTACACCTCCATGAGCCTGCCGTACCACATCGGTAACGGCTGGTTCGGTGGCTTGCTGCCTACCACTGCGTTCGCTATCGTGGCGCAGACCGGCAACATGTACAACGGCCTGTGGTACCCCATCATCATCGCTGGTGCAACTGTCGTCATTGGTGCCTTGTTCATCAAGGAAACCAAAGACGTGGACATCTACGCGAACGACTGATCTGTTCGATTGACGTGAGTTAACGCCCCGACCTTTGTGGGTCGGGGCAATTTCCAGGCTCTCCTTGTGGGGGCCTTTTTTTTGAAAGAAATGGTATGTGGAAAATTGCAGTGGGTTTTGTGGTGTTTGCCGCCCTTGCCCTGTTCATCCTGAGCAAGGGTGGAGATTTGGATATGAGTGGAGAAAAGCATGGTGTGGATGCCGCGCACACAGACGCCCCAGCCACACCCGCCGCCGCTGCCAGTGCAGCCAAGTAGGGTTAACGTGGAGGGCGCAAATACGTGAAGCACCCGCAAAACCGGGGTACGGCCCCTAGAATGTCCGCATGAGATATGCAAAGACGGAGGCGGGGCAACAGGCGTTCAAAGAGCGCTCGCCCCTGTTTTCTGCAAAACAGCGCTCCACCTTCATTCTGTTCGACGGCAACAAGACGCTAGAACAGGTGCTCGCGGCCACCGCTGGCATGGGCGTGGTCGAGGCGGATGTGCTGCACATGGTGGAACAGGGCTTTCTGGCTGCAGTCGCCGAGGCCGAGCCCGCGCCTGCGGCCTCGGCCGAGATGATTCAAGACGCGGAAGACGCCGCAACACCCCCCAGCAACCGCACGGCGCAAGAACGCTACAGCGACGGCAAGCCCATCGCCACCAAGCTCACCGCTGGCATGGGCCTGCGTGGTTTTCGGTTGAACCTGGCCGTGGAATCCGCAGCCGGCTATGACGACCTGCTGGCCCTGCTGCCCAAGATCCAGGAAGCCCTGGGCTCCAAAGCGTGCCGGGAATTGGAGCGCGCCCTGAAGGGCTAGCCCCCACGCTCCGCCGCTGCGCGGGTCGCTGCCCCCCAAGGGGGCTAATTTTGCTTGAGGCGGCTCGGCGCAAAATTGCCCTCACACACGGTTTTCATCTATGTGGTTGCCTAGAATGTCTCTCCTCCTCCAGAAGAGCATTCACTTATGTCCCAGGGAACCATCCGCATTCGCGGAGCGCGGCAGCACAACCTCAAGAACCTTGACCTGGACATTCGCACCGGCGAATTGACCGTGGTGACTGGCCCCAGTGGCTCGGGCAAGTCCAGCTTGGTGTTTGACACGCTGTACGCCGAAGGCCAGCGCCGCTACGTAGAAACCTTCAGCGCCTACGCGCGCCAGTTTCTGGACCGCATGGACAAACCCGCTGTGGACAAGGTGGAAGGTGTACCACCAGCCATCGCCATCGACCAGACCAACCCGGTGCGCTCCAGCCGCTCCACGGTGGGCACCATGACGGAGCTCAACGACCACCTCAAGCTGCTGTTCTCCCGTGCGGGCAACCTGTTCGACAAGGACACCGCGCTGCCGGTGCAGCACGACACGCCCGAGACGATATATGCCGAGCTGGTACGCCGCGCCGCCGAGGCTTCGGGCCCGCGCCTGGTGCTTACCTTCCCGGTGGAACTGCCCGCCAGCACCACGCAAGAGGAAGTGACCCAGTGGCTCAGCGCCAGCGGCTTCACGCGGGTGCAGGCCGAGCGCGAGGTGTCTACCGTCAGCGGACCGAGAAAGGTCTTGGATGTCGTGGCTGATCGCTTCCGCATCGACGGCGTGGAGAAGGCCCGTGTGCTGGAAGCCATCGAGGTGGCACTGAAGCGCGGCAGTGGGCGCCTCAATGTTTATGTATTAAATGATGCTGTAGCCCCCGTCGACACTGCGCCAGCAGCTCCTGAAAATGTAGCAACTACCGCGCCCACGCTCTGGCGCTTTTCCACCGGCCTGCACTGCCCGCAAAGCGATTTGCGCTACACGGACCCGATCGCGTCCATGTTCAGCTTCAACTCCGCCGTGGGCGCCTGCGAGGCCTGCCGCGGCTTTGGCCGCGTGGTGGGGGTGGACTACGGGCTGGTGATTCCCAACGACAAGCTGACACTGCGTGCGGGCGCCGTGAAGCCTATGCAGACGCCTGCCTGGCAAGAATGCCAGGACGACCTGATGCGCCACGCCGAGGCCGCAGGCATCCCACGCGATACACCTTGGTACAAATTAACCGAGGAACAGAAAAACTGGGTATACAAGGGCTCGCCCAACTGGAACGGCAAGTGGAACCAGCACTGGTTTGGTGTGGACCGTTTCTTCGAGTACCTGGAGAGCAAGGCCTACAAGATGCACATCCGCGTGCTCTTGTCCAAGTACCGCAGCTACACGCCATGCGGCACCTGCGGAGGTGCGCGGTTGAAGACCGAGAGCCTGCTGTGGCGCATCGGTACCAAGGCACAGGCCGATGCCGTGCTGCCGCCCGCCAAGCGCTTCATGCCACAAGGTGTGAAGTGGACGCGCGCCCAACTCGAAGTGCTGCCCGGACTGTGCCTGCACGACATGATGCTGATGTCGTTGGACAAGCTGAAGCGTTTCTTCGATTCCCTGCAAGTGCAGTTGGATACGCCCAACTCCGCCTTGTCTGCGGCGGCCACGTCCGAGGCTGAGCAGAAGACGCTCAAGCTGTTGTTTGAGGAAGTGGGCACACGCCTCAAGTACCTGTGTGATGTCGGCATTGGCTACCTCACGCTGGACCGGCAAAGCCGTACGCTGTCGGGCGGGGAGGTGCAGCGCATTAACCTGACGACGGCGCTGGGCACCTCGCTGGTCAACACCCTGTTTGTTCTCGACGAGCCCAGCATCGGCCTGCACCCGCGCGACATGAATCGCATCATCGTGGCCATGCAGCGCCTGCGCGATGCGGGCAATACGCTGGTGGTGGTGGAGCATGACCCGGCCGTGATGCTGGCCGCCGACCGCATGATCGACATGGGCCCCGGCCCCGGCGAGAAGGGCGGGCAGATTGTGTTTGATGGCACGACCGAAGCCTTGAAAGGCGCGGACACCATGACCGGCGCCTACCTGGGTGGCCGCAAGCAGGTGGGCATGGGCTTCAAGCGCATGGTGGCGCCGAACACGCCACGCCTGATTCTGGAGGGGGCTACCGAGCACAACCTCAAAAACGTGACCGTCGAGATTCCGCTGCAGCGTTTGGTGTGCGTGACCGGTGTGTCCGGTTCCGGCAAGTCCACGCTGATTCAGGACGTGCTGGCCCCTGCACTGCTGCGCCACTTTGGCAAAGCTACCGAGACACCGGGTGCCCACGCGCGCCTGCTGGGGGCGGAGCAGCTCAGCGAAGTGGTGTTTGTGGACCAGTCGCCGATAGGCAAGACCGCACGTTCCAACCCTGTGAGCTATGTGGGTGCGTGGGATGCGATCCGCGAGCTGTTTGCGGGCGCCTCCCTGTCCAAGGAGCGCAGCTACACCGCCAGCAAGTTCAGCTTCAACAGTGGCGATGGGCGTTGCCCCACCTGCGGCGGCTCGGGCTTTGAGCATGTGGAGATGCAGTTCCTCAGCGACGTGTACTTGCGCTGCCCGGATTGCGATGGCAAGCGTTATCGGCCCGAGATTCTGGAAGTCACGATTGAGCGCAAGGGCCGCAATGTGAACGTGGCCGATGTGCTGGACCTGACGGTCAGCGAAGCGGCCGACCTGTTCAGCGCCGACCGCGATGTGATCCGCGTGCTGCAGCCCATTGTGGATGTGGGGCTGGAGTATGTGAAGCTGGGGCAGCCGGTGCCCACGCTCTCGGGTGGTGAGGCGCAGCGCCTCAAGCTGGCGGGCTTTTTGGCGGAAGCCGCCAAAACCAGCAGCGCGAGCAAGCAGCTCGTGGCCAAGCGTGGTTCGCTGTTCATGTTGGATGAGCCCACCACGGGGCTGCACTTTGATGACATTGCCAAGCTCATGCGCGCGCTGCGCAAGTTGTTGGATGCGGGCCATTCGCTGGTAGTGATTGAGCACAACCTGGATGTGATTCGGGCTTCCGATTGGTTGATTGATTTGGGGCCTGAGGGCGGGGATGCGGGAGGCGAGGTGGTGGCTTACGGCACGCCGGAAGATTTGCTGCTGCATGCAACTTCGCATACGGGCAAGGCGCTGCGGGAATATGCGGCGGCTATGGGGGTGGTGCATGAGGTCAATGAGGACCGGGCTACTTTTTCGTCGTTCGCTGCGGCGGACGGGCTTACGCCCGGAGCCTCATACACTCGCTTCGCGATTGCCAAATCGGCACCGGGCGCAAGCCCATCCGCCTCCGGGGCGTTGCTCGCTGACGCATCGAATTCGATTCGTATCGTTAATGCGAAGGAACACAACCTGAAGTCACTGTCGGTGGATATTCCACGGGGCAAGTTCAGTGTGGTGACGGGGGTGTCGGGGTCGGGCAAATCGACGTTGGCGTTTGACATCTTGTTCAACGAAGGCCAACGGCGCTATCTGGAGTCGCTCAACGCGTATGCGCGTTCCATCGTGCAGCCCGCAGGGCGGCCTGAGGTGGATGCGGTGTATGGCATTCCGCCTACGGTTGCGATTGAGCAGCGGCTCTCGCGCGGTGGGCGCAAGAGTACGGTGGGTACGACTACCGAGGTTTGGCACTTCTTGCGTCTGTTGTACGTGAAGCTGGGCACCCAGCATTGCTACAAGGACGGCGCGGCGGTGGAGCCGCAGTCGGCGGACAGCATTGCGGCGCAGTTGCTGAAGAACTACCGTGGCCAGCACATTGGGCTGTTGGCGCCGCTGGTGCAGGGCCGCAAGGGCGTGTACACCGAGCTGGCGGACTGGGCGCGGCCACGTGGCTACACGCATCTGCGGGTGGACGGCAACTTCCTGCCCACCACCAGCTTCCCGCGCATCGACCGCTTCAAGGAGCACAACATCGAGCTGCCGGTGGCCAGTCTAGATGTGTCGCCGTCCAATGAACCCGCGCTGCGCCAGGCGCTGGCCGATGCGCTCACGCATGGCAAGGGCGTGGTCTATGTGCTGAGCGAGATTGATGGCCTGCGCGAAGCCATGGTGGCCGGCTCGCCTGCGGCGGGCATTGGCAAAGTGCAGGTGTTCTCCACCAAGCGCGCCTGCCCGGTGTGCAGCACCAGTTATGCCGAGCTGGACCCGCGCCTGTTCTCCTACAACAGCAAGCATGGCTGGTGCCCGGACTGCGTGGGCACCGGTGTCGCGCTAACCAAAGAGCAGCGCAAGGTGTTTGACGATTCCGTGAAGGACGATGACAACAAGGGCCGCGAGCAAACTTTTGCCGAGGCCGACATTGAAGACCTGCACGACGCGACCTGCCCCACCTGCAACGGCACGCGCCTGAACGCCACCGCACGCAATGTGAAGTTCGCCAACGTGGGCATCACCGATATTGCGCGCCTCTCGGTGACCGATGTGCGCAAGTGGGTGCAGACGCTGCAAGTAGTGGGCGGCATGACCACGCGTGAAGGCGACATCGCACGCGACCTGGTGCCCGAGATCAAGAGCCGGCTGGAGTTTTTGGAAGAGGTGGGCCTGGGCTACCTGACGCTGGACCGGGGTGCGCCCACGCTCAGCGGTGGCGAGGCGCAGCGCATTCGATTGGCCGCGCAGCTGGGCAGCAATTTGCAGGGCGTGTGCTATGTGCTGGACGAGCCCACCATTGGTCTGCATGCGCGCGACAACAAGATATTGCTGGGCGCTTTGCAGAGCTTGAGCGACAAGGGCAACACGCTGGTGGTGGTGGAGCATGACGAAGACACCATTCGCCATGCGGACCACATCATCGACATTGGCCCCAGTGCGGGCAAGCGCGGTGGGCGGTTGGTGGCGCAGGGCTCCATTGCCGATGTGCAAGCGGCTCCCGAGTCGCAGACTGGGCGGTATTTGCTGCATGCGATGAAGCATCCCCTGGCAGTGCGTCGCGGGATGGTTTCTTATGCGGAGACCTTGGCGCTCGACGCGGCGGAAGCCGTATCGCCGGGTTCCTCATACGGGTACACGAAATCGTCACCCGGCGATACGACTCCCACCGTGAGTGTTGATAAACCTGCGAAGAAGCTCAGTGCTAAAGCAGCCAAGGCTGCGGTGGCAGCTGCACAAGTGAGCGCCAGCGAGAAGGCAAACATCGAATTGGCAGAGCGAACGAAAGTGGCCGCCGAATACGCAGCATTGGCTGACCGCCGCACCGCCCAAATGTCCGTCGCAGCAGCGGGTAGCCCCAGGGCGGGTGACGATTTGGCAGTTGCGCAGCAAATGCATGAGGAGCCCGCCCTGGGGCTACCCGCTGCGGGCCCAGCCAAAACACAGAAGCCAAAGATCGGCTGGCTAACCGTCAAAGGCGCCAACCTGCACAACCTGCAAACTGTCACGGTCCACGTGCCCCTCAAGCGCCTGGTCGCCATCACCGGTGTCAGCGGCTCCGGCAAGTCCACGCTGGCGCGCGACGTACTGCTGGCCAACGTCCAGGTGGCCGTGCAAAAACGCAGCACCAAGGCTGGCCGCGATGCGCTGGACGCGGGCGAGAAAATCCAGTGGACCGGTTGCGCAGGTGTGGAAGGTTTTGAGAGCGTGGACCGCGTGCTCGAAGTGGACCAGACGCCCATCGGCAAAACGCCGCGCAGCTGCCCCGCCACCTACATCGGCTTTTGGGACACCATCCGCAAACTGTTTGCCGACACGCTGGAAGCCAAGGCGCGTGGCTACGCGTCCAACCGCTTCAGCTTCAACACCGGCGAAGGCCGCTGCCCATCGTGCGAAGGGCAGGGCATACGCACCATCGGCATGAGCTTCCTGCCCGATGTGAAAGTGCTGTGCGAAACCTGCAAGGGCGCGCGCTTCAACCCCGAAACATTGGCCGTCACCTGGCGCGGCAAGAACATTGGCGATGTGCTGCAGATGGAAGTAGACGAAGCCGTCGACTTCTTCGCCGCCATGCCCGTCATCGCGCACCCGCTGCAACTGCTCAAAGATGTGGGCCTGGGCTACCTCACGCTGGGCCAGCCGTCACCCACATTGAGCGGTGGCGAGGCGCAACGCATCAAGCTGGTGACCGAGCTCAGCAAGGTGCGCGACGACGTGGGCAAGCGCGGCAACAAGGCGCCGCACACGCTGTATGTGCTGGACGAGCCCACCGTGGGCCTGCACATGGCCGACGTGGAAAAACTCATCCATGTGCTGCACCGCCTGGTCAATGGCGGCCACAGCGTGGTGGTCATCGAGCACGACCTGGACGTGATCGCTGAAGCCGACTGGGTGATTGACCTGGGCCCGGACGGCGGCAATGGTGGTGGCCGCGTGGTAGCCGCCACAACGCCCGAAGCCGTGGTGCAGCTTGGCACCCACACGGGCAAGGCGCTGGAGGCGGTGTTGGCGCGGTAGCGCTTCGGGGAACAATTGCTTACGGTTTGTGCGTCGGCGCAGCCTACAGTGGGGCGTTATAAGAGTCTGTCCCTACAACAAGGAGCCTTGTATGCCCAACACTTTTTTCGCACCACGCGGCCTTATCGTGATCTGTGGAGCCGTTTTGCTGGCATGGGGGGCGGCACAGGCACAAACGTCTGCTACTCCGGTACCACCACCCGCACCGGTGGCCACCCAACCCAGCCCGCCTAACGACAAGCTGGTCAAGGAGTACTCCGCTTGGGCAGGTTCCCGGCAAAACGCGCAAGCCTTGGTGCTGGGGTTGCGCAGCGGATCTGCGGTCAGCCTGGGCACAGGAGCCACCAGCACTACCTTCACGCCCACGACCACCAAGCTGGGCACGGGTGAGGTGAACATTGCGCTGTCGCTGGCCAAGGCGGCCCTTGCTAAGCAAGGCATTACCAACCCCACGCCTGCGCAAATCGCGGCTGCGCTCAATGGCGGCACGGTAACCACCGCCAAGGGAACCCAGACCTTGCCTGGTGTGCTGACACAGCGCCAAAGCGGCATGGGCTGGGGCCAGATTGCCCATGCCATGGGCGTGAAGTTGGGCTCGGTGGTCAGCGCCTCCAAGTCCGGCAAAGGCACCACGGGTACGCAATATGCCAAGGCCAAGCTGCACGACAAGGCGGGATCAACAGGTACCCACGGCAAGGGCGAGCATGGCGGTGGCGGTTCCTCCGGTGGCGGGGGAGGCGGGGGCAAGAAGTAAGCACCCGACAGCCCTGTCCACACCCAGCACAAGCCCGGCAGCGTCCGGGTTTGTGCTTTTGTTTTACCCGGATATAATTTGCACATTAATTAAATCCGGGTAAATTTATGGCATGGTTAGAAACATCGTCTACGGCATTTGAAGGCAGCCGCTGTATCGCCAGTGGCTCGCTGAGAGAAGTGGCTCTGGCCACCAAGCCGGTGGTAGACCGCTGGGCGGGCAGCATCAGCCCGCCGCCCATCCTGGTCTTTGAGGACGCGAGCAGCGAGGTGATCGAGCTGGACTGGCGCGGCACGTTGGCCGACTTTGAGGCGCGGCTGAACGCGCTGAACCCGGTGATGACGCAGGCCATGCCGCCGGCACCCGTAGAAGAGCCGCCTGCAGCGGCCGACGCGCCACGTGGCCCGGGCCGGCCCAAGCTGGGTGTGTCGGCCCGTGAGGTGACGCTGTTGCCGCGCCATTGGGAATGGTTGGCGCGCCAGCCCGGCGGCGCCTCGGTGGCGCTGCGCAAGTTGGTGGAAACCGCACGCCTGGCATCTGAGACCAAAGACCGCGTGCGCCACTGCGGCGCTGTGACCTACAAATTCATGTCCACCATGGCCGGGCACGAGCCAGGCTTTGAAGAGGCCAGCCGCGCGCTGTTTGCCGGTGACTCCGCGGGCTTTGCAGCGCGTGTGGCGCCGTGGCCTGCGGACGTGCAGGCGCATCTACTCAAAATATCAACCCACGCCTTTGCAGCGTGACCAGGGAGCTCCCATGACAACCCGCAACCCTGCGCTGCCCGCGGCCGCGCCCCCGGCACTCTGGAGGGGCTATCTGGCCTTTCTGGTGCCTATGATCATCAGCAACATCCTGCAGGGCCTGTCGGGCACGGTGAACAACATCTACCTGGGCCAGATGCTGGGGGTGGGCGCCATGGCCTCGGTGTCGGCCTTCTTCCCGGTGCTGTTTTTCCTCATCGCCTTCATGATCGGCTTGGGCGCAGGTGCCTCGGTACTCATCGGCCAGGCCTGGGGGGCGAAAGAGCCGGAGCGCGTGCGCGCCATCACCGGTACCACCTTGACGGTGGGCGTGTACGCGGGCCTGGTGGTGGCAGTGTTCGGTGGCACGTTCACCGAGCCACTGCTGCGCGCGCTGGGCACGCCGGCCGACATCCTGCCCGGTGCCATTGCCTATGCGCGCATCAGCATGGTGGCCGCGCCCGGCATCTTCATCTTTCTGCTCATCACTTCCATGCTGCGCGGCGTGGGCGACACCAAAACCCCGCTCAAGACCCTGATCATTTCCACCGTGGTGGGGCTGGTGGTCACGCCCGCACTCATCCAAGGTTGGCTGGGCCTGCCGCGCTTGGGCGTGACGAGCGCGGCCTGGGCCTCGGTGCTGTCGTTCTTGTCGGCCATCGCCTGGACGGCCTGGCACCTGCTGCGGGTGAACCACCCCATGGCGCCCAATGCGGCCTTCATGAAGCACCTGCGGGTAGACCGCGCCATCCTGGCCAAAGTGCTGCGCATCGGCCTTCCCACGGGCCTGTCCATGATCACCATTTCGGTGGCGGAGATTGCCGTGCTATTCCTGGTGAACCGCTTTGGTTCGCAGGCCACGGCCGCCTATGGCGCGGTGAACCAGATCGTCTCGTATGTGCAGTTCCCGGCGTTCTCGATTGCCATTGCGGCATCCATTCTGGGCGCGCAGTCCATCGGTGCGGGACGCACCCACTTGCTGGGCCAGATTGCCCGCACGGGGATTGTGTTGAACCTGCTGTTGACGGGCGCGTTGGTGCTGGTGTGCTACGTGTTCTCGCGCAGCATGCTGGGGTGGTTCATTACCGACATAGCGGTGGTGGATCTGGCCCAAACCCTGCTGCACGTCATGCTGTGGAGCGTGGTGATCATGGGCATGTCGATGGTGCTGTCTGGCCTGATGCGGGCTAGCGGCGTGGTGCTGTGGCCCACCGCCATCACCATGTTTGCCATTGGCTGTGTCGAAGTGCCAGTGGCCTGGGTGCTGAGCCAGCACTACGGCTTGAACGGCATCTGGGCCGCATACCCCATCACTTTCCTTGTGATGCTGGGCATGCAGACCACCTACTACCGCCTGGTGTGGCGCAAGAAGCCGATCCGCCGCCTCTGAGCGCGTGACATAAACCGATACAAACCGAAACTGCCCTGACACCCTGTATCAGGCCTGCGCCGGCACCATTGCAGTCATGTTCAACACATCCCTTCGGGGATTCGAAAGGTCAGCATGAGCCACTTCTTCCGCCGCAACCTGAAACGTACCCTCATCGGCGCTCTGGGCGCCACCCTGCTCATCGGCGGCCTGTCCGCCTGCGGCCACCGCCCGCACGACTACGGCAGCAACATGAGCGCTGAGCAATACGCGCAAAAGCGCGACAAGATGGTCGACAAGGCCGCCAGCAAACTGGACCTCAACGAGGACCAGAAGAAGCGCTTGGCTACCCTAGGCGACAAGCTGTATGAGCAGCGCACCGCGCTGATCGGCCAGACCAAAGACCCACGCGCCGAAATGAAGGCGCTGGTAGCTGGCGACAAGTTTGATGCCGCCCGTGCCCAGGCCTTGATCAATGACAAGACGGCTGCGGTGCAGGCCAAGAGCCCTGAGGTGATTGCTGCGCTGGCCGACTTCTACAACAGCCTGAACCCTGCCCAGCAGCAAAAGGTGCGCGACTACATGGATGGTCGCGGTCACTGGTTCCACCGCGGATAAACCACCATGCCCACCACCACGCTGAGCGCTTTGACCGCCCCCCTGCGGGCCTATGGCGCGGTGCTGTTCGAGGGATACGAGGAGCCCCACGCCGAAGTCATGGCGTTGGTGTGGGGTCCGCGTTTTGACCGAGAGCATGCAAACACCCTGCTGGAGCGCCGCCCCGGCTATGTGCCGCAGGTGCTGCATACCGTGCAAAGTGCGGCCGACCAGTTTGACCAACTGGCCGCCGAGCAGCAACGGCGCGTGCGCCAGCTCATCCTGCGCCACCGCAGCCGGTGGGACAATGCGCAGGCCACCCAATAACGCCTATGCACCGCATCCTGCTGATTGACGACGACACCCAACTGGGCCCGCCCCTGGCCGCCTACTTTGCGCGCTTTGACATGGTGCTGGAATGTGCCCTCAAGCCCAGCGAAGGCATGGCCCGGCTGGCGCAGGGCGGGGTGGATGCCGCCATCCTCGACGTGATGCTGCCTGAGATGGATGGTTTCTCACTGTGCCGCGCGATCCGCAAGGACAGTGATATTCCCATCATCATGCTCACCGCGCGTGGCGAGGTGATGGACCGCGTGGTGGGGCTGGAGCTGGGCGCGGACGACTATGTGCCCAAACCCTTTGAGCCGCGCGAGCTGGTAGCGCGAGTGCAAACCGTGTTGCGCCGCCGCCTGCCCGCAGCGGCCAAGCCTGCGGCGGCTGACGCCAACACCTTTGTCTTCAACGGCCTGGTGGTCAACGGCACCACGCGCACCGTGCAGCGCCAGGGTGAGGCCGTGGACCTGACTAGCACCGAGTTTGATTTTTTGTACATGCTGGCGCGTGAGCCCGGCAAAGTGTTCAGCCGCGACGACATCCTGAACCAGCTGCGCGGCCATGAGGCCGAGCTCTACACCCGCGCGGTGGACATTGTGGTGAGCCGCCTGCGCAAGAAGCTGGAGCCGCTGGACTGCATCAAGACCCTGCGCAACGCGGGCTACACGCTGGCCCTGGCGGGCGCGGCCCCATGAGGCTTCACGGTTTCAAGGCGTGCATGCGTGCCAGCCGCCGCGCCAAAAAGGCGCTGGCCCATTCACTGCGCGTGCGCCTGGTCGCCATGTTTGTGCTGCTGGCCATGGCCATGGCCGCGTGCTTTCTGTTCGGCATGCAGTCGGCCCTGTCCGTGGGCTGGCGCGACGCGGCCAAGCCGCTGGTAGTGGACTACATCGACAAGCTGGCAGCCGACATCGGCAGCCCGCCCAGCGTCGAACGCGCCCAGGCGCTGACGCAGCGCTTGCCGCTCAGCGTGCGCATCAGCGGCCCCCAAACCAACTGGCGCAGCCACCCGCAAGACCCCGACTACGGCCACGGCTGGATGGACGACAAACGCAACAAGACCGACGAGCTGCGCTTTTACGAACGCACCACGGCCGACGGCCACCGCATCCAGTTTGGCGTGAGCGTGCAGGCCTGGCATGACCGGCCGCGCTTCATTGGCTGGGCCACGCTGGCCATTTTGCTGAGCCTCACCGCACTGGCCTATGTGCGTGTGCGCCGCATGCTGCGCCCGCTGGACGACATCCGCGCCGGTGCCCTGCGCTTTGGCCAGGGCGATTTTTCTCAGAAGATTGTGGTGCGCCACTTCCACCACCCCGATGAGCTGGGTGAGCTGGCCCACACCATCAACACCATGGGGTCCGACATCCACCAGATGCTGGAGGCCAAGCGCACGCTGCTGCTGGCCATCAGCCACGAGCTGCGCAGCCCGCTAACCCGCGCCCGCCTGAACACCGAGTTGCTGCCCGAGACCGCCGAGGTGCAGCCCAGCCGCGAAGCCCTGCTGCGCGACCTGGCGCTGATGCGCGACCTGGTGACCGACTTGTTGGAAAGCGAACGCCTGGCCAACCCCCACGCGGCCCTGTACCGCGAGCCGGTGAATCTGGCTGCCCTGGTGCAAGACGTGGTGTGCGAACTGCAGGCCGCCCACGCCGCCGCACCGCATATCGCCGTGGATGTGCAGGCCGGTCTGCCCAGCATGGCGCTGGACCCCACACGCATTCGCCTGCTGGTGCGCAACCTGCTGGACAACGCGCTGCGCCACAGCACGGGCGAGCCCGCCGCGCCGCAGCTCAGCGTGCAGCGCCAGCCCAATGGCAGCATCGCCATCACCGTGCGCGACTTTGGGCCCGGCGTGGCCGAGGCCCAATTGCCCAACCTGGGTCAGCCGTTTTACCGCCCCGATGCGGCCCGCACCCGCGAAGGCGGTGGCGTGGGGCTGGGCCTGTACCTGTGCCGCCTGGTGGCGCAGGCGCATGGCGGAACCTTTGCCGTGCGCAACGCGCAGCCAGGCCTGGAAGTGCAGGTGGTCTTGCCAGACGCTACAGTCTGAGGCATGACCGACACAACCCTGGTTCTTCTCCCCGGCCTGATGTGTGACGCAGCGGTGTGGGCGCTGCAGGTGCAGGCGCTCGCATCCCATGCCACTTGCCATGTGCCGTCGTGGGGCCCGTTGGATACGCTTACCGCCATGGCCGAACATGTGCTGGCCACCGCTCCCGCGCGCACCTTCGCCCTGGCCGGCCACAGCATGGGCGGGCGCGTGGCGCTGGAGGTCATGCGCATCGCGCCCCAGCGCGTGGAGCGCCTCGCCCTGCTGGACACCGGCACGCCCGCGCTGGCTGCTGGCGCGGCCGGTGCCAAAGAAAAGGCCGGCCGCATGGCGCTGCTGGCATTGGCGCAGAGCAGCGGCATGCGCACCATGGGCGCGCAGTGGGCCAGCGGCATGGTGCACCCCAGCGTGCTGGGCACCGCCTTGTTCGAACAGATTCTGGACATGCTGGAGCGCAGCAGCCCCACGCAGTTCGCCGCCCAGATCCACGCGCTGCTGAACCGTCCCGACGCCGCCCCCGTGCTGCCCACCATCACCTGTCCCACGTTGGTCCTCACTGGCCGCGAAGACCTGTGGAGCCCACCCAACCAGCACGAAGCTATTGCCAATGCCATCCCCGGTGCGCAGCTGTGCATCGTGGAGCAGTGCGGGCACATGAGCACCCTGGAGCAACCGGAGGCGGTGAATGCGGCGTTTGCGGCCTGGCTGGCAAGTTAGGGTGCTATCAAAAGAGAAGCTGCTGGCGCAATGAATACGGGGGCTAGTGCCTGTTTCTGTTTGTAACTAGAATGCAAACACGGGAGGACAGGGCATGACGCCAGAGCTAAAAGCCAGAGTCAGCATCGACGCGCAATTGCAGCAAGCTGCTTGGCATGTCTGCAATGTAGCGGATGCCAACATCCACGCCAGCGTGGGCGTGGCAATCCGCGAATTCCCACTTAACACCGGTTTTGGCTTTGCGGACTACCGCCGCATAGCGTCCGTGAAAGCAAGCCGATGTCTATGCCAACTTCCGGCGTGTGCAGTCACTGCTACAGACACAGATGACGGCAATGAACTACTTGTGTGTTGAACCGAGAACCAAAAAGGGGGCAAGAAATATGACGAATGAAGACGCGGCCGCAATCTCCGCGGCAATGAGTCCCAGAGAGCTAGTTGCTTTTGCATTTGTTGAAGAGGCCTATTCGAAGACAGGTGACCTAGTCGCTGGGCTAGTGCCGTTGTTCGTACCCATTCTGGCGAAACGTGCCAATAGGCGCTTTGATCCGGCTGAATTTTCGAGCGCTGTCGAAAAGACATACGACATCCCAATGAGTCCACTTGTCGCTGCTGGCCTAGCAGAGAAGCTGGCAGAGTTTGGGTTGTTGCGAGTTGATCCAAGTGAGCCGCATACATATCGGGTTGAACCGTCCGCACATGTTGATACGAAATTTGATGATTCCGGAATGGATCAACTTCTGGCAGCGTTCAGTGAGTTTGCGGCTGAGGCGCTGAAGAAAATTGAATTGGACGTATCTCCTGACTCATTGCAAACAGCCTTCCTGAGGAGGTTGACTAGCGTTGACTTTTTGAGCTTTGTAGACCGACGGGAGAAAAATTACTACAAAGGAAAGAAGCTGGTTCTAAATGAAGTTGTAGATGATGAACAGGATGCCGTTCACCTAGATCAAGCGCTTGACGTCCTGTCCGCAGCTTTTGCACTTCAGACGATTGAGCAAGGTGGATCGGGCGCCGACCTAATAACGCGCCTCACATGTGGCGCGTTAATTGCTGAGGTGGTACTTACCTTGCAGGTGCCGAGTTCCTCAACAGCGCTGAATGGTGTTTCGATTTCATTTGATGGGCCGTTGATCCTTGACTATTTGGACCTTAGTACGCCGGAGCTGCATGACTTCTCGAAAGACCTATTCGAATTGATCGAGAAGGCCGGGATTCGTAAATATGTTTTTTCTCACGTAGTGGCTGAGATGAAAGGCACTCTTCGTGGTCCCTTGGAGGCAGTGCAAAGGGGCGAGATGCCTTTTGGCCCATTGGGTAACCGGATACGGGCCGACTCAAGTCACGCAGGATATGCACGGGCGACTCTGGACAATTTGGATTCTCAGTTGGTCGCATTGGGCTTTGAAATCCTAGACGCAGATGTTTATGCAACCGAAGAGTTGTTTACTTTTTGCGATCTTGCAATTGAAGAAGGTTTGAGGAATACGGTTGGCCCCCTTCACACTAATTTGGAACGGCGAATACGCGATGCGAGGTCAATAGCGACGGTGCTTCGGTTGCGTGGGGAGACTCAACATGCGAAGTCAATAGCCGACGCAAAGTGGCTCTTCATTACGCGAAACGATGTTGTCGCTTCCAAGTCCGGCGGGTATGTGGTTTTCAAGAATTTGCTAAAGAGAGACGATGTTCCACCCGCATTGACTGACCGGAGATTGGCGGGGCATCTATGGTTTGCCGTCGGCGGGAATCTTGGCAATCTCTCGCGCAAGAAACTTATCGCGAACTGTTCCTATGTGATGAATCCGCAAACTGATCTAGTAAGTAAGGTTCGACAGTACCTTACGGAGCTTGATCCAAAGAAGGCGGAAATTTTTGTGGCTTTGATGCGGGACCAGCGTGCCCAGCGTTGTTTGGTGCAGTCCACGATGGCTTTTCCAAGTTTGGTCGGGTTGGATAACGTCGATGAGTTGCTTGAGGTTGTCAGGTTGAGTACTGCTGATGACGTTCGAGCCTTGGCGGAGCAGAGGGAGGCAGCGCTAAAGCGGGAGCACGATGAGGCGCTAGCGAACTTGGTAAAAAGTAATGCTGACGAAGAGCTTGCGAGGAAGAGTGAAATACTCCGACTTGAGCAGGAACAGGCGCGTCAAAGAGAGGAGGCGGAAAGATCGGTTGACGTGCGTGATGGCCAAATTGGAGATTTGTCTTCGCGGCTTACTGAAATTGAGATTGCGGCAAACGCTGACATTGATCAGCGAATTCAGCGTGCCGTCAAAAGTGCCAAGAAGATGTCCACGCTACTCAAATCTGCTCTTACCGTCGCATACCTTGGTGCTGTGGGAGCTGCATATTGGTATGCACCTGCAGAGAAAACGCCTTTATTTTTGGCCGTAACTTTGGCCTTGGCCTTTGTGGGTTTTTGGATAATTCCAGATCTCGTTTTTAAGATGGTACGGCCCCCCCTGTGGAGATGGCGATTCAATAGCAGATGTGAAGATCTTCAAGTTTCACAGCATCTGTCCAAGTTCTTGGTCGACGAGACCAATGAAACTGCGGTTAGGTCATGAAGCTTGTTTACAACTCCTGAATTCACCGTGAGTCAGCCCTTCTCCCTCCGCATCTTCGTCGCCGACGGCGACCCCGACGGCCTGCGCATCGTCGACAAATCCAACTGGATCGGCAAGGCGCTGGTCTTCCCGCGTGCGCTGCTGCCGCAAGTCAAAGCCCGGCCCGAGCTCGCGCAGACCGGGGTGTACCTGCTGCTGGGGCCGCGCCCGGACGGTGAGGGCGACGTGCTCTACGTGGGCGAGGGCGACCCTATCCGCCCCCGGTTGGAGCGCCATTACGCGGAAAAGGATTTCTGGACCCGTGCCATCGGCTTCACCACCACCACGGCCGGGCAACTCAACAAGGCGCATGTACAGTTTCTGGAGTCGCGCCTCATTACTCTGGCCCGTGCCGCCAAGCGCATGCCGTTGGACAACGCCAATCTGCCCGCCGAGCCATCTCTAAGTGAGGCGGATCGTGCCGACATGGAAGTCTTTTTGGCCCACATGCTGGGCATGCTGCCGGTGCTGGGCGTGCATGCGTTTGAGCAGGCGCCGCCTGCGGTGGTTTCTAGTTTGTCTGCAGGTGGACCGCTGTCTGCTGTCCCAAACTTGTTGTATTGCAAGGGCAAGGGGATAGAGGCGGTGGGGTACGAGTCCACCCAGGGTTTTGTGGTGTGCAAGGGCTCGCAGGCGGTGGCGGACGTAGTGCCCTCACTGGAGGCCAATAAGCCCGCCCGCCTTGCGCAGCGTGAGGACTTGATAGCCCGTGGGGTGGTGGAAATGCATGCAGGCACCTATCGATTTACACAAGACTATGTCTTTTCTTCGCCCAGCATCTCTGCGACGTTCGTCCTGGGAATGAGTAGCAATGGACGCACCAAATGGCGTGACGCGCAAGGGCGCACGCTGAAGGAGATTCAGGAGGCGGAGGCGGGATAGTAACCGCGCTTCTATTTTGATAGCTGCTTGCGCAGTACCTGCGCGGGCTAGGGCCCTATTTCAATCCCAAAGTACCCGTCGTGCCCATTCGGGCATGGGCTGCACCAGCTCTCGCGTCCAGTCGCCCTTGCAGGTGGCCACGGCGGTGTGCGTGCCGGGCGACACGTCGGCAGAGTCATAAAGAATGGCGGCGTCGGCTAGGCGCACTGCGTGGGTCAGGTGGGCAAGCGTGCGCGGGTAGCGCGCCAATATGCGTTCAGGTGGCACTGGGTGGCCGCCCTCAAGAACCCGCTGGGCGACACGAGCCAATAGGCGCTCCGGCTGGTCCAGCGCCACGACCAGCAGCATGACAAAGAAGCTCTTGGCCTGTGCTTCCTGAATGAGCGCTAGTTTGGATTCGTGTGAGAACACGGTTTCGCTCACAAACGATTGGCCCGCTTGCAGCAGTGCGGCCCGGCGCGCATCGGCCCACTGGCGGGCTTGCTCTGAACGTTGCTCTGGGTCGGTAATGTGTTGCAGATGTACGGCTTCGTGCAGGTCGGCGTTTACAAACTCTGCCGTGGCCGGAATGGTGCCTGCCAACACCAATGCGCGGTACAGGGTGGACTTGCCAGCGCCGTTGGGCCCGGCCAGCAGGTAGAAGACGGGTTGCCCCATGTCAGGTGGCTGTGGGGTCTGCTTTGCTCCGGTTGCTGGCTACCACTTCGCGCACGCGTTGCGCCAGGCTGCCATCGTTTTCCACAGTCATGAACTGGGCGAGTAGGGCGTCTGCCTGGCTGGCGGGTTCGCTTGGGGTGGGCTGAGCACGCCGGGCGGCGGCCTCGTAGTTGGCGATGGCGGTTTGCGCCTCTTGCGCGGTCAGGCCGCTGTGCTCCACGATGCGGCCCAAGGTGGCCCAATATTCCACTTGGCCCGCTACCGAGCGGCGCATAGGCTGCGCAGCTTCGCGCGCTTGGGTCACCAGGGCGGTGGGCAGTTTGACGGATGCAAAACCGGTGTTGGCTTGGGACATGGTGTTTCTCCTGATTGGCGCATTTTGCGCCATTTTGGATTAATATGAAAGAAATGAAGACTCTCCCCATCCGCCTCACCCCCGGCCAGGACCTGCGTGCCGCGCTGGAGGCTGCCGTACAAAGCCAAAACTGCCGTGCGGCCTTTGTGCTTTCTGGCATCGGCAGCCTGTCCACCGCGGGCATCCGGCTGGCGGGTGCGGATCAACCCACGCGGCTGACGGGCAGTATGGAAATCCTCACCTTGTCGGGTACGGTAGCGGTTGATGGTGGCAAGACCAGTTCACATATGCACATGGCCATTTCCACCGCCACGGGCCAGGTGCTGGGTGGGCATGTGGCGCCCGGCTGCATCGTGCTCACCACGGCCGAGGTGCTGCTGGCCCTGCTGCCCGACTGGCAGTTCAGCCGCGAGCCGGACGCACACACCGGGTATGACGAGCTGGTGATTCGGGCACGAAACTGATTTGCTTCTGTTTTGATAGCTGCTTGTGCAGACTCCGCCTGGGCTAGAGGCTGATTTCATCCATAACTTGCCTTCGATTGGTAATTCATTTACATTCAATATTCGTGATTCACGAATATTGAATGTAAATGCAACTCAAACCCCAAGACTTCCTGGTAGCCCTCAAGCTCGTGGCTTGGGGCGAGCAGCGCTGGACGTACGCGAGGCTGGCACAGGAGCTGGGCATTAGCGTGTCTGAGGCGCATGCCTGTATCAAGCGGGGGTTGCAGGCGGGGCTGTTACTGCCGAACCGGGAATCGCTGCCGGATACTGCGGCTGGGAGCAGCGCACTCGGTGTGCAGGAGCCCGCTGCTATTTACCGTGTCACTCGCAAACGGGTACGCCGTTCTGTATTGCCGGACAGTGAGGTAGTCGCCGACAACGCGGTGCGCCCCCATGTGCACAACCTGGCCGAATTCGCCCTGTACGGAGCCAAATACGCTTTTCCCGGTGTGCGGCTGCCACTGGTCGTCGGCGTGCCCACTAGCCACAGCGCACCGGCATTCGCTGGTGTGTTCGCACCCGGCAGTACCGACTTTGTTTGGCCGCACCCCAATGGCTCGGTGCGTGGTGTGGGGGTCGAGCCGCTGCACCCGTCCGTTCCCTTTGCCGCGATGCAGGACGCCAAGCTGTACGAAATGTTGGCGCTGTTCGACGCTCTGCGAGTGGGCAAGGCCCGCGAGCGAGGCATGGCGCTGGAACGACTGCAAGCACTGATTGACCCCGACGCGCCCAAACCCATGAAAGGCCCCATGTATGGCTAACCCGAACTTGGGTCTATTGATGGGCATGGCGCAGGCCATGGGCCCTTTGTGCGAGCAAGTGGTGTTTGTGGGCGGCTGCGCCACGGGCCTGTTGGTGGACGATGCTGACTTGATGGATGTGCGCCCCACAGAAGACGTGGACGCCATTGTGGAGGTGGCTTCGTTGGCGGCCTATCACCGACTGGCAGAACAGTTGATGGGGCGCGGCTTCAAGCAGACCATGGCAGACAATACGCCGCCATTTCGCTGGTTCTGGAATCGTATGCAGCTGGACTTAGTGCCCTTGGACGAAAAGGTGCTGGGTTTCGCCAATCCGTGGTACCGAGTCGGCTACGAAAACGCCTTGACGGCAGAGCTGACGGACGGGCTTCGGTTGCGGCATCTTTCAGCTCCGCACTTTCTGGCTACCAAGTTCGAAGCCTTTAAGGATCGCGGGCAGAATGATGTATATCTGAGCCACGATCTGGAAGACATCATGACGGTGGTGGAAGGACGTTCCACCCTGGTGCAGGAGGTGCTTGCCGCACATGAAGCCGTGCGCCGCCACCTAAGTCAATCGGTGGCGACGTTGTTGAAAATGCCTGCTTTCCACAACGCGCTGCCAGGTTTGCTGAGCGACCCGGAGCGAGAGCAAACCGCCAAGGCGCGCTTAATCCAGATTGCCGTCGAATAGCGCATCTAAATTCATTCAACCAAGTTTCTCCCAACCCATGTCCACATTCGAAATTGAAGGCGGCGTGCCGCTGCGGGGCACCATCCGCGCCTCTGGCAACAAAAACGCCATCCTGCCCATGATCGCGGCCTGCATCCTGACTGACCAGGAGGTGGTGCTGGACAACGTGCCTGACATCATCGACGTGCGCCACATGCTGGACGTGATCGTCGAGATAGGCGGCAAGGTGGAGCGCAGCGGCCAGCGTGTGAGCATCCATGTGGCCAGCGTGCGCACCAACGAGATTGGGCAGGTGCTTTGCAACAAGGTGCGTACCTCCATCCTCTGCGTGGCGGGTCTGCTGCACCGCACTGGCAAGGCGCGCCTGCACCCGCCCGGTGGTGACGTGATTGGCCGTCGCCGACTGGACACGCATTTCTACGGTCTGCAGAAGCTGGGTGCCCAAGTCACCATCGACGGTACGTACGACTTTGAAGTGCCCGGCGCACTCACGGGCGCCGAGCTGTTCTTTGACGAACCTTCGGTCACCGGCACCGAGCACATCCTGATGGCCGCTGCCGTGAGCCGTGGCCACACGCTGATCCGCAACGCAGCCTGCGAACCGCACGTGCAAGACCTGGCCCACCTGCTCAACGCCATGGGCGCGAAGATCACCGGCATCGGCACCAACCAGCTCAGCGTGGATGGTGTGGAGTCACTGCGCGGCACCACATACACCGTGTGCCATGACCACATTGAGGCCGCGTCTTACCTGGCGCTGGCTGCGGCCACGGGCGGCGAGATCACGGTGGAGGGCACAGACAAACACGCCTACGGCATGTGCCACCGCGTGTTCGAGACCCTGGGCGTGAAGATCGATTTGCACGACAAACACATCTACCTGCCTGCCAACCAGAGTCTGCGCGTGACGCGCGAGTTTGACGGCGCCATGCCGGTGATCGGCGACGGCCCCTGGCCCCAGTTCGCCACTGACCAGATGAGCTGCATGATCACGCTGGCCACGCAGGTGGAGGGCAATGTGCTGTTCTTCGAGAAGATGTTTGAGTCGCGCCTGTACTTTGTGGACAAGCTCATTGCCATGGGCGCTGCCGCCGTGGTGTGTGACCCGCACCGTGTGGTCATCAGCGGGCGCAGCAAGCTGCGCGGCACCACGTTGCCTTCCCCCGATATTCGCGCCGGCATGGCGTTGCTGGGCGCGGCCCTGTGTGCCAGCGGCAAGTCCACGCTGCAAAATGCCAACATGATCCAGCGCGGCTACGAGAAGTTGAACGAGAAGCTGCTGGCACTGGGTGCCCGCATCACCCAGAAGGCTTGAGGCTTGCTATACAAAGCGTAGCTGCTTGCGCATATTCCATAAGGGCTAGAGCCCTATTTGATGCCTAAACCATGATCACCTTCTACAACCACCTCCACGCCCAGCACCAGGGCAAAGTCGAAATGTTTCGCGGCGCGCTGGTGCCGTGTTTTGAAGTGCCAGCACGTGCCGACCATGTGCTGGCGGAGCTAAAGCGCCGCCAGCTGGGCACGGTGCAAAACCCGCATGCGTTTGACGACAGCGCGCTGACCGCGATCCACAGCCCGCGCTACCTGAACTTTCTGGCCACTGCCTGGGACCAGTGGGTGGCGCTGGACCCAGCCAACGCCGACAAGGACATCTTGCCCTCAGTCTGGCCCACACGCACCTTCCGCACGGACATCGAGCCTGAGAATTTTTCGGCCAAGGTCGGGTTGTATTCGTACGACGCGGGCTCGCCGTTCACCAGCGGCACCTGGGTGGCGGCACGTGCCGGGGCGCATTGCGCACTGAGTGCGGCGCAGGCCCTGCTGGACGGCGACCGCGCATCGTTTGCGCTGAGCCGCCCGCCGGGCCACCACGCAGGTATGGATTTTTTTGGCGGCTACTGCTTCCTGAACAACGCCGCACTGGCCGCGCAGCACCTGCGCAATGCGGGCATGAAAAAAGTGGCGGTACTGGACGTAGACTACCACCACGGCAACGGCACCCAGGCCATCTTCTACGACCGGCCCGATGTGTTCTTTGCCAGCATCCATGGCGACCCGCGCACCGAGTACCCCTTCTACCTGGGCCATGCCGATGAAAAAGGGCAGGGCGCGGGGCTGGGTGCCAACCTGAACCTGCCGCTGCCACGCGGCACCAACTACGCCACCTGGGCACAGGCGCTGGACATGGCGCTGGTAGCCATCCAGACGTTTGGTGCCGATGCGCTGGTGGTGTCGCTGGGCATGGACACCTTTGAGGGCGACCCCATCTCCGGCTTCACCCTCAAGAGCGATGACTACCTGCGCGTGGGCGAACGCCTGGCCAAGGCCGGTCTGCCCACGGCCTTTGTCTTTGAAGGCGGCTATGCGGTGGAAGAGGTCGGTATCAACGCCGTCAACGTGCTCCAGGGATTTACCGGCGATTAACAATTGCCCGGCACGAGGCTCGCTGCAGGCAGGCTAAGCTAGCGCCCCATGAAACGAGACATTTCCAAGTTGCTGGCCGCAAGCCTGCTGGGCGCCCTGGTGGCACTGGCCACACCCGCGTGGGCCGCATCGCCTGCAGAACCCGCATCCTCCAGCTTGTTCACCGACGAGCTGTCCGAACGGCTGGTGACCGAATTCACCCCTTGGCTGGGCAGCCGTGACGACACCGAAGCCCTGGTCAACACGCTGCGCAGTGGCCAGCCCACCCGCCCTAACGGCGCCGCAGGCGTAGGCCCCGCTACCGGCCCCATGGGCTATGGCGAGGCGCGCCTGGCGCTGAAGATGGCCCAGAGCACGCTGGCCCAGCAGGGCGTGCCCCAACCCAACACCGAGCAACTGCGCGCTGCCTTGCACGGTGGTGCAGCGGATACCCCCGGTGGGGTGCAAGAGCTGCCCGGTGTGCTGCCTCTGCGTGCGCAGGGCATGGGCTGGGCGGCCATCGCCGAGCGGTCCCATGTGCCCATCGACGACCTGATGGTGCCCCCGCCGCGCGCGCCCCGCCAGGCGCACAGCGCCAAACACAGCAAGAAAAAAGGGGCCACCGCCAAGGGCCAGGCCTCCAAAAAAACCTCTGCCAAGGGCACTAAGCCCAGCGCCAAAAAGCCCCGCAAGTAGGGCTTGCTCCGTGGTCGGCTAAAACCGGCCCGCGCGCCGGGTGCGCAGCAGTGCTACCAAACCGATAGCGGCTACCGCAATCAGCACGAGGGAGAAGCCCATGTTGGGCGACCAATCGATGAGCGCGCCGGACATGGCCGACGCCACCAGCCCGCCCAGCGTGTAGTTCAGCACCAGCACTGCGGTGCTGTTTACCAGCGCGATGCCCTGCTCGCGTGCACCGATGTCCGTCATGCTCAGCGTGTAGAGGCTGCTACCGGCTGCCCCCAATAAAAAGACGATGGGCCACGCCAGCCAATGCCAGCGCGCCACCAGCAGCAGGCCGCAGGTCATTGCCAGTGCGATGGCGACGCACACGGCCATCAGCGTGCGCCGACCGCGGACCTTGTCGGTAAAGCGGTCCGCCACCATGCCAACGGGAATGGCTACCAGCGTGCTGCCCATGCCGCTCACCGAGATCAGCAAGGCTCCGGCCGCCGCGCCCAGGCCCATGGCCAGCCCATAGAGCGGCAGGATTGACGCCAGGCCCAGCTCAAAGAAGCCGCCAATGAACCCGGCCAGCATGATGATGGGGTGGCTGCGCACTGCCTGCCACAGGCCCCGCAGGCCTACGTGTGCGCTGGCCGATTCGGGGTGGGGTGGTACCACGGGGATGAAAAGAGTCCAGGCCAGCCCCAGGCTCAACAGGGCGATCACCAAGCCCAGCGCCGCGGGGCCCTCGCTGCCGACCCAGGCCAGCAGCGTGGGGCCGATGATGAAGGTGGCGCCCACCATGGTGGCGTAGATGCCGATAGTGCGGCCCAGCCGGTCGGATGGCGAAAACTCGGCAATGAACGCCTCGGCCAGCACCCAGCGCAGGCCGCCGGCCACGCCGGCCAACAGCTCCAGTGCAAACCACAGCCACAGCGCGTCCGTGGTCAGAAAGCCGATGGCCGCCAGCAGCGGCGCACCGGACGCAAACCACATGGTGGTGCGTTGGCCCCAGCGTCGGGTGAGTGCAGAGGCAAACGGGGTGACGATGAAGATGCCCAGCCAGGTGGTGGCCGCGAACAGGCCCGCCACGGTGGTGGACACCTCGCGCTCTTTCAGCAGCACCAACATCAGCGGCGAGAGCATGAACACGCCCGAGAGCTGGAACAGCGTGGAACCAAACACACTGATCAGGCCCATGGGAGAGCCTGCGGAACTGCGGCGAACGGCGCTGCTGCTCACAGGCCGCGCGCCTGCAAAATCGCTCGCGCCACTTCGGCAAAGCCAGCGCCGCGCTCGGCCGTGGTCACGTAGCCGGGCAGGTGTGCCAGCTGTGGCACAAAGCGCGCAATGTTCGCCACCCCCACGCTGTGCGTGAAGTGTTCAAACATGGCCTGGTCGTTGCCCGAGTCGCCCACAAACACCCAGCGGTCCAGCTCTTCGGCCAAGTCGCGTCCCAGCAGTTCGCGCGCCATCCAGCAGGCGCCCTGCCATTTGTTGAAGTTGCCAAAGCAGCCGTGGATGTGGATGCTGCTCACGGTCGTCTGCATGCCCGCGCGCTGCAGCACGGCCAGCACTTGTTGCACCGTGTCGGGCGCGAGGCAGGCGAATTCGGCGTAGTCAAACGCCAGGTCGGTCTCGCGGCCCGCGCTGTCGCGGCTGAGCTGCACGCCGGGCACTTCGGCCACCACTTGGGCGGCAATGGCCTGCATGCGGGCCTGGTTGGCCGTGCGCGTGGCAGCGTCCTGTTGATATAGTTTTGATAGCGGCTCGCGCAGATTCGACGAGGGCTGCAGGCCTTTTTGATGCACAAAGGCCACCGCACCGTTCTCCGCCACCATGGCGTCCACGGGCCAGGCCGGGCCGTCCGTCCCCGCCATGAAGGGCTCGCACCAGCCGATGGGCCGCCCAGTGATGGGGATGACAAACAATCCCGCGGCCTTGAGGTCGGCCAGCGCCTGCAGCGCGTCCGCAGTGATGGCGCCGTCGGTGGTCAGCGTGTCGTCGATGTCGGTGAACACGCCGATGATCTGCCGGCGCTGCGCGGCAGGCCATTGGTGCAAAGGGTGCATGCAGTCTCAGTCCAGCAGCTCGTACAGGGCAGAGCCGTCGCCGTTGTCCTGTACTAGCCGGATTTCCGTGTGCTGGCCCAGAAAGCGGCTGGCCGCGCTGCCCGACAAAAAGGTAGGGTGCACACCGGGGATGCGTGCGATGCGCCAGTTGCCGTCGGCTGTGGGGTTGACGGTGTGGTCCGCCGCCAGCTTGTCCGACATGCGCAGGTACTCCACCAGGGCCTGGCGGTTTTCGTCGGGCGCGTCCAGCACCACCTTGTCGGCCTTCAGGCCGGGGAAGTTGCCGCCGCCGAAGGCACGGTAGTTGTTGGTGGCGACCACAAAGCGTGCAGTGTCCACGATGGGCTTGCCCTCAAAACGCAGGTTGCGGATGCGGTGGGCGTCGGGGGTGGTCAGTTGCCCCTTGGCGTCGTAGCGGGCGGGCTGGGTCACGTCGACCTCGTACTGCACGCCGTCGATCACATCGAAGTTGTAGGACGGGAAAGCATCGTTGATGAGCGGCTGGCGCGCCGGGCCCTGCGGGTCGATGCGCAGGAACTGGCCGGCGGACATTTCCAGCCATTCGCGCACCTCCGCGCCCGTGATCAGCATGGCCTTGAGCGTGTTGGGGTAGATATAGAGGTCCGCCATGTGCTTGATCGCCAGCGGGCCGGCAGGAATGTCGGTGTAGTAGTTCCAGCCCTGGCGCCCACCCGCCTTGAAGGGGGCGGCCGCAGAGAGCACGGGGTACTTCTCGTAATCGGTGCCCTGCATGGCGCGCTTCACGTAGGCGATCTGCGCGTTGGACACGATCTGGATGGACGGGTCATCCGCCACCTGGGCAAAGTAGCTGTAGATGGGGGCACTGCTCAGGGCCACCTTGTTGCGCACATAGTCCAGCGTGCGCTGGTGCTCCGCGCCGATCAGGTCCATCACCATGGGGTCTTCTGCCGCGATCGATTTCTTTGCAGCACGGTCAAAAATGGGGCGAATGCTGGCCTGGCTGTCCACCACCTTCCAGTTGCCGCTGCTGTTGTCCAGCGTCAGGTCGATCACACCCAGGTGGTCACCCCAGCGGCCGGGCATGACGGCGGGCACGCCGTTGATGGTGCCGCGCGCGATGTCCACCTTGGGGTAGTCGGCAAAGGCCTTGCCGGGAAACTCTGCGTGCGCATGGCCGAACAAGATGGCGTCCACGCCGGGCACTTCGGCCAGGCGGGAGACAGCGTTTTCCGCAAAGCTGCCGACCTCACCTTTCTCAAAACCGGAGTGGGGAATGGCGATCACCAGTTGCGCGCCCTTGGCCCGCATCTCGGGCACGTAGCGGCGGGCCATGTCCACCATATCGCGCGTGGTGACCTTGCCTTCCAGGTTGGCCTTGTCCCACTGCATGATTTGTGGCGGCACAAAGCCGATCACGCCCACGCGCAGCTTCTGCTCCTTGCCGCTGGCATCCTTGAAGGTGCGGTCCAGTAGCACATAGGGGGTGAAGGCGTGGGTGGGCGTGGCGCTGTCTTGTTTGCCGTCGGCCAGCAGCACATTGGCGTTCACGTAGGGGAAACCAGCCCCGGCGATGGAGCGGCGCAGAAAGTCCAGACCGTAATTGAACTCGTGGTTGCCCAAGTTGGCCGCGTCATAGCCCAGCGGGTTCAACACCTTGTAGGCCGGGTGCGTCTGGCCGGGCTGCAGCGGGGCCACGCGCGCCACCACATCGCCCAACGGGTTGCCCTGCAGCAGGTCGCCGTTGTCAAACAGCAGGCTGTTGGGTGCCTCGCTGCGTGCGGCCTTGATGAGGCTGATGGCACGGGCCAGGCCGTATTGGTCGGTCGGCTTGTCCTGGTAGTAGTCGTAGCTCAGCAGGTTCATGTGCACATCGGTGGTCTCCAGGATGCGCAGCTTCAGTTGTTCGGCGTTAGCGGCCGTGCCCAGGGCTGCCAGCAGCAGGGCGCTGGCGAGGCGCAGGGAAGAGGGAAATGTCATGGGGTGCTCCTGTCCGGTCAAGCCAATAAAAAAGCCCACTGACTGCAGCGGGCTTTTGATCTTACTTCGGTGGGCGAAGGAGCTGGCCCTTCAGCCCGCGCTTTGCAGCGCCAAGCCCGCGTGCTCGCGCAGCGGGTGGAAGTGGATCTTGGGAAAGCGCTCCTGCGCCAGGCGCACGTCGTAGGGGCTGGTGCACAGGTAAGCCAGCGTGTCGGCCGCGTCGCGCGCCATGCGGGCGGGGTAGGCGTTGATGAATTCCTGCAGCTCTTTGGGCGTGTCGGCCGTGATCCAGCGCGCGCCGGTGTACTGGCTGCCTTCCAGGCGGATGTCGGCGTCATATTCGCCCTTGAGGCGGTGCTGCACCACTTCAAATTGCAGCTGGCCCACGGCGCCCAGCAGCATGTTGCCGCCCATCTCAGGGCGGAACACCTGAATGGCACCTTCTTCGCCCAGCTGGGCCAGGCCCTGCTGCAGTTGCTTAGTACGTAGCGGGTTTTTCAGCACCACGGTCATGAACATTTCGGGCGCGAAGAAGGGCAGGCCGGTGTACATGAGGTTCACACTGCCGTCGGTAATCGTGTCGCCCAACTGCACGCCGCCGTGGGTGGTAAAGCCCACGATGTCGCCTGCATAGGCCTCTTCCACCGCCTCGCGGCGCTGGCTCATGAAGGTCACCACGCTGGTGGGGCGCAACTCTTTGCTGGTGCGCATCACCTTGAGCTTCATGCCTGGCGTGTACTTGCCGCTGGCCATGCGCACAAAGGCAATGCGGTCGCGGTGGTTGGCGTCCATATTGGCCTGCACCTTGAACACCACGCCGCTGAAGGCGTCGTCTTCGGGCTGCACTTCCTTGATGACAGGCTGCTTGTTGACGATGAAAGAACTGGTACGCGGGCCGGGCGAGGGTGCCAGGTCCACCAGCGCGTCCAACACTTCCATCACGCCAAAGTTGTTCACGCCCGAGCCAAAGAACACGGGGGTTTGCTTGCCGGCCAAAAAGGCCTCCAGGTCCCAGGCGGGGCTGGCGCCGGTGGCCAGCTCCATGCTCTCGATAGCGGTCGTCCACTCATGGCCAAAGCGCTTGGCCAGCGAGTCGGCGTCGTTCAGCGGCACGGCGTCAAAGTCCTGCGGGCGGCGCTCGCTGCCGCTCTCAAAGACCGTCATGGCTTTGGTGCGCAAATTGATGATGCCGCCGAAGGCCTTGCCCTGGCCCACCGGCCAGGTCATGGGCACGCAGGGCATGCCCAGCTCGCGTTCGATCTCGTCCAGGATGTCCAGCGGCTCGCGCACTTCGCGGTCCATCTTGTTCACAAACGTGATGATAGGTGTATCGCGCTGGCGGCAGACCTCAATCAGGCGGCGGGTCTGCGCTTCCACACCGTTGGCCGCGTCAATCACCATCAACGCGGAATCCACCGCGGTCAGTACCCGGTAGGTGTCTTCCGAGAAGTCCTTGTGGCCGGGCGTGTCCAGCAGGTTGATCACGTGGTCGCGGTAGACCATCTGCATGACGCTTGATGCCACCGAGATGCCGCGTTGCTTTTCAATTTCCATCCAGTCGGACGTCGCGTGGCGCGTGGCTTTGCGGGCCTTCACCGAGCCGGCGATCTGGATTGCTCCCGAGAACAGCAGCAGCTTTTCGGTCAGCGTGGTCTTGCCGGCGTCAGGGTGGGAAATGATGGCAAAGGTGCGGCGGCGGCGGGTTTCGGGGGCGTAGGTCACAGGGGGTCCAAGGTCGGGTGTGGGCAGCGCACAAGGGGCGGGCCACCAGAGAGAAGCTCGGTATTTTACAGAGGGCGCCAACCGACCGCTTGCCCTTACACTCGCGCTCCAACAAGCGAAACGAGCGGAGCAGCGTGTGAGCATCAAGCAACTGGCCAGTGCACTGGGGTTATCCACCTCCACGGTCAGCCGCGCCTTGAATGGCTACACCGATGTGAATGAGCAGACCCGCGAGCGTGTGCAGGCCATGGCTGCGGCCATGGGCTACCGGCCCGACGCCGGTGCGCGTCGCCTGGTGCGCGGCAAGACCGATGCGGTGGGCATTGTCTACTCCGCCGCGGTGGAAAACCTGGGCAACCCGCAGTTTCTGGACATGGCCGATGGCCTGGGAGAGCGCCTGCAAAGCAAACAGCTGGACCTGCTGCTGGCGGTGGCCAAAAACGAGACCGATCTGACGTTTTACGAGCGCCTGTTTCACGGTGGGCGGGTGGACGCGGTCGTCGTGCCCAACACCCGGGTGCATGACCCGCGCGTGGACTACCTGCGGGAAAAGGGCTACCCCTTTGTCGGCTATGGCCGCACCCATGCGTGCGACGACTATTCCTGGGTGGACTTTGACAACGACATGGGCAGTCGTCTGGCCGTGGAGCATTTGCTCAAACTGGGCCATACGCGGTTTGCCTATGTACATGCGCCGCTGGAGCTGAACTTTGCCTTCCAGCGCCACCGCGGCTTCATGGCCGCGCTGACAGCGCGCAATCTGGATTGCCCGGCCCACTACCGCGTGGGCGATGTGCAAGACCGGCGCAGCGGCCTGCAGGCCGTGCAGGCCCTGCTGGCCATGAGCCCGCGGCCCACCGCCGTGCTGGTCGACAACAACCTGGGCGGCGTGGGCGTCATCCGCGGCCTGATGGATGCCGGCGTGCGCGTGGGGCAAGACATTTCGGTCGTGGTGCATGGGGACATTCCGCAAGATACGTTGCTTACCGGCATGCCAGTCACCACCGTTACCCAGCCCACGCCCCACACCACGGGCGAGGCACTGGCCGACATGGTGTTCCAGGTGCTGCACGCGCCTGAAGATGGCCCCTACCACTTACTGCGCCAGCCTGGACTGCAGCTGGGCACCACCACCGGGCCGGTGCGATAAATCCCTAAAGGTTGCCGCGGTCCGTGGCAACAGGCTAAAATGCGCCACTTCCGAGGAGCGTTGCAGCTCGCCCGATGCCCCCAGCGGCACGGCGAGTGAGGCTCGGAAAACACGGCGCGCCCTGCGCTGTGCCTCCCAACGGCGCTCACCCACTGGTTTGTGTGCGGTGAGTTTTACCTCTTGAATCCCCGCCCGCCAGTGTTTATTCAAATGAACTTTTGGAGTGAACCATGAGCGCTGTGTTGAAATTTTCCAAGACCCCCAAGGCTGTCAAGGCTGCCGTCAAATCCGTAGCCCCCAAGGCGGCTGCCAAAGTGGTGAAGGCGCCCGTCGCCAAGACTGAAGACTTCAAGATTGCCGACATCGCCCTGGCAGCCTGGGGCCGCAAAGAGCTGACCATTGCCGAGACCGAAATGCCCGGTCTGATGGCCATCCGCGAAGAGTTCGCCAAGGTCCAGCCCCTGAAGGGCGCACGCATCACCGGCTCGCTGCACATGACCATCCAGACCGGCGTGCTCATTGAAACGCTGAAGGCCCTGGGCGCCGATGTGCGTTGGGCTTCGTGCAACATCTTCTCCACGCAAGACCACGCCGCCGCCGCAATTGCCGCGACTGGCACGCCAGTGTTTGCTGTCAAGGGTGAGTCGTTGGAAGACTACTGGGATTACACCCACCGCATTTTTGAGTTCAACGGCAAGAAGGGGACTGCGGCTGAAGGCCCCAACATGATCCTGGACGACGGCGGCGATGCCACGCTGCTGATGCACCTGGGCGCTCGCGCCGAGAAAGACATCAAGCTCCTGGCCAAGCCCGGTAGCCACGAAGAAATCTGCCTGTTCAACAGCATCAAGGCCAAGCTGAAGGTGGACTCCACCTGGTACAGCCGCCGCCTGAAGAACATCATGGGCGTTACCGAAGAGACCACTACGGGCGTGATGCGCCTGGAAGAAATGGCCGCCAAGGGCACACTGGCCCTGCGCGCCATCAACGTGAACGACTCGGTGACCAAGAGCAAGTTCGACAACCTGTACGGTTGCCGCGAATCCCTGGTGGACGGCATCAAGCGCGCCACCGACGTGATGATCGCCGGCAAGGTGGCCGTGGTGGCTGGCTACGGTGACGTGGGCAAGGGCTCTGCCCAGGCCCTGCGCGCTTTGTCCGCCCAAGTGTGGGTGACCGAGATCGACCCCATCAACGCCCTGCAGGCCGCGATGGAAGGCTACAAGGTCGTGACCATGGAATACGCTGCCGACAAGGCCGACATTTTCGTGACCACCACCGGCAACAAGAACGTCATCACCTACAAGCACATGGAGGCCATGAAGGACCAGGCCATCGTGAGCAACATCGGCCACTTTGACAATGAAATCGACGTCGCTTCGCTGGAAAAGCTGAAGTGGGAAGAGATCAAGCCCCAGGTGGACCATGTGATCTTCCCGGCCAAGGGCAAGAAGCCTTCCAAGCGCATCATCCTGCTGGCCAAGGGCCGCCTGGTGAACCTGGGCTGCGGCACCGGCCACCCCAGCTTCGTGATGTCGTCCAGCTTTGCGAACCAGACCATCGCCCAGATCGAGCTGTTCACCAAGCCCAAGGAATACAAGGTTGGCAAGGTCTATGTGCTGCCCAAGCACCTGGACGAAAAAGTGGCGCGTCTGCACCTGACGAAGGTCGGCGCCATGCTGACCGAACTGACCGACGAGCAGGCTTCGTACATCGGCGTCTCCAAAGCCGGTCCGTACAAGAAAAACACCTACCGCTACTAAGCCAAGGACTTCATGCGTATAGACCAACTGCTGGTACAGCGCGGGCTGGCCAGCACCCGCTCGCAGGCCCAACGCCTGATCGCCGATGGCGTGCAGTGGCAGAAGATGGAAGCGGGCGGCGAGGTCTGGAAACGCGTGGTCAAGAATGGCGACGACGTGCCTGAGGACGCTCGCATCGAGCTGCTGGACGACTCCGAGGCACGCTATGTGTCGCGGGGTGGTCTGAAGCTGGAGGCCGCCCTCAAGCACGTGGGCTTGTCGGTGGCGGGGCTGCGTTGCCTGGACGTGGGGCAGAGCACCGGTGGTTTCACCGACTGCCTGATCCAGGCGGGTGCCGCCGCGGTGGTGGGGGTGGATGTGGGCAGTGCCCAACTGCACCCCAGCCTGCGCGAGGACGCCCGGGTCTTGTGCGTGGAGAGCGTCAATGCCCGTACCCTGTCCGCTGCAGATTTGATAGCTGCTTACGCAGACAGTACGGGTGCTGAAGGCCAATTTGACCTGGAAGAGGATGGCGCAACCTTTGAAGGTTTCGATGGCTCCGATGACAGCCGTGAGGAGGCCGAGCTGGCCACCTTGCCGCCAGAATTCGCGCCGCCGTTTGACCTGCTGGTGGCCGACCTATCCTTCATCTCGCAAACCTTGGTACTGCCCGCGGCGGTGCCTTTGTTGCGGGACGGTGGCACCTTGCTGACCCTGGTGAAGCCGCAGTTTGAACTGCAGCCTGGCCAGGTAGGCAAGGGCGGCATTGTCAAAGACGCGGCCATGTACGCCATCGTCGAGCAGCGCCTGCGCGAGGCCTGTGCCGAACTGGACCTGACGGTCACCGCGTGGTTCGACTCGCCCATCGAAGGCGGCGACGGCAACCGCGAATTTTTCATTTGCGCCCGCAAGGCGGGCTGAACGCAGCTCCCGCGTGTGCGGGGCGTGCGAGACGGAGATGCTGATGTTTACCAACGACCGAATTCCGCTGAGTCTGGAGTTCTTTCCCCCCAAAACACCCGAAGGCGCGGAGAAGCTGCGGGGCGTGCGCCAGCAGCTGTACGCGCTGCGCCCCGATTTTTGCTCGGTCACTTTTGGTGCCGGCGGTTCCACGCAAGAAGGCACCTTCGGTGCGGTGCGTGAGATCCTGGCTGAAGGCGTGAGCGCGGCTTCGCATTTTTCGTGCATCGGTGCGACCAAAAACACCGTGCGCGATCAGCTGGCCATCCTCAAGACCATGGGCGTGAAGCGCCTGGTGGCTTTGCGTGGCGATCTGCCCAGTGGTTACGGCGCGGGTGGTGAGTTCCACTACGCCAGCGACCTGGTGGCCTTTATCCGAGCTGAGTCGGGCGATGACTTCCACATCGAAGTGGCGGCCTATCCCGAGGTGCACCCCCAAGCCAAGTCACCGGCCCATGACCTGCAGGCGTTTGCCGCCAAGGTCAAGGCTGGTGCCAACTCGGCCATCACCCAGTATTTCTACAACTCAGACGCCTACTTCCGCTTTGTGGAAGAGGTGGATGCGCTGGGGCTGGAGGTGCCCGTGGTGCCGGGCATCATGCCCATCACCAGTTCCACGCAGCTGATGCGCTTCTCGGACGCTTGTGGTGCCGAAATCCCGCGCTGGATTCGCCTGCGCCTGCAAAGCTATGGCGACGATATTGCGTCCATCAAGGCCTTTGGGCTGGAAGTGGTGACAGATCTGTGCGAGCAACTGCGCGCCGGCGGCGCCCCCGCGCTGCACTTCTACACCATGAACCAGAGCGGGGCTACTCTGGCGTTGTGTCAGAACCTGGGGCTGGTGCCTACGGTGCAATAACGCGGAATCGCTAGGCCCGGAGAGGCGGTATTAGCCGCCCGACTCCAGCGTTGACGTGGCATTTGCGTCTTGTTTGAGCAATTCCACCATCTGCGGCAAGGCGTCTTTCAACGCGGCTTTGAGCGTGTGAGGTGGGTTGATCAGGAACATGCCACTGGCTGGCAGACCCGGGCGCACCACTTCGCCTTCGGCGTCCTGCAGCAGCTTGCTGGACTTCACGGTCAGTGTGGCGTGCAGCCAAGACTTACCTGATTTGTTGGCCAGGGTCTTGAGCTTCTTGGGTAAGTCGTGTGCCTCGGGGCGCGGAATGATGGGGTACCAGACGGCGTAGGTGCCGGTGGCAAAGCGCACCATGGCGTCTGCCACCATGGCGGTAACGCGGGCGTAGTCGTTCTTGACTTCGTAGCTGGGGTCGCACAGCACCAGCGCGCGGCGTGAGGGCGGCGGCAAGAACTTCTTCAGCCCTTCAAACCCGTCTTCGCGCAGGATGGCCACCTGGCGGCCCGCTTCAAGCTGGGCGATGTTCGCCATCAGGGTTTTGGTGTCGGTGGGGTGCAGCTCGAACAGTTTGAGCTTGTCGCGGTCACGCAGCAGGCTCTGGATGATGAATGGCGAGCCGGGATACACGCTCCAGTGGTTGGTGCTGTTGAAGCCTGCCACCATGTCCACATAGTCTTGCAGGGCGGGCGCAAACGGCGTTGCGGGCTTGGTGGCAACCAGTTTCAGGAAGCCCTCGGCGGCTTCCTCGCTGGTTTTGGCGAAATCGCCATCCAGCCGGTACAGGCCTGCACCCGCATGGGTGTCGAACACGTTGAGCGCGGTATCTTTTTGCGTCATGTGACGCAACACCGCCAGCAATACGGTGTGTTTGAGGACGTCGGCATGGTTGCCGGCGTGAAAGGCGTGGCGGTAACTGAACATCCCCTATGATACCTACGCAAGGCCAGCCGCCACAGGGCGGGATGTTGGAAGCGCGGCCTGAAAATAATATTGTGTAGAGCCTGGAGCTCTTTCCTACTGTTGCCACAGCATGAGTGATACCACCTCCCAGCCCAGCGAGCCTGCGGCTTTGCCCCTGGGCCACATGGACGCATTGCCGCCCGGCACCATGCTGGGCGAGTTTGAGCTGCAGGCGCTGCTTGGCGTGGGTGGCTTTGGCATGGTGTACCGCGGCTACGACCATTCGCTACACCGCCCCGTGGCTATCAAGGAGTACATGCCATCCGCATTGGTAGGGCGTGGCACTGACTTGTTGGTGTCGGCCCGCTCTACGGCCGACGCCAAGCCCTTCCAGGCCGGTTTGCAATCCTTCATCGCCGAGGCCCGCTTGCTCGCCCGTTTTGACCACCCCTCGCTGGTCAAGGTGTACCGCTTTTGGGAAGCCAACAACACGGCCTACATGGCCATGCCGCTGTATGAAGGCATCACCCTCAAGGAAGCCCGTCGCCGCATGAGCGGCCCGCCTTCGGAAGAATGGCTGCGCCAGGTGCTGTGGTCGGTTCTGGAGGCACTGCGCGTGCTGCACGACAACGACACCCTGCACCGCGACGTATCGCCAGACAACATCTTTCTGCAGAACCTGGGCCCTCCGGTGCTGCTGGACCTCGGCGCTGCGCGCCGTGCGCTGATGGATTCCAGCCAAAAACACACGGCTATCCTGAAGGTGAATTACGCGCCCATCGAACAGTACGCCGATGCGCACGACCTGCGCGAGGGGCCGTGGACCGATCTTTACGCGCTAGCCGCCGTGGTGCACGGCTGCCTGTGCAATGAGCCACCGCTGCCCGCTACCTTCCGGGTGGTACGTGACCGCATGCCCGCTTTTGCACAGGTCGCCAAGACTGCAGAAACGCATTTTGGCCAGCTGTATTCGCTGGCGTTTGTAGAGACCGTGGCACATGCCCTGACCATAGAGCCAGGAGGACGCCCCCAGAGTGTAGATGCCTTTGCACAGGAAATGGCACTGCAGGTGCCAGCCGATATGGCGCGATTTGATTGGCGCCAGGGTTTGGGGCCTTCCATCACGCTGGAGGAGCGCGGTGTGGCTTCGGTGCCGTTGACCACCGCCTTACTCACCACGCAGCCAGCACCTCAGCAGCACACCCAGCCGGTAACGTCCAAGACCTCTCGGGCATCGGCCAAAACGGTACGGGTGCCTCCTCGTGCCAAGCGCAAACCCGATGTAGTGGCTGCCGTCGCTCCACGCAAGACGGCCCCGTCGGGGTGGTGGATTGCCGCCGTTGTGGCGTTGGTCGTTGGGGTGCTGGCAGCTGCTTTCACGGTAGGCATAGGTCATAAATCGACGCCGCAGGCAGCAGTCGTAGAGCCGGGAAAATCCGTGACACCGGCGGAAATCGTTCCCGTAACGGAAGTGCCTGCGCCCGCAGTGTTACCCAATGTCGCGGCCTCCGCCCCCGCACCTCGCAATGCGCCCGTTGTCTTGGCCAAACCTGCAACGACTGCTGTCGCAGGGGTGGCCGCGGACAAGTCGATGGTGGTCAAGCCCAACCGGGCAGAGCCCAAGCCCTCCGCCCCGTCCGCACCCCCGGTGGTTCAGGTGGCGCCGGTAGAGCTGTGCCCCGATGCCACGGTCCTCACCAAAACCATGTGCATCTACCGGGAATGCCTAAAACCAGAGCACGCGCAGCTGCCGGTTTGCATTGCCGACCGCAAGCGCTGGGAGAGCCAGAACAACCGGGCAGTTCTTCCCTGATATTTGCCGATTGGCAGGGCTTTTTGTATAATCGTGGGCTTCGCAGCGCTTTTGTGGCTCCGCGGCGAAGGCTTTTCACAAAGTATCCCCACCTAAGAGATTCCCATCAGAGGAACGCCGACCGTGGAAAAGAGCCCGCCAAACCCTCCTTTAAAAGAGAAATCTCATGTCTACTTTCAGCGCAAAACCCGCTGAGGTCGTGCACGAGTGGTTTGTGATTGACGCGACCGACAAGGTCCTCGGACGAGTAGCCAGCGAAGTTGCTCTCCGTTTGCGCGGCAAACACAAGGCCATTTACACGCCTCACGTCGATACCGGTGACTTCATCGTCATCATCAACGCAGCCCAGCTGCGCGTCACAGGGGCCAAGACCCTGGACAAGGTGTACTACCGCCACTCCGGTTACCCCGGCGGCATTACAGCCACCAACTTCCGCGACATGCAAGCCAAGCACCCCGGCCGCGCTTTGGAAAAAGCCGTCAAGGGCATGTTGCCCAAGGGTCCCCTGGGCTACGCCATGATCAAGAAGCTCAAGGTGTACGGTGGTGCTGAGCATCCCCATACCGCCCAGCAGCCCAAGGTTCTGGACATCGCTGGTATTTCTGCCAATGCAGTGAAGAGAGAGGCCGCCCAATGATCGGTGAATGGAACAATGGCACCGGCCGTCGCAAATCCAGCGTCGCCCGCGTGTTTCTGAAAAAAGGCTCCGGCCAAATCGTGGTGAACGGCAAGGCCATCGAAAAGTTTTTCGGTCGCGCAACGTCCATCATGATCTGCAAGCAGCCTCTGCTGTTGACCAACCACGCAGAAACGTTTGACATCATGGTCAACGTGGCTGGTGGCGGTGAGTCTGGTCAGGCTGGTGCAACCCGCCACGGCATTACCCGCGCTTTGATCGACTACGACGCCACACTCAAGCCCGTCTTGAGCCAAGCTGGCTTCGTGACACGCGATGCGCGTGAAGTCGAACGTAAGAAGGTCGGCTTCCACGGCGCTCGCCGTCGCAAGCAGTTCTCCAAGCGTTAATCGCCGCAACATTGCGTTGCAAAGCAACAGCCGCCAGAGTGCAAATTCTGGCGGCTGTTGTCTTTTGGGCTGCTAGACTTCGCCCTCCATGAGATTCCGCCTGCTCCGCCGCCGCCTTACCATCAGTGCCCCGCGCATGGCGGTACGCAGTGCACTGCCGTGGCCGTTTCGGTGGGCCATACTGGCTATCGTGCTGGGGTTTTGCTCGGCCATCGGCCTGTGGGCCTTCGAGTTTGGCAAGGACATTGCCGGGCTGGACAAAGGCTCCAAGGAAGAGCTGATGCAACTGCGCACCGACGTGGCCACCTTGCGCGCCGAACTGACAGATGTCAAAACCGAGCGCGACCAGGCCCAGTCCATTGCCAATACCGCCGACACCTTGGTCACGGCCGAGAAGGCATCGCACGAGAAACTCCTGGCGCAGGTCAAACAGCTGGAAGCGGAAAACCGGGGCTTGCATGACGACCTGGGCTTCTTTGAGAAGTTGATTCCAGCGGGTGCGGTCGAAGGTTTGGCGATTCGCGGTCTGCAAGCGGAGCTGAGTTCCCCTGGAACGTTAAAATGGCAGACGCTGGTCATGCAGCCGGGCCGCAATACGCAAGAGTTCACAGGTCGTTTGGAGTTAACTTTTGCGGGCACGGTGAATGGCAAACCCTGGTTTGCAACCTTGCCGGAAGGGGCTATCCCCATCCGGATCAAGCAATACGGACGCATGGAGGGCGAGTTGGCGCTTCCTCCTCAGGTGATTGTTAAGAGTGTGTCAGCGCGGGTTCTTGAGGGTTCTACGGTCAAGGCGACCCAGACCCTCAAGCTGTAATGTTTACAGAGGTTCACCATGTTCAACAAGAAAAAGCAGCCCCCCATCAAAAGCCTGATCGCCGAAGGCACGCAAATCGACGGCAATATGGCCTTCTCGGACGGCCTGCGGGTCGATGGCGTGATTGTGGGCAATGTGATGGCCAGTGATACCGTGGCCAGCATTCTGGTGATTTCCGATTCCGCCAGCGTGACCGGCGAAATTACCGCGGACCACATCATCATCAATGGTACGGTGAAGGGCCCTATTCACGCCCGCCACATGCTGGAGCTGCAGCCCAAGGCGCGCATTGAAGGCGATGTGGAATATGCCGCCCTGGAAATGCACCAGGGCGCCCTGATTTCTGGCCAATTGCGGCCACTGTTGGGCGCCGAAGAAAAACCCACACTGAAACTAGCGGCAAATAACCTGTAAAAGAATTCCCGAGCGAATTCCTGTACTATTTGCAGCATCCTGATACCGACCGGAGTTCCCCATGAGCGCAGTTGCCGAAAACATCCAGACCGAAATGCCTTCTCCTATCCTGTTTACCGACAGTGCGGCGGCCAAGGTGGCGGACTTGATCGCCGAAGAGGGCAATCCTGACCTGAAACTGCGCGTGTTCGTGCAGGGTGGCGGCTGTTCTGGCTTCCAATACGGTTTCACGTTTGATGAAATCACCAACGAAGACGACACCACCATGACCAAAAACGGGGTGTCCTTGCTGATCGACGCAATGAGCTACCAGTACCTAATGGGTGCGGAGATTGATTACAAGGAAGACCTGCAGGGTGCGCAGTTTGTGATCAAGAACCCCAATGCCACGTCTACCTGTGGCTGCGGTTCGTCGTTCTCGACCTGATGGTCGGCAAGCCCTGCGTACTTACGCGGGGTAGATTGCACCGAGTATGCGGGCGCCTTGGGCGCCCGTTACTTTTGGCAGGCTGCTAGTCTGGCGCAGGCAGGTCTGGCGGGCCAGCCAGGCAAAGGCGCTGGCTTCCACCTGTAGGGGGGGCAAGCCCTGGGCTTCGGAGGATTCCACTGCGCATCCCGGCAGATGGTGTGCCAACCTTTGCATTAAATGGGTATTGAAGGCACCACCACCACAGACCACCAGGGTATTGCAGTGCGGGGCGACCTTGCGCAGGGCTTCTGCACACGACCGGGCCGTTAGTTCTGTCAATGTGGCTTGCACGTCTTGCGGTGATACGCCGGTCACCTCTGACAAACAGCGTGCCAGCCATGCGGCGTTGAACAGGTCGCGTCCCGTGCTTTTGGGTGGGGGGGTCGCGAAGAAGGGTTCATTGAGCAAACGCACCAACAAAGCCGCATGCACCTGACCACCGGCAGCCCAGCGGCCCGCATCGTCAAAAGCCTGACCGGTATGGGTTTGGCACCAGCCGTCCATCAAGGCATTGCCCGGACCACAGTCAAAGCCCTGCACGGGCGCATCCGCAGAATGATTCAGCACCGTGATATTGGAGATACCGCCAATATTCAGCACGGCCATTGCGCGACCGTCTTGCCCGAAGAAGGCTTGGTGAAAGGGCGGAACCAGCGGGGCGCCTTGACCGCCGGCTGCCACATCGCGGCTGCGAAAATCGGCGACCACGTCGATGCCGCAGAGTTCGGCCAGCAAGGCGGGTTGGTTCAGCTGCAGGGTGTAGCCCGTGCCATCAAACTCTTGCGGGCGGTGCCGCACGGTTTGTCCGTGGGCGCCTATGGCTCTAACTGAGGACCTTGGCGTATCGCCACCCTGCAGCAAGTTGGCGACCACTTCGGCATACACCCTCACCAAACCGTTGCCAGCGAGGGCTGCGCGGTGCAGTTCGTTGTTGGAGGGCGTATTCAGGGCCAGTAGCTCTGCACGCAATGGGGCTGGCAGCGGTGCGCTGCAATGTTGCAGCACGCGCATACGCCCTTGGGAAAAGTCGGCCAGCACGCCATCCACACCGTCCAGCGAAGTGCCGGACATCAGGCCAATGAACAGTTCGGACACAGTGCGGCCGGTGCGATTATTCGGCGCTGCCGGGGCGTAGCTGGGCTGCGGCGGCCAACTGGGCGCGCACGCCCATGGCCGCCTGGTCGAACTGGGGCTTGAGTGCCGCGGTGACGGGCACCGATTCGCTCTGGCGTGCAATGGTCAGCGGGTCGTGGTGCACGCCGTTGACGCGGAATTCAAAGTGCAGGTGCGGGCCCGTGGCCCATCCGGTGGAACCCACCGCGCCGATGTTTTGGCCCTGCGACACGCTCTGGCCTTTTTTGACATTGATTCGGCTCAGGTGGGCATACACCGTGGTCTGGTTGTTGCGATGCTTGACCATGACCACATTGCCAAAGCCGTTTTGCACACCGGCGAAGTCCACCACGCCATCGGCCACGGTGCGCACGGGCGTGCCGGTGGTGGCTGCGTAGTCCACGCCCAGGTGGGCTTTCCAGGTTTGGAGAATCGGGTGAAAGCGCATGCTGAAGCCGCTGCTGATGCGCGAGAACTCCAGGGGCGAGGCCAGGAAGGCGCGGCGCAGGCTTTCACCGGCGAGCGTGTAGTAGCTGCCCTTGGTCGCGCCTGCAACGGCGGCGGGGTCGCGGAACCACATGGCTTGGTGGGCCTTGCCCGCGTTCACGAACTCGGCGCTGAGTACGCGGCCGGAGCGCAGGGGTTCGCCATCGCCTTCCAGCGTTTCATACACCACGGAAAAGCGGTCGCCCTTGCGCAAGGCACGGTGGAAGTCGATGTCGCCGGAAAAGATTTCGGCCATCTGCACGCCGATGGAGTCGGGGAGGTGGGCGTCGTCAGTGGCGGCAAACAAAGAGGTCTGGATCACGCCGCTGGCGAGGCGCGTGGTGGCCACCAGCGGCAGGGTCTCCAACTGAGCCTTGAAGCCGACGCTGTCCTTGGTCACGTTCAGGCGCTTGAAGGTGCCATCGTCCAGCGGGCTCCACCGTGCAGTCAGGGAGGTCAGGCCTTGCAATTCATTGACTTCGGCGGTCACGTTGCGGCCCGCGCGGCCCAGTAACTGTTGCTGCACCTGGGGGTTGGCGCGCAAAAAGGCCGAGGCTGCGGGGTCGAACACGCCCAGGCGCTTGAGCAGGCTGTCGGCGGTATCGGTGGAGCGGGTGACTTCGGACCGGTACAGCCGCATGGTCTGGTCAGGCAGGGCAACGTCCAGTGGCGCTGCGGGCAGGGCCTGCACGGCCTCGACCACGGTGCGCACGGGCAAATCCGCTGCATCGGGAGCAAAGGACGCTACGGCGAAGGCGCCACCAGTCCCACCCACGAGGAGGGCTGCGATGGCGGCGGAGATGCGTTGGGGGTGGCGTTGGGCCAAGTCACGTGTGTACGCAAAGCAGGCCTCTACGGCCTGGGTCAATCCGTGTTTCAAAATCTGGGACTCCGATGGGTGGTGCGGCACGAACTAAAATCCAGCCGCTGGCAACGAACACGTTGCAGGAGAGAGCCCGCAGTATAGCGGCGGCACCTCCTCCAGCAACCAGAAAAAACCCTTATGAATCAAGCCTCAAGCCCCCAAATTGTTGTAAGCGATCGTGTCCGCGAAGCCCTGGCGGTGACCCTGCGCGGCGTGGAAGAACTGCTGCCGCAAGACGAGTGGGTGAAAAAACTCGCCAAATCGGAGGCCACCGGCACGCCGCTGCGCATCAAGCTGGGCCTGGACCCCACCGCACCGGACATCCACATTGGCCACACCGTGGTGCTGAACAAGATGCGGCAACTGCAAGATCTGGGCCACACGGTCATCTTTTTGATCGGCGATTTCACCAGCATGATTGGCGACCCCAGCGGCCGCAACAGCACCCGCCCGCCGCTGACGGCCGAGCAGATCAAGGTGAATGCCGAGACCTACCGCGCCCAGGCTGACAAGATACTGGACCCAACCAAGACCGAGCTGCGCTACAACAGCGAATGGAGCGACCCGCTGGGCGCGCGCGGCATGATCCAGCTGGCCAGCCGCTACACCGTGGCGAGGATGATGGAACGCAATGACTTCCATGACCGCTTCAAGGCTGGCACGCCCATCGCCGTGCACGAATTCCTGTACCCGCTGATGCAGGGTTATGACAGCGTGGCGCTCAAGAGCGACCTGGAGCTGGGCGGCACCGACCAAAAGTTCAACCTGCTGATGGGGCGCACGCTGCAGGCCGAATACGGCCAGGAGCCGCAGTGCATCTTGACCATGCCTTTGCTCGAAGGCCTGGACGGCGTGGAGAAGATGTCCAAGAGCAAGAACAACTACATCGGCATCAGCGAGGACGCCAACACGATGTTCGCCAAGGTGCTGTCGATCTCCGACGTGCTGATGTGGAAGTGGTACACGCTGTTGAGTTTTCAGAGTGAAGCCGCCATTGCGGCGCTGAAAGCCGAGGTGGATGGCGGGCGCAACCCCAAGGACGCCAAGGTGGCCTTGGCCAAGGAAATCACTGCGCGCTTCCACAGCGCGGCAGCGGCCGATGCGGCCGAGCAGGATTTCATCAACCGCAGCAGGGGCGGTATCCCGGACCAAATTGATGACCTGTCCGTGGAGTTGGGCGAGGGGGCTCTATTGGGCATCGGTGTTCTGCTGAAGATGGCTCGGCTGGCAGCGTCAACCAGCGAAGCCAACCGCCTGATTGACGGCGGTGGTGTGCGCATCGACAGCAATGTGGTGAGCGACAAGGGCCTGAAGCTGGGCGCTGGTACCTATGTGTTGCAGGTGGGCAAGCGCAAGTTTGCCCGCGTGACACTCGCCTAATTCGTCCGATGCTAGCTTTGGTGCAACGGGTGCGGCGGGCCCAGGTGACGGTGGATGATGCGGTGGTGGGCTCCATCGGTCGCGGTCTGCTGGTGCTGGTGTGTGCCGAACAGGGTGATACCGAAGCGCAGGCGGACAAGCTCCTGGCCAAGCTGCTGAAGCTGCGCATCTTCAGTGACAGCGCGGGCAAGATGAACCTTGCCGTGCCGGACCTGGATGGTGCGGGCACGGTGGGTGGTTTGTTGCTGGTGAGCCAGTTCACCCTAGCGGCGGACACCACGGGCGGCAACCGGCCTAGTTTCACCAACGCAGCGGCCCCAGCGGAGGGACGACGCCTGTACGACTACTTGGTGGCGCAGGCGCGGGTGGCGCATCCTATTGTGCAGACCGGCATTTTTGCAGCGGACATGCTGGTGGAGCTGGTCAATGATGGGCCGGTGACGATCCCCATGCGGGTTGCGCCTGTTGTTTGATTGCTATTAATTTAGTAGCTGCTTGCGCAATGTTTACGGGGGCTTGGGGGTTAAAAGGCTTGTAGGTTGGGTGGTGTTTGCCCGCGAGGGGAAGGGGTAGGCGTTTTGCTCCGTGTCCCCCGCCCGCTGCGCAGGCTCCTCCTTGACCTACGCAAAACGCCTACCCCTTCCCCTCGCTTGACGCATTGGAACGCCGACGCCCTAACCTTTGACGTTTCGAGGTTGCAGACACTCGGAGGAGTAGTTGCAGTGGGCGTTTTGCGTAGGTCAAGGAGGAGGCCGAAGGCCGGGGGACACGGAGCAAAACGCCCACTGCGGCTGCTCTGGAGCAACAACCCAAAACTCAATAGGGGTTCTTAAACCCCAACCGCGCCATGATCTCCGTCTCGCGCAGTTCCATCACCTCCGCGTCCTCGTCCAGCTCATGGTCCCACCCCTGCGCATGCAGGGTGCCGTGGACGATCATGTGCGCGTAGTGCGCCTCCAGCGTCTTCTTCTGCTCCTTGGCTTCCTTGGCAATCACCGGTGCACACAGCACCAGATCGGCGCTCACCACGGGGTCTTGCGTGTAGTCAAAGGTCAGAACATTGGTGGCGTAGTCCTTCTGGCGGTACTCGCGGTTCAGCGTTTGGCCTTCCTCGGCATCGACGATGCGCACGGTGATTTCCCCGTTCACTTCCAGCGTGTTGCGAATCCAGCGGATCACCTTGTGACGCGGCAGTGCGGCGCGGTGCTTGTCGGCATCTTTGAGCTTGCCGAATTGCAGGGAGAGAGAGAGTTCGGGCAGCATCAGCGGGCCTTGGGTGTTCGGGTTTTGGGCAGGCCCACGCGCGGTAGTTCGGGTTCAGGGTCGGGGATAGCGATGCGTGGCAAGTCTTCCAGGCGCGCGGCGTCGTAAGCGTCCACAATGCGGGCCACGAGTGGGTGGCGCACGATGTCGGCGCTGGTCAGGCGGGTAATGGCAATGCCGGGCGTGCGGCGCAGGATGCGCTCGGCATCGACCAAGCCGCTGAGCTGCGTCTTGGGCAGGTCAATCTGGCTCACGTCACCGGTGATGACGGTCTTGGTGCCAAAGCCCACGCGCGTGAGGAACATCTTCATCTGCTCGGGCGTGGTGTTCTGCGCTTCGTCCAGAATCACAAAGGCATTGTTCAGCGTGCGCCCGCGCATGAAGGCCAGAGGCGCAATCTCCAGTGCTTGCCGCTCGAAGGCCTTGTGCACTTGGTCGTAACCCATCAGGTCGTAGAGCGCGTCGTACAACGGGCGCAGATACGGGTCCACCTTCTGGTTCAAATCGCCGGGCAAAAAGCCCAGGCGTTCGCCCGCTTCCACGGCGGGGCGCGTTAGCACAATGCGTTGCACCGCGCTGCGCTGCAAGGCGTCCACGGCGGCGGCCACGGCCAGATAGGTCTTGCCGGTACCAGCCGGGCCAATGCCAAAGGTAATGTCGAACTCGGCGATGTTGTCCAGGTACACGGCCTGGTTCTGGCTGCGCGGCTTCAGGTCGGCGCGGCGGGTGGCCAGCGTGGGGCCGTCTGCACCGTCCGGGCCACCGTTGCCGCTGAGCATGAGCTGCACGGTGGAGGCAGCAATCGGGCGGCCAGCGATTTCGTACAGCGCCTGCAGCATCTCCATGGCGCGCTGGGCTTTGGCCTTGGCGCCTTCCACCTTGAATTGCTCATGCCGGTGGGCGATGCGCACCTCCAGTTCGCGCTCGATGGTGCGCAGGTGCTCGTCGGTCGGGCCGCACAGGTGCGAGAGGCGTGTGTTGTTCAGCGGGGTGAAGATGTGTTTGAGAATCAAGCTGATAATCCGGCAGGGCTAAGGGGCGCCAAGGCTGGCGTTACCCTGCATTGTCCCCAATGTTCGGCCCACAGGCCACACCCCGCGTTACAACCCCAGGCAAAAGACGATGATCGGCAAACTCACAGGCATCCTCAGCGACAAAAATCCCCCGCAGGTCATCGTGGACTGCGGCGGCGTGGGCTACGAGGTGCAGGTGCCCATGAGCACGTTTTACAACCTGCCGGCCGAGGGGCAGAAGGTCAGCCTGTTGACCCACTTTGTGGTGCGCGAAGACGCGCAAATCCTCTACGGCTTTGGCAGCAGCAGCGAGCGCGAGGCGTTCCGCGAACTCATCAAAATCTCTGGTGTCGGGCCGCGCACGGCGCTGTCCGTACTGTCGGGCATGGACGTGGCGGACCTGGCGCAGGCCGTGACGCTGCAGGAAGCCGGGCGCCTGGTCAAGGTGCCGGGCATTGGCAAGAAGACCGCCGAGCGCTTGCTGCTGGAACTCAAGGGCAAGCTGGGCGCGGACATTGGCGCGCCACTGGGCGCCGCCAGCGATGCGCAGGCCGACATCCTGCAGGCGCTGCTGGCCCTGGGCTACAGCGACAAGGAGGCCGCGGCCTGCCTCAAGGCCCTGCCCAAGGATGTGGGCGTGAGCGATGGCATCAAGCTGGCGCTCAAGTCATTGGCCAAATAGGCCGCTAGCCCGCGTGGAATTTGCGCGAGAAGCTACTAAATCAATAGCAAGCTATTGCGCCTCGCGCACGGGCCGACCGTTGAGTGCTTGCACCGGGCGGGCATTGGCGGCGTAGAGCTGAGTGAACAGCTTGTACTGCGCGCGGCTGATTTGCATGGGCTGCTTCAGCACGGTCCATAACACGCCCTCGGTGCAGGGTGGCGTGGTCAAGGAGCCCATGAACTGGTAGTAGCGCTGGTCGGTGGGCAGCAGCTCGTTGAGGTTCAGCAGCTCGCGCGGCATGCGCACACGGTCGTTCACCTCCAGCGGCATATAGGTCCACACCTTGTCGATCAGCGGGTTGGCCACACCGGGCTCCAGCAGCACCGCCACGACGGCCAACTGACCGTCGTCGTTCTTGTGCACCAGGTGCGCCACCATGGCCGCACGTTTGCCGTTCACCTGCTCTTCGGATGGGGTGTGAAAGTGGAACTGCAGCAGCTTGTAGCGCGTGCCACGCACGGTGATGGTGTTGTCGCCTTGCACATCCACCTGGATGGTGTGGCCGTTGTTGAGCACGGTGCCATTGCTGGCCGTGTAGTTGAACAGCAGCGGTTCTGCCGGGCCTTGCAGGGTGTTGCCGTCTTCGATGTTGATGGGGGACTGGCGTTTGCCCAGCGCGCAGACGTTGAAGTCGGGTTTGAGCTTGCCCCAGGCCTGCGGCCCTGCGTCGCCCTCATAGGCCCAGTGCACCTCGCCGCCATGGGCCTCTGCACCCGTCTTGGCGACCTGGCTGGCTGCGGCGTGGGCGGGCGGGCGGCGGCTGGCAGAGGCGGCTCCCGCCGGTCCCGTACCGCTGACCGTGATGGTGAGTTTCTTCTTGGGGGCCACGCCCAGCGCTTCGCGCAGCTGGTCACCCACCTCTTTGGCATTGGAGGCACTGGTGGCCTGAATATCGACAGCGGCGGGCTTTTTGGCCACGGCGGGTTTGGTGGGGGGCACCGCGTCGTTGGCCCACGCCGTGGCGGAGCCCAGCGCCAGGGCCAGCAGCAGGGAAATTGGAAGGCGGATGGGCATGGCGGGCGCGGCCTTTCAGTCGTGCAGAAGCGTAAATCCAGGCCCGGGCGCACCAGACAAGGAGGGGATATCCTGCATATCGGCACAGTGGCGGTGCTTCTTGAGCGCGGACGGTGCCGCGCTATAGTGGGCACCCACCCCGGGTTTTGTGATTTTCAGCATGGATAGGCCTCTTTCGTGAGCATTCAGACCGACGACTTTTCCGTTCCACCCCCTGCCGCGCCGCGCATGGTGTCTGCCGCGCCGGTGTCCAGCAGCGAAGAGGCGATCGAGCGCGCGCTGCGGCCCAAGCTGCTGGACGAGTACGTGGGCCAGGCCAAGGTGCGCGAACAGTTGGAGATCTTCATCGGTGCGGCCAAAAAACGCAATGAGGCGCTGGACCACGTGCTGCTGTTCGGCCCGCCTGGCCTGGGCAAGACCACGCTGTCGCACATCATTGCCCATGAGCTGGGTGTGAACCTGCGCCAGACCAGCGGCCCGGTGCTGGAAAAGCCCAAAGACCTGGCAGCCCTGCTGACCAACCTGGAAAAAAATGACGTCTTGTTCATTGACGAAATCCATCGCCTGTCGGCCGTGGTGGAAGAAATTTTGTACCCCGCGCTGGAGGACTACAAGATCGACATCATGATCGGCGAAGGTCCCGCAGCACGCTCCATCAAGCTGGACCTGCAGCCCTTCACGCTGGTGGGCGCCACCACGCGCGCCGGCATGCTGACCAACCCGCTGCGCGACCGCTTTGGCATCGTGGCGCGGCTGGAGTTTTACAGCTCCGAAGAGCTGGGGCGCATTGTCAAACGCAGTGCAGGACTCTTGGGCGTTCCCATGGAAGAAGAGGGTGGGTTTGAAATCGCCCGCCGCTCGCGCGGCACGCCGCGCATTGCCAACCGCCTGCTGCGCCGCGTGCGTGACTATGCGGAGGTGAAGGGCGATGGCACCATCACGCTGGACATTGCCAACCGCGCACTGGCCATGCTGGACGTGGACCCGCAAGGCTTTGACCTGATGGACCGCAAGCTGCTGGAGGCCGTGATTCACCGCTTTGATGGCGGCCCCGTGGGGTTGGACAACATTGCGGCCAGCATTGGCGAAGAGCGCGAAACCATTGAGGACGTGATCGAGCCCTACCTGATCCAGCAAGGCTATTTGCAGCGCACGCCGCGCGGGCGCATTGCCACACTGGCGGCCTACCGGCATCTGGGGGTGACGGCGCCTGCTGCACCGGCCGTAGACCTGCTGGGCGATTGAAGCTGCGCCCGGCAACGGGCGCTTGACTCCGCCACTGCGCAGGCGCACGATGGCCCCAGGTCTATCCACTCTGGAGGTTGACCATGGACGCACTGCCGACCCCAACGGAGTTGTTCCTGCCCCGCACCCGCGGACCGTGGTCTGCGCCGGCAAGCTTTGCCCGGCCACTGGTACGCAGACCCGTTGGAGCGTCCACCCGCACAGACCGCTCGGCGCGCCGACACCTGCGACGGGTGCTGTGGGTGGTTCTGTGTGTGGCGGCTATGTTGGCAGGCATGGGCGTGCAAAGCCTGTACACAGCAGACCTTGCAGAACGCCTGGCGCAGGCGCAAGCACGTGTCAATGACCTGGACCAGAACCTGCAGACCCTGCGGGCGCAAGCCTCCACCCATGATGACGTGGAGTCACTGCGCAGTGTCATGGGGCATGGCTTTGATGGCACGGCGGCCCGCGTCAGCGCGGTGGAGTCCGGTTCAGTGGCTCCCGTGGTGTCCAGGGTGGCCAAGTCGGTGGCACTGATTCAGGCGCGCTATGTGCTGATCGATCCGCCTACCGGCCGGCCTTTGCGGCTGGTACTTGTCAAGGGCAAACCACAAATGGGGGCTGACAACGAACCCCGCCTCACCTTGTCCGGACAGGGGCCTATCTATATGTTCCGCTCCACCGGAACGGCCTTTGTGGTCGACGCGCAGGGCACGCTGGTGACCAACCGCCATGTCGCTTTGCCCTGGGAGCAGGGCGTGGCGATGCAAGCCATGCAAAGCTTCGGCGTGCGGCCCATGGTGTTGGAGTTGCGTGGTTTCCTGCCCGGCACGGTGGAACCCTTTGCCGTGTCGGTAGCGGGGGTGAGCACCACCCATGACCTGGCGCTGTTGCGTGGCAGTGGTGCAGCCCTGACGGCCGAGCCGCTGACGATGGCCAGGCTGGCGCCTTCGCCCGGCGACGCGGTGTTGGTGTTGGGCTACCCCACGGGGCTGACGGCATTGATTGCACGGGCCGACAAGCGCTTTGTGTCTGGCTTGCGCCAGCAGGCCGACATGAATGACCAAAAAGCGGCGGAGGCATTGGCGCAGGCCGGGTTGATCCAGCCGCTGGTGAGCCGGGGCATCGTGGCGCAGGTCAGCGCCGCCGCGGTGGTGCACGACGCCCAGACCACGTTTGGTGGCAGTGGCGGCCCGGTGCTCAACCTGCGTGGCGAGGTGCTGGCCATCAACCGGGCGATTCTGGCGGGCTTTGGCGGAGCGAACATGGGCGTGCCCGTGGGCATGGCCAGTGAACTGATGCAGGCCGAGAGTGAGGCCCGCAAGAAGGCAGAGCAGCCCTGAAGGCGGCGCCTAGTGGCGCTGCGGGCTCTGCACGTTGTGCACGATGAGCAACTGGGCTGCGTAGTAAGTCAGCAAAATCCAGAACGAGGCCAGCGGCACGGGTGTCAGGAATTTGTTCACTGCAATCAGCGAGTCACTCAGCATGAACACGCAGGCACCCACTGCCACCCAGCGGGCGGCTGCGTCACTCTGCGCTGTGGCGCGGCCAATGGCCTGCGCCGCCATCAGCGAGATCACAAACACATAGGCCGCCACCGCCCCTTTGAGCACCGGGTCGCCCAGGCTGCCCCACAGCGTGGCGTACATCACCGCGCCAAAGGCCAGCACATAGACCAGCGCCGTGCGGCTGGGGAACCAGGCCTGCCCTTGGCGGAACAGCGCGATGTAGAACAGATGCGCCACCAGGAACGAGGCCAGACCGGGGATGAAATAGTTTCCGGGCAGCATGAGGAACACATCGCCCACCAGTGAAAACCCCAGTGCACCGATCAGCAGCGCCGTCGGTTTAATGCCAAAAAGTCCGATAGCCCCCGTGGAATATGCGCGAACAGCTACAAAAGCAATAGCAAGCACCATCGCCAGTGGTTTGGTGACGAGGTAGTAGGGCAGCAGGCCCATGGCCCCCAGCGTGGCCAGCGCTGCGGCCTCCACCACCAGCACCTCCAGCGCGCCCAGGCGGTGCTGCATGAAGCGGCCCAGCGCCCACATGGCGGCTGACAGGGCCACGCAGCCCGCGGCCGCGTCGGCAAAACTCAGGCCGTCGGCCACCCACAGGTAGCCAGCCACCGCACCCAGCGCCAGCACAAACTGCAGGCCGGCAAACCATTGCTGGCCTCGGGTCAGCTGCGGGTCGTAGGTGTGCACCTGGTCCAGGGTGAACGCAGGTTTGGGGTGGGCGGCTGCCAGGTCCGCCGGTTGCCAGCCCGGTGGCTTGAACCAGACGCGTAGCTTGTCGGCCCAGCGCCGCGTGGCCCAGCTGTCCTTGGCCAAGCCCCAGTAGACGTCGGCATTGGCCCATAGCGGATCCCAGCTGTTGAGCGGGCCGCGCGTGCCATAGACACAGGGCTCCTTCTCTTCGGTGAAGGTGCCAAACCAGCGGTCCCACAGCACCAGAATACCGCCGTAGTTTTTGTCGATGTACGGGTCGTTCACCGCGTGGTGCACGCGGTGGTTGCTGGGTGAGCAGAACACGCGGTCAAACCAGCCCAGCGTGCCCACTTGCTCGGTGTGCACCCAGAACTGGTAGAGCAGGTCGATGAGGGCGACGATGCCAAAGACCAGCGGCGGTACGCCGGCCACCGCCATGGGCAGGTAAAAGATCCAGCCGAACAACGTGCCGCTGCTGGTCTGGCGCAGTGCGGTGGACAGGTTGTAGTGCTGGCTTTGGTGGTGCACCACATGCGCCGCCCAAAACAGCGCCACCACGTGACCAGCCCGGTGCAGCCAGTAGTAGCAAAAGTCGTAAAACACCAGCGCCAGCACGATGCCGTACCAGGTCCTCCAGAACTCCAGATCGGGGTAGAGGGCCACGGCACCAAACACCGCGGTGTAAATGCCAATGCTGAGCACCTTGGTCAGCACGCCGCTGACTTGGCTCAGGATGCCCAGGCTGATGCTGTTAATGGCGTCGTTCAGGCGGTAGGCGCGCACGCCGGGCACGCGGGCGTTGGCCCGGCGACTCCAGGCAAATTCCAGAGCGATCAGCAGCAGGAAGACGGGGGTGGCTAAAACGATAACTTTGCTCATGCCCGCATTTTTGCCGAGCAAGCGCTTGGTGCCGAGCGGGACAACCCTAGTTCGGCGTAGAGGGGGCTGACTACTTTGCGCGGAAATCGCGCCACTGCACCCGCGCAAACCAGGCACAGAGCGCACCCAGCGCCAGCCAGAACAGCAGCGAGCCCCAGGAAATATTCGGGAAGCGGAACGCATCGCCCAATACGGCCGTGAGGCTGATGAGGAAGCCCAGGCCCGAGAGCAGCACAAAGACCAGGGCCAGGACGCGTTCTATGCCCGTCTTCACGGTGGCCACGGCCTGCTGGGTCTGCTCCCAGGCCTCGGCCGCATCGGCCAGCGGGCTGCGGTCTTGGGCGGCCAGGGCGTCGGCCACATTGGCCTGGGTGGCCAGCGCCGCAAAGTCGCCTTTGGCGGGTCGGCTCGCGCGCTTGCGCCACCAGAGCAGGCCAAACAGCGCCACGAGGGCCGCAAGGATGAGGCCCGCGTAGAGCAACTGGTCCTGCCAGGGGACCGAGTTGGCATGCAAGATGTAGTGGCCCATATCGGTGTCTCGCGTCAGGTGGTGGATTCGTCCAGCGCGCTGTCGTCGAGGTGCCGGGTATCGGCCCAGCCCACCAGCGTCAGGGCGTCGGGCGTCCACAGCAGGCGATTGATGGCGGCATTGCCCAGTTCCCAGGTGCGCGCGGCATGCAGCTCCTGCTGGGTGGCCAGGCGGTAAAGGATATCCATCACGCCGCCGTGGGCCACCAGCACAATGTGCTCGCCCAGGTGCTGCTGCGCAATCTCGTTCAGGGTCAGGGCCACACGTTCACGCAACTGCAACGGGGTTTCGCCACCAGGGGGCGCAAAGTGGGGGTCGCGCTGGCGCCAGCGCTTGGATTCTTCGGGCCACTTTTCGGCGATGTCGGCCCAGGTCTGGCCCTCAAAGCTGCCAAAGCCGCGTTCGCGCAAACCGCGGTGCAGCCGCACTGCACGCGCGTGGGGGTTGTGGGCATGGCGCGCAATGGCCTGGGCGGTGGTGTGGGCCCGTGCCAGGTCGCTGCTGTAGACGCAGTCCACGGTTTCTTCCGCCAGCGCCGCACCCACGCGCTCGGCCTGCCATAGGCCGCGTTCGTTGAGCCCAATGTCCAACTGGCCCTGGATGCGGGTGTCTACGTTCCAGGCGGTTTCGCCGTGGCGTACGGCAGTGATACGGGTGGCGGCCATCAGCGGTTGTCTTTGCCAGGTGCTGGCAACTCCACCACGACTTTGTGGGCACCAGGTTGGGGATAGTTTTGAAGGGCTGCTTCCAGCATGGGAGGCAGCAGGTTCAGCGTGTCGCCCCAGGGGCCTTCAAACACGGCGGTGGTTTCGTAGGCCACTTGGCCACTGGCGGTGTCGCGCAGCAGCAGGTGCACGCGGTGGCGTACCCAGGGCGGGTCCATGTCCAGCAGCGGGCGTTCGTACCACAGGCCATTGGTGCCCAGCACCAGGCCGTAGCGCGGCGGACGTGCGTAGGGGTTGCGCATGCTCTCGGCATCCACGCCCACCTGCACCAGGTAGCGCGGGGCGGTGTCGCTGCGGTGTAGCCCGGCATTGGCCAAGGCCGCCTCGGTCATCGCCTCAATGCGGTCCTGCACACCATTGGCGGCCTGCGACGGCAGGCGTTCAAACCGGTAGCTGGCGCCGGTGACCGCAGGGGCGGTGCCGACAAAGCTTTGCACATCGCTGTCGATCATGCGCGAGGTGGCGCAGCCCACTAAGAGCAGTGCGACCAGGGTGAGTCCCCAGCGGCGGAGCGCAACGAGCATGGGCATGGTGATTCCTTTCCTACAGACTGACGACCTGCAGCCCCGGCAAGCCAGACAGTCCTGGCAATGCCGGTGCGGGGAACTCCTCCGCGTCAAACGCCTTGTCGCCATCTTCGTCAGCCACGCCAGTCGTCGCAATGTTCTTGAAGTCGTGCTTGGTGTGGTCCATCAGGTGGGAAGGAACCACGTTTTGCAACGCCGTGAACATCGTTTCGGCCCGACCGGGATATTGCTTCTCCCAGTCGCGCAGCATGTTGCCGATCTGCACACGCTGCAAGTTCGTCTGACTACCGCACAGCGTGCAGGGGATGATGGGGAACTGTCTGTGTGCTGCCCAACGAATCAGGTCCTTCTCTGCCACATAGGCCAGGGGGCGAATGACAATGAATTCACCGTTGTCACTGGCCAGCTTGGGGGGCATGCCCTTGAGCTTGCCACCGAAGAACATGTTCAGGAAGAAGGTTTGCAGCATGTCGTCGCGGTGGTGGCCCAGCGCGAGTTTGTTGCAGCCCAGCTTGCGCGCCACGTTGTACAAAATGCCCCGGCGCAGGCGGCTGCACAGGCTGCACATGGTCTTGCCTTCGGGGATGTTTTTCTTGACGATGGAGTAAGTGTCCTGTGTCTCGATGTGGTACTCCACGCCCAGATTCTTCAGGTACTCGGGCAGGATGTGCTCGGGGAAGCCGGGCTGCTTCTGGTCCAGGTTGACCGCAACGATTTTGAAGTCGATAGGCGCGCGCTGCTGCATCTTCAGCAGAATGTCGAGCATGCCGTAGCTGTCCTTGCCGCCGGACATGCAGACCATGACACGGTCGCCTTCCTCGATCATGTTGAAGTCCATGATGGCTTGGCCGACCTGGCGGCACAGGCGCTTTTCGAGCTTGTGCGTTTCGCGCTCGATCTTCAACTCTTTGTTCCGATTTGCGGCAGCCGCGTCTGCGGCCTCTGCGGTTTCATCTTCTACCCACACTGCACTCATAGTTTTCTCCATTGCGCCATCCGCGTTCACCACTGGCCCGTCTCCATACGGATGGCCACTTCACAGTCTTCAAAAATTTCCAGCTTTGCAATCTTCACGCGCACCCCCAGCACGCCAGGCAGCTGCATCAGGCGGTGGGAGAGTTTGCCGATCAGCGTTTCCAGCAAATTCACATGCTCCGCCGTGCACTCGGTGATGATGATTTGGCGCACCTTGCGGTAGTCCAGCACATGGTTGATGTCATCATCGTGCGGCAGCAGGGGCTGGGTGCCCAGGCTCAGTTCGGCGTCTACCTGGATCGGCTGGGGTGCGGTTTTTTCCGACTCCAGAATGCCCAAGTTCGCGTCGAAGCGCAGGCCCGTGAGGGTCAGGGTTTGGTGACCGGTGCCGGTCTTCATGCTCTCTTCACGCATTTGCGCCTTTCATGCGAAATACTTCAACGCCCACGCCCGCACAGTCGGGGTACACATCGGGTTTTTGGGTGGACAGGCGCACGGCGCGCACTTGCGGGTGGGCCAGCAACTGGGCCGCCAAGTCATCGCACAGGGTTTCCTGCAATTCCACATGGCCCTGCGCAATGCGTGCAGCAATCACTTCGCGCACAAAGTCGTAGTCCACCACCTCGGCCAGCTTGTCGGCCTTGGGCGTGGTGCTGGCGTAGGGCACAAACAGCTCTACGTTGAATACCAGGCGCTGGGTCACGCCCTTCTCAAAGTCGTGCGCACCAATCTGTACCGGCACCACATGGTCACGCAGAAACAGGCGGCGGCATTCCACGGCCAGGGTGTCGAAGATGCGCTCGCTCATGGCGCGGCTCCGTTGGCGGCGGGCACCATGAACATCACATCGCGCGCCAGCGGCACCAGATGCTGTCCGTTGTCTACGGCAATGGTCACACCGCTGATGCAGGGGTTCTGGGCCAGGAATACACAGGTGGCGGCCACCTGGGCTGGTTCTAGCGCGCGCTGCATCAGGTTGACGCGGGCGGCCTGGTCAAAGTTGTCCTGGGTTTGCGGGCCGCTCAAAAACATCAGCCCCGGCGCCACACCGCAGACGCGGATGGTGGGTGCCAGCGCCTGCGCCTGCAGGGCCACGGCACGCTCCAAGGCCAACTTGGTCACGGTATACGAAAAATAATCGGGGTTCAGGTTGAACACTTTCTGGTCCAGCACGTGAATGATGCTGCGCGCACCCGCTGGTTCGTCGGCATCGGTTTGGGCCATCAGGCTGGAGAGGGACAGGGGCGCCAGCAGGTTGATTTCGATTTGCTGGCGAGCACCGTCCACGTCCATGGCCTGGCCGTTGTCCGGCTCAAAGCTGGAGGCGTTGTTCACCAGGCAGTGCAGCGGGCCCGATTTGGCGGCGATTTGCTGCACCAGGGCGCGGCGACTGTCTTCCTGACTCAGCTCGGCCTGGATGGCATGGGCCTCATGGCCTTGGGCGCGCAGATGGCTGCACAGCGCCTGGGCCGCTTCAGCGCTGCGCTGGTAGTGGCACCAGACCTCCCAGCCGGCTTGCGCAAACTGGGTGCACAGCAGCGCACCCAGGCGATGGGCGCCACCGGTGACGAGTACGCGTTTAAGCACCAAATAGTCCTTGAGCAGAATGGGGGTGAGGGGCAAGATAATCCTTGGCTTTACCAAACACGAGACCGTTGTTCATGTTCACTGCCGAAAGCATTCCGGCCAGCCTGACCCGAATTATCGCGGATGCCATCGAAAAAGCTGGCGGCTGGCAGGGTTTTGACGCGTTTATGGGCCAGGCCCTCTACACGCCGGGGCTGGGCTATTACGCCAACGGCTCGTCCAAATTCGGTCAGATGCCCCAGGGCGTGCAGGGTGTCGAAGGGGTTGTCGGGGCGGGCAGCGACTTTGTCACTGCACCCGAAATGACGCCCTTGTTTGGCCAGGCGTTGGCCCGTCAGGTGGCGCAGGTGCTGGAGGTTACGGGCACCGACGAGGTCTGGGAGTTTGGCGCCGGCACTGGGGCGCTGGCCTCGCAACTGTTGGAGGCTCTGGGTGACCAGGTGCGTCGCTACACCATTGTGGATCTGTCCGATTCGCTCAAGGAGCGGCAGCGCGCAACCCTGGCACGGTTTGGCGACAAGGTGGTGTGGGCCACGGAACTGCCCACCGAATTGCGCGGCGTGGTGGTGGGCAACGAGGTTCTGGACGCCATGCCGGTGCAGTTGCTGGTGCGCAGGGGCGGAGTCTGGCATGAGCGCGGCGTGGTGGCAGCGCAGGGCGCCCTGCAGTGGAGTGACCGCCCCACCGCCCTGCGGCCCCCGGTGGAGATTGAGGGCGAGCATGACTACCTGACTGAAATCCACGCCCAGGGCGAAGCCTTTGTGCGGACGCTGGCCGATCGTTTGGTGCTGGGGGCCATTGTGTTGCTGGACTATGGATTTCCGGAGAGTGAGTACTACCATGTGCAACGCCATATGGGCACCGTGATGTGCCACCGCGCGCACCAGAGCGACCCCGAACCGCTACTGGATGTGGGCCTCAAGGACATCACCGCGCATGTGAACTTCACCGGCATAGCGCTGGCCGCACAGGATGCCGGGCTGGACGTGCTTGGCTATACCAACCAGGCCCATTTTCTGATCAACTGTGGCTTGGTCGATGCCATGCAGGCCGCACCTTTGCAGCAGCGCGTGGCGGCACAAAAGCTGATCCTGGAACATGAGATGGGCGAGTTTTTCAAAGTGATCGCCTTGGGGCGCGGAGTAGATGCGCCCCTGCTGGGTTTTGCCCGCGGGGACAAAACCCACCGTTTGTGAGGGCCTGGTGCCCGTAACGGCGCTGTAACAGGGTGGGAGGCTTGCACGTTAGTATCAGCCGCCCGTTGTAATGACCCACCGACGGCCCCTTTTTTGAACGAGACAACCATGCAAACAACCTCCTCGGATCTTTTGGTGAAACTGCCTCCCGGCGCGGCCCCGGTGGCCTGTGTGGACATTGGGGGGACCAAGGTGGCTGTCAACGTGGCTGACACCGAAGGTGTGCGTGGCAAAGTGTCTGAGCCGACGTGCAAGGAAGGCAATAACGACGCGCTGGCCTTGCAGATCATTCGCATGATTGGCGAGAGCTGCGCATTGGCCGGCATTGCCGTTGCGGACATTTCTGCCGTGGGCGTGGCCACCTGCGGCCCGTTTGTCATCAACCAGGGTATGGTCGAACTGGCGGGCCCCAACATTTGCGGCGGCCTGGCTGGCAAGGCGCGTGGGCTCCCCAATGACTGGAACACGGCACTGCTGGAAGCCCCGCTGAAAGCGGCCTTCCCCAATGTGCGGGTGGAGAACGACGGCGTGGGTGCGCTGGAGGCCGAGCGCCGCTGGGGCGCGCTGCAGGGGCTGGACAACTGCGCCTACGTCACCTGGAGCACCGGCATTGGCATGGGCCTGTGCGTGGACGGGCACATTCTGCGCGGCAAGAACGGCAATGCGGGCCATGCAGGCCATACCTTTGTCATCAGCAACGACGACGCCTTGTGCGGTTGTGGCCTGGTGGGGGATGTGGAAGGTATGGTGGCCGGTAACGCCATTCCGCGTCGTTTTGGCGCCCAGGGTTTCTCAGACGCTGCTACGCTTTTTGTAGCTGCTCGCGCAGGAGATGCGGGGGCTACAGCCATTGTGGATGATCTTTGTACGGTGATGGGGCGCACGCTGTTCAACATGGTGGCTACGCTGGATTTGCAGCGCATCAGCGTGGGCGGCAGCGTGTTCTGGCACAACCGCGATTACCTGCTGCCCAAGCTGCAAAACTACCTCAAGGGCAAGCTGCCCGCCCTGACCAATGGGGTCGAAATCGTGCCCGCCGGCTTGGGTGAAAAGGTGGGTGACTACGCCGCCCTGGCGCTGGTTGTTGGCTAAGCAAACTAATTCAGGCTTTTTGATTTAGCAAGCCCTAGGGAAACTCCCAATAGTTGAGCGTTAAAAATTAATGAAAAATTAATTAATTCGAACTGGCATGGTGTCGGTTTGAATTCAACGTAGCTTCTGGCCCTTTTTAAGACACCGGGCTGCGAAGACAAAACTTTTTTGGAGACAAGATGTTGAAGCTTTCTAAACTCGCCACCGCCGTGGCACTCGTGGTTGCTGGTTCGGCCGCTGTGGCTGGTGAAGTGGAAGTCCTGCACTACTGGACATCCGGTGGCGAAGCCAAGTCGGTTGCTGAACTGAAGAAGATCATGCAAGCCAAGGGCCACGTCTGGAAAGACTTTGCCGTGGCTGGTGGTGCTGGCGATAACGCTGCGACCGTGCTGAAGAGCCGTGTCGTGAGCGGCAATCCTCCTGCTGCTGCCCAAATCAAGGGCCCTGCCATCCAAGAATGGGCTGCCGAAGGCGTGCTGGCCAACCTGGATGCAACCGCCAAAGCTGAAAAGTGGGACAGCCTGCTGCCCAAGGTCGTGGCTGACGTGATGAAGTACAAGGGCAACTACGTGGCTGCCCCCGTGAACGTGCACCGCGTGAACTGGATGTGGGCCAACGCCGCCGTGCTGAAAAAGGCTGGCGTGACAAGCACCCCCAAGACTTGGGACGAATTCTTCGCCGCTGCTGAAAAGGTCAAGAAGGCCGGCCTGATCCCCGTGGCACACGGTGGCCAAAACTGGCAAGACTTCACCACCTTCGAGTCCGTGGCTCTGGGCGTGGGTGGCACCAAGTTCTACAACGACGCTCTGATCAAGTTGGACGAAAAGGCACTGACCAGCGCCACCATGACCAAGGTTCTGGAAACTTTCCGCAAGATCAAGGGTTACACCGACGCTGCCGCTCCTGGCCGCGACTGGAACCTGGCCACTGCCATGGTGATCCAAGAGAAAGCCGCCTTCCAATTCATGGGTGACTGGGCCAAGGGCGAATTCACTGCCGCTGGCAAGGTTCCCGGCAAGGATTACATCTGCGCAGCCGCTCCTGGCACCGACAAGGCTTACACCTTCAACGTGGACTCCTTTGCCATGTACAAGCTGAAGGACGCAGGTGCCCAAAAGGCCCAGGCGGATCTGGCTGCGTCCATCATGGGCACTGAGTTCCAAGAAGTGTTCAACCTGAACAAGGGCTCTATCCCCGTGCGCCTGAACATGGACATGTCCAAGTTTGACGACTGCGCCAAGACGTCCGCCAAGGACTTCGTGGAAACCGCCAAGACTGGTGGCCTGGTGCCTTCCGTGGCCCACGGCATGGCGATCAAGCCTGCTGCTGAAGGTGCGATCAAGGACGCCGTTTCCCAATTCTGGAACGACGACAAGATCTCCGTGGCTGACGGTGTGAAGAACATCGCCAAGGCTGCTGCAACCAAGTAAGTTGTACTGGCGCGCAAGCGCTAGTGTCTAGCCAAGCAGACGCCCCATCCCTCCGCGGGGGGGGGGGGCTGTTTCCCATGTGGCCGGCCTCTCAAGATTGCATTCCCATGTCATTCCCATCCTCTTTGCGTTACCTGTGCGCCGCTGTGGCCCTGTGTGCTGGTGCGAGCCTGTGGGCTGGCGAGGTGGAGGTGCTCCACTACTGGACGTCGGGCGGCGAGGCCAAATCCGTGGCGGAACTCAAGGGCATGATGGCCCTGCGTGGCCACAGCTGGAAAGATTTCACGGTAACCGGCGGTGGCGGCCAGAACGCCATGGCCGTTCTCAAGCAGCGTGTGCTGGCAGGCAATGCCCCGGCAGCTGCAAACATCAAGGGCCCTGCCATTCAGGAATGGGCCGAGCTCAATGTGTTGACCAGCTTGGATGCCATGGCTTCCTTTGAGCGCTGGGACGAGGTGCTGCCCAAGGTGGTGGCAGACCAAATGAAATACAAAGGCCGCTATGTGGCCGTGCCGGTCAATGTGCACCGGGTGAACTGGTTGTGGGCGAACTCGGCCGTGCTGAAGAAAGCCGGCGTGGCGTCGCTGCCCAAGACGTACGACGAATTTTTTGCCGCCGCCGACAAGATCAAGGCCGCGGGCTTTGTCCCTGTGGCCCATGGCGGCCAAGACTGGCAGGACTTCACGGTGTTCGAGACCGTGGTCCTGGGTGTGGGCGGTGCGGCTTTTTACGACAAGGCGCTGGTCAAGCTGGACCGTGCGGCCCTGACCAGCGACGAGATGCGCAAATCCCTGGAGGTGTTTCGCCGCATCAAGGCCTACACCGACGACAAATCTCCCGGCCGCGACTGGAACGTGACCACCGAGATGGTGATCAACGGCAAGGCGGGCTTCCAATTCATGGGTGACTGGGCCAAGGGCGAATTCCTGGCGGCCGGCCAGACGCCTGGCAAGGATTTCACTTGCTCGGCAGCGCCCGGCACCGAAAAGGCTTACACCTTCAACGTGGACTCGTTTGCCATGTTCCAGCTCAAGAGCTGGGAGGCGCAAAAGGCCCAGGGCTACCTGGCCTACCTGTTGATGGGCAAAGACTTTCAAGAGAAATTCAATCTGCGCAAGGGCTCCATCCCCGTGCGCCTGAACATGCCCATGGACAAGTTTGACGAATGTGCCAAGACCTCCAGCAAGGACTTTGTGGCCACGTCTGTCAGTGGCACGCTGGTGCCTTCGGTGGCCCATGGCATGGCACTGTCGTCTGCCCAGCAGGCTAGCATGCGCTCGGCCGTGTCCGAGTTCTGGAATAACGACAAATTGACAGTGAACGAAACTCTGTCCAAGCTGTTGGCGGTGAGCGCCCCCAAACAGAAATAAAGCTTATGAAAACCCTTGAAAACATCCTACCCAAGCTGGTGATCGCCCCGGGCTTCGTGCTCGGCTTCGCCTTCATCTATGGCTTCATGATCTGGAATGGCGTGCTCTCCGTCACTGGCTCGCGCATGCTGCCCAACTACGACGAGTTTGTGGGGCTGGAGCAGTACGTACGCCTGTGGGAGATGGACCGCTGGTACGTGGCGCTCAAAAATCTGGGCCTTTTCAGCTTGCTGTACGTGGGCGGCTCCATGATTTTGGGCATGGGCCTGGCGATTTTTCTGGACCAGAAAATTCGCTTTGAAGGCGTGCTGCGCACCGTCTACCTGTACCCCATGGCGCTCTCGTTCATCGTGACCGGTACCGCCTGGAAATGGATCTTGAACCCCAGCCTGGGCCTGGAAAAACTCATGCACGACATCGGTTGGGCCAGCTTCAGTTTTGACTGGCTGGTGCAGTCCGAGACCGCCATTTACTGCGTCGTGATTGCCGGCATCTGGCAGTCCGCTGGCTTTGCCATGGCCTTGTCTTTGGCCGGCCTGCGCGGCATTGACGACAGCATCATCAAGGCCGCCCAGATCGATGGCGCCTCGCTGCCCCGCATCTACTGGCGCATCATTTTGCCCATCCTGCGCCCCGTGGTGTTCTCCACCGTGCTGGTGCTCTCCCACCTGTCCATCAAGAGCTTTGACTTGGTCATGGCGCTGACCTCCGGTGGCCCCGGTTTCTCGTCGGACGTGCCCGCCACCTTCATGTACACCATGAGCTTCACACGCGGCCAGATCGGCCTGGGCGCCGCCAGCGCCACCATGATGCTGGCCTTTGTGGCCGCCCTCGTGGTGCCCTATCTGTACAGCGAATTGCGCTCCAAACCGCACGACCGCTAATCCACGACCGTCACACCACGATCGAAACCTATGTTGTCCAAAAACCTCCCCCGCATCCTGATCTACGGCGTTCTGCTCATCGCCGCCTTCTTCTTCCTCGCGCCGCTCTATGTGATGTTGGCCACGTCCTTCAAGGACGCCGAGCAAATCCGCTCGGGCAACCTGCTGAGCTTGCCGTACGGTCTGAACTTTGACTCGTGGAAACTGGCGTGGTCTGCCGCTTGTACCGGCGTAGATTGCCGCGGCCTGCAGCCCTACTTTGTCAACTCCGTCATCATGGCCGTGCCGGCCGTGCTCATCTCCACCGCATGGGGCGCCATCAACGGCTACGTGCTGAGTATGTGGAAGTTCAAGGGCAGCGAGGTGCTGTTCGGCTTCATGTTGTTCGGCGTGTTCATGCCCTTCCAGGTGGTGCTGTTGCCCATGAGCCAGGTGCTCGGTTTCCTGGGCCTGTCCAGCTCGCTGGGTGGTCTGATCCTGGTGCACTGCATTGCAGGTTTGGCCGGTACCACGCTGTTCTTCCGCAACTACTACACAGCCATCCCCAAAGAGCTGGTGAATGCGGCGCGTATTGACGGCGCGGGCTTCTGGCGCATCTTCTTCCGCATCGTGGTGCCCATGTCCACCCCCATCCTCATGGTGACGCTCATCTGGCAGTTCACCAACATCTGGAACGACTTCCTGTTCGGCGTGGCCTTCAGCGGTGCCGACAGCAAGCCCATCACCGTGGGCTTGAACAACATGGCCAACACCTCCAGCAGCGTGAAAAGCTACAACGTCGACATGGCTGCCGCCGTGATTGCCGGTCTCCCCACCATGCTCGTCTACGTACTCGCAGGTCAATATTTTGTGAAAGGTCTCACCGCCGGCGCGGTGAAAGGATAAAAAATGGCAGCTTCTCTTCAAATCGCAGGCATCCGCAAAGTTTTCGGCAAAGGTGACAAAGCCGTCGAAGTTCTCAAGAAGATCGAAATTGATGTTGCTCCCGGCGAATTCCTGATCTTGGTTGGCCCCTCGGGCTGCGGCAAGTCGACCCTGCTGAACATCATTGCGGGTCTGGAAGAGCCGTCTGAAGGCGAACTGCGCATTGCCGGCAAAAACGTGGTGGGCGTAGCCCCCGCCCAGCGCGACATTGCCATGGTGTTCCAAAGCTACGCGCTCTACCCCACCATGAGCGTGGCCGACAACATTGGCTTCGCACTGGAAATGCGCAAGGTGCCGCTGGAGCAGCGCAAGAAGCGCATTGCCGAAGTAGCCGCCATGCTGCAGATCGAGCACCTGCTGGACCGCCGCCCTGCGCAACTGTCCGGTGGCCAGCGCCAACGCGTGGCCATGGGCCGTGCCCTGGCGCGTGACCCGCAACTGTTCCTGTTTGACGAGCCCCTGTCCAACCTGGACGCCAAGCTGCGCGTGGAAATGCGCGCCGAAATCAAGCGCCTGCACCAGGTCTCCGGCATCACCAGCGTGTATGTGACGCACGACCAGATCGAGGCCATGACCCTGGGTAGCCGCATTGCGGTGATGAAGGACGGCATCCTGCAGCAGATCGGCACGCCCGACGATATCTACAGCCGCCCGGCTAATACCTATGTGGCCAGCTTCATCGGCTCGCCCACTATGAACCTGATCAAGGGCCATGTGGAAGCCGCGGGTGCGCAAGGTCGTTTTGTTTTCAACGGCAGCACCCTGCAACTGGCCACGCCCGCAGTGGGCGACGCTACGTTGGGCGTGCGCCCCGAGCATGTGCACCTGGTGTCCGATGCCTCCTGGCGCGGTGAGGTGATGGTGGTTGAGCCCACGGGGGCAGACACCTACGTGGTAGTGAAGACCGCCGCGGGCGATGTGACAGTGCGCACCGCCCCCAAGAGTCAGTGGAAAGCCGGTGACCAGGTCGGCCTGGAAGTCAGCCCTGCCAACGTCAACTGGTTTGGCACTACGACGGGTGTGCGTCTAGACGCGTAATTCCGCAGGCGAAGAACTGAAGCGCCGGGCTGTCCCTGTAGGGAAGTCCGGTTTTTTTTATTTCTTCAAAAAACTGAAAGTCGACTTTCGCAGCGCTCGAAAGCAGTCGTTAACATCGAAGATGTCTAGCGGACAGTATGTGGGCGAAGCCCGCCGATAGGACGTCCCAGTCGATCGACTCGTTATATTGCTGGGCGCTCACTTTCCTTCGCCCGCCCACGAGGGGCGTTTCTTCACAGGCTTCGATTTCCATTCGTGTCCATTCGAATCGCTAACTTGGGCCACGATTTTGTCCCAGTACTTAGCGTATATCTCCATGCCATCCTGGGTCACCACGTGGATTTCCGACGGTGCGGCCTCGGAGAGTGTTTTGCCTCGAATTCCGTCGCTGATCAGAAGGTGGGTGTCGTCCAGTCCCTTCGGCAGGCGAAGAGCGACGTGGCTCACGTGGATGGGGCGGCGTCCGACGTTCGTGACAGTTACAACACCCCAGAACTTGTTCTCGTCGTACTCCGGCGCGCCAAAGCTCTTCATGTCCCATTGAAGCGATACCTGAACACTTGCACGATCACGCAAGTAGTTCATCACGCCAAGGACGGTGCCCGCAACGCCAGATGCAAGACCCAGGACTGCGACTACTTCGGTGATGGTCATAGAGCGATCTAACGAGGCTGTAAAAAAACTATCGCGTGCGCTGCGGTAGCGCGATTTCGAGGGTACTTGCACCCTTCCCTTGCCCGAGATCGTGGCATATACGCCGTTCTGATGCGTCGATTTTTGGTGCAATTCATAGGGGATTTCTCTGGATGAGTTTTTCTACAGCCTCAACGTTTGAGTTCAGGGCGCCGCCGCCGATAGGCGGGGCATCCCATGCAACGAAAAGTTAGGTTTCATGTGATCGTACTCAAAAACCAATTAGGTCAAAGATGGCTGCGCAGACAAGCAGCACGACAGCAATTGACCATGAAAGAACTTGTATTGGAGCATTTATCTTTTTCCGATCCAGCCAGTTGAGCGCGTCCAGTGCCCAGAATATCGGGGCTGCGACAGTTCTTTGCAGAGGTGCAGGGAAAGTCCTGAGCAGTGCCGCAACGAGGAACATTGCGGATACCAGAAACGATGAAAGAGCGCTGGAAGCAGCGAGCAGTCCATAGGAAAACCAATGCGTTCCAAGCTGCATAGATCCCGAACTTTGGATCGGATTGAAGAATGCGACAACGATTCGATTCCAGACGAACGACGGAATAAATAGGTTACTGGAAACGAGAAATCCAACTATTGCAGCCAACCCAGCGCCAACGGCCCATAGGGCATAAGCCAATGGCAGCGCAGCAATGAGAGCAATATAGGTGCGAGTTGTCTTTCCTTTTGCCCCCCAACGGACTAAGAGGTGGGCGCAAGCTATATCTACTGGTGCAAGGAAAGTGGCCGTAAACACGCTTGGCAGAAATATGAACTGCCACCAATAGTGCTTTTGCACAATGAGTACAGCTTGTGCGAAATCATTAGCAATAAATATCAAAGCGAAAGCTGAGAGCAGTACTCCAAGGCTCAACCCGATTGCAGCACACCGGATTACATAGGAGGCCGAAAGTATCTTGCTCCCCCCAACTGTGTTAAACGTTTTGTCCGCTAGACCAATTGCCTTCGTCGCAAGCTCGCCGAATTTCATTTGTTTTAGCGACGACAAAGCTGAAAGGAGTTTGGTCTTCTGCGTTTGACGATCACGTTGCTGAAGGAATGGCGCTAGCGCCCGAAGGAAGAAGATCACCTTTGCGGCCAAGAAGAAAAATGCAGAAGACAGCATATGAAGCCTAACGATTAGCGTTTATCAGCCGCGCTGCAATGCTCGTAGAAACCACGAACGCCTCTCGCGGCTGATAAACCATGTTGGACTGAACCGCCTGCTGAGGCAGTCGCGATAGGGGGTTGTAAATTTCGCCCAAATTTTTGAATCAAATTTGGCCGGTCTTTCGGTGACCTCTCCATCATGGCACTGAGTTGCCGTAAACCGCAACCCTCTTGGCGTGCGGCTTGCTCGGGACGGGGAAGTCCCTTTCATTCATTTTGGTGAATTTTCGAACGTCTGCTTCCGCCCCGCAAAGCAGCCCGCCATCACCCCTGCAACGGCAGCTGCAAACTAATCGTCAACCCATGCGGCAGCGTGGTGCGTGCCGTGGCCGTGCCGCGGTGGCGTTTGGCAATCTCGGCCACGATGGACAGACCCAGCCCGCAGCCGCCGGGTAACTCGCTGGCGCGCCAGAAGCGTTCGAACACACGTTCCAGGTGCTCGGCCGATAGGCCCGGGCCGTTGTCTTCCACTTCCAGAAAACACAAGCCGTCGCGCACCTCGGTGCGCAGGGTCACGTTGCTGCCCTTGCCTGCGTAGCGCAGCGCGTTGTCGATGAGGTTGCTCAGCACCTCGCGCAGCAGCAGTTTGTCGGCTGGCACCATCACCGCGTCTTCGCCTTCGTAGCCCAGGTCTACGCCCGCGGCCATCGCGCGTGGCGTCCATTCGCGCGCCACCTCGCGTGCCAGCGCTGCGGCGTCTACCGGGTGCAGGGTGACTTCGGCCTCTGTGCGCGCCAGCGACAGCAACTGGTGTACCAGGTGGGCGCTGCGCTGGGCGCCGGTGTGCACTTTGGCCAGGCGCTGTTGCAGGGCTTCGGGGTCTTTTTCCTGCATGGCCAGCTCGGTCTGGCTGATCAGGCCGGCCAGCGGCGTGCGCAGCTGGTGTGCGGCGTCGTTCAAAAAGCGTTTCTCCTGGCTCAGGCTGCGGCGCAGCGTGGTGAGCAGCTGGTTCAGCGCATTGGCCAGCGAGTGCACCTCCTCTGGCGCTTGGGTCATCTCGATGGGGGAGAGAGATGCCGTGGTGCGGTGTGCCAGTTGGGCCTCGAGCCGCTCCAAGGGGGCCAGGCCGCGGCGTATGCCCTCGTACACCAGCACGCTGAGCACCGCGCCCAGCAGCAGCAGGGGGAACAGCACATCGCGCACCAGCTCGCGCGCAATGCGCTGCTGCACCACCAGGCTCTTGGCCACCTGCACACGCATGCGCTGGTCGGTAAAGCCGTCGCCAAAGCTCAGGTCCATGGACGCTACGCGCATGGGCTTGCCATCCAGCACCACCTCGTAGAGCCGTGGCTCGTTGTCGGGCATATAGAGGTCGGGCTGCATGGCGGGTATCTTGGTGTTGCCCAGCAAAAAGCTGCCGGGTGGCGAGGACACCATGTAGGCCACCCGGTCGCTGGGGTCTTGCTCCATGATGTCTTGTGCGGCGCGCGGAAAGTCAATCAACAGGCCCGAGCCCAGTGGTTTGACCTGGCGCGCCAACGAGCGCACGGATTGGGTCAGTGACTGGTCAATGGTTTTCTCGGCATAGGACAGCGCCACCCGAAAGGCCAGCACCCCGCCCATGAGCCACAGCACCAGCTGGGGCAGCAGCAGCCACACCAGCAGCTGACGCTTGAGCGAGAAGCGGGCCGGAGCGCTCATGCGCTGTCGGTTTCCAGCATGTAGCCCAGGCCACGCACGTTGCGGATGTTCAGGCCGCTGTCGGTCAGTTTGCGGCGCAGGCGGTGCACATACACCTCCAGCGCGTTCGAGCCCACGGCCGCGCCATCCTGTGGCTGCGTTTGCCACACAGCGAGCACGTCTTCGCGGCCCACCACCTGGCCCATGTTGTTCACCAAGAGCGACAGCAGCGACCACTCGCGCTGGGTCAGGTCCATGGGGTCTTCGCCCAGCCAGGCCAGGGGCAGCACGGGGTCCAGGCGCAGGTTTTTGCTGGAGCTGCTTTGCACCTCCAGCGAGCCGCCAAAGGCCGGCAGGCGCGAGCGGCGCAGCATGGCCTGCAGCCGGGCCAGCAGCTCGGCCATGTTGAAGGGTTTGGTGAGGTAGTCGTCGGCGCCGGCGTTCAGGCCTTGCACCCGGTCGTCCACGCCGTCGCGCGCGGTGAGCACCAGCACGGGCAGGGCGGTCAGGCGCTGGCGTATCCAGTGCAGCACGCTGATGCCGTCAATCAGCGGCAAGCCCAGGTCCAGCACCACGCCGTCAAAGCGGTTGCCTTCCAGCAGGCTTTGGGCCTGCGCGCCATCGCTGGCGCTGCTCACGCTATGGCCGGCGTGGACCAGCTGCGCACACAGGCCGTCGCGCAGCAATTCATCGTCTTCAACAATCAGTAAATGGGCCATGGGCCGAGCATACCAAGGCAGTTGGCGTAGCAGGGAGGGGGAAAGCGCGGTGTCTAGAGTCCTTGCGCGACGGCTTCGGTGCGCGCCGCCTGGATCATTTGGCCTATTTTTGGGCCGCTAGCCCCCGTGGATATTGCGCGAGCAGCTACTAAATCTGTAGCAACTGCCTGTGCGCGCTGCAGCGCGGCGGCCAGGCGGTCGGCCTGGGGGTATGGGGCGTCGGTCATGCCGAGGCGGCCCTGGGCGTCGCACTGGCAGGCCTGCAGCACTTGGGCGAAGCGCTGGGGTTTGCGGAAGGCGTCGCAGCGCTCCAAGAGGCGTACCACGGCGGCTGCGTTGAGTTCGCCAGAGCGGTGGATGTTGCCGTGCTCGCGCGCCACCACCTCGGCCAGCTCGGCGCAGTCGGTGGGCACGCGCAGGCGTTGGCATACGGTTTTGAGCAGGCGCTCGCTGCGCTCCTCGTGGCCAATGTGGCGGGGCAGCACGTCGGTCGGCGTGGTGCCCTTGCCTAGGTCGTGGCCCAGGCAGGCAAAGCGCACGGCCAGCGGCGCGCCCAGCTGGGCGGCGCGGTCCAGCACCAGCATCACGTGCACGCCGGTGTCCACCTCGGGGTGGTGCTGTGGGCTTTGCGGCACGCCCCACAGGCGGTCCAGCTCGGGCAACAGGCGCACCAGCGCGCCGCAGCTGCGCAGCACCGCAAACATGCGTGCGGGCTGGGCTTCCATGAGGCCGGTGGCCAGCTCCTGCCACACGCGCTCGGGCACCAGATGGTCTACCTCGCCCTCGTTCACCATGGTTTGCATGAGCTCCGTGGTCTCAGAAGCCACGGTGAAATCGGTGAAGCGCGCGGCAAAGCGTGCCAGCCGCAGGATGCGCACCGGGTCTTCGCGGAAGGCGGGCGTCACGTGGCGCAGCACGCGCTGGGCGATGTCGCCCTGGCCGTGGAAGGGGTCTACCAGGGTTTTGGTGTCAAATGAGCCGCTAGCCCCCGTAGAATCTGCGCGAGCAGCTATGGAATTGATAGTAAGGTCGCGCCGGGCCAGGTCTTCTTCCAGTGTCACGCCGGGTTCGGCGTGCACCGCAAAGCCGCGGTAGCCCGGTGCCGTTTTACGTTCGGTGCGGGCCAGCGCGTATTCCTCTTTGCTGTGCGGGTGCAGGAAGACCGGAAAGTCGCGGCCCACGGCCACAAAGCCGGCGTCCAGCATGGCCTGCGGCGTGGCACCCACGACCACCCAGTCGTGGTCCTTCACCGGCAGGCCCAAGAGCGAATCGCGCACGGCGCCGCCCACCAGGTAGGTCTGGCCGGGGATGGTGAGGGGCGTGCGGTCGGCGGGCATGGGTGTCAGGGCGCAAGCCGGTAAGGCTCATCAAAGACCAGAAAGTCTTTTTCGGCCAGCGCCGCATCAGTCCAGGCCTTCACGCCGGGTAGGGCCAGAACACGGTCCACATAGGCCGTTGCCTTGGCTGGCAGCGGCAGGGCGTAGGTTTTCAGGCGTGTGCAGACCGGGGCAAAGTAGGCATCAGCCACGGTGAACTGGCCAAACAGCAGCGGGCCGCCGTACTGGTCCAGCAGGCCTTCCCACATGGCGACCAGGCGCGCCACGTCGGCCCGCACGCCGGCCTTGTCACGCCAGATCAGTGCGCCCGCGGTGGTCAGGTTGGCTTCCACATTCATGGGGCAGTTGCCGCGCAGTGCGGTAAAGCCGGAGTGCATTTCGGCACAGACGCTGCGCGCGCGGGCTCGGGCGGCCTTGTCTTGGGGCCAGAGCTGCTTGTCGGGGTATTGCTCCGCCAGGTACTCGGCAATGGCCAGGGTGTCCCACACAGCCAAATCACTGTCCACCAGCAACGGTACCTTGCCGGTGGGCGTGTGTTTGCTCAGGGTGGTTTTGAATTGAGAGCCGCTGTCGAACGAGTCGAAGCGGACCATTACCTCGTCAAACGCAATGTCGGCCTGCTTGAGTAGCACCCAGGGGCGCATGGACCAGGAGGAGTAGTTTTTGTTACCGATGTAGAGCTGGGGCATGGGTCACCTTGGTTGTAGGACTGCCATCGTAAAAGACCCTGGCATTTTCATTGATGAAAAAAAGGGCGCCCATTGATGTGGACGCCCTGGGGTCGGGTTCAGGGCAGTTCCAGTCCGGGGTCGGGCGTGGACGTATCGCGCGGGCCCACGGTGCCTAGGCGCGCCTTGAGCGACTGGGGTTGGCCGGTGATCAGCGCGGCATACAGCGTGGTGTTGGCCAGCACTTTCTTCACGTAGTCGCGGGTCTCGGTGAACGGCACGTTTTCGGCCCAGATGGCGGCCTCTACCGTGGGGCTGCCGGTCTGGCCGCGCCACAGGCGGGGTCGGCCGGGGCCGGCGTTGTAGGCGGCCGCGGCCATGGCCATGGAGCCGCCAAAGTCGTCCAGCACCAGCTTGAGGTAACCGGTGCCGATGGCGATGTTGGTGTCGCGGTCGGTGATCTGGTGGGCCTGGAAGTCGGTCAGGCCAATCTTCTTGGCGGTCCAGCGTGCCGTGGCGGGCATGACCTGCATGAGACCAGAGGCGCCCACGCCCGATTTGGCGTCCATGATGAAGCGGCTTTCCTGGCGGATGAGGCCATACACATAGGCGGGCTCCAGGCCGATCATCTGGGTGCGCGCCATGACGGCGGACTTGAACGGCATGGGGAAGCGCTGTTCCAGGTCGATCACACCCTTGGTGCGTTCGCTGGTGTTGATGCAGCGGTCCCACACCTCGTTTTTGCAGGCCAGGTCGGCGGCGGCCAGCAAGCCACGGTCGTCCATGCCGCCCCGGGCGTGCAGGTTGGTGGTGTAGTTCCACTCGCGCACGCCCTCGGTGCGCAGGCCGATCTGGATGGCGTAAAGCGCGCGTGCCAAGCCGGGGTTGGCCTTGGCCGTGTCTTTTTCTTCCAGCGTCGGGGGCAAGGGGCGGGTCGGGGCGATCACCTTGTAGCCCAGCTCTTCCAGTGCCAGCATTTCGTAAAAGCCTTTGACGCTGGCGATGTTTTCCAGCGGGCGCAGTGCCTCCGTGCGGGCCACGTCGGTGCTGGCGCGGGCCAGCTGGGCGCGGGCGCGCCAGTAGACCCAAGTGGGGTCGTTGCGCAGGCCCTCTGGCATGGCGGCGATGGCATCGGCGACCTGGGCCCAGCGCCCGGCGCGTAGCGCAGCGCGCGCGGCCCAGACCAGGTGGTCTTCATGCATCTGCGCAAACTGACCCTTGGCAAAGTAGCCCAGTGCATCGTCCGAGAGACGTTGTGCGGCACGTTTGCCGATCACGCCCCAGATCCAGCTGCGCTCTTCCTGCGTGAGTTGGGCTTTCCAGCGCAGTTTTTCCACTTCCACCGCAGCGTCCAGCGGCTCCAGAAAGGCCTGGCGGATCAGCGCCAGCGACACCAGTTCGCGCGTCTGTGGGCGCAGTGCGGTGAGCTTGTCGTTGAGGTATTTGCCGGGGTTCAGGTAGATGGAGTTGACAGTCTTGACCCAGTCCGGGTCCATCAGCGCCACAGCCTGGGTGGCGATGCGCAGTTTGTCGTTCTCCATGCCCAGGCGGGCGCGCACCCAGGCGACGTGGGTGTTGAGCTTTTTGTCCTTGATCAGCTGGCCGGCAGCGCTGCCGCAGGCTTCGTCGGCGTCTTTGAGCGAAAGCCAGGTGTCCTGCACCGCATTGGTAACGTCTGCGCCCTGGGTGGTGTAGCTGGCCAGCAGGCCGTAGCAGCGCACCGAGCGGTCGTCGCCCATGCGGTACAGCGGGTACTCGCGGTTGAAAGTGTCCCAGTCGCGGTTGCGGCCCAGCTGCAGCAACCATTCTGCGCGAAGCCGGTCTTCCTGGTAGGTGCCGCTGTGGCGGTTCAAAAAGTCCTGGATGTCGTTGGGGCTGGCATCGTACAGCCGGGTCGAGAGTTCCCAGTAGGCTGCCCAGGGCTCCAGCGGGTGCGTGCGCAGCTGCGGCAGCAGGGCGGTGAGGCGTTTGCGGTCGCGCTGTTTATAGGCTTGCGCCATGTCCAGCACCACCTCGTCGGCACGGGCGGAATCGCGGGGAAGGTCACGCGCCTGGGCGTATGCTGGAGCGAGAACGGAGGACACCAGCGCGCTGGTGAGCGCCAAGGATGTCAGAATGACTGAAAACTGCATGTGGGGATTATGGACAACTCAGACGATAGCAAAGCCGCGCAAAAGAAAGCCCTTCGCAAGGCGCTTCTGGAACAACGCCTGAACCTGCCGGACCGCCTACAGCGGGCTGATTTGTTACAGCGCGTGATGCGCATCTGGCTGGTGGGCCGGCCCGACGCGGTGATTGGTGCCTACTGGCCCATCAAGGGCGAGTTTGATCCGCTGCCCGCCCTGCACCGCTGGAAGGAAGACGGTGAACTGATCGACCAGCCCCAGCCGCGCCGCATTGGCCTGCCGGTGGTGAACCGCGAACACAAGACCATGACCTTCCACGCCTGGTACCCGGGCTGCCCCATGGAAGAAGATGCCTACGGCATTCCCAAGCCCAAGGACACGGAGTTGATCGTGCCCACGCTGCTGTTTGTGCCTTGCGTGGGCTACAGCGCGGGTGGCTACCGGCTAGGCTATGGCGGTGGCTTTTACGACCGCATGCTGGGCAGCCTGAGCCCCAAGCCGTTCACGGTGGGGCTGGGCTTTGGCACCGACTTTGTGGATGACTTTGAGCCCGAGCCGCACGACATGCCGCTGGACACCATCCTCAACGACCACGGGATTGTTTGGCCGACGTAATGTGGCCCCCACGCTCCGCCGCTGCGCGGGTCGCTGCCCCCCGCGGGGGCTAACCCGCCTTGGGGCGGCCCGGCGGCGGGTTTCGCTTTTGGGCGGTTTTCTTTGCTTTGGCCGGTGCCTTGGGCCGTGCCGCCGGTTTCTTGGCCTGCAAGGCGGCCTGCATCGCCAGGCGTGCCCAGGGCAGCATCAGGGCGGGCGACTCCATTGCGTCGGCCGGGGCGCCGTAGTAGTTGATGCCGCGCGTGCCGGTCTTGGAGCCATAGCTGAAACGTGGGCAGCCTTCGGCTTCAAACTGGGCCTGTGTGTCGGCGCTGGCCTTGAGCCACAGCGTGTCGCCACCGCCCAGGTTCGCCAAAATGGCCACGGTGAGCCCGTCCACACTGATGCCCCAGCCCCCAAACATGCGCTTGGCCACACAGGGGCCCAGGCCACTCAAAAGTTCACAGCAGTAGTCGGCAAAGTCGGGGTTCTGAATGGCCATGGCGTGGGACGGGGGTTAGGTGCGCGCCATCAGCGCGCGGACATCGGCTTCGTAGCCTTGCAGGGTTTGCTGCAGCTTGCTGCGCTGGCTGGCGCTGGTGCTGTTGTGGAAGGCGGCAATGGCGCTGCAGGCCTGGGTGCGTACCCGGTCGGTGTACTGCCGGAACACGGGGTCGGGCGACTGCAGGCTGCGCGCCACCAGAGCGCGCACCTCGGCCTGCACATGGATCTCTGCGGGGTTGCTGGCTCGCAGGGCGCGCAGGGTTTGCAGCACATCCTGCTGGCGGCGCAGGATTTCGCGGTACTGCAGGCTGGCATCAAAGGCTGAGGTGTCCATCTGGCTTTGCAGCAGCGCCCGCTGTTCGTCGCTCACGCGGCCATAAAAACCTTCGGCGCGCTCTACCAGTTTCTTCAGGCGGCGGTCATTGCGCTGCTCCGGCGTGCCGTCCAGCCACTCTTCGCGCCATTCGCGGTTGCGCTTGTCCAGCGCGCGGGTCAGGTGGTCTAGCTGCGCCACCGTCAGGCTGGGCGCCAGTGCCACGGCGGTGGGCGCGGCCCGGTCCAGCACGGCTTGCACGCGCTCTTCCAGGTAGGTGCTGAGCTTGCAGACCTGCTCGGGTACTACCGCTTGGGGGGCGGCGGTGTTCAGGTTTTTGAGCGTTTCGGCCAGTTGGGGCAACTCGCCCTGGCGGTGCCAGTCCTGCAGGCTTTTCAGGTCGTTGCGCAGGCGCAGGCTTTGGGAGCCGTCGAAATCGAAGTAGCCATCCAGCCACCAGTAGGTGAAGTCGGGCGCGTTGTTGTAGGCCAGGCGCAGCGCACTGCAGCCACCCAGCACCAGCGACGCCATGAGCAGCCCGATAATGGCGCACCAGCGCAGGCCGCTCACACGCAGCGGCGAGCGCGCATCATTTGGCAATGCAGACATCAGCAGGGGCATGTTGTGACTTCTAGTTTTCAGGTTTCCGGGCAAAGTTCTGGGCAAGACGCCCAGCGCGCCGCAGTGGACGTGGTCATTATGGCGGCGGGCAAAGGCACACGCATGAAGAGCAAGACCCCCAAGGTCCTGCACACGCTGGCCGGGCGGCCGCTGCTGCAGCATGTGCTGGACACCGCAGCCCAATTGCTGGCGCGCAAGGTGGTGGTCATCACCGGCCACGGTGCTATGGAAGTAGAAGCAGCCTGCACAATGAATACGGGGGTTGCGGCCGATTTTGATTTAAATTTTGTGCGCCAGGAGCCGCAACTCGGCACCGGCCACGCAGTGCAACAAGCCGTACCGGCTCTGGCTGACGATGGCGTGGTGGTGGTGCTGTCGGGTGATGTCCCGTTGACGCAACCCGACACCCTGTTCCACCTGATCACGGTCTGCGGTGGCGACAAGCTGGCGCTGTTGACGCTGGAGCAACTCGACCCTACGGGCTACGGCCGTATTGTGCGCACCGGCGATGCGGTTCAGGCCATTGTGGAACACAAGGATGCGTCGGAGGCACAGCGCCAGATCACCGAGATTTACAGCGGCATCATGGCCGTACCAGCCGCCCTGCTCAAACGCTGGCTGGCCCGCCTGGACAACCAGAATGCGCAAAAGGAGTACTACCTGACCGATATCGTGAAGTTTGCGGTGGCGGACGGTGTAGCTGTAGTGGCCCACAAGATCGACGACGCCGCGCAGGTGGCCGGCGTCAATAGTCCGGTGCAACTGGCCGAGCTGGAACGCGCCTACCAGCTGCGTCAGGCGCACCGCCTGATGGAAGAGGGTGTGCGATTGGCCGACCCGGCGCGCATTGATGTGCGCGGGGATTTGCTCTGCGCGCACGACGTGAGCATCGACATCAACTGCATCTTCCAGGGTCAGGTGAGTCTGGGCGAGGGCGTGTCCATCGGTGCACACTGCGTGATCGCCAATGCGGTGATCGAGGCTGGTGCGGTGATTCACCCGTTCACCCACATTGACGGTGAAAAGCTGGGCGTGACCGTGGGGGCAGGCGCGCTCATCGGTCCCTTTGCCCGACTGCGCCCCGGTGCCAAGCTGGGGGCCGAGGTACACATCGGCAATTTTGTGGAAGTGAAAAACTCCACCCTGGCTAAGGGCGCCAAGGCCAACCACCTGGCTTACCTGGGCGACGCCACGGTGGGTGAGCGTGTCAACTACGGCGCCGGCAGTATCACGGCCAACTACGACGGCGCCAATAAGCACCGCACGGTGATTGAGGCCGATGTGCATGTGGGCAGCAACTGCGTGCTGGTGGCGCCGGTCACCATCGGTGCTGGTGGCACGGTGGGCGGCGGCTCCACCATCACCAAGAACACCGAACCCGGCGCCCTGAGCGTGGCGCGTGGCAAACAGGTCAGCATTGCCAACTGGGCGCGGCCTGCCAAAAAGCCCAAGGCCTGATTCACTTTTTGAGTCCCGCATGTCAGACCCCCAAGCACGCATTGCCGAACTCGAAGCCGAACTCGCAGCCGTGCGGCGTGAGATGCAGGACTTTGCCTATGCCGTCTCGCACGACTTGCGTGCGCCGTTGCGGCATATCGTGTCCTACGCTCACTTGGTGGAGGAAGATGCCGGCCCGCAACTGGATGCCGAAGTGCAGGGGTTCTTGGCCACCATCACGGATTCGGCCAAGCACCTGGGCGCCATGCTGGACGCGCTGCTGGAGTTGTCACGGGTTGGAACCTTGCCGCCGGCTCCTGGGCCCGTGGACCTGAAAGCGGTGTTGGACGATGTGGTGGCGGCACTGGTGCATCGTGGTGCGCCTCGCCAGTTGGCGCTGGAGATAGACCTGCCGGAGGCCATGGTCGTGGTGGATGCAACGCTGTTGCGTGTAGTGTTAAGTGCGGTGTTGGACAACGCTTGGAAATTCACTGCTTTGCTGCCTGAGGCAGACGCGCGTGTCTGGGTGCGCGTCCAGCGGGAGGCGTCTGGTCCATGGGCTCTGGAGGTTCGTGACAATGGTGCAGGTTTTGCAGCGCCAGACGCTGACTTGGCCTTGCGCATGTTTGGGCGTTTGCATGGCAACAAACCGTTCCCAGGATTGGGTGTGGGGCTGGCGCTGGCCGCCAAAGCTGCGCAACGCATGGGCGCTGCACTTCGCATCCAGGCGGCGGTGCCCACGGGCTGTGTGGTGACGCTGTCTTTCCCCGGCACAAAAAAAAGCCCGGACATGCCGGGCCTTGTAGCGTAGTCAGGTTACTGCGCGACGGCAGTCCTGGTGCTTACCACTTCTTGATTTTGTCGTATTCGGCAAAAGGATCAGCAGATTCTTTGCCCTTGGTTTCTGCGACAGGCTTGGCGGCGGCTTTGGTGGCCACGGCGACTTGTTCGGTGGTTTTGGTGTCATTGGCTTGGTCTGCAGCCATGGCTTGGCCAGCCACCAAAGTTGTCAGAGCGATAGCAATAGCGGCAAAAGATGTCTTGTTCATGATGAAGTTCCTTTCAAGGTTTAGAAGAATCCGCTCTGGCGGGCATCACACCGTCTGAACAGCATCGATGGGGCGGTTAAATCATTCGTCTCGTCGATGGGATGAACTGTAAAATTTCTAATTCAAAAGATAAACAGCGTGCGCAGCACATGTACATTGCTGTTTTGGCAACAATGATGGCTTGATATCGTTTTGGAGTGCCCCATGGACCGACTACTTTCGATGCGCGTATTTCAGCGGGTGATCGATGAGGGCGGCTTCGCTGCGGCAGCGCGGGCGATGGACATGTCGCCTGCGGTGGTCACGCGCCTGGTGGCGGATCTGGAAGAGCACTTGGGCACCCGCCTCTTGCACCGTTCCACCCGCCGAATCTCATTGAGTGAGGCCGGCGAGTCCTATCTGGGGCGGGTACGCGCGATTCTCCAGGACATCGATGAGGCGGACATTCTGGCCAACCAGCACACCCAGGAGCTCTCGGGCGAGTTGCATGTGCTGGCGACCCCCGTGCTGGCCACCTATGTGTTGGCCCCACTGATTGCAGGCTTCAGGGGCTTGTACCCCAAGATCACGCTCAACCTGCAGGTGGAGTCCTTCATGGAGCCCCCCATCGAGGGCCACGACGTGACCCTGTTCACCGCCAACGAAGCGTATGACGGAGACGTGGTGGCGCGCAAAATTGCGACCACCCAGGCGGTGTTCGTGGCCTCACCTGAGTACCTCAAGCGCCGCGGCACACCACTGCAGCCTGCGGACCTGACTCAGCACGACTGTCTGGGCATTCGCGGCAGTGCCATGGGCTTGCGCCAATGGCGACTCAAACATGGTGAGCGCCCGGAGGAGCATGTGGATGTTCCGGTGATGCCCGTGGTGTGGTCTAACCACATCGAAACCCTGATCCGAGCGACCTTGGATGGTGCCGGCATTGCCCCCACCACCGTGGAACTGGTCGCGCCCTTTTTAGCGACGGGGGAGTTGGTGCGGGTGATTTCGCCGTGGATTGCCGGTCAGCTATTGCTGTACGCGGCGTTGCCCAGTCGCCAGTTCATGCCGCGACGGACCCGTGTGTTTTTGGATTACCTGACTGAGCAGACACGCCTGCAGTTGGCAAACGCCATGGGCGCCGGTGGGAATGGTTGCAGTGCGGCGGCGGTGCTATACCAGCGGTAGCTCCGCGCCAAACTTGCTGCGCTTGATGCTGAAGAAGGCTTTGACATTGCGCACATTGGCGTCGCTGGTGAACAGCCGTTGCGTCAGCGCCTGGTAGCTGGGCATGTCGCTGGCGTGCACCACCAGACAAAAGTCCGGCCCTGGGGAGACGCGGTAGCACTGCTGCACCGCGGTGTCGTTTGCCACGCGGGCTTCAAACTGCGCCAGTGCTTCGGCATCTTGCCGGTCCAGGGTGATTTCCACGATGGCGGTCAGTCCGTGGCCCACCACGGCGGCCAGTCGCTCGGGCTGCAAGATGGCCACTTGTTTCTCGATCAAACCCGCATCGCGCAGGCGCTTAACTCTGCGCAGGCAGGTGGGCGGGGAGGTGTGCACGCGTTCTGCCAGCTCCTGGTTATTCAGGCTGGCATCGCGCTGCAGTTGCGCAAGCAGCAAAATGTCTATCGCATCCAGAGTTATTGATTCCATATTTTGTTTATATATGAAATAAAAAATTAATTCAATGAATTTATGAAATAAAAATTCATATTTTAGAAAAATAAGAGCAACTATTTTTCTGCAGCATGCCTACCATGCAGTCCATTGCTTGATTGGAGACTGTCTATGTGTGGCATCGTCGGCGCGGTATCAACCCGCAACATTGTTCCTGTACTGGTGCAAGGCCTGGAGCGGCTGGAGTACCGTGGCTACGACTCCTGCGGTGTTGCGGTCTATGCCCTGGATGGCAAGCCAGGCTTGCGCCGCGCGCGCAGCACGTCCCGCGTGTCGGAACTGGCCGCGCAGGTTGCCAGCGGATCGCTTGAAGGCATGCTGGGCATCGCCCACACCCGCTGGGCCACGCACGGCGCGCCCGTCGTCCACAACGCCCATCCGCACTTCAGCCACGGCAGCGGTGCCGACGCGCACCAGCGCGCTGGGCGCATTGCCTTGGTGCACAACGGCATCATCGAAAACCACGACGAGTTGCGTGCTGCCCTCAAGGCCAAGGGCTATGTGTTTGTCAGCCAGACCGATACCGAGGTCATCGCGCATTTGGTTGACAGTCTGTACGACGGCGATTTGTTCGAGGCGGTCAAAGGCACGGTGCGCCAGCTGCATGGTGCTTACGCGATTGCCGTGTTTTGCAAGGACGAACCGCACCGCCTGATCGGTGCGCGTGCAGGTTCGCCACTGATTCTGGGCGTAGGTAAAGACGGGCAAGAGCACTTTCTGGCCAGCGATGCCATGGCTCTGGCCGGTGTGACCGACCAGATCGTCTACCTCGATGAAGGTGACGTGGTCGACGTGCAACTGGGCAAGTATTGGTTGGTCGACAAGGCGCACAAGGCCGTTGCGCCCGCCCAGCGCCCCGTGAAGACGGTGCACGCGCACAGCGGTGCGGCCGAGCTGGGTCCGTACCGCCACTACATGCAAAAAGAAATCTTCGAGCAGCCGCGCGCCATTGCCGACACGCTGGAAGGTGTGGAGGGCATCGTGCCCGAGCTGTTTGATGCACAGGCCAACCACGCGCCTGGCAGCAATGCAGCCCGCGTGTTTGCGCAGATCGACTCGGTGCTGATCTTGGCCTGCGGCACCAGCTACTACAGCGGCTGTGCCGCCAAGTACTGGATAGAGAGCATCGCCAAGGTGCCTTGCAATGTGGAGGTGGCCAGTGAATACCGTTACCGCGACTCCGTGCCCAACCCCAACACGCTGGTCGTCACCATCACCCAAAGCGGTGAGACGGCAGACACGCTGGCTGCGCTGCGCCACGCGCAATCCCTGGGTATGAAGCACACATTGACGATTTGCAATGTGGCCACCAGCGCCATGGTGCGCGAATGCAGCCTGGCCTATGTGACCCGTGCAGGCGTGGAAATCGGCGTGGCCTCCACCAAGGCCTTCACGACCCAACTGGCCGGACTGTTCCTGCTAACTCTTTGCCTGGCCCAGGCCAAGGGTCGCCTCACCGACGCCGAAGAAGCCCGCCACCTGAAGGCCATGCGCCATTTGCCTGCTGCATTGCAGGCGGTGCTGGCGCTGGAGCCACAAATCATGGCCTGGGCCGACGACTTTGCGAAGAAGGAGAACGCGCTGTTCCTGGGCCGTGGCCTGCACTTCCCGATTGCCATGGAAGGTGCCCTGAAACTCAAGGAGATCACCTACATCCACGCCGAGGCCTATGCCGCGGGTGAGCTCAAACACGGCCCGCTGGCCCTGGTGACGAGCGAGATGCCAGTGGTCACCGTGGCGCCCAATGACGCGCTGCTGGAAAAACTCAAGAGCAACCTGCACGAAGTGCGCGCGCGTGGTGGTGTGCTTTATGTGCTTGCTGATGCCGACACCCGCATCGACAGCGGCGAAGGCTTGCATGTAATTCGCATGCCCGAGCACTACGGTGAGTTGTCGCCACTCTTGCACGTGGTGCCTTTGCAGCTGTTGGCGTACCACACGGCCTGCGCACGCGGCACCGATGTGGACAAACCCAGAAATTTGGCGAAGAGCGTGACGGTGGAGTGAGCGCCGGGCGGATTACAATACAAATGCGAATTATTGTTATTTGCGTTGTAATCACAACGTCCATGCCACTTCCACTTGATCCGGGCTTGCCTCATGAAAAATACATTGTCGTTTCCGTTGGTGCGCGCTGCGGCGCTGGCTGCTAGTTTCTTTGTTGCGTCCTTCGGGGTCTCTGCGCAAAGCGCACCTGAAGGCATCGTGGTGTACAACGCCCAACATGCCAGCCTGACCCAGGCCTGGGTGGACGGCTTCACCCGCGAAACGGGCATCAAGGTCACGGTGCGCAACGGTGGCGACACCGAACTGGGCAACCAACTGGTGCAAGAGGGCGCGAATTCGCCGGCCGACGTGTTCCTGACCGAAAACTCGCCTGCCATGGCGTTGGTCGATGGCGCTGGCTTGTTTGCGCCACTGGACCCCGCCACCTTGGCGCAAGTGGCGCCCAACTACCGCACGGTCCACGGCCGCTGGGTGGGCATTGCGGCCCGCAGCACCGTGTTTGTCTACAAGAAAACCAAGTTCACGCCAGCGCAGTTGCCCAAGTCCATGCTCGACTTGGCCAACCCGGAGTGGAAAGGCCGTTGGGGCGCTGCACCTGCGGGCGCGGACTTTCAGGCCATCGTCAGCGCGCTGCTGGAACTCAAAGGTGAGGCCGCCACGGCTGCCTGGCTCAAGGGCATGAAAGAGAACGTCGTGCCCTTCAAGGGCAATAGCATTGCCATGAAGGCTGTAAACGCCGGGCAAGTGGATGGCGCGCTGATTTACCACTACTACCATTTTGGAGACATGGCCAAGACCGGTGAGAACAGCGAGAAAACCGGGCTCCACTACTTCCGCAACGAAGATCCGGGTGCCTTTGTCAGCATTTCGGGTGGTGGCGTATTGGCGTCCAGCAAGCACAAATCGGAGGCCCAGGCCTTTGTGAAATGGATCACCGGTAAGGGTGGTCAAGAGATCTTGCGCACCGGTAGCTCGTTTGAATACGCGGTGGGCGCAGGTGCCCAATCCAACCGCAATCTGGTGCCCTTGGCCGAACTGCAAGCTCCCAAGGTCGAGCCTTCCAAGCTCAACAGCAAAAAGGTCTCTGACCTGATGACCCAGGCTGGTCTGCTCTGACCCTGTCTTGACCGCCTCTTCGATCCGCGTCTCCACGCCCTTGCTGCGCATTGCGCGGCCGGGGCGTTGGTCTTGGGTGACTGTTGCCGCGGTGCTGGTCACACTGGTTGCTCTGCTTCCACTGGGCTTTGTGGCGTGGGTGGGTATTCAGTCAGGCTGGACCACGGTGTCAGCGCTGGTGTTTCGCCCCCGCGTCGGTGAACTGCTGGTCAACACAGGTCTGCTGGTGCTGGTCACCGTGCCCATCTGTGTCGTGTTGGCTGTGGCGCTGGCCTGGTTGACCGAACGCAGTGATCTGCCGGGTGCGCGTATCTGGGCTTGGCTTGCAGCGGCCCCTTTGGCCGTGCCGGCCTTTGTGCACAGCTATGCCTGGATCAGCCTGGTACCTGGCTTGCATGGCCTGGGTGGTGGTGTGCTGGTGTCGGTGGTCGCGTATTTCCCGTTCCTGTATTTGCCGGTGGCAGCAGCGCTGCGCAGGCTTGACCCCGCGATGGAAGATGCTGCGGCCTCGCTGGGGGAAGGCCCGTGGGAGGTCTTTTTTCGTGTGGTGTTGCCGCAGTTGCGCTTGGCGATTTGGGGTGGTGCCTTGCTGGTAGGCCTGCATCTGCTGGCCGAATACGGCCTGTACGTGACGATCCGTTTTGACACCTTCACCACGGCCATCGTGGACCAGTTTCAATCCACCTACAACGGCCCCGCCGCCAATATGCTGGCGGGTGTGTTGGTGGTGTGTTGTTTTGTGCTGCTGGGCTTCGAGTCGGGAACCCGCGGGCACGAGCGCTATGCCCGTGTCGGTTCTGGCTCAGCGCGACAGCCGCTGCGCAGCCGCTTGGGGCGCCTGTCCACGTTGTGCCTGTTGCTGCCCGTGGTGACCGCCGTGCTGTCGCTGGGCGTGCCTTTGGTCACGCTGGCGCGCTGGTTGGTGGCGGGTGGTGCCAGTGTGTGGAATCTGCCCGAGCTGGGTCCTGCACTGTGGCAAACCCTGTCGTTGGCCCTGGCTGGCGCGCTGCTGACCACTGTGGTTGCGGTGCCCATGGCGTGGCTCTCCATACGCGCGCCGGGACGCATGCAGCGCCTGCTGGAAGGCGGCAACTACCTGGCGGGTTCCTTGCCAGGCATTGTGGTAGCGCTGGCCTTGGTGACCATCACGGTACGGGTGGCCCTGCCCATTTACCAAACCGTGGTCACTGTATTGTTGGCTTATGTATTGATGTTTTTGCCACGCGCGCTGGTCAGCCTGCGCGCGGGCATTGCCCAGGCGCCGGTGGAGCTGGAGCAGGCTGCCCGCAGCCTGGGTCGCTCGCCCACCCAGGCCCTGTGGCAGATCACCATGCGGCTGGCGGCACCTGGCGCGGCGTCGGGTGTGGCCATGGTGTTTTTGGCCATTACCAACGAATTGACCGCCACGCTGCTGCTGTCGCCCAATGGCACGCAGACGCTGGCTACCGCTTTCTGGTCCCATAGCAGCGAGATTGACTACGCTGGTGCTGCACCGTATGCGTTGATCATGGTGCTGCTGTCGCTGCCCCTGACCTGGCTGCTTTATCTCCAATCCAGACGCATTGCCGGACGATGACAACCCTTGACCTGCACGCAGTGCACAAAACTTATGGCGCCGTAACTGCACTGGCCGGTATTGACCTGCAGGTGCTCGCAGGCAGCCGCACCGCCATTGTCGGCCCTTCGGGGTCGGGCAAGACCAGTCTGCTGCGCATCATTGCGGGCTTTGAAGCGCCCGATGCCGGGCGAGTGGTGTTGGGGGACCAGTTGCTGGCCAACGGTCCGGCCATCGTGCCGGCGCACCTGCGCGGCATTGGCTACGTTCCGCAAGATGGAGCCTTGTTTCCGCACCTGAGCGTGGCCGACAACGTAGGCTTTGGTTTGCCGCGGCATACACCCCAGCGCGCGCAGCGCATTGACGAGTTGATGGAGATGGTGGCGCTGGACAAGGCCATGCTGCAGCGTCGTCCGCACGAGCTGTCGGGTGGTCAGCAGCAGCGTGTGGCGCTGGCACGTGCGTTGGCCTTGCGGCCGCGGTTGATGCTTCTGGACGAACCGTTCTCTGCACTCGATACCGGTCTGCGTGCCGCTACACGCAAGGCCGTAGCCCAACTGCTGCAGTCCGCTGGCATCACCACCATTTTGGTCACCCATGACCAGGCCGAGGCGCTGTCATTTGCAGACCAGGTGGCTGTGATGCGCGAAGGCCGTCTGGCCCAGGTGGGGCGCCCGCTGGACCTGTACTTGCGCCCCACGGACCCGGCAACTGCCAATTTTCTGGGTGAGGCCGTGGTCTTGCCTGCGCAGCTGTCTGCAGGCTGGGCCGAGTGCGCGTTGGGCCGCATTGCTATTCATGATGCACAGCGCAGTGGGGCGGGGCAGATCATGTTGCGCCCCGAGCAACTGCAGCTGACCGAGCTGGCCAATGAAGGTGCGGATGCCTATGCCTGCCTGGGCGTGGTGCTGGAAGCCGACTTCTGTGGCCCAGTGTCCGAGCTCAGTGTGCGCCTGCTGGCCCATGCGGACACTGCGCCACTGCTGGTGCGCAGCCCCGGCCTACACGCACCCGCAGTAGGCGCCACCGTCAGCATCTCGGTGCAGGGCCACGCGCATGTATTTGCGCCAGGTGCTTGAGCGGCCGAGCCCAAAACAGTGTGTGACCACGAAGAAACGATATGGACATTGATCCCCTGGAGTTGGTTGAAACCGCCCAAGTGGGCGCCCGCAAGCCGCGTGCGGCTTGGCTGAATCCGGCTGTGGCCATCACGGTGGCGCTGCTCGCCACCTTCATGGGCATTTGCAAGGTCAAGGACGACAACATTGTCCAGGCTATGCAGCAGGCCCAGGCCGACAAGCTGGACCATTGGCAGTTCTACCAGGCCCGCAATATTCGCGAGGAAGTGGCCAAGTCCACACTGGTGCAACTGCGCCTGCTGGCATTGGCAGCCACGCCCAAACAACAGGCCGCCTATGCTGAGCAGATGCAGGCCTATGAGACGTTGGCCAAAGAGCAGAACGGCAAGAAGGACGAACTCAAGCAGCAGGCCGAGAAAGACCAAGCCAGCTACGACGCGCTGAATTTCCGTGATGACCAGTTCGATCTGTCCGATGCATCGATCGCGATTGCTATCTCCCTGCTAGCGGTGGCCTCGCTCACGCAGTTGCCCTGGCTCTATCTGTTGGCGTTGTTGCCTTCGGGATTTGGGTTTGTGATGGGCTGTGCGGGCTTGGCAGGTTGGGCAGTGCATCCGGACGGGTTGATCAAGTTACTCAGCTAGCGCGCTCCCTCGCGCAAGGGCAGGGAAGGTAACACTCTGCAACACAGTCGGCGTGCGGTTGATGTCATGCGTTGCATGGAGGCGGGGTGCAAGCGCTATGCTGTTTGCACCCCGCAGCCTTATGGCTGGCCGTTCCCTTCATGTTTTTGCTGAAAGCCCTTCATGCGCACTGTGTCCGTCCCTTTTGCCCTGGCCGCCCTCACCCTGCTGACGCAGGCCAGCGTTGCCCAAACCACCGAACAACGCAGCACGCTAGCCGACCAGCAAGAAGTTGCCGTCACCATCTACAACGAGAACCTGGCCCTGGTGAAAGACCAGCGGCGTGTGTCGCTCAAACCTGGCGCAACGGCGCTGGCGTTTCGTGATGTCAGCGCGCGCATGCGCCCGGAGACGGCACAGCTGCGCAGCGTGAGCGCACCTGGCAGCTTCAGCGTGCTAGAGCAAAACTTTGACTTTGATCTGCTCACGCCCCAGAAGATGCTGGAGAAGTATGTGGGCCAAACCGTGAACGTGGTGCGCACCAACCCCGCCACCGGGATGGAGACCAGTGAAGTCGCTACCGTGCTCTCGGCCAACAACGGTGTGGTGCTGAAGATTGGCGAGCGTATTGAAACCGGCATACCGGGCCGGCTGGTATTTGGGGATGTGCCAGCCAATCTGCGCGATCGCCCCACGCTGGTCATGGCGCTGGACAACACGGGCGCGGCCCAACAAGACGTGGAGCTCAGCTACCTGACAGGTGGTCTGGCTTGGAAGGCCGACTATGTGGTGGAGCTCAATGCGACCGACGACAAGCTCGACATTTCTGGTTGGGTCACGCTCACCAACACCAGCGGCACCAGCTACCGCAACGCCAAGCTGCAGTTGGTTGCCGGTGACGTGAACCAGGTGGCACCAGATATGTTCAACGGACACTTGAAGACCATGGCGGCACCTGCTGCGGCCATGGCCAAAGAATCGCGCATGGCGGAAGAGTCGCTGTTTGAATATCACCTCTACACCCTGGGTCGTCCCACCACCATCGCCGAAAACCAGACCAAGCAGGTCGCGCTGCTGTCGGCCACCGGCGTGCCAGCCCGCAAAGAGCTACTGCTGCAGGGCAACGACTACTACTACCAGGGCGCCTCAGGCGAGCTAGGCCAGAAAATCAAGGTGGGGGTGTTCGTCGAGTTTGACAACAAGGAAAGCGCGCACCTGGGTATGCCTTTGCCCAAAGGCGTGGTGCGGGTGTACAAAAAAGACGGCGCGGGCAATGCCCAGTTCATTGGGGAAGACCGCGTGGATCACACGCCCAAGAACGAGAAGGTGCGCCTCAAGCTGGGCGATGCGTTTGACGTGACCGCCGACAAAAAGCAGACCGATTTCAAAAAACTCAGCGGTACCAGCAAATACAACTATGTGTTTGAAAGTGCTTACGAACTGGTACTGAAGAACGCCAAAAAAGAAGCCGTGACGGTCACGGTGCAGGAACCTGTGCCGGGCGACTGGCAAATTTTGAGCACCAGCCACACCTATACCAAAGGCGCTGCGAATACCGCGGTGTGGAAGGTCAACGTGCCTGCAGAAGGTAGCACTGTTGTGACGTACCGGGCACTGGTTCGCTATTGACGCTGGGCTGAGGAATTGCACTGTTTTGGTGCGGTTTGAGGGGGCAGGCAGGCGATGGCCCAAAATTTCTCAAAAATTTTAAAAATAGGCCTAAATAACCCCCTAAATCTGCCGTTAAGAAACGTACGTCAACTCCTAAAAGTAACCGGAGGGGCCGAAAGGCCTACCAAAATGCAATTGCCATCCATTGATCGAAACCCGCATGTGCGCCCCTCCGGCGTAGATACGGCTTCGTCTGGGGCAAATAGGGTTATCCCAGTTGCGCCGGTGAATCCCTCTGTCAGCCCCAGCCCGTCTATTGAGCGTAGCCCAGGCGTGATCGACATGGTCAATCCCGCCTTGAAGCCGCAGGAAGCCGGTGGTCCCTACAGCAGCGTGCCCGACCCTATTGGTCACACGGTGGAAGCAGTAGCGACCCAGAAGGACTGGACTATCCATCGGCCGGTGCCGCAAAAAGTGGAGGACCCTCCGCCCAAGCCCATCTCGCAGGTGCTGATGGATCATCTCAAGACAGTCTGGACCGCCAGTGCCAGTGCCATCCAGATCGAACAGGTGAAAGACCAGTTGACACCGCCAACCAACGTGGTGCCCACCGAAGTGCCGGGTGACCTGGCCAAACAAGCCTTGGTCTACACGCCCAGCAAGATCAAAAAGACCGAAAACATCTGACCCGGGCTCCGCCCGGGCAGACAGGTCCACGCGCTGTGCTCTACCATGGCGGCTATGCACACCACCGCACTCGTACTCTTCTCCGGCGGGCAAGACTCCACCACCTGCTTGGCCCATGCCCTGGCGCGCTACGAGCGCGTTGAAACCATTGCCTTTGACTACCGCCAGCGCCACAGCGTGGAGCTGGACGCCCGGCTCAATGTGCTGCGCGAGCTGCGAGCACACTTCCCACAGTGGGCCGCCAAGCTGGGTGAAGACCATTTGCTGGACCTGGCTGTATTGGGCGAAGTCAGCGAAACCTCACTCACGCGGGACACCGCCTTCCAGATGGAAGCCAGCGGCCTGCCCAACACCTTTGTGCCGGGGCGCAACCTCCTGTTTATGACGCTAGCCGCAGCCTTGGCCTACCGGCGCGGGCTGCAGGTGATCGTGACAGGCGTGTGTGAGACCGACTTCTCAGGCTACCCCGACTGCCGTGATGACACCATGAAGGCCTTGCAGTTGGCCCTGTCGCTGGGCATGGACAAGCGTTTCCTGATCGAGACCCCGCTGATGTGGATCGACAAGGCCCAGACCTGGGAATTGGCCTACGCGCTGGGCGAGCAGTCCGGCGTGCCAGGTGGCGGCGAAACGCTGGTGGACCTGATCGTCGAGCACACCCACACCTGCTACCTGGGCGACCGCGCGCACCGCCAGGTTTGGGGCTACGGCTGCGGCAGTTGCCCCGCCTGCGAGTTGCGGGCCAGGGGCTATGCGCGGTTTTCGGACAAGGTGAACAAGGCCCCCGTGCCCTGACGTGGCATCAGCACCCACTGCCGGGTGTGAAAGGTCGCCACGCTGGGACGGTGGGCAATGGACACCATGCCCCCCCCACGTTGGGTGACCAGGTCGCTGAGGCGCTGGTACAGCGTGGCTTCAGCTTCTGCGTCCAGCGCGCTGGTGGCTTCGTCAGCAAAGACCCACTGGGGTTGCTTAAGCAACACCCGGGCAATCGCCAGGCGCTGCTGCTCCCCGCCTGAAAGTTTTTGTCCCCAGGCGTCCGCGCGGTCCAGCGCGTCTGCCAGGTGGGGCAAAAGCGCATCTACCAGGGCTTGCTGCAGTTGTGCATCGGTGTAGGTGCCGGGCGGCTGCGGGTAGGCCAATGCCTCGCGCAGGGGGCCGTCCGGAAAGAAAGAGCGCTGCGCAATGAACATGCTGTCCGCAGGTGCGTGCACATCGCCGTGGGTGAAAGGCCAGATCCCGGCAATGGCGCGAAACAGCGTGGACTTGCCGCTGCCTGAGGGGCCTTGCAGCAGAATCCGGTCGCCGCGTTGGGCCAGCAGGTCGGTGCGGGCCAGCAGTTCCGTGCCATTGGGCAGCGACAGGCCCAGCTGATGGGCAGAAAAGCCGTTGGATTCTGCTATGGATTCAGGAGCTGCTAGCGCAGTATTTACGGGGGCTGTGGCTTCAAATGAGGCCTCAAAACTGGTCAGGCGGTCGGTGGTGGCGCGCCAGACGGCCAGGCCGCGGTAGCTCTCCACAAACCAGCTCAGGGCGCCTTGCACCTCGCCAAATGCGCCCGAGATTTGAAACAGCGTGCCCAGCTCAATGGCGCCACTGAAGTAGCGCGGCGCTGCAACGATGAGGGGAAACACCACGGCCGCCTGGCGGAAGAAACTGGTGAACCAGACCAGGTTTTTTTGCGCCTTGACCAGCGTCAGCAGGTTGCCCAGCAAGGAGGTGAAGCGCTGGCCCAATTGGGCGCGTACCGAGGCTTCGCCCCGCTCCAGCGCAATCGCCTCGCTGTATTCGCGCACCCGGATCAGGCTGTGCCGAAAGTCGGCCTCCAGCTTTTGTTGTTTGAAGTTCAGCGGAATTTGCCGGCGCCCGATGTAGTGCGTAAGGACACTGCCCACGGCGCAGTAGATGGCAGCCATCCACACCATGAAGCCGGGGATGCTGTATTCGGTGCCGTTGAACGTGAAGCCAAACGCACCCGACAAGCTCCACAGAATGCCGACAAAACTCACCAGTGTGACCGCTGAACTCAGCAGACCCATGGTCAGGCCCAGGGTCTGCGAGGTGAACTGGTCAATATCTTCCTGAATCCGTTGGTCAGGGTTGTCGGGCGTCGCGTCAGGGTTGGTGGCAGCCGCCGTGAAGCGGGCCAGTTCCATGCGGTAGAAGGCCTGCCCCTCCAGCCAGCGCTGCAGGTAATGGCCCGTCATCCAGGCGCGCCAGCGAATCTGCAGCATTTGCGTCAGGTAGAACTGGTAGACGGTCACCACGACCCAGATGAATGCGAGGTAGCTGAAGCGGCCGAGCTGGTGCCAGAACTCGGCGCTGTTCTTCTGCTGCAGGGCGTCGTAGAAGTATTTGTTCCAGTCGTTGAACAGGACGTTCATGTACACCATGCCCAGGTTCAGCGCCACGATGGCCACCAGCATGCCGCGGGCTTTCCATTTTTCTTCAGACGAGAAGTAGGGGGCGGACAGGGCCCATACACGTCGCACCATTTGTCGAAACGACGCCAGCTTGGCGCTCGCAGCAGTCATCAAAGCCATCAGAGCTTTCCTTGGTTAAAAAACGCGGCACGCGCTACCGGCATACCCGGAGTTGCACAGGGGGCATGGTAGTCGGTGTTGCCACCGCAGAATCGCTCAGAGGTCTTGGTAGGCGCTGTCGGACAGCTCATCGTCGTCGCGGTCGCGCTGAAGGGGTGCCGGCTGGGTGGCGCGCACCTTGGCGGCGGTGCGCCCATAGCCCTCGCGTGCCAGCTGGCGCCACGCTTCCGCGTTGGCGGACAGGTGGGCATGGTGGTGGCGTGCGATCTCCTGGCGACGGCTTTCGTCGGCGGCAGAAGAGGAGGGGGGCGGTGAGGACATCACGTTGCGCATAACTGCAGCTTAGCGAGTGCCCATGCGGCTGTCAGCCGCTTTTACACAGGTTTACCAAATGCATACGTAAAGCTGCCAATGCGCTCAGGCATGCATCAGCCCGTCAAGCTTGGCATCCCACGCAAAGCCCGGGAACAGTGCGTCCAGCCCTTGTGTGTTCACGCCTTGCGTGCTGCGCAGCACCTGCGCCAGCACGGCGCGAAAGTCGTGGTGCACCGGCAGGTCGCGGCCTTCGTGCAGGTTGCCTTGTGCCAGGCCGTCCCAGCGGCCATGCCAGCGCCCGCCCTGCACGCGGCTGCCCATGAGCCACAGCGCGTTGCCATGGCCATGGTCAGTACCGCGCGTGCCGTTCTCCGCAGTGGTGCGGCCAAACTCGCTGACCACGGCCACCACATCGTTGGGCCGCGAGAACTCACGCCGCAGTTGCACCAGCGTGGCGGCCAGGCTGCCGAGGTTGTTGGCCAAGGCGCCGCTGGCGTTGCCCTGGTTGGCATGCGTGTCCCAGCCACCGGCTGAGAGGAAACCCAGGCGCAAGGCGCGGTTTTGCCGCATCAGCGTGTTCAGGTGCTGCGCGTCCAGCAGCAGCCCTTTGGCGCTGCCTGCGCCGTTGTCGGCCGCGGCCATCTCCTTACGGTTGGCCATCGCACCGCCAGCCATGTCCTGCGCCTGCATCTCGTCGTCGCTCAAGGCTTTGGCCGTTTCCATACGGCTCTCGGCCCCGGCGCGGAAGGTCTTGGAGAGTGCGTCGTCGCCGGCGTAGAGCTTCATCACTGCGTCCCGCGTGCGCGCATCTCCCAGTGCACCTTGTTTGGTGGCCGCCTGGCCCTTGGGCACCAGTTGCACTTGGGCGCTGCCCGCCAAGATCAGCGGGTTGGCCTCGCCCACACCCAGGGCCTCCACATGACGCTGCCCGGCAAGCGTATTCATCCAGCCCGGCGATGCGCTGTTCTTGCCGGGTATGCCGATTTCCCAGTGGTGCTGCGCCTCGAAGTGCGAGCGTGTGGCATCGGGCGAGCCCGCGCAGGGGATGGCGGCCAGCACACCCTGTTGCCACAGGGGTTTCAGTGGTGCCAGTGCGGGGTGCAGGCCAAAGGTAGCGTCCAGTGCCAGCGTGGTCTGCGCACTGCCGTCTGGCGCGGCAATGGCGATATTGGGACGCAGGCGGTAGTAGTTCGCGTCGCCATGCGGCACCAGGGCCGAGAGCCCGTCGTAGGCGCCGCGCAGAAACACGACTACCAGCCGTGCGTCGTCGACCGCATTGGCGCGGCTGGATTGGGCCCAGGCCTGGGGTGCAGCCCAGGCGGCCACGCCGCCCAGGGTGGCGGTGAGCAGGCTGCGGCGGTTCAGGGTGTGGTGGGGCATGGGGTGCTCACTTGCGCATGAAGTCGGGGCTGGCCAGCATCAGGCCTGTGCGCAGCGCCGGGCGCTCTTGCGCAATGCTGGCGAGCGTGGCGGCACTGAGGAAAGGGGTGAGGAAGCTGGTGTCTGCGGGCCGCACGATGCTGAGCGCAAAGTCGGCGCGGCGTGTCAGCGCCTCGGGCACCAGCCAGGTGGCCGTGTCGAACGCATAGCCGTCCGGCGTTTGCCAGCCGTGCAGGGGCTGACCGGCATTGGCCAGAAAGCCGGCGGCCAGAAACAGGTTGCGGTTTTCGCGCGCACCCTGCGTGGCGGTGAGCACCGTGCAGGCGTAGTCCATGGGGGTTTTGAACAGCGTGTTCTCGGCTTGCCAGAAGTCGGGCAATTGCAGCAGTGTGCGCATCACGGCGCGCAGGTCGCCGCCGGTGGCGGTGAAAGTGTCAGCGAGCTTTTTCACGGCAGCAGCGCTAGGCTGGTCGGCAATGAAGAACTGCGCCAGGCGCAGGCACACGCGCTGCGCGGTACTGGGGTGGCGCGCCAGCAGGCGGATGGCGTCCACGCCTTCCTGCTCGCCTCCGCCAAACGAGATGCCCGAGTAACGCTGGCCCAGCACGGTCTTGCTACCCGTGTCGTGCAGGCGTGGCACAAAGCGAAAGCCCGAGCTGTCTTGTGGCCCCATGGTCCAGCCCGTGAGGATGCGGGCCATTTCACGCACATCGGTCTGCGTGTAGCCGCCGTGCACCCCCAGGGTGTGCAGCTCCATCAGTTCGCGTGCGTAGTTTTCGTTCAGCCCGCGCGATTTGCCCATGGGCCCACGCCCGTTCTCGGCCACGCTCTGTGCCTGGTCCAGGTAGGCCAGCATGGCGGGGTGGCGTGCGCTGGCCAGCAGCAGGTCTTCAAACTTGCCCAGCGCGTGGCCGCGTGCCACGTTGATGAGGTAGTGACCTACAAACGGCCGCACCGCGCCCTTGCCGCTGTAGACGTTGAAGTGGTTGAACCAGAATTCGGTGAGGCGCGCGAGCAGGGGGTTTTCAGCGTCGGGCTCGCTGCAGCTGCTCAGGCGCCAGGCGGCGGACTGCAGCGCCATGGAGCGGCTGTAGTACTCGGGGTCGCCGGCCAGCAACTCCTGTCGGCTGGGCTTGTCATCGCGTTCCTTGGGCCTTTTCTCTTTGCCCTTGCCGCGCTCTTCGCGCTCCTGACGGAATTTGGCAAAGATCTCGGGCAGCGGGGCGTTGATGCCGGCCCATTCGGGCGCAATGCGCGGGAGCTGCTGGCTGGCGGAGTACGCCGCGTCCACCTGGGCCAGCGCCCAGTCGCGCGGGCTGGGCGCGTTCTGCACCGCTTGTACCAGTGCCGCAGTGGGGCCGTAGCCCACGCGGGACAGCGTGCGCCAGGTTTGCGCGTTGGTGCTCAGCGGCGCGGTGTTGCCCTGGGCCCAGGCCTGGCGCACCAACCCGCTGTTGCCCAGCAAGGCCACGGTGGTGAGGGTGCGCAGTGCATGGCGGCGGGGCAGGGGTGTGGATGGGAGGTGCATGCCCTGCACAACGCCACGGTGCGGCCTCGGGCCTACGGGTTAGCCCGCGCCGCGGCCGGCTTTACAAAGCTTTACGGCTTGGTGCGTCAGCCGCGTGGCGTGTTGCTCACGCCGCTGGCCACATGGCCGGCGGGCACATGGCGGGCTGCGGATTCAATGTGACCGGTCTGGTCGTCAAAGAAGAAGTCGGGCTCGAACTCGCGCAGGAACTCGCCTTTGTCCAGTCCGCCCAGGAACATGGCCTCGTCCACCTCGATATTCCAGTCCATCAGCGTGCGGATGGCGCGCTCGTGCGCCGGGGCGCTGCGCGCGGTGACCAGCGAGGTGCGGATGCGCATGTGCGGAATGGCCGCCTGCTGCATGCGGTGCAGGGCCACCAGCAGAGGCTTGAAGGGGCCGTCCGGCAAGGGAAGGGCCATCTTGTCGGTTTCGTGTTTCTGGAACGCCGATAGGCCGCCGCTTTGGTACACCTGTTCGGCCTCGTCGCTGAACAGCACAGCGTCGCCGTCAAAGGCGATGCGTACCTCTGCGGGATGGGCGTTGCTGGCATGCGCGCTGTGCGGATACACCTGCGCCGCAGGCACGCCCGCGGCTAGGGCCGCGCGCACGTCGCTCAGGTGGGTGCTCAAAAACAGGTTGGCGTGCAGCGGCTTGAGGTAGCGCCAGGGCGCCTCGCCGCGCGTGAACGAGCAGCGGATGATGGGCAGCGCATAGTGCGCCGCGCTGCGCATCACGCGCAGGCCGCTGACCGGGTCGTTGCGCGAGAGGATGACCACTTCCACGCGCTGTGAAGGCGTTTCGTTGAAGGCCAGCAGCTTTTGCACCAGCGAGAACGCCACGCCGGGCTTGGCCGGGATATCGAGCCGGTCGCGCTGCAGCTGCATGTACGCGCGGTCGTCGCCCTGCTCGAAGATCTGGTTCTCTTCTTCAAAGTCAAAGAGCGCGCGGCTGGAGATGGCGACGACCAGTTTGCCGTCGAGTGTGAGTGCCATGGGTTCTTTACTTCACTAATTGATTCAATTGGATGATGGGCATGAGCACGGCCAGCACGATGAGCATGACCACCACGCCCATGGCCACGATCAGCAGCGGCTCTAGCAGCGTGGCCAGTTGCAGCGCGCGGCGCTGCACCTCCGTGCGCAGCTGCAGGGCGGCGCGGTCCAGCATGTGGGGCAGGCGCCCGGTCTGCTCGCCCAGGCGGGCAAACATGGCCAGCAGCGGCGGAAAGCGTTTTTCATGCGCCAGTGCGCTGGCCAGCGGTGCGCCTTCGCGCACCAGCACCAGGGCCTGCAGTGCGTCCTCGCGCATGGCGCGGTTGGACAGCGTGTCGGCCGCGGCCTGCAGCGCCTTGAGGATGGGCACGCCAGCGGCGGCCAGCATGGCCAGCGTGCTGGCAAAGCGTGCCGCGTTGTAGCTCCGCGCAAGCCGGCCCAGAATCGGCAGGCGCAGCCACGCAGCATCCACCTTCAAGCGAAAAGCGGCCCCAGCCCACGCCAAACGTGCGCCACCAGCTAGCAAAACCATAGCAATCAGCGCAACCCAGCCATAAGAACGTACCGTAGCGCTGATGCCCAGCATGACGCGCGTGATCAGTGGCAGTGCCTGCTTGGAGCCCGCAAAGACATTGGCCACCTGCGGCACCACATAGGTGAGCAAAAACATCACGATGGCCAGCGCCACCACGCTGACCACGCCGGGGTACAGCGCCGCGCCCAGCAGCTTGGACTGCAGCGTGTGCTGTTCTTCCAGCTCATCGGCCAGGCGCTCCAGCACCAGGCCCAACTGGCCGCTGTGCTCGCCGGCACCAATCACGGCCACATAGATATTGGAGAACTCGCGCGGGTGCTGGGCCAGCGCCGCGCCCAGGGTAGAGCCGCCGTTCACCTCCGACCGCAAGGTGGCCACCACATCGCGTTGGGCCGGAGTCTCGGCCTCATCGGCCAGCGAGGTGAGTGCGCGCTCCAGCGGCAGCCCGGCCGACACCAGGCCGGCGAGTTGGCGTGTCCATACCGCACGCTGGGTGGTGGTGAATGCACGCCGACCACCACGCACACCTGCCGTGCTGGCCTGTGCCTCACTGCCCAGCACCTGCACGCTGAGCGGCACCAAGTGTTGCGCCCGTAGCTGGCTGCGCGCGGCGCGCGGGGCGTCGGCCTCCAGCACGCCGGTGCGGGTTTTGCCTTCGGCGTCCAGGGCAGCGTATGAGTAGGCGGGCATGGCGCAATGGTAGCGGCAGCGTGGTGCGCGGGTTTTCCACCATGACAAGAATTGCCTCGGCCTTTATGCTCACATAAAAGCACGATCGTGCTATTTAAGAACTGTATCCACCGACACAAGCGTTGGGCCACAGCTCTCCCGCGACAGCGCCCCCACCCCAGAGGTCGCACCGGTTGTATCGACGTATCCCCCTTCAACCCCATCGCCCCTCAGAGGGCCTGAGGAGACATTTGTGAAGAGAATCGTGATGACCTGGCTGGCCGCGTGCGCGCTGGCCCTGTGCCTGTTCCCCGCCACCGCATCCGCGGCCGGCTACACCCAGACCAAGTACCCCATCGTGCTGGTGCACGGCTTGTTCGGCTTTGACAACATCGGCCCCGTGGAATACTTCTACGGTATCCCATCGGCCCTGCGCGCAGATGGCGCCAAGGTCTATGTGGTGCAGGTGGCCGCCGCCAACAGCACCGAGGTGCGCGGCGAACAGCTGCTCACCCAGGTGAAGCAGATCCTGGCCGCCACGGGTGCTGCCAAGGTGAACCTCATGGGCCACAGCCACGGCGGGCCCACCGCGCGCTATGTGGCCTCAGTGCGGCCAGACCTGGTGGCCTCGGTCACTTCCATTGGCGGCGTGAACAAGGGCTCTGCCGTGGCAGATGTGCTGCTGGGCGTGGCGCCCGCGGGCAGCCTCAGCAACACCGTGCTGGTGTCCATCACCAACGGCCTGGGCACCATCATCAACTTCCTGTCGGGCGGTGGTGGCCTCACGCAAAACTCGCTGGCCGCTGCGCAATCGCTCAGCACCGCGGGCACGGCCAAGTTCAATGCGGCCCACCCCCAGGGCGTGCCCACCACGGCCTGTGGCGAAGGCGCCTACAGCGTAAACGGCGTGGCCTACTACTCGTGGAGCGGCGCCCAGCCCTATACCAATGTGCTGGACATCATTGACCCCGGACTGGCACTGACCTCGCTGGCGTTTGCGGGTGCCAAGAACGATGGCCTGGTGAGCAGCTGCTCTTCGCGCCTGGGACGGGTCATCCGCGACGACTATGCCATCAACCACCTGGACGAAGTGAACCAGACCGTGGGCCTGACCAACCTGTTTGAAACCAGCCCGGTCACGCTGTTCCGCCAACAGGCCAACCGCCTGAAGAACGCGGGGCTGTAAGCCTTGCTCCAGTCAACCATGAGCCGGGTGGGCGCAGGCGTGCTTGGCATGCTGGTAGTGGGGCTGGTCCTGTGGTGGGCCAGCCGCCCGGTGGACGCCACGCTGGCGCCTGCCGTTGCCACAGACTCTGCGAACGGCGCTCCCGTCGTCCATTCTCTGCAGGGCACGGTGCCTGATGGGTTGCCGCTCCCCGGTGCACTCAACGCACTGCCGGGCACCACGGCTACCGGCGGGCTGGACTATGGTGGACTCAAGCGTCTGTTTGATTACTACCTGAGCACGGTGGGCGAGCAATCAGTGGACACGATTGCCCAGCAGATCCGCATGGAGCTGGACAAGACCCTGGACGCGACCCGCGCCGAAGCGGCCAAGCGCCTGCTGGGGCGCTACCTGAATTTCAAGCGCGAGCTGGTGACACTGGAAGCGCAATTTGCCAAGCAAGCGCCAGGGCCCAAGACCCTGCGCCTGCGCTTTGACGCCATGCAAACCCTACGCACCCGCTTCTTCAATGCGGAGGAAGAGCAGGCCATGTTTGGCCTGGAAGACGCGGCCGATATGGACGCTCTGGCCCGACTGGACATTGCCAACAACCCGCAACTCAGCGCCACACAAAAGCGCGAGCAACTGGCCGTGTTAGACGCCGCCATGCCCAAGGCTTTGCGTGAAGACCGCGAGGCGTCGCGCGCCGTGATCCGGCTGGACGAAATGGCCCAGGCCCTGCGTGCGCAGGGCGGCAGCGAGGACGATGTGTTTCGCCTGCGCGCGAAGGCGCTGGACCCGGCCGCCGCCACACGGCTGGCCGAGGTGGACCGTGATGAGCAAGCCTGGAAGGGCCGCATTGCCACGTACCTGGCTGAGCGCAACCGCGTGTTGCAGTCGCTGGTCAATGCCAGCGAGACGGAGCGGCAGACCGCGCTGGACGCGCTGCAAGAGGCGCAGTTCAGCGCCCATGAACGGCCGCGTCTGGCAGCGTATACGCCCTGACGAGACTGTTTTTCCTAGGCCAAACAGCGCTCTTTTTGATTGGTGATAACCTGCATTGCGACAGGCGCGGATGGATATCCACAACACAAAAAGAGGCACGCCATTGGGCGCAATTTACGGCAGATCCACACACGCGGCATGCAATAAATGCGGCCTTCATAGTTTCAAACCCCCAGAAAACCCGCCAGTGCCGGATCGGCCGCAACTGAATCCGCATTGCCGCCCAGTACCACCTGCCCTTTTTGCAATACCAGTGCCTGGTCAGCGTGGGCAAGAACCTTGCGGTAGTCGCGGTCAACGATCAGAGTCGCAATGCCGCTCTTGCGTATCTCGCCGATTACGTTCCAGATTTCCAGCACAACCAAGGGAGCCAGACCTTCGGTAGCTTCGTCCAAAATGATCAGGTCTGGATGTGTCATCAGGGCGCGGCCAATCGACAGCATCTGCTGCTCGCCACCGGATAGTTGCGCGCCCAAGTTGGTCAGGCGCTCGGACAGGCGCGGGAATGTTTCCATCACTCGCTCAAAGGTCCAGTCGCGTCGGCCATCGCGCCCTGGGCGCGCAGCCATTACCAGGTTTTCACGTACGTTCAGGTTGGGGAACACACCACGCCCTTCAGGCACATAGGCCACGCCCAAGCGCGCCACCTCATAAGGCTTGGCACGTGACATGTCCTGACCGAAGAGGCTGATATGGCCGTCGCGTTGTGGCACGTGGCCCAGCAGGGTCCGGATCAAGGTGCTCTTGCCCATGCCGTTGCGCCCCAAGAGGCCCACGGTTTCGCCGCGGCGAATATGGATGTCCACTCCATGCAGCACATGGCTGGAGCCATACCAGGAGTGAATCCCCTGTGCGTCGAGGATCGACTCAGAAGCGGTCATACGCGGGCACCCGGAAAAAATGGAAGCGGAAGACTTGCATCAGTGCTCTCCCAGATAAGCAGTTCGTACTTGGGTATTGGTACGTATGGCAGCCGGGGTGTCGCTGGCGATCACCACACCATTGACCATCACCGTGACGCAGTCGGCGATGCGGAAGACGGCGTCCATGTCATGCTCCACCAGCAAAATAGCGTGGTCCGTCTTCAATTCGGAGAGCATGGATAGCATTCGCTCGGTTTCTTCTGCACCCATGCCGGCGAGTGGCTCGTCCAGCAGCAGCACTTGCGGCTTGGTGGCCAGGCACATGGCAATTTCTAGCTGGCGCTTTTGACCGTGTGATAGCAGGCCTGCGGACAGGTTGCGAAATCCGCTCAGGCCACTACGTGCAACCACGTTCTCCGCAATGTCGCAGCTCACTTCGCATTTCTGGGCGCTTTGCCACCAAAGCCAGGGTTTCTGGTGCGTAGACTGTGCCGCCAAGCGGCAGTTCTCAAACACGCTGAACGTCGGGTAAATGGTGTTGCGCTGGTAGCTGCGGCCCAAACCGGCGCGGGCGCGGCGAGGCTGCTGCCATTGTGTTACGTCTTGGCCCAGCAATTCCACGCGGCCTTCGCTGGGGGGGAACTCGCCAGACAGGATATTGATCAGTGTGGACTTGCCTGCGCCATTGGTTCCGATCACCGCATGCACACTGCCGCGTGTCAACTCTACATTCACCTGGTTGAGTGCAAGCAGGCCGCCCCAGCGGCGCGAGATGTTCTGGCCGCGTAACAGCACTTCGCCTGTGGTCGCTTGGGATGATGCATGAGTGTTCATTGTGCGGATCCTCCTGCTTGCTTGATGCCCAGAAGGCGAGCGCGCAGTTGCTCTGGCAAACCGACCAGTCCGCGCGGTAGCAACACCACGCTGGCGATAATGGACAGCCCCAGACCCAGATGCCAATGCTTAGCCAGGTGACCGAAGATGGCTTCCGACTTGAAAAACTCCTGCAGTAGCGCAAAGGCAAAGGCGCCAACCAGCGCCCCGCGCAAATGACCTATGCCGCCTAGAATGATCATGATCAGTACGGCGCCAGACAGGTGCCAGCTCATCATTTCGGGGTTTACAAATCCGTCCTTCACCGCGAACAGAAAACCGGCCAGACCGGCAATACCGCCGGACACGGTGAATGCTGCCAGTTTATAGGGATAGGTGGAAAAACCGGTTGCGCGCATGCGCTGCTCATTGAGGCGGATGCCGGCCAGCGCACGACCAAAGCGCGAACGGTTCAACATGCCCAGGCCGCCAAACACCAGCAGCAGGCACCCCAAGGTAAAGCCATATAACGCACCCGCCTTATCCAAGTCGATCCAGGTACCGAGCACCGGTTTGAGCGTCAAGTAAATGCCGTCCGTACCCCCTCCCAGCGGCGTGTCGTGCACGACGTAGTAGGCCATCTGTGCGAAGGCCAGCGTGACCATGATGAAATACACACCCTTGGTGCGTAGCGACAGAGCACCAACCAGCAGCGCATAGCCAGCCGCCGCCCCAATGCAAGCCGGTAGCAACCAAGCAATGGAAGACGGATTGCTGTCGGATGACAGTAGCACCGCCGCATAGGCGCCGATGCCGAAAAAAGCGGCCTGACCAAAGCAGATCAGACCGGTGGCCCCCACCAACAACTCCAGACTCAGCGCAAACAGCGCATAGACCATGATCTTGGTGACGAAGTCAATGCCGTAGCTGCCTGACACCAGTGGGAACAAGGCCAGCAGTGCAAAACATACTGCGACGAACATATAACGAGAATGAATCATGTCATGCCGCCTTGAACAGACCGTCGGGTTTCCACAGAAGGATCAAGGCCATCATCACGTAAACCAGCACCCCGGCAGCCTGTGGTAGCAGCACCTTTCCAAAGGTATCGACCAGCCCGATCAACAAGGCTGCCAGCAGCGCCCCGCGAATCGAACCAATGCCGCCAATTACCACCACCACAAAACAGATGATCAGCACCGTATCGCCCATGCCCGGGTAGACCGAGGACACCGGTGCCGCCACCATGCCAGCCAGCACGGCAATCGCCATACCGGCGGCAAATACCACTCGGTACAAAAATTTGATATCAATGCCTAGTGACTGCACCATCTCGCGGTTGGCGCTGCCGGCGCGAATCATCATGCCAAGTCGCGTGCGTGTGAATACCAGGTACATGCCCAGTGCCAGAAGCAGGCAGACACCAGAGATAAACAACCGATACACCGGGTAGGTCATCATCTCGCCCAAAGGCAGAGTACCAGCCAGAAATGGCGGTACCTCCACGCCATGCACCTCGTCACCCACCAAGAGGCTGCGCAACTCTTCAAACACCAGAATCAGGCCATAGGTCATCAACACCTGCTGCAGATGCTCACGCTCATACAAAAAGCTGAAGAAGGCCCACTCCAGCACATAGCCCAAGAGCACGGCCAGCACCACGCCCACGAAGAGTGTGGCAAAGAAGCCGCCACCAAAAGTAGCTGCCACTATGGGGGCTAGTGCATATGCCATGTAGGCGCCCATCATGTAAAAGCTGCCGTGCGCCAGATTGATGACACCCATGATCCCAAAGATCAGCGTCAGGCCCGATGCCACCAAAAACAGCAGCAAGCCGTACTGGAGCGCGTTCAGACACTGAATAAGAAAAGTTGCGAAGTCCATGGAGGCTCAGGAGGGGTACGTCGAGGAGGTAGGCATTGAAGCGCTGCGCACACGTGGTGCGCAGCAGTTTTTGGGCGTCGTTTACATCTTGCAGCCGCGGGCGGGATCCGTCAGTGCTTTGCTGGCAATGCCCACCAGCTTGTTTTCCTTACCCGATACTTGGCGTAGGTAAATGTCCTGTACCGGGTTGTGGGCCTTGGACAGCGAGAAGGCTCCGCGCGGGCTGTCGATTTTGGCGGCTTCTACGGCCTTTGCAAACTCTGCCTTCTTGCTGACATCGCCGTTCACGGCCTTCAGACCAATGCCCAAAATCTGGGCTGCGTCATAGCCCTGTACCGCGTACACATCGGGTTGAAGCTTGTATGCCTTGGCATATGCCAGACGGAACGATTTGTCCTTGGGGATGTCCATGCTGTCCGCATAGTGCAACGCAGTAAACAACCCTTCGGCGTCCGCACCTTGTGCATCCAGTGTGCCGTCAGTCAGGAATCCCGAGCCATAGAGCGGAATTGTTTTTTTCAGACCGGCCGCAGCGTAGTCTTTGACGAACTTGACGGCGCCACCACCCGCAAAGAAGGTGAAAACGGCGTCTGGCTTGGTTGCCGCAATGTCAGTCAGCAGTGCTTGGAATTCGACATTTGGAAAGGGAAGGCTGAGTTCCTTGACAACGGTACCGCCACCTTTCTCGAAAGCTTCTTTAAAGCCGCGCACACTTTCATCACCTGCTGCGTATTTCCAGGTGATGGTTGCGACCTTTTTGATACCCTTTTTAGCCATGACTTCGCCCATGGCGTAGCCTGGTTGCCAATTACTGAAAGAACTGCGGAAGATGTTCGGCGCACACATTGCACCGGTCACCGCATCGGCACCGGCATTGGGCACGATCAGAATGGTGCCACTTTCCTTGGCCACCTTTGCCATAGCCATGGCCACGCCGGAGTGCACAGTACCGACCAGCACATCCACGTTGTCGCGCTTGACGAGCTTGTTGACGTTGTCCGTGGCCTTGGACGGGTCGGACTCATCGTCTACTTTGATGAATTCCACTTCGCGTCCGGCCAGCTTGCCCCCCTGTTCCGTGAGGTACAACTTAAAACCGTTTTCAATGGCATTGCCCAGAGAGGCAAAGGTACCGGTATAGGGCAGCATCAGGCCTACCTTGAGCTTGGCACCCGCCTGCGCAAAAGCGGTGGTGGTCAGAATGGCGGCTGCGGTTGCAACCAATGTAGTGCGAAAAAGTGTGCTTTTCATGGGTTTGTCTCCTGACGTTGTTGATGATAAAAATCCCTGACCGCTTCTATTAGTCGGTCTTTCTGATCCTTGTGCGGTGAATGACCACAATGGGTCAATTCCACGATCACGCATTGTGGTGTGCCCCTGGAAATTCCATGAATTTGTTCCAAGGTCCCGTACTCATCGTTGACTCCTTGCACCGCCAGCAGCGGGCAGGTGATGGACTTGAGTTCTTGCGTGATATTCCAGTTGCGAAACTCTGGATGCAGCCAGATGTCGTTCCAGCCGTTGAACGCCGAATCCACATCTATGTGGTGGCGTGCCAGGCGCTTGCGCAGGTCTGTTTCGGCGTATGAGGTGCGAGCTTGCTCGATGCTGGAAACGGATATGTCTTCAACCAGAATGTGGGGCGCTAACACGACGGCACCAGACAGTTGATCCGGAAATCGTGCAGCGTACAGCAGCGTGATAGAACCGCCGTCGCTGTGTCCAAACAGCCAAGGCTTGTCTTTATTTGTATCTATATCAAGCGCTTTCAGGAGTGCAGGCAATACTTCATGCGCCTGGCGGTGCATAAAGTCCGGCTTCAAATCGTCATGGGCCACGCGTGGCGTTGACTGTCCGTAGCCTGGACGCGAATACACCAGGCCACGGCATTGCAAGGCCTCACACAACTCCTGCGGAAAGCCGCGCCACATGGAGACTGAACCCAAGCCCTCGTGCAAAAAAACCATTAGCGGCGAATCTACATCGTCACGACGCAGCCATTGGTGCTCGATACGCACACGGCACTCGTCCCAGTCCAGCTCGATCCATTCGGTGGTGGCGCTGGCCTTGGGTGGAGTTCGCACGGCATTCATGCAGCGCTAGATTCCGCATCGCGCAGCTTGAAGCGCTGGATCTTGCCTGTAGCTGTCTTAGGAAGTTCCTCTATGAACACGATCTGGCGAGGGTACTTATAGGGTGCCAGCTTGTCTTTTACAAAGGCCTTAAGTTCCTCCGTCGTGGCAATGGCGCCAGGTTTGAGCACCACAAAGGCTTTGGTCTTGGTTAGGCCCTCACCATCTGGTACGCCAATTACAGCGGCTTCCAGTACGGCAGCATGTTGCACCAGTGTGGCTTCCACTTCAAAGGGAGACACGTAAATGCCGCTGACTTTAAGCATATCGTCGCTGCGCCCGCCATAGGTGTAGCTGCCGTCTTCGTTGCGTATGTATTTGTCGCCGCTCTTGGTCCAACCGCCTTGGAAGGTCTCGCGCGTTTTAGCGCGGTTGCTCCAGTACATCATGGCGGCCGAAGGGCCACGTATATAGAGCTCGCCGGACTCACCATCCGCAACGGGCTGGCCGTCATCATCTCGTAACTCGATGTCATATCCTGAAACCGGCCAGCCAGTCGTGCCATAACGCACGCGCTCTGGGGTGTTTGACAGAAAGATGTGCAGCATTTCGGTCGAGCCAATCCCATCCACAATGTCTACGCCAAAGTGTGTCTTGAAACGCTGCCCTAGCTCTGCTGGCAAAGCCTCGCCTGCAGATGACACCAGACGTAGAGACACATCGTTGCGCGCGGGAAGGTGGGGGCTTGCGAGCATTCCGGCAAAGCCTGTAGGCGCACCGAAGAACACGGTGGGCTTTTGTGCGCCTATCTCTCCTCTCCATCTTTTGAAGGCAGCATCAGGCGTGGGGCGTTCGCTCATCAATATGGTGGTTGCCCCCACGCTCATTGGGAAACTCAGAGCATTGCCGAGGCCGTATGCGAAGAATAATTTTGCTGCTGAAAAGCAGACATCGCTTTCCCTCAGCTTAAGAATGCCTTTTCCATACAGCTCGACTGTCCAGTATGGATTGCCGTGCGAATGCACAGTCCCCTTGGGGCGCCCGGTTGATCCGGACGAATACAACCAAAAACCGGGATCATCCGGTCTGGTAGACGCTGCTTTGAGTAACGGCTGATTTGCCCGCACAAAAGCCTCAAACTCCACCTCTGACGGGTGTAGAGGTGCAATCGGGTGAGAGACAACAACCTTTGTGACCTCATGGTCGGACTTGGTCATGGCCACCGTCAGTGCGGGCAGCAGCGCGCCGGATACCAGTACCGCCTGAGCACGAGAATGCTCCAACATATAAGCATAATCATCGGCGGTCAGAAGCGTATTAACCGCTACCGGCACCAAGCCTGCGTACATGGCACCCAGAAAACTCACTGGCCAGTCGCAGCAGTCGTGCATCAAGATCAGCACGCGCTCTTCGCGTCGCAGCCCAAAGGACTTCAGACCCGCGGCGACACGGCGCACGCGGTCTTCGACCTGACCGTAGCTCACGCTGCCGTGGTCGTCGATGAAGGCCGGCTTTGTGGTGCGTGCTGCGTTGACGCTGAGCAGGTGACTCGCGAAGTTGAATTGCTCGGGCAGCGCAGCCAAGCCTTTTGCCATTGTTATTTCTGCGGACATGGAGTGTCTCCTCGTTATTCTTTTATTCGGCAGAAGTTGCGCTTGCAGAGGAGCTGCATAACTGTGCCAGCACGATGCTGCTAGCCTGCACTGCGGAGCGACGGTGATAAAAGTTCAGGGCGCGTACGCCACCCAGTTCCTCCCCACCGCCCGCACGGCCTGGGCCGCCGTGCAACGACTGCGGCATTACATTACCGTGGCCGGTGTGTAGGGCGCCCACGTCTGGCGAGATGATGTGTACACGGCCATGGCTGTCGGCCAGCTCAGAAGTGGCCCGCGCCATGGCTGCGGGGTCGCTGCCGTAGACCGAGCAGACCAGCGAGCCTTGCCCGCGCCGCACCATGAGCAGCGCGTGTGCTAGGTCGCGGTACGGAATGAGCGTGGCCACCGGGCCGAAGACCTCGGTGTCATGCACGCGGTCTGAGGCATCGCTGCCTGCAACGTCACGGGTGCCAAGCAAGGTGGGGCCGACGCAGCAAGAAGATGCATCGGCATCCACCAACACGTGATTTGTACCGTCGTGCAGTATTTCGGTTTGTTCTTTTAGATAGGCTAAACCTTCGCGCACCGCATTGAGTTGTGTGCGGTTCACAAGCGCCCCCATGCGTACAGTCTCGTTGCGCGGGTTGCCCACGATGGTTTTGGCCAGCCGTGCACTGATGGCTCGCGCGGTGGCGGTGTACAGCGCCTCGGGCACAAAGATGCGGCGGATGGCGGTGCATTTTTGACCGGACTTGACCGTCAGCTCGCGCGCTACTTCTTTGGCGAGTAGTTCGAAGGATTCGCTGTCTGCGGCCTCACCGGGTAGAAGCACGGCGGAGTTCAGGCTATCGGCCTCGATGTTCACGCGGACCGAGCGCTGTGTAACCGCAGGATGCGAGCGAATCACAGTTGCCGTCTCCGCCGAGCCCGTAAAGCTCAATACGTCAAATGCCTGCAATTGGTCCAGCAGACCGGCAGAATTGCCACAGACCACCGACAGCGCACCTGCAGGCAAGATGCCCGAATCCACCACATCCTTGACCATGCGTTGCGTCAGCCAGGCGGTGGCCGTTGCTGGTTTGATGATGACTGGTACACCGGAGAGCAGCGCCGGTGCGGCCTTTTCCCAAAGCCCCCAAGCTGGGAAATTGAAAGCGTTAATGAACAGCGCTAGCCCACGCGTTGGGCTCTGAATGTGCTGGCTCTGGAATAGAGGATCCTTGCCAAGACGGGCCGGCTCACCATCCAACAGAAAATTGCGTTCACCGAGGGAGTCTCCCATCTTGGCGTAAACGCCCAAGGTGAACAGCGCGCCGTCAATGTCCACGGCGGAGTCGTTCTTCACCGTGCCACTGTTAGTGGTAGCAATTTCATAATAGGCGTCGCGATTGGCTTGCAGCACCTTCAACACCGCGCCCAGCAGGGCACCTCGCTCTTTGTAGCAGAAGGCTCGCAGAGCGGCACCGCCCCGTTCGCGGGCAAAGTCAAAGCCTGCTGTGAGGTCCAGGCCGGTAGCGTCCACACGTACCAGTTCGGCGCCGGTGACCGGGTCCAGCAGGGCCGTGCCGACGCCAGTTCCGTATTGCCATTGGCCGCCTAGGTAATTGGGCAAGAGTTCGATGGTTTTGGTCATTGTGTGATGTCTTACGCTTTTGCAGTGAATTCAATACGACCATTGGGTAAGAGATACAGCACCAAGGCGCGGCCGTTGGAAACGGTGGGACTATGGGCGCTGCCGGCAGGCGTCACCATCCAACCAGCGGCTCGGCCGTCAAACAATGCACCCTCGTCCAGCGGCATGATCAGATCGATTTCCCCCTCAGGGTGCACGTGGTGTGGTCCCGCCACATCTTTCATGTCCACAACATCCACAGAAAAGCCATGCAGGTCATCGGCCGGCTTGAAGATGCGGCCATAGCGCAGGCCGCCGCCTTCGTATTTGCAAAGCCAGCCCTCGGTGACACCCATGACACAGGCTGCCTTAAGTTGCTGGTAACTGGCGCTGGTTACCCCATGCTGCTGGTTAAGCCAAGCATCCAGGTTTTGGTCCAGCGGTCGGTCGGAAATCTCCCGGGTCAAGTCTGCTAACAATGAGCGAAATGCGGCAACAGCGGGAGGCGTTGCAGCGGGAGGTGCTATTGCGGTGTTGGACACAAATTGCTCCAGGTTGAGTTTCGGGCTTGCCAAATTCAGGCACATGAATTATTGTGCACACCGAAACGATAAAGCTCTCCTCTTGGGCTGTCAAGCACTATATTGCATGTATGCGGGTTTACACCGAGTCTCACTATGACGAATGAAGCAGGCCTGTCTTTGGACGCCCCTTTGATAGACAGCAGCCAGATTCCGGCGCTGGCAAAGAACCCCTTTTTGGCGGCACTAGGCGAACGCGTGCGCTCCCTGCGTTCGCGCCGCGGCATGACGCGCAAAGCCGTCGCCTTGGCGGCCGATGTGTCCGAGAGGCACTTGGCAAATTTGGAATATGGCGAGGGAAATGCCTCGATCCTGGTGCTGCTTCAAGTTGCTGGCGCCTTGCAATGCACTTTATTTGAGCTGCTGGGTGACATCACCACCTCCAATCCCGAGTGGCTACTGATCCGCGAGCTACTACAGCATGCCGACGAGGCTCACCTGCGCCTTGCACGCATTGCTATTGGCGAAGCCCTAGGCACCGGTGGCGGCACGCCGCATGCCAATCCCAGGGTAGCGCTGGTGGGTTTGCGCGGTGCAGGTAAATCGTCGCTGGGGCAGATGCTGGCGGACGACCTGGGTTTCCCGTTTGTGGAGCTAAGCCGCGAAATCGAGAAATTTGCCGGCTGCAGCGTCAATGAAATTCAGAACCTATATGGCATGAATGCCTACCGCCGCTACGAGCGCCGCGCTCTCGAGGAGGCCATTCAGATTTACCCTGAGGCAGTGATCGCAACGCCCGGCGGACTGGTGTCAGACCCGGCTACTTTCAACCAGTTGCTTTCACATTGCACAACAGTTTGGTTGCAGGCAGACCCGGAAGACCATATGAGCCGGGTGTTGGCACAAGGGGATACGCGTCCAATGGCCAACAACAAAGAGGCCATGGAAGACCTAAAAAGTATTCTGGCCGGACGCGCCGCTTTTTATAGCAAGTCACAGTTGAAACTCGATACCAGTGCCCAGTCACTGGAAGCTACTTTCCAAGATCTGCGTCGCATGGTGCGCGAGCTACTGCAGCTGCCCGCCTGATTTTCCAAAAGATGCACAAAAGTGCTTGACCTCGTCTCTTTATGTGCACTATTATTCACATCAAGAGGGCGACAGCAGCAACTATTTGCATTTTTTGGAGACAATCAGATGACTACCGCTACCCCACCGCGCGTCGAATACCAAACGCACCCCAGCCAGTACCGCCACGTCAAGCTGGCCTTCAACGGTCCAGTGGCCACCCTGTCCATCGACATTGACGAGAACGCCGGCCTGCGAGAGGGCTACAAACTCAAGCTCAACAGCTACGACCTCGGGGTGGACATCGAGCTGAATGATGCGCTGGGGCGCATTCGCTTTGAACATCCCGAAGTGCGTACCGTGGTTATCACCAGCGCCAAGGAAAAGGTGTTTTGCTCCGGCGCCAACATCTTCATGCTTGGCGTTTCCAGCCACGCCTGGAAGGTGAACTTCTGCAAGTTCACCAATGAAACCCGCAACGGGCTGGAAGATACCTCCAAACACAGCGGCCTGAAATTCTTGGCTGCAGTCAATGGCGCCTGCGCTGGCGGCGGCTACGAATTGGCTCTGGCCTGTGATGAAATTCTGCTGGTGGACGATCGCTCTAGTGCGGTCAGCCTGCCTGAAGTGCCATTGTTGGGTGTGCTGCCAGGTACAGGCGGCCTGACTCGCGTTACCGACAAGCGCCGCGTACGCCACGATTTGGCTGACATTTTTTGCACCAGCGTTGAAGGTGTACGTGGCCAGAAGGCCAAGGACTGGCGCCTGGTTGACGACATTGCCAAACCCGCGGCATTTGCCGCCAGGGTGCAGGAACGCGCCCTGGCGCTGGCAGGGCAAAGCGACCGCCCTGCAGATGGCAAGGGCATCACGCTCAACCCGCTGCGCCGTACGGTGGAAGCCGACGCTCTGCATTACCAATATGTAAGCGTGGAAATCGACCGCGCAAAGCGCACCGCCATTTACACGGTCAAGAGCCCCACCGGCGTCCAGCCCACCGACATTGCAGGCATAGAAGCCGCTGGCGATCAGTGGTATCCGTTGGCCATGGCCCGCGAGCTGGAAGACGCAATTCTGCAAATGCGCACCAATGAATTGGACATCGGTATCTGGCTGATGAAGACCATGGGAGATTCGGCCGCAGTTCTGGCCTCTGACGCCACGCTGGTTGCCCATCAAACTCATTGGCTTGTGCGCGAAACAATCGGCCTTCTGCGTCGTACCCTGGCACGTCTGGATGTATCTTCGCGCAGCCTGTTCGCACTGATCGAGCCAGGCTCCTGCTTTGCCGGCACCCTGCTGGAACTGGCCCTGACTTGCGATCGCAGCTATATGCTGATCTTGCCTGATGACGAAGCCGCTACACCCAAGATAACTGTGTCGGACACCAACTTTGGAATGTTCCCCATGGTCACGGAGCAGAGCCGTCTGCAACGCCGTTTCTACAGTGAAGCACCCGCCCTGAATGCTGTGCGTGCGCAGGCCGGAAAAGCCCTGGACGCTGATGCGGCCTTTGCACTTGGCCTAGTTACGTCAAATCCTGACGACATCGACTGGACCGACGAGGTGCGCATTGCCATCGAAGAGCGCGTCTCGATGTCGCCTGACGCACTCACTGGCCTGGAAGCCAACTTGCGCTTCAACGGCCCCGAGAACATGTTCACTCGCGTCTTCGGCCGCCTGACCGCTTGGCAGAACTGGATTTTCCAGCGCCCCAACGCTGTCGGTGAAAAGGGCGCGTTGAAGGTATACGGCAAGGGCAACAAAGCAGTGTTCGACTGGAACCGCGTTTAAACAAGCAATTAACCGAGGAATTAAACATGAGCAGCATGAATTACAGCGACAAGATTCCGAACAATGTCAACCTGAGTGAAGACCGTACCCTGCAGCGTGCACTCGAACAGTGGCAGCCAAATTTTCTCAGCTGGTGGGATGACATGGGTCCCGAAGGCAGCACAGACTCGGACGTGTACTTGCGCACCGCCATCAGCGTGGACCCGCAGGGCTGGGCACAGTTCGGCCACGTGAAGATGCGTGACTACCGGTGGGGAGTGTTCCTGAATCCGGCCGAGCAAGATCGCAAGATCCATTTTGGAGACCACAAGGGCGAAGCCGCTTGGCAAGACGTGCCTGGCGAGTACCGCGCAAATTTGCGTCGCATCATCGTGACCCAGGGCGACACTGAGCCAGCATCGGTTGAACAACAGCGGCACCTGGGAATGACAGCACCCAGCATGTACGATCTGCGTAACCTCTACCAGATCAATGTGGAAGAGGGTCGCCATCTGTGGGCCATGGTCTACCTGCTGCACAAGCATTTTGGTCGCGATGGCCGCGAAGAGGGTGAAGCCCTCCTAGCGCGCCGTTCAGGCCAAGAGGACAACCCCCGCATTCTTCAAGCCTTCAACGAGCAGACGCCGGATTGGTTGGCCTTCTTCATGTTCACCTATTTCACCGACCGCGATGGCAAGTTCCAGCTGTGTGCCTTGGCTGAAAGCAGCTTCGATCCACTGGCACGCACTACCAAGTTCATGCTCACCGAAGAAGCCCACCATATGTTTGTGGGCGAGTCTGGAATCAGCCGCGTTATTAGTCGCACTTGTGCGGCCATGAACGAGCTCAAGACGGATGATGTAAGCAAGCTGCGTGCAGCCGGAGTTATCGACCTGCTCACACTTCAGCGCTACCTGAACTTCCATTTCAGCGTGACCATCGACCTTTTTGGGGCCGACGAGTCCAGCAATGCAGCCACTTTCTACAACACCGGCCTCAAGGGTCGTTATGAAGAAGGCAAGCGCAACGATGACCATATGCTCAAGGGCCAGACTTACAAGGTACTGCAAGTGCAAAACGGCCAGTTGGTGGAGCGTGATGTGCCCATGCTCAACGCCCTGAACGAGGTGCTGCGTGATGACTACATCAAGGACTCTATCGGTGGTGTAGAGCGCTGGAACAAGGTAATTGAAAAGGCCGGCATCCCTTTCCGCCTGAAGGTGCCGCACAAGGCTTTTCACCGCAACATCGGTGCACTCTCAGGCGCGAAAGTGTCGCCGGACGGCCGCGTGTTGAGCGAAGCTGAATGGAAGGCGAACGTAGACAACTGGCTGCCGTCTGGAGCAGATCGCGCCTTTGTCGCAAGCCTGATGGGGCGAGTGGTTGAAACCGGCAAGTTCGCCAACTGGATTGCTCCCCCGGTCATGGGCATCAATCGTCAGCCTGTGGACTTTGAATACGTTCGATTTAACTGATCGGTTGAAGGGCTGAACGTGTGCCTGGTATTTTCTGAGCACACGGGGGAAAGGGGGCATGCTGTTCATGCCCCCGTCCTAAGCTTCAGGACTCCTCCGTTTCGCCGCACTGTCAAGCATCCAGCCTATCTGCTGCGAACGGGACTTCTCGCTAGCCACGTAACAAGAAAAAAACAGAATACTCAAAAAGGCGATACCTCTAAGAGGGAGTCAAAACCATGCAAGAAGCCGTCATCCAGCAACACCTGATAGACCCAGAGATCTGCATCCGCTGCAATACCTGTGAAGCCATCTGCCCGGTGGGTGCAATCACCCATGACTCGCGTAACTACGTCGTCAAGGCGGATGTCTGCAATCTTTGCATGGCCTGCATCTCGCCTTGCCCGACCGGTTCTATCGACAACTGGCGCACCATGCCCAGAGCGCTCGCCTACTCAATAGATGATCAGCTTCTTTGGGATCAACTGCCTGCTGAGCTTAGCGCCGAACAACTGGCCTCTGCGGGTGTAGCGGAAACAGCGGTCGCTGAATCGCGGCAGGAAAAACCTGTGACACCAATCGACCCCACCGGGCTGCAGACATTCAATTCTGCAGCCTATGGAGCCATCGTTCCACCCTGGTCTGCAGCACATGCCTATACCAATCTCTATGGCCCCAAGGCCACGGAAAAAACAATTACCGCCAAGGTTGTCGGGAATGTGCGCGTCACAGAACTAGGCACTACTGCAGGCGCAGACTACGACACGCACCACATCGTGCTGGACTTTGGCGACATGCCTTTCCCCGTGTTGGAAGGTCAGAGCATTGCTGTACTGCCACCTGGTCTGGACGAAAACGGCCGCGCCCACCATGCGCGCCAGTATTCAATTGCAAGTCCGCGCAATGGTGAACGCCCAGGCTACAACAATCTGTCGCTAACCATCAAGCGTGTGCTCGAAGACCATAGTGGCAAGCCCGTACGTGGCGTCGCTTCCAACTACATGTGCGACCTCAAAATTGGTGACAACGTGCAGGTCATCGGTCCGTTTGGTAGCAGCTTCTTGATGCCCAATCACCCTCGCTCCAACATAGTGATGATTTGCACCGGAACCGGTAGTGCACCCATGCGCGCCATGACCGAGTGGCGCAGGCGTCTGCGCGCTTCCGGAAAATTTGAAGGCGGAAAACTGATGCTTTTTTTCGGTGCACGCACCAAGGAGGAGTTGCCATATTTCGGCCCGTTGCAAAACCTGCCCAAGGATTTCATTGACCTGCATTTCGCCTTCTCGCGTACTCCCGGAAATCCGAAGCACTATGTTCAGGATCTGATGCGAGAACGCGCAGCCGATCTGGCGCCACTTCTGGCCGATGGCAACACTTACTTCTATGTTTGCGGGCTCAAGAGCATGGAAGAAGGTGTTGTGCGCGCCCTGCACGACATTGCCAAGGCGGCAGGTCTGAATTGGGATGCTGTCGGCAGCGCACTGAAACGTGAAGGCCGGTTGCATCTGGAAACTTACTGATGGCTACTTATCAAACCTTGATGGTGAGTCAACGCACCTCGGGCGTAGTGCAAATCACTATGTCGCGTCCGGCGGTATTCAATGCGTTTGATGAGCTGATGATCGGCGAACTCGACGCCGCCTTTGCCGCGCTCTGTAAAAATGCGGGCGTGCGCATCATCGTGTTGGCCGGCGAGGGAAAGCACTTCAGTGCCGGCGCTGATTTGCAATGGATGCAGCGCGCTGCACAAGCGAGCATCGAATGGAATCTGCAGGATGCGCGGCACTTTGCCGGTATGCTGCATCGCATTGCAAATAGCCCCAAACCGGTGGTAGCACGCATACAAGGTGCAGCACTCGGCGGCGGTATCGGTTTGGCCTGCGCATGCGATATCGCCATTGCGGCGGACAATGCCAGCTTCTCGGTAAGCGAAGCCAAGTTCGGAATCCTGCCTGCCGTCATTGGCCCCTATGTCATCAACGCTGTGGGCAAGCGCCAGGCGCAGCGCCTAGCACTCACGACCACTCGCATTGATGCAACTGAAGCCCTGACTATTGGAATAGTCCAACAGGTCGTGGCATTGGATGCACTCGATGCCGCTGTGGATGCAACGTTGAAAGAGTTGCTGGCCAGCAGCCCCAATGCACAGCGCGAAATCAAAGCGTTGTTTTCGCAACTGGAAGTCGGTCCAATAAGTCCCGAGGTCCGCGAACTCACGGCCCAAACTATCAGCCGCGTGCGTGGTACCGACGAGGCACGCGAAGGCTTTGCCGCTTTCTTGGAAAAGCGTCCGCCCAGCTGGATTCCGCAGTGAACGATTTGAATACCGCAACAGTGTTGGTTGTGGGCGCCGGCATCATGGGTGCCGGCATAGCCCAGGTCGCCGCTCAAGCAGGCCACAGTGTCCTGCTGTTTGACATGCGCGAAGGCGCGGCGACCGAGGCAAAAGACAAGCTTACGGTCAGTCTGGACGCGCTGGTAACAAAGGGCAAGCTATCAGCCGATGCCTCGGCTCAAACCTTGTCACGCATCAGAGCGATTAAGACTTTGCAGGAAGCCGCAGCGGCCGGACTGGTGGTGGAAGCGATTGTCGAAAAACTGGATGCCAAGCGCGGCTTGTTCCGCGACCTGGAACCTATTGTGAGTTCCGACTGCATTTTGACCACTAACACCTCAAGCATATCGGTCACCGCTATTGCCAACGGTTTGCAGCATCCGGGTCGCCTGGTGGGTATGCATTTCTTCAACCCGGTGCCGCTGATGAAGCTTGTGGAGGTGGTGTCTGGATTGCAAACCGATGACAACGTTGCAAACGCCATATTTGCGCTATCCGAGCGCTGGGGCAAGGTTGCGGTGCATGCGCGTTCCACGCCGGGTTTTATCGTCAACCGTATTGCCAGGCCTTATTACGCAGAGACTCTAGCCCTGTTGCAGGAGCAAGCCTGCACACCGGTAGTGCTGGACGCGTGTCTTCGCGCTGCCGGGTTTCGCATGGGGCCGTGCGAACTGATGGACCTGATAGGCCACGACACCAATTTTTCAGTAACCCAGTCGGTGTATGAAGCCAACTTCTTTGACAAGCGCTATCAGCCATCGATGGTGCAGCGCGAGATGGTCGATGGCGGCCTCTTGGGCCGCAAATCGGGCCAGGGCTTCTACAGCTACGCGAGCAATGCTGTCAAACCGACCATCACACCCCATACAGCGGCAGCCCTACCGCACGCCAAGGACGTTTGCCTGCACGGCAAAGGTGCGCTGGCTGACACTTTGCAGGCGGCATTGGCCAAGGCCATCACCGACTATAAAGACGCTAATAGTCTGACACTGTCGGCCCTGCGTCGCGAACCAGATAGCGACTGGGTCGGCCTGACAATCGACGGTGCACAGTTGCGCCTGACCGATGGCCGCTGCGCTTCGCAGTTGGGCAAAGATATCTGTGTGTTCGACTTGCCCGTGCAGGTCTCGGGTAGTCAGACCGGTTCAGACAAGGCTGCATTGGCCTGGGCCCCTTCCACGCGCGCCTCGGCCGTTTGGGTGGCACTGGCCGAGCAGTGGCTAGTGGCCCTGGGGTTTATCCCGCAGCGTGTCGCGGATACGCCAGGTCTGGTCGTAGCACGTACCCTTGCCATGCTTATTAACGAGGGGGCAGATGCGGTCTACCAAGGCGTTTGCAGCGCCGCAGCGGCGGATGCGGCAATGAAACTTGGGGTGAACTACCCCGCCGGTCCGTTTGAATGGCTGGATCTTTGGGGCGCTGCACCAGTATGCGCGCTGCTTGATGCGCTAGATGCGCACTACCGAGGTGAGCGCTATCGCGTCAGCCCGGGCCTGCGTCAGCGTCTGTGGGAGCAGTAGACCATGCGCTTTTCCCAATTTGCGCCTGGCATGGTGATCACGGCCGGGCCCTATGCGGTAAAAGAGGCCGAAGTCCTGCAGTTTGCCAAGGCCTATGACCCGCAGTGGTTCCATACCGACGCCGAGGCGGCGACAACCGGCCGCTTTGGCGGCCTGATTGCCAGTGGCTGGCACACTTGCAGCATTGCCATGCGCCTAATCGCCGACGAGGCACTGCACGGCTCTGAATCGTTTGCCTCTCCCGGCCTGGCCTACGTCAAGTGGCCACATCCTGTGCGCCCTGGTGACGCGCTACACATGCGGGCCACTGTGTTGGAAGCCCGTGCATCACGCAGCCAGACGGGCCTGGGCATCCTGCGCTGGCGCTGGCAACTGTTCAACGCGCATGCAGTCGAGGTACTCGACCTAGAAGCCACCAGCTTGTTTGACCTCAACCAATCTCCCAATAGCTGAAGCACCATGCAGCCGACAAGTACAAAAGAGGAACATACGGTATGACACGCCGACTGGAGTTGGCAACGCGGCACTTGCCAGCGTGTGGCGCCAACTTGCGGCCGAGCCTGACGTGCGTTGTATCCTGGTTCGTAGCGTGGGGCGAGGTTTTTGTGCCGGGGGCACGCCGGAAGTGCTTCAGGGCATGCTCAATAATGAAGCGGATCGTATGCGCGTGATGCGCGAGGAACGCGAGGAGCGCGATATTGTGCAAGGCATGATGGATTGCGATCTCCCCATTGTGTCTGCCATCAACGGCGCCGCAGTGGGTGCCGGCGCCCGGCCAAGTTCGCGTCCAAGTAAAGCGATCACTTTGCGATACCCAACCGCGACGCAAGTGGCCCCTTTCGATTTCCTCACACTTTTGAATTGACTGTCTCCATGCAAAATCGTCCCTCAGCCTTCATATGCGATGCCATTCGTACACCATTTGGTCGCTATGGCGGTGCACTCTCCTCCGTACGAACTGATGACTTGGGAGCGATCCCGATCCGTGCGCTTATGCAACGCAACGCTTCGGTAGACTGGGGAGCCTTGAGCGACGTGATTTATGGTTGTGCCAACCAGGCTGGCGAAGACAACCGAAATGTGGCTCGCATGAGCGCTCTGCTGGCCGGTCTACCGCTGGAAGTTTCAGGCTGCACGGTGAACCGCCTTTGTGGTTCGGGCCTGGATGCGTTGGGTACTGCGGCGCGCGCCATCAAGGCCGGTGAAGCGACACTGATGATCGCCGGCGGCGTGGAGAGCATGAGCCGCGCACCCTTTGTCATGCCAAAAGCGGAGAGTGCATTCAGCCGCAGCAACGCTGTGTACGACACCACAATCGGATGGCGTTTTATTAATAAGTTGATGAAGGCGCAATACGGTGTCGATAGCATGCCTGAAACAGCCGAGAACGTGGCCACTGATTACCAAATCGAGCGTGAAGCGCAGGACCGCATGGCCCTGTCCAGCCAGATGAAGGCAGTTGCCGCACAGCAGTCCGGCCATTTCGCACGGGAAATTGTGGGTGTGCAAATTGCACAGAAAAAGGGAGATCCTGATTTCTTTGATGCAGACGAGCACCCGCGCGCTACCACCCTGGAAGCCTTAGCCAAACTCAAACCCATCGTGCGTCCCGACGGCACCATTACGGCCGGCAATGCCAGTGGCGTCAACGACGGTGCCTGCGCCCTGTTGCTGGCTGATGAGGCTACGGCGCTCAAGAATGGTCTGAATCCCAGGGCTCGCGTGGTTGGCATGGCCACTGCCGGTGTGGCACCACGTATCATGGGCATTGGCCCCGCTCCAGCTACTCTAAAAGTTCTGGCGCAGACTGGCCTGACGCTGGCTGACATGGACGTAATCGAACTCAACGAAGCCTTTGCAGCGCAGGGCTTGGCCGTGTTGCGCATGCTGGGACTATCTGACGAAGACGAGCGTGTGAATGCCTGGGGCGGTGCAATTGCTTTGGGTCACCCACTGGGCGCCTCGGGAGCGCGACTGGCCACTACGGCCATTAACCGCCTGCATGCTTTTGGAGGCCGCTATGCGCTCTGCACCATGTGTATTGGCGTGGGGCAGGGAATCGCACTGGTGCTGGAGCGAATTTGACGGTTCACTGGAGTGAACTCATCCTGCCGACCACGTCCGCATTGGACAAGGCCGATGCGACGTTCATCGTGAACTGACCATTTCAAGCAACGCCAAAAAAAAGCCCTCGGAGCGCTTCCGCTCCGAGGGCCTTTGCATATGCGCAACGCTTAGTTGGTGCGTGTTACGGGGTAGAGGTTGGGGAACACTTCGTTGAGCTTGCGACCGGCACCGGACGCAAATTCGTCGACGCCAACATCCTTGCTGGCGAGGATGTCACCGGTGCGCTGGGCTTCGGCCAGCTCGGCGCGCACTTGCTCGCGGGTCTTGCCAGCCACTGCGGGTTTTGCGGGGTATGCGGCTGGGTTCAACTCATTGAGCTTGCGGCCTGTGCTGGGTGTGAATTCGTCAAATCCCACGTCCTTGCGGGCAGCAATATCACCGGTGCGTTGGGCTTCTGCCAATTCAGCGCGCACTTGTTCGCGGGTCTTGCCAGCCACTGCGGGTTTTGCGGGGTATGCGGCTGGGTTCAACTCATTGAGCTTGCGGCCCGTGCTGGGTGTGAATTCGTCAAATCCCACGTCCTTGCTGGCTGCGATATCACCGGTGCGCTGGGCTTCTGCCAATTCAGCGCGCACTTGTTCGCGGGTCTTGCCAGTGTCGGCGGCTTGGGCGTGGCCAGTAACCAATGCGGCGACGGCCAGGGCGATGGATGCGGTTGCGTATTTCATGATTCAAATCCTTCTCTAGATGATTGATTCCGTTTGCAGAACACAGCGTCCTGTAAACGGTATCGAGGGGGCGTTTCAGGTTCGTCTCATCGATGGGTTGGACTTTAGAGAAAGCTGCGCATTTAAAAAATACCTCGTCAAGCAGTGGTGCATTACGTACTTTGAAATAATCCAGACCTTGATTTGAGAAGAAAGAACTCCATGGATCGATTGACGTCAATGCGGGTATTCCAGAAGGTGATTGACGAAGGTGGTTTTGCTGCAGCGGCGCGCGCCTTGGACATGTCCTCGGCCGGTGTGACGCGGCAGATTGCCGACCTGGAGGACTACCTGGGCACACGCCTGCTGCACCGTACGACGCGCCGCGTGTCCCTGAGTCCGGCGGGGGAAACCTACCTGGGCCGGGTGCGCTCCATCCTGCAGGACATTGACGAGGCCCACGATGTGGCCAGCTCGCAGACCCATGAGCTCGCGGGCGAGCTGCGCCTGCTCTCGCCGCCCGCGCTGGCGTCGCACGTGATCGGCCCCATCATCGCCGGCTTCACGGCGCGCTATCCCGGGATTTCCTTGCACATGGACGTGGAGTCCTACACCACCCCGCCCGTGGAGGACTACGACATCACCATGCTGCCGACCGATGGCACCTACGACGGCAATGTGATTGCACGCAGGGTCTCCACAACCCAGGCTATTTTGGTGGCCTCTCCGGCCTACCTCCAACGTATGGGTACGCCCGCCACGCCTGACGAATTGATCCGGCACGACGTGCTGCGCCTGAAAGCACCCCACACCAGTTTCGACCAATGGCGGCTCTTGAATGCCGACGCCGGTGACGAAGCCGCCCACTTTGCAGTCAAACCCAAGCTGTGGGTGAACCACAGCGACACACTGGTTCGCGCTGCAGTGGACGGGGCGGGTATTACCTCCGCAGCAGTCACCCTGGTGGCGCCTTTGTTAACCGACGGTACCTTGGTGCGCGTGTTGTCGCCCTGGATCGCCGGGCACCTGGCGCTTTACGCGGCTTTCCCCAGTCGCAAGTTCATGCCAGAGCGCACGCGCGTGTTTTTGGAATACCTGACAGCGCAAAGCCGCGCCCGCGCGGATGCCGTGTTGAAGGCCTGCACTCGCTGCTAGTCCCGCACCACTCGGACCAGTTCTTCGCGGCTGGTCAGGCCGCTGCGCACCAGGCGTTCGCCGTCGTCGCGCAGCGCCACCATGCCATCAGCCAGGCCGGCCGTGCGGATCTCGGCTTCGGACGCGTTGTGGTGCACCAGCTCGGCAATCGCATCGGTCACGCGCAGCAGCTCGAACACGCCGGTGCGCCCGGTGTAGCCGGTGTGGGCACAAGCCTCGCAGCCTGGGCCGCCGCAGCGCGTGCACAGTTTGCGCACCAGGCGCTGGGCCAGCACGCCGCGCAGCGACGAGCTCAGCAAAAACGGCTCCACGCCCATATCGATGAGCCGTGTCACCGCACTGGCCGCATCGTTGGTGTGCAGCGTGGCCAGCACCAGGTGGCCGGTCAGCGAGGCCTGGATGGCGATTTGCGCGGTCTCAAAGTCGCGGATCTCGCCGATCATGATCACATCCGGGTCCTGGCGCAGGATAGCGCGCAGCGCCTTGGCAAAGGTGAGGTCGATCTTGGTGTTGACCTGGGTCTGGCCCACGCCGGGCAGTTCGTACTCGATGGGGTCTTCCACCGTCATGATGTTTTGCCGCGCCGCGTCCAGCTTCGATAACGAGGCGTACAGCGTGGTGGTCTTGCCCGAGCCCGTGGGCCCGGTGACGAGGATGATGCCGTGCGGCTGGGCAATCAGGCCCTCAAAGCGCTGCAGCACCGAGCCTTGCATGCCCACCGATTCCAGGCTGCGTTGGTCCTGGCTCTTGTCCAAGAGGCGCAGTACCGCGCGCTCGCCATGCGCACTGGGCAGGGTACTCACGCGCACGTCCACCGCGCGCGTGCCGATGCGCAGGCTGATGCGCCCGTCCTGTGGCAGACGCTTTTCGGAAATGTCCAGGTCGGCCATGATTTTCAGGCGGGAGATGAGCGCTGCATGCAGCGCGCGGTGCGCCTGCACCACCTCGCGCAGCGTGCCGTCCACGCGAAAGCGCACGCTGCTGTGGCGCTCATAGGGCTCGATGTGGATGTCGCTCGCGCCATCGCGCGCAGCCTGCGTCAGCAGCGCATTGAGCATGCGAATGATGGGTGCGTCGTCAGCCGTCTCCAGCAGGTCTTCTACCGCGGGCAGCTCCTGCATCATGCGGCTGAAATCGGCCTCGCCCTGCACCTCGCTCATCACCGTGGCCGCGCTCGATTCGCCCTGCGCATAGGCCACGCTGATGCGCTGCGTCAGCGTGGCCGCATCCTGCGTCTGCACGCTATGCACCGCGTACTTGCGCAGCGTCTCCCCCACGGCCGATGGCGGCGTGGCCGCATGCACCCACAGGGTTAGCGTGTTGTCGGCTTCCTCCAGCAGCAACTGCTGGGTGCGGGCAAAGGCGTAGGGGAGGGGGTAGCGCATGGGGGGATATCAATCCACCAGATCGGGGTAGGGCGGGAAGCTGGAAGGCTTGCCGTCGAGGTAGGCCGCTATGGTGTCTTTGCTCTTCTCCATCCAGGTCCGCACGGCCTTCATATATTTACCATCGGGATTCACCGTCGCGGGTTGTGCGGTGTACAGAGTAAACAGCAGACGTCGGGTGTCATTGGCGCCTACACGCAGTTCTATCCAGGTATGGGCTTCTGGCAATCCGTCGGCGTACGGGATCAACGCTGCAAGATTGGTTTTGTCCCACTCCGTGCCGGTGGTTTTGGCGTTAACCACACGTTGACGGAAGCTTTTGGAAAAAGTGTTGGCCATGCCGCACGAAGCAATTGGTGATTCGGGTGTAGTGCCATAGTTCTCCAAGATAGGTGTCGACTTGCTTTCACATTTGGTAGAGGCTTGAGAGTAATAGTAAGGTTTGCTGTCGTAAACCAGCCAAGCGGCAGCAATGCTGGCATTGGGGTCCATATTGCGCAGGGTGAGGTAAACCCGGCTGGACTTGGTTGGACTGGCACCCGGTTGAACTTCTCGGCGCTCGGCCACTTTCCACTGCCCCGGGGGCAATGGCATGGGGGGCCCGCTTTCGTCCAGCTTGAGGGAGCCAGACAAGACTTTTCCGGGAAGGGTGATCTCCACAGCGTTGTCAATTTTCTGAGCCGTTTCACTCGCACTGTCGTTACCCGCTACAGGCGTGGGGAACGGCGCAATGGGTATGGACTTGTTGTGCAAAGCGGCCTGAATAGAGAGACCAGTTTCATGCACCCACGCTTGTGCAGCCAGGTCAAACGAATTGCCTTTTTGCATGCTGGACGGCGCACGCACATGCATTTGGTATGTCGCACGTCGCCCTTTGTCCGCACTGAACGTCATGATCAAGAACAGGCTGCTGTCGCTGATGGACGATACATAGGGGAGAAAGCCAGAATACAAGTCACGGTTGATGGCGTTGTTGCTGTGGGCTAGGTTGTCGACCATTCCCCGGTTTCCGCTAACGACATACAGTCCCCGGGCACAGCCATAAGTGAGCCCGCTTGGCAATGTCCCAAAGTCGTCCTTGAAAGGCGCCCCGGATGTCCCTATGAGATTGCACGCCGGGCTTCTCCAAACAATGGGTACTGAATCAGGCGTGAAGGTGACCATCAGCAATTCAACCGGGTTGCCGGCATCCTGGCTTTTCAGTGCCACCACGATCTCGGGCACAGAATTTCTGGATTCGGAGTTACCGCCCGTCAAGCTGACGCTGGAGCTTGCCTTGCTCACCACCAACCACTCGCCAGGAGGCAAGGGCCAGGGAGCCGCAAAGGCGCTGAAACTGATGCCCTTGCCATCAAGCTTTGTGCCAGCTTCCAGTTTGTCATACGGTGTCTGGGCCATGACAGCGGATGCCATGCAAAGCCCTGCGAATAAAGCGGCGCGCCACACATGGGTCAACAGTCGTTGGACGGTTGTTGCTTTTGTCATTCTCTCTTTGTCTCCCTGCGGTTACTTATGGTTGAGGTGATGGAGGTATTGGCGCCGCCGGCGGTGCTGGTCGCGTCTGCAACGCCGGCAACACCGGTGCCTCGTTGATCGGTACCAAGGTGCTGGCTTCAGGCTGACCATTAAGTTGCCCGCTGCGCATGAGTTCGTAGCGGTCGTTCGATAAGCGGTCCACGGCGGCGGCATCGCGCACCACCACGGGCCGCAAGAACACCATTAGGTTGGTCTTCTTGCGGCTGCGGGCTTCGCTCTTGAACAGGTTGCCAAAGAAGGGTACATCGCTCAAGCCGGGTACCTTTTCCTGGTTGCCAGCGTATTCATCCTGCAGCAGGCCGCCCAGCACGACCACGGCACCGTCTTCCACCAGCACGTTGGATTCGATCGTGCGCTTGTTGGTGGTGGGGCCGTTGGGGGCGTTGGCGGTGGAGGCCAGCACGCTGGACACCTCCTGGAAGATGGTTAGCTTGACGGTGCCGTTCTCGCTGATCTGCGGCTTGACCTTGAGCGTCAGGCCCACGTCTTTGCGCTCGATGGTCTGGAAGGGGTTGACCGTGCCGTTGTTGCCGCCGCCGGTGTTCGTGAACTGGCCGGTGACAAAGGGCACGTTCTGGCCGATGACGATCTTGGCTTCTTCGTTGTCCAGCGTCAGCAGGTTGGGTGTAGAGAGTACATTGCCGCTGCCCGACTCTTCCAGAAAACGCGCCAGAAAGCCCAGCACATAGACGCCGTTGGTCTTAGTGGCTGCGCCCAGGTTGAAGCCACGGGGGGGCGACACTGTGCCCGCAGCGGCCTGGGTGGCCAGGTTGATGATGTTTTTGCCGCCGCTGCCAAAGTTGGTGCCCAAGAGGCCGATCACGCCGTCGCCTGCATTGCCCAGCGCGCCCTGCCACTGGATGCCAAATTCGGCCGCCTTGTCGGCGCTGACCTCGGCGATCAGGCTTTCCACATAGACCTGGGCGCGGCGTGCATCGAGCTTGTCGATGACGGCGCGCAGCTGGCGGTACTGCGGTTCGCTGGCGGTGATGATGAGCGAGTTGGTGGTGGGGTCGGCCTGGATCTGGCCACCGGTGCTGGGCACATTGGTGGCGGTGGCAGAGGCTGCGCTACCGGCGGCGGCGGGTGCTGGCGTGGCGGCCACTGGCGCGCGCGCCTCGCTGCTGATGGCGGCGCGCAGCGTGGTGGCCAACTGGGTGGCGTTGGCGTTCTTCAGGTAGACCACATAGATGTTGCCGGCCGCGCCGTTGCCGCCTGCGGTGGGTTGGTCCAGCTTGCTGATGAGGGAGCGGGCCAAGGCCAGGCGTGCCTGGTTGGCGGCACGCACGATAAGGGCGTTGCTGCGCGGTTCGGCCAGCACCGCCGTCTTGAAGCTGGCATCGGCCTGGCCGGCGCCCACGGTGCCGCTGCTCTCCAGCAGGCGCAGCACCAGGGGGGCCAGGTCGCTGGCGTTGGCGTGTTGGATGGGGATGACTTCCACGTCGGTGGCGTTGGGCACATCCAGCGCGGCCACCACACGGGCCAGGCGGCGCAGGTTGTCGGCGTAGTCGGTGATCACCAGCGAGTTGGTCGCCGGGTTCACGTTGATAGGGTTGTTGGGGTTGATCAGCGGGCGCAGCACGGCCACCAGGTTGTTGGCGTTCTCGTACTGCAGCTTGATGATTTGCGTGACCAACTGGTTGCCACCCGCGCCGGGGCTGCCCGATTCGGTGGCCGATACGCCACCACCCTGTAGCTTGGCGTCCGCCTCGGGCACCACCTTGTCAATGCCATCTACCTGTACGACGGTGAAGCCTTGCATGCGCAGCGTGGCCAGGAACAGGTTGTAGGCGCGCGCTGGCGAGGCCGGGCTGTCCGTGGTCAGCGTGATGTTGCCCTTGACGCGTGGGTCCACCACCACGTTGCGCCCGGTCAGCGTGGCCATGGTGCGGGCCACGGCCTCAATGTCGGCATTGCTGAAGTTCAGTGTGACGGGTTCGCCGCGCTTCACCGGAGCCGTTTGCGCCCACACTTGTGTGCCAAACAGGCCGCTAGCCACCATGAATAGTGCGCAAGCAGCTAGCAAATGCATAGCAATCTGGCGGCTACCCGGGGCTCTGGAGGAAGGAGGAGGGGACTGGTGCATGCGGTTATCCCACGTGGATGATGGAGCGCGCGCCATCGCGCCGTCCAATGATATTGAGCAGATTGGCCAGTGCGTCTTCGCGGCCCGCGGCGGCGCGCGCTTCGCCATCAAATTGCAGCCGGCCCTGGTGCCACTGGCCGCGGCCCTGCAGCTGCAGGGCGCCGTCCAACGTTTGCAGTGCCAGCGTGGGCGCATCGCCGCCCAGCAGTTCAATCCGGTAGCTGCCCACGGGTTGCAGCGGGGTCAGGCGCGTGCTCATCTGCAGCGCATCGATCTGCAGTCGGCCTTGCAGTGCCAATGCGCCTTGCTGCCATTGCAGTGCCAGCCCCTGTGGCTGCAGCGCCAGCGTGCCTTGCAGCTGGATGGTGTTCCACGGCGTGCCCAGCCCGGTCAATAGCGCGCTGGGCAGGCGTATGGCTTGTGCGGCGTCCAGGTCGGATGTGTGCAGTTGCACGGCACGGGTGGAAGCCTCCAGGGTGAGGTCCAACGGAGTGGTCATGCAGCAGGGCGCGTGCAGGCGCAGCGCCGCACCCAGCCACTGCGGGCGTAGGTGCCACTCTAGTCGTCCGGGCAGCGCGGTGGCCACCGCGGGGTCGGCCCCCAAGGCCAATTGGGCGCTGCCTTGCCAGACCGTACCCTGGGGCTGCAGCAGCTGCACGCGCTGCTGGCTGGCCTGTGCCAGGCCCCAGGCCAGCCAGCGCGCGGGGGCAAACACGGCGGCGGCAACCAGCCCACCCACCAGCAGTCCCACCGCCGCCCAGGCCCAAGGCGCGGCGCGCCGGGGCGTGGCGGTCAGGGGGATAGGGGCGAGCAGGGTGGCCATGGTGTCGTCAGTTACCCGGCAGGGGTAGTTGCAGGGTGCCGTTCCAGCCGCCCTTGGCATCGCGGCTCAGGTTGGCTTGGCTGGGGGCCAGGCGCGCCTCGGTGCGTGCGCGGGCCAGCCACTGGGCCAGGGCCTGCGGGCTCGCGCCACGCAGCGTCACCGTGGCCAGGGTGCCTTGCACCACCACGCTGCCGCTGGTACCCAGCGCACCCAGCGTGCTTTGCAGGGCCTGCTGGGCAGCGGCGGTGGAGAGTGGCGGCTGGGCCTGCAGACTCTGCGCCTCAGCTTGCAGGCCGCGCATGGTTTGCAGCTGGGCTTCCAGCCGCGGGGCCTGGGTTTCCCACTGGCGCAGGCTGCGCAGCGCTGGGGCCACGCCCAGCCACCACAGCAGCGCCACGCCAACCAGGGCGAGCGCGATGCCCAGCATGCGCTGCTCGCGCGGCGCGCGTTGGCTCCACCAGTGGCGCATGGATGCACTCATGGCGTACTCCGGGGGCTGAGCAGCAGGGTGTCGCCGTCCAGGCGGGCACTGTAGCCCCGCGTGTGCAACTGGTTTTGCACCGCGGGCAGTTGCTCAGGGGCCAGAGTCAGGCCGCGCATGCGCACCTCACCTGCTACAAAATCAATAGCTGCTGGCGCATATTTGGCGGGGGCTATGGCCTCAAAACCTTCCAAACTACCGAGTGCGGCCAACACACTCTCCAAATCGCGCGCCGAGGCGCTGCCGCTGGCCTGGCGCAGGCCGGCCATGCCGCGCTCCATCTGCAGCGGGGCATCCACCACCACCGGGGTGTTGGGGAAGGTGGCCAGCAAGGTGGCCTGTAAGGCGCTGCGTTGCTGCGTGAGCTGGTTGCTGGCCTGCCAGGCCGCCACATTCAACCCCAGCAGCTGCACGCCCAGCAAGGCCACAGCGGCCCAGCGCGCGGGGCGCCATTGCGCCGACTGCCACAGCGCTGCAGCGGCCTGCTGCAGCCGGCGCGTGGCCGGATGGCTACGCGCCATGTCGCCCTGGGCCAAGTCCCAGTCACTCTGGGCGCATTGCTGCAGGCGCTCGTCGCGCGAGAGCACCTGTACCTCGCCGCGGTGCAGGGCCTCGGCAAGGCCTGCCACCGCAGGTTCTGCCTGTACGGCCAGCGGGTGCCAGGATTCGGGAATAGAGGCGGACGAGGTGTGGTCCGCGGACAGGGGGCGCCAATGTACGCCGCTGCCATCCACCCACACGGCCTGCGCTGTGTCGGCATCGCCAGTGACCCACAGCGTGTCGGCGTCCGCCAGCGGCGCCCACTCGGGTACCACGGCGCCTATTTGGTAGCCCGCCTGCTCCAGCGCCAGTAGCGCCTGGCGCAACCAACTGCGTGCGCAGGCGGCCACCCACACCGGGTTACCGGCGTTCAGGGCCGGCTGCAGCGCAAAGTGCATTTGGGCCGGGTCGTCCAGCAGCTGGTCTTCCAGCAGGCCTTCCAGCACGGCGCGCAGCCGTGGGCCTTGGCGCTGCACGCCCACAGGCAGCTGCACGCGGTGCCACGACAAGGCTTGCGCAGGTACCACGACCGTGACATGGCCTGCCCGCGCCGCGCCGCCCGCGCCCACCCATTCCCACTGCGCCACGGGGGTGGCAGGCAGGGCGGCGGGCAATGGCAACAGGACAAGCGGACGGGTCATGTGGGGGGCGCAAGAGGGCGCCTTGGTGGGCGGTTCATTGTACGGACGCCACCTCGGCGGCCAGGCGCTCTTTCCATAGGGGTTTCACCAGCAAACCTTCGCGTTGCACTACGGTGCGTTCCTGGGTGTCCAGCGCGCCTAGGCGCAGGCGTGCGCGCACCTCGAAATAGCGCGAATTCACGCTGTGCTGTGTGTCCACCGTGGCCAGGTTTGCCAGGCCCGAAGCCTGCACCACTTCGGCCAGTGTTTGGAAGTGGTTAAGCGCGCGCGCCGCGACCAAGCGCTGCGCACCCGCAGCGTCCAGGCCCGGCAGGCAGGCCTGCAGCAGCACGGCGGGGGCGGTGTTCAGGTTCAGCGGTGTGCGCTCGGGCAATAGCACCACGTAGGGTCGCAGCACGCGCACTGTGGCGGGCGAGAGGCCCAGCCAGCCCAATTGGTCCGCGCTGCGCGGCAGCAGCGGGTGCGGCTGGTTGGTAGAGTTGGGCGTGTCCGGCGGCTCCAGCGCCAGCTGCAAGTTGCTTACCAATACTTGCAATTCAGTGGGCGGCAGGTGCAACGCATCGAACAAGCGGGTGACGGCCTGCAGCGTGGCGGGGTGGGGGCGCCCCTCTTGCACCAGGTTGAGCAGGTTCAGGCGCGCTTGCAGGTCGTTGATCTGGCCCGACAGGCTGGCGTCCTGCAGCGCCTCCAGCGCCGCATCGCCACCGCCTTGGCTAGCCAGAAAGGCGGAGAGTTTGGCGTCTTGCAGCGGCACGGCCCAGGGCTCGGCCAGGTGGTCGGTGGCGCCGGTGCGGGCGTCTTCGCGCAAGATCAGCCGCGCCCAGTCCACCGCGCCCTGCAGGATCCAGCTGGCCTGGGTGCGCTGGCGCTCCGCAGTTTCCACCTCCAGCGTGCGCCACTGCTGCCACAGCGCGGAGGCGCTGAGTGCGGCCACCAGCGTGACCAGCAGCATGGCGGTGAGGATGGCTGCGCCGTGTTGGTGGCGTCGGTGCGTCACGGTGTGCCCCCGCTGTTGGCGCGCGCCCAGTCACGCGTCACTGTACCGGCCAGGGGGTGGGGCGGCGATACGGTCAGCACCAGACGTACGCCATCTGGCACGTTGGCCGCGGGCTGGGCGCCCGCGCCGTTGCTGCCAGTGCTGGAGAGCGGGTTGCTCCAGGCGCCGCCCCAGTAGAAGTAGAGTTGCCATTGGTCCAGCGCGGCAACGCGCACCTCACGCGTGCGCGCACCGTTGGCGCTGTCAGCGCCGGCGCCTTGCAGCCAGGCATCCGCCGCGGCCCAGGCACTGGTCCATTCCTCACGGGTGCGCACGGGGGTGGACTGCCAGCGCAGCCACTGCGTGCGGCCGTCGCGCTCGGCGCGCGTCCAGGCCACCACCTGCGCACCGGCGCTGTCGCCTGCGGTAGCGCGGCGCGTCAGGCGCAGGGCGCGGCCATCCCATTCCAGCGTGCGGGTTTGCGGCAGTTCGGTCAGCGCGTCCAGGTCCGTGGTCCACTGCGAGAGGCCGGCATCCAGCGCCAGCACGGCGTCGGCATGGTCGCGGTTGGCATTGCGCGCCTGTTGCATACCATCCAGTGCACGCCAGCCCATGACGGCCATCAGCGCCATCACGCCCAGCGCCACCAGCAGCTCGATCAGCGTGAAGCCACGGGGGCGGTGCACCGGTCGCATCAGTAGCGTCCCACCACGGTGCCCAGCTGTAGCAGTGGCATGCCGTCCAGCGCTACGCGCGCTTCCACGCGGCGGAAGTTGGGGTTGGGTGTGGGCTGCACCAGCAGGCGCAGGTCCAGCGTGCGACCCGCTTGTTCGCAGGGGCGGGTGCTGTCACCCACATCGGGCAACTGGCGCGACAGGCGCACCTGGGCCAGGGCGTTTTCCGCACACAGCTGGGCCAGCACGCGCTCGGTTTGGCGACTGGTATTGCGCGTCAGGGAGGCCGTGGCCTGCAGACCCGCAATCAGGGTGACAGCCACGATGGCCAGCGCCACCAGCACCTCAATCAGGGTGAAGCCCCGGGGCGCGGGGCGCAGCCGGTTCATGGCGCGCTGCTTTGCACGGCGAAGGGCCGCACGCCATCGGTGGCCACCCACAGGCTGCGCTCGGGCTGGTCCTTGCTCCACAGGCGCACCGCTTGGGGGGTGATCAAGGGGTCGGGGCCCAGCAATACGGGCTCGCTTTGGGCCTGTATTCCGGTGGTTTGCCAGGTGCTGGGCAAGGCCGGGGCGTCCTTGACCGGTGGCAGGCCTTCAAACACAAAACCCTGTGCGGTACTGCGCCAGCGCACCGGGTTGCCACTGGCGCGCGACTGCGCGCGGGCCGATTCCAGCAGTGCCGCCAGGCGCTGGGCTTCGCGGTCCAGCTGGGACTGCGCCGCATCGCGCAGTGCCAAGGCCACTCCTGCCGCGGCCACTCCTACGATAGCGACCACCAGCAGAAGCTCCAGCAGGGTGAAGCCGCGCGGTTTCACCAGTTCCCGATATCGGCGTCTTTGCCGTCGCCGCCCGCTTGGCCATCCGCGCCAAAGCTCATCACGTCGATCTCGCCCTTGAGGCCGGGGCTCAGGTACAGGTAGGCGCGGCCCCAGGGGTCATTGGGCAGCTTGTCCAGGTAGGGGCGCCAGTTGGGCGGTAGCGCACCCGCGGTGGGCTTGGCCACCAGGGCTTGCAGGCCCTGCTCGCCGCTGGGGTAGCGCTGGTTGTCCAGCTTGTAGAGCTTGAGCGCCTGGCTGAGGTTGGCAATGTCGGTTTTGGCGGCGGCCACGCGGGCGTCGTCGGCACGGTCCAGCACATTGGGCACGATGAGCGCGGCCAGCACGCCGATGATGACCAGCACCACCATCAGCTCGATCAGGGTGAAGCCGCGGGCAAGTGCAGAAGGGCGTGAAGCAATGCGCATGGTGGGAGGGCCAGGATGGTGAGCGTTGAACGGTGCGCCTGCCAGGGCAGGGCGCATGGGCCTTCCATGATAATGCGCCGAATGGTCCTTTCTGCCCCTTCCCTGTGGTGGCCGCGTTTGGCGGCATTCGTCCTGGCGGCGCTGGCGGCTGCCAGTGCGGCCGTCTGGGGGTTGCGCGTGGCCGCACCGGTGCAGGCCAGCAGCATTGCGGCTGTGGCAGCGCCCGCGGTACCGCCGGATGGGGTGGCCGTAGCGCGTGCGTTGGGTGCAGTTGCGGCAGCCGGCGACTCCCCTGCGGTGGCGCAGGCTGCTCCGGTGCTGGAGTCAGCGCGCTTTGCGCTGATGGGCGTGGTGGCCCAGCCCAATGCCAAGGGTGCGGCCCTGTTGTCGGTAGATGGCAAGCCTGCCAAGCCATATACCGTGGGTGCGAATGTGGTGGATGGCTGGACGCTGCAGGCGGTGCAGGGGCGCCGTGCCACGCTGGCGCGCAATGATGCGGAGATGGTGCTGGAGCTGCCAGCACTGGTGCCCGCAGCTGCCGGCCCTTCCATCGCGATCAAGGGTAAAACAGCGCCCTAGCCCTCGTGGAACATGCGTCGGCAGCTACTCTTTTTGTAGCATGTGCTCAGCGCTGCAGGAACATGCGGTACACCGGGTTGGCGGTTTCTTCCACATACGGGTAACCCAGCGTTTCCAGAAACTGCGCAAATGCCTGGTTGTCCGCAGCAGGCACTTGTAGTCCCACCAGAATGCGGCCGTAGTCCGCGCCCTGGTTGCGGTAGTGGAACAGGCTGATGTTCCAGCCCGGGCGCATCAGGCTCAGGAACTTCATCAGCGCGCCGGGCCGTTCGGGGAACACAAACCGCAGCAGGCGCTCGTCCTGCGCCAGGCTGGAGATGCCGCCCACCATGTGGCGGATGTGCTCCTTGGCCAGCTCGTCGTGCGTGAGGTCCAGCGTCTGAAAGCCGTGCTTGGCAAAGCTCTTGGCAATCTTGCCAGACTCACCCTTGTTCTGCGTGGTCAGGCCCACAAACACGTGCGCCTGCGCCGCGTCGCTGATGCGGTAGTTGAACTCGGTCACATTGCGCGTGCCGCCAGGCAGCTCGCCAATCAGTTCGCAAAAGCGCTTGAAGCTGCCGCGCTCCTCGGGAATCGTCACGGCAAACAGTGCTTCGCGCTCTTCGCCCACCTCGGCGCGCTCGGCCACGAAGCGCAGGCGGTCGAAGTTCATGTTGGCGCCGCAGAGGATGGCGGCATAGGTCTCGCCCTTGGTTTTGTGCGTGGCCACATATTGCTTGATGGCCGCCACGGCCAGCGCGCCCGCAGGTTCCACGATGGAGCGCGTGTCCACAAAAATGTCCTTGATGGCCGCGCACACCGCGTCGGTGTCTACGGTCACATAGTCGTCCACTAGGTTGCTGGCGATGCGGAAGGTTTCCTCGCCCACCAGCTTCACCGCCGTGCCGTCGGAAAACAGGCCTACGTCGGGCAATGTCACGCGCTGCTTGGCGGCCACCGACTGGATCATCGCGTCGGAGTCGTTCATTTGCACGCCGATGACCTTGACGCCGGGTGCCACGGCCTTGATGTAGTTGGCCACACCCGAGATCAGTCCGCCGCCGCCAATCGCCACAAACACGGCGTCCAGGCCGGGGCCGGTTTTGCTGCCAGTTTTGTGGCCCGACTTGGCCGCCTTGTCGGCGCCCAACGTCTGCACCTGGCGCATGATTTCCATGGCCACCGTGCCCTGACCGGCGATCACATCTGGATCGTCAAACGGGTGCACAAAGGTCAGCCCCTCCTTTTCCTGCAAGGTCACCGCGTGGCCATAGGCGTCGGAATAGCTCTCGCCAAACAGCACCACCTCGCCACCGAAGCCGCGCACCGCATCCACCTTGAGCTGGGGTGTGGTGGTGGGCATCACGATCACGGCGCGCACCCCCATGCGGCTGGCAGATAAGGCCACGCCCTGGGCGTGGTTGCCTGCGGACGCGCAGATCACGCCCTTGGCGATCTGCTCGGGCGGCAGTTGCGCCATCTTGTTGTAGGCGCCGCGCAACTTGAAGCTGCGTACCGGTTGCTGGTCTTCGCGCTTAAAAAGCACGGTGTTGTGCAGGCGGCGGCTCAGTGCGCGAGCGGGCTCCAGCGGGGTCTCATTGGCCACGTCGTAGACGCGTGCGGTCAGAATTTTCTTGAGGTAATCCGCCGGGGTGAGCTGGGGGGCTGGGGTCTGCTGGGGAGAACTCACGGGGCTACACTCCGATATGAATAGGCGAAAACGCAATTGGACAGCTCCGCGCGGGGCTGCTAGATTGCATTGTAGCGACATACTTTTGGCCCCGCGCGGGGCAATTTATTGAAGGATGAGAACCATGGAATGCACAGTAAGCTGGACTGGCGGCTTGAATACCCGCTCCGGCATGGGCTTTGTCGCCGAGACCGGCAGCGGCCATATCTTGACGATGGATGGCGCGCCCGATGCTGCCAAGCCCGAGAACGGTGGCCAAAACCTGGCACCGCGCCCTATGGAAACCGTGCTGGCCGGCACCGGCGGCTGCACCGCCTATGACGTAGTCCTGATCCTCAAGCGTGGCCGCCATGACATCCGTGGCTGCACTGTCAAACTGACGACTGAGCGTGCCGAGGTGGACCCCAAGGTGTTCACCAAGATCCACATGCAGTTCACCGTGACTGGCAAAGGCATCTCCGCCAACGCTGTGGAGCGCGCCATTGCCATGAGCCACGAAAAATACTGCTCAGCCAGCATCATGCTGGGCAAAACGGCCGAAATTACAACCGGATTCGATCTGGTCGAGGCCTGAACAGCGCTAGATCAGCCCTAAATCCGCTCCGCCACGGTGGTCATCACCTTGGCGGCGGCGCGCATCAGTGCCTTGACGGGCTGGGGCAAGTCTACGCCGCCCGCCGCTTTGGCCTCGTTGGCATGGCGCAGCTCATCGTCATGCATTTGCGCCACGATGGCGCGTGAGGCGTGGTCGCCTTCGGGCAGCAGTGCCAAATGACTCTGCAGGTGGTCACCCACCTGCTTTTCGGTTTCCACCACAAACCCCAGGCTGATGGCATCGCCCATGCGCCCGGCCAGCAGCCCCAAACCAAAAGCTCCGGCGTACCACAGCGGGTTCAACAACGACGGCCGTGCCCCCAGCTCTTCCAGCCGCTGCGCGGTCCAGGCCAGATGGTCGGTTTCTTCCAACGACGCCTGCGTGAAGTGCGCGCGCAGCCCAGGGTTGGGCGTGGCCAGAGCCTGTGCTGTGTAGAGAGCCTGTGCGCAGACCTCCCCCACGTGGTTCACCCGCATCAGGCCTGCAGCCTTGTGCTTTTCTGCGACCGAAAGCTCGGTGGCATGCTCTGCCACGGTAGGGCAAGCCTTGGCAGCGTGTGGCTGAGCGAACAGGGTGCGCAGCGCGGTGTCTGCAGCAGTAAAGAATGCGTCCATGGGAGATGTTTCCAATATGGAGAGAGTCTACCGGGGCTGACGTTTAGGTGAGCTTGATGACAGTCAAACAAATTGTTGCAACCCAACAACGGTAACCGGTAGGAACCCTAATATTTCGGGCTTTTCCTTTGCCAAACGCTCCCTCGTCTGGTGCAATACATCCAACTTCCTGAATAGGAGGTTGGCCCGGAGTTCCGAACAATCGGTCCGGAGCTCTATGTTTAACCTTGGAGTATTTCTACATGAAAAAGACTTTGATCGCTTTGGCCGTTTTGGCTGCTTCCGGCGCTTCTTTCGCACAAGCCACTATCACCGGTAACGTGACATCTGGCTACAAGGCAGCTACCGCTGTGACTACAGCCGCTGGCGTGAGCACTTCTAGCGACTCTTCCGGCTTGGGCCTGGATACCGCAGAACTGTACTTCACTGCTAACGAAGACCTGGGTGGCGGCTTGAAGGCTACTGCAGTGTTGAGCTTTGACACAGTTGCTCGCGCTGGCGTTGCTGGTGGCGACACTTCCTTGACTTTGGCGAATGCTTCTTGGGGCGCTTTTGCTCTGAAGTCTGTTAAGGGCGCTGACTACCTGTCTGGCGGTATCGCCAACGTGGGTGGTGTTGGTTTTGACGGTCGCATTTTCAGCGCCAAGACATACTCTGACAGCATTTCCTACACATCGCCTTCTTTCAGCGGTTTCACCATTGGTCTGTCCCACGCTGAAAACAGCGTGAACTCCGTTACCACCGGCCAAGGCCTGGGTGTTGGCGCTGCTGGTACTCCTACCGGTCGTGATTCTCAGCGTAATGCTGGTATCTCCGCTGCTTACGCTGCTGGCCCATTGGCTGCTAACTTGGGTTACACCACATACGACCAAAAGGGTACCGAAGCTCTGGACCCAGCAAACAGCGACAGCAAACTGTACGCTTCCGCTGCATACGACTTCGGCGTGTTCAAGCTGGGTGCTGGTGTAGAAGCTCGCAAGCTGGTCAAGGGTACACGTACTGATTCTTTGATCGGTGCCGCATTGCCTTTGGGCGCTTTCACACTGAACGCTACTTTTGCTAGCCGCGCAGTGAACGACAGCGTTGCAGCTACTGATGGCACCAAGACCGGTTACGGTCTGGGCGCTGCCTACGCTCTGAGCAAGCGTACTAGCGTTGTGGCTAACTACCGCAACTGGACTCAGACTGTTGGTGACAACTCCAAGTCCACAGAAACCAACCTGTTGTTGTCGCACTCCTTCTAATTTTTGGCTGGCTTAGCCAGTTCGAAATTTCAAGACAAAAAACCCGCTGTAGAAATACAGTGGGTTTTTTTGTTACGTATGAAATTTCATAATGCGGTGAAATTTTGTCTTTTGGTGCTAATACAACAAAATATGCTTTTTGGCGTTCGTGTCTAATTTTTGTCCCTTTAGTTACATGACGAGGACGTGAATTTTTGTTTCAATAGACATTGCTTCTGAATTAAGAAGTATCCGTTGGTCAAAAGGCTATTGACTAACTACCTAACTCAAATTGAAGAGACATACCAAATGAAAAAAACACTCATCGCCTTAGCTGCCTTGGCTGCAACGGGCGCATCGTTCGCACAAGTTACGATTACCGGCAACTTAATCACGGGCTACAAGTCTAGCTACCAAGCCCCTAATACCGGTACTGCTGGGCAACAAGCAGTGCAAACCGTTACCCAAGCCATCGCCGGTGGCTCAGGTGGCAATGCAGTTGGTGATTCTTCCGGCTTGGGTATTGATACCTCCTTGATTACCTTCAACGCCAAAGAGGACTTAGGCGGTGGCATGAGCGTGGCTGCGGAAATGAGTTTCGATGGTGTTAACCGTGCTGGTGTCAATGGTGGTGATACATCCTTGAAGTTGACTACGGGCGTTGGTCGTTTGACCCTGCAAAGCTACAAGCCTGTTGACTACCTGTCTGGCGGTATTTCTGGCGTTGGTGGTGTTGGTATGGACAACAAGGTGTTTCCTTCGCGAGGTCTGAAGGATGCTGCTGGTTTTGACACCAAGCTGGGTCCTGTCTATTTGGGTATGGCGCATATGGAGCAAGCCTCCGTGAGCTCTTCCACCACCTCGGGTGTGGGTGCGGGCTTGGGTGTTGGTGGCTCCGGCGCTGCGGGTACCACTGGTCAGCGCTTGAACAGCTTCACCGCGACATACGTCGGTGGCGCTTTGGTGGCTAACGTGAATTACTTGGTGTACGACGGCCGTACAGACAATGTGAACACTTCGTACAAAGACGTGATTCGTACCGCGGCTTCGTATGATTTTGGTACCGCAAAACTGGGTGGTGGTCTGTCTGTTTTGACCACGACTGGCGGAGCAACATTGACGGATGCTTTGGTAGCTGTTTCGGTTCCTGTAGGCGCCTTTACCTTGGGTGCAAACTTTGCTACTGAAACATTCAGTGGCTCTGTCGCGCAGGCTGGCGTATCGGCATCTGCCGGCGCGCTGGACCAGACTCGTAACGGCTATGGATTGTCTGCAACTTACGCTCTGAGCAAGCGCACCAGTTTGATTGCAAACTATGCCAATTGGCTGTCGGCTATTGGAAGGGACCGGAGCACTGAAACCAACCTGTTGGTTTCCCACTCCTTCTAATCACGGCGCTGGCGTGGGCCAGTATGTGGTATAGGTATAAAAGCCCGCTGTAGTAATACAGCGGGCTTTTCGTTGGGATGGCTACGCAAGCGATGACACAGGTTAAGGCGCAAGGCCTTAGTTGCTTCAGGCGTAGCGCTTGTTCCGCAGGTTGTGCTTCATCTCGCGCAGCAGGGGTTGCAGCTTGGCGCTGCCGATGCGCAGGGCCACGCAGGTGGCGAGGATGTCGATGATCATCAAGTGCAGCAGGCGGGAGACCATGGGGCTATAGCGGTCAAAGCCTTCAGGGTGGTCTGCACTCAGATGGATGTGGCCTGCGCTGGCCAGGGGCGAACCACTGGCGGTGATGACGATGGTGGTGGCGCCATTTTTGCGTGCAATATCGCAAGCGTCCATCAGGTCGCGGGTGCGGCCGGAATTGCTGATGACGACCACACAGTCGCCCGGCCCCAGGATTGAGGCGCTCATGACCTGCATGTGGCCGTCGCTGTAGGCAGTAGTGTTGATGCCCAGGCGGAAGAACTTGTGTTGCGCGTCTTGCGCCACGATGCCGGAATTGCCCACACCGAAGAACTGAATCTGCCGGCCTGCACTGTAGGCATCCACAAGCGCCAATACAGCCTTTTCTATCGCCAATGTGGAGGCGTCGTTGCGGTACTTGAGGAAGGCTGCCACCGTGTTGTCGATGACCTTGACCATCACATCGCCGGTTTTGTCATCGGCGTCCACACTGCGGTGGATAAAGGGCACGCCTTCGTTCACCGTGCCCGCCAGCTTCAGTTTGAAATCTGAAAGACCGTCGTAGCCTACGCTGCGGCAAAACCTCACCACGGTGGGTTTGCTGACATGGGCGCGGTCAGCCAGCTCGCTGACAGGCAGTTTGGCAAACGTGCGGGGGTCGGCCAAGCACAGCTTGCCCACCCGTTGCTCGGCGGGGGCCAGCGATGGCAGCGAGGCTTTGATTCGGTCCAACATAGGGTTTTAGCTTTCTTCGCTCCAGCAGAAGCCGTCGCGTGCAATCATGGCGCTGGATGCGCTGGGGCCCCAAGTACCGGCTGCGTACAGGCGCGGGCCCTGTGTGTCTGCAGCCCAGTGTTCCAGCATGGGTTCGACCCAGCGCCAGGCTTCTTCCTGCTCATCGCTGCGCACAAACAGGTTCAGGCGGCCGTCGATCACATCCAACAGCAGGCGCTCGTAAGCGCCCACACGCTCGGAGCCAAAGCGTTTGTCAAAATCTAGATCCAGTTGCACCGGTGCCAGGCTTTGCGACGCCGCAGCGCGCGATTGGCGGTTTTCCTGTCCCTGGGCGAGCAAGTGCAGCTCCAAGCCATCCTTGGGTTGCAGGTTGATGATCAGCCGGTTGGCTGCACCTTCGTTCGAGTCGTAGATGGCGTGTGGTGTGGGGCGGAAGTTGATGACGATGCGCGCATCGCGACCTGCCAAGCGCTTGCCGGTTCGGATGTAGAAGGGCACACCGGCCCAGCGCCAGTTGGCGATTTCGGTGCGCAGGGCGACAAAAGTTTCAGTGTTGCTCTTGGGGTCAACACCGGTTTCTTCGCGGTAGCCTGGCACCTTGTTGCCGCCGCTGGTGCCGGCCGAATATTGGCCACGCACCACGTCCTGCTTTAACGTCTCTGCGGTCCAAGGCTTGAGCGAACGCAGCACCTTGAGCTTTTCGTCGCGAATGGCATCGGCGTGCGAGTTGATCGGGGGCTCCATGGCAATCGCGCAGAGCAGTTGCAGCGCGTGGTTTTGCACCATGTCGCGCAGCGCGCCCGTGGTTTCGTAAAACGCGCCACGGCTTTCCACCCCCAGGTCTTCGGCAATGGTGATCTGGATGTTGGCGATGTGCTCACGGCGCCACAGTGGCTCGAACAAGGCGTTGCCAAAGCGCATGGCAAACAGGTTTTGCACCGAGGGCTTGCCCAGGTAGTGGTCGATGCGGTAGATCTGCTCTTCGGCAAAGAAGCGGCGCACCGTCTGATTGATTGCGCGGTTGGATGCCAGATCGTGGCCCAGAGGCTTTTCCAGCACCACACGGGTCTTGGGCGTGTTCAGGCCGCTGGCGGCCAACTGTTCACAGACATTGGTGAACAGGCTGGGCGCGGTGGCTACATACATGACCACGCTGTCGGCATTGCGGGCGTTCAGCGTCTGGGCCAGGCTGGCGTAATCGTCCGGCTTGGACAGGTCCATGCGCTGGAACTCGAGGATGGCAGCAAAGCGGGCAAATTCTTCGGCGCTGGGGCGCTTGGCCAGTTCCACTTTCTCGAAGCGGGACTGGATCAGTGCGCGGTATTGCTCATGGCTCATATCGTCTCGGCCCACACCGATGATGCGACCACCCGCAGGCAGAGAGCCGTGGCGGAAGGCCTGGAACAGGGCGGGCATCAACTTGCGCCAGGCCAAATCGCCGGTGCCGCCAAACATGACTAGATCAAAGCTCATAAGACAGGTGGTACGTTTAAGAGTTACATGAAAGATGACGTTGTAATGTAACTTTGTTTCATTGATAATTCAAGGGGACAAACCACAACACGTTGCTGGTTTACCCCTAGTCTTCAACCTTGGCCTTTTGGCCCGCGCCCCCATGAACCAACTCGACGCACTCAAACAATTCACCACCGTAGTGGCCGACACCGGCGACTTCAAGCAGCTCGACGCCTTCAAGCCCCAAGACGCGACCACCAACCCCTCGCTGATCCTGAAGGCGGTGCAAAAGGCCGACTACGAGCCCCTGGTGAAAGACACGGTGAACCAGTTCCGCAGTCGCCCCATGGACGAGATCGTGGACCGCCTGCTGGTGCGTTTTGGTTGCGAAATCCTCTCCATCATCCCAGGCCGCGTGTCCACCGAAGTGGATGCCCGTTTGAGCTTTGACACCAACGCCAGCGTGGCCCGTGGCGAACGTTTGATCGAGCTGTACCAAGCGCAAGGTATCCACTCTGACCGTGTGCTGATCAAGGTCGCTTCCACCTGGGAGGGCATCAAGGCTGCCGAGCAGCTGGAGCGCAAGGGCATCCGTACCAACCTGACCCTGTTGTTCGCTTTTTGCCAGGCCGTGGCTTGCGGCCAAGCCAAAGTGCAACTGATTTCCCCCTTTGTCGGCCGTATTTACGACTGGTACAAAAAGAACGCCGGCGCCGCTTGGGTGGAAGCCGACAACGGGTTGGCCAACGACCCCGGGGTGAAGTCTGTGGCGCAGATCTACAACTACTACAAGAAGTTCGGCATTGCCACCGAAGTGATGGGCGCGAGCTTCCGCAACGTGGGCCAGATCACGGCCCTGGCCGGTTGCGACCTGCTGACCATCAGCCCCGACCTGCTGGCCATCCTGGCCGCCACCAACGCACCGCTGACTCAGGCCCTGAACGCCGATACGGCCAAGGACCTGGCGCTGGAACACGTCAGCTACGACGAAGCCAGCTTCCGCCTGGCGCTGAACAACGATGCTATGGCCACCGAGAAGTTGGCCGAAGGCATTCGCGCGTTCTGCGTGGACGCTGTGAAGCTGGAACAGCTGCTGCTGGCTGCGTGACCATGACACGTACCCGTTGTGACCGCACCCCCGCCTGGGGCGCCCTGCAGGCCGCCTACGACGCCACCGGCAAGGCGCTCGATGTGCGCGAGGCCTTCAAGGCCGACGCCCAGCGCTTTGGCCGCTTCAGCCAGGAGGCGCCCTATGTGTTTGCTGACCTGTCGAAGAACCGCATCGACGCGGCGACCGAAGCCTTGTTGTTCGACCTGGCGCGCCAAAGCGGCGTGCTGGAACACCGCGACGCCATGTTCGCGGGCCAGAAGATCAACAACACCGAGCAGCGCGAGGTGTGGCACGTTTTGTTGCGCAATCCGCCTGGAGCCCCCGTCAACTATGCGGGAGCAGCTACTGAATTTGTAGCGGGTGAGCAGGCCAAGGTACATGCCACGCTGGACGCCATGCTGGCCTACGCCGAGAAGGTGCGTGCCGACAAGGCCATCACCGACGTGGTGAACATCGGCATTGGCGGCTCCGACCTGGGCCCGCAAATGGCGGTGCTGGCGCTGGACGCGTTTGCCACCACCGGCAAGCGCCTGCACTTTGTGAGCAACGTGGACGGCCATGAACTGGCCGCCAAGCTGCCGCACCTCAAAGTGGAAAGCACGGTCTTCCTGATCGCCAGCAAGACCTTCACCACCATCGAGACCATGACCAACGCCGCTTCGGCCAAGGCCTGGTTCGAATCGCAAGGCGGTATCGACATTGCGCGTCACTTTGCCGCGCTGACGACCAACGTGCCCGCGGCGAATGCCTTTGGCATCACCACCACCTTTGGCTTTTGGGACTGGGTGGGCGGCCGCTATTCCATGTGGTCGGCCATTGGCCTGCCTTTGGCCATCGCCATTGGTGCTGCGGGCTTCCGCGAATTCCTGGCCGGTGCCCATGCCATGGACGAGCACTTCCGCACCGCGCCGCTGGAGAGCAATCTGCCCATGCGCTTGGGCCTGCTGGACGTCTGGTACCGCAACTTCCACGGCTTCACCAGCCGCAGCATTGCGCCGTACCACAGCGCCCTGCGCCGCGTGCCCGCCTACCTGCAGCAGCTGGAGATGGAAAGCAATGGCAAGCGTGTAGACGCATCGGGCGAAGCGCTGCCGTTTGGCACCTCGCCCGTGCTGTGGGGTGAGCCGGGTACCAACGGCCAGCATGCTTACTTTCAGATGCTGCACCAGGGGACCGATGTGGTGCCCATGGAGTTCATCGCCGTCAAGAAGGCACGCCATGACCTCAAGGGCCACCAGCCGTTGCTGCTTGCCAATGTGCTGGCCCAAGCTCAGGCCCTGCTGCAGGGCAAGAGCGACGCCGGTGGCCACAAGCACTTCACGGGCAACCGCCCCAGCACCTTCCTGTTGCTGGATGACCTGACGCCGGCCGCGTTGGGCGCGCTGATTGCGCTGCAGGAGCACCGCGTGTTTGTCAGCGGCAGCCTGTGGGGCATCAACAGCTTTGACCAGTGGGGCGTGGAGCTGGGCAAGGTGTTGGCCAAAGAGATTGAGCCGCGCCTGGCCAGTGGCGACACCACCGGGCTGGATGGCTCTACGGCGGGCCTGCTGGCCCGTTTGCGCGCCTGAGCTTGAGCACCAGGGATTGTCTTTGCTGAGCCTGGACCAAGCCCGCGCGCTGCACCTCGCAGCGCAGGGTTTGCTGCAACCGCCCGCGCGGGCCGCAAAACGGGTCGACGTGGCGGCCTGTATCCAGCGCATGGCGCTGCTGCAGATCGACACCATCCATGTGGTCTCGCGCAGTCCCTACCTCGTCCTGCATTCCCGCCTGGGGGACTACCCGCGCGAATGGCTGGAAGACACGCTGGCCACGGCCAAGGTGTTTGAAACCTGGGCCCACGAAGCCTGCTTTGCGCATGTGGATGACCTGCATATCCACCGCAGCTACAACCGCCATACCCGTCGCCACTGGGGCTTGGCCAAGGCCGCGCAAAGCCACGCGGCGCAACGCCCACACCTAGACAAGCTGCTAGAGCACATCCGCAGCAACGGGCCCGTGAAATCATCCGACTTTGAACGGATCGAGGGCAAGGGCGGCCCTTGGTGGGGCTGGAAGGACGAGAAGCGCTGGCTGGAAGCGTTGTTCGCGCTGGGCGAGCTGATGATTGCGCGGCGCGAGAATTTCCACCGTGTGTATGACCTCAGCGAACGTGTGGCGCCCCAACTGCTGCTGCAGACGCCCCAGCACAGTGAGGCCACGCTACACGCGCAACTCATCGAAAAATCTGTCGCCGCGCTGGGTATCACCCAGGCGCGCTGGATCCACGACTACTTCCGTACCAAGCCTCGACTCAAGGACGTAGACCTGGACGCACTGGTGGGCACTGGCACCCTGGAGCGCGTGGCTGTGGAGGGTTGGGACGCACCCGGCTATGTGCACGCCAACCATGCCGCGCTGCTGAAAAAGGCCCGCGCCGGCAAGCTGCAGGCCACGCACACGGCGTTGCTCTCGCCGTTCGACCCCGTGGTGTGGGACCGCGAACGTGCCTCGGCGCTGTTTGACTTTGACTACCGGCTGGAGTGCTACACGCCCGAAGAGAAGCGCGTGTACGGCTACTTTGTGCTGCCCATCCTCTGCCGCGGCGCACTGATTGGCCGGCTGGACGCCAAGGCGCACCGAGCCGAGGGTGTGTTCGAAGTGCGCGCCCTCCACGCCCAGCCCGGCCTGGTGTGGACCGACGATCACCTGGCCGATGTGGCCCAGGCCATCCAGCGCAGTGCGGACTGGCACGGCACGCCCCAGGTGCGCATCACGCAGACCCAACCTGCCAAGCTGGCGGCCGGGTTGCGGCGCGCCCTGAAGAATCTGAAACTCGAAAGACCTGACGCATGAACGTGGTGTTTGACTTTGGCGCGGTGCTGTTCACCTGGCGCCCAGTAGATCTGGTGGCCGAATGCTTTCCCGAACGCGCACCCACGCCCGCGCTGGCCGGCCATCTGGCGCATGAGGTGTTTGGCCATGCCGACTGGCAGGGCTTTGACCGCGGCGCGGTGTCCATGCCTGACGTGATTGACCGCACCGTGGCCCGCCTGGGGCTGGACCGGGCGGCGCTGACCGCGCTGGTGGAAAGCATCGGTGAACGCCTGGTGCCGCTGCCCGAATCCATCGCGCTGCTGAACCGGCTGGACGCGCTGCGCGCGCAGCAACAGGCCAAGGGTGGCGAACCGCTGCACCTGTACTTTTTGTCGAACATGCCTGTGCCTTATGCGCGCACGCTGGAGCACCTGCACACCTTTCTGTTGAATTTTGACGGCGGCATTTTTTCAGGCGATGTACTGCTCATCAAGCCCGAGCCCGCCATCTACCAGCTGCTGCAAAGCCGCTACGCGCTGGAGCCCGCCAAGACCGTATTTATCGACGATCTGCTGGGCAACATCGAAGCGGCCCGTGCCCAGGGCTGGCACGGCATCCACTTCAAGAATGCCACCCAAGTCACGCAAGAGCTGCAGGCCGTGGGTTTAAACGAAATTGGCCTCTAGCCCCCGTATCCATTGCGCCAGTAGCTATTAAAAACATAGTGCGCCAGACGTAAAAAAGCCCCGCAAGGCAAAACCTTGCGGGGCTTTTTATTGGCTGTAAGAGGGCTTGCGCCCTCAGGCAAGGCGCAATTACATGCCCATGCCGCCCATGCCGCCCATTCCACCCATATCAGGCATACCGCCGCCGGCAGCGTCGTCCTTGGGGGCTTCAGCAACCATGCACTCGGTGGTGAGCATCAGGGATGCCACGGATGCCGCGTTCTGCAGCGCAGTACGTGTCACCTTGGTGGGGTCCAGGATACCCATTTCGATCATGTCGCCGTAGGTTTCGTTCGCAGCGTTGTAGCCGTAGTTGCCCTTGCCGGCCAACACAGCAGCCACCACCACGGAAGCTTCGCCGCCGCCGTTGAACACGATCTCGCGCAGGGGCGCTTCGATAGCCTTCAACACCAGCTTGATGCCGGCTTCTTGGTCAGCGTTGTCGCCCTTGATGGCGCCAGCCGCTTGCTTGGCGCGCAGCAGAGCCACACCACCACCAGCCACAATGCCTTCTTCCACAGCAGCGCGGGTAGCGTGCAGAGCATCTTCCACGCGGGCTTTCTTTTCCTTCATTTCGACTTCGGTGGCAGCGCCCACCTTGATCACGGCAACACCGCCAGCCAACTTGGCCACGCGCTCTTGCAGTTTTTCACGGTCGTAGTCAGAAGTGGCTTCTTCGATTTGCACGCGGACTTGCTTCACGCGGGCTTCGATGTCAGCAGCAGCGCCAGCACCGTCGATGATGATGGTGTTTTCCTTGCCCACTTCGATGCGCTTGGCGGAACCCAGGTCAGCCAGGGTCACTTTTTCCAGCGACAGGCCGATTTCTTCTGCGATGACCTTGCCACCGGTCAGGATGGCGATGTCTTCCAGCATGGCCTTGCGACGGTCGCCGAAGCCAGGAGCCTTCACAGCCACCACCTTCAGGATGCCACGGATGGTGTTCACCACCAGAGTTGCCAGGGCTTCGCCTTCGACATCTTCAGCAATGATCAACAGGGGACGGCCAGCCTTGGCGACTTGTTCCAGGGTAGGCAGCAGGTCACGGATGTTGCTGATCTTCTTGTCGAACAACAGCACGAAGGGGTTGTCCAGCAAGGCAGCTTGCTTTTCGGGGTTGTTGATGAAGTAAGGAGACAGGTAGCCGCGGTCGAATTGCATGCCTTCAACGACATCCAGTTCGTTTTGCAAGGACTTGCCGTCTTCCACAGTGATCACGCCTTCTTTGCCCACTTTGTCCATCGCGTTGGCGATGATTTCGCCGATGCTGGAGTCAGAGTTGGCGGAGATGGAGCCGACTTGGGCGATCTCTTTGGAAGTGGTAGTGGCTTTGGAAGCCTTCTTCAGCTCTTCGATCAGGGCAGTCACTGCCTTGTCGATACCGCGCTTCAGGTCCATCGGGTTCATGCCGGCGGCAACGTACTTCATGCCTTCGCGCACGATGGCCTGGGCCAGCACGGTAGCAGTAGTCGTACCGTCACCAGCGTTATCAGAAGTCTTGGAAGCAACTTCCTTGACCATCTGCGCGCCCATGTTTTGCAGCTTGTCTTTGAGTTCGATTTCCTTGGCCACGGACACACCGTCCTTGGTCACGGTAGGGGCGCCGAACGAGCGCTCCAGAACCACGTTACGGCCCTTGGGGCCCAGGGTCACTTTGACCGCGTTGGCCAAAATGTTCACGCCTTCAACCATGCGTGCGCGGGCTTCGCCGCCGAAAATTACGTCTTTTGCTGCCATGTTATGACTCCAAATTTAAGTGAAAAGTATCGCTAGCCCGCATAAATGTTGCGCAACTAGCTATCTATTTAGTAGCGAAGTATTACTTCTCGACGACTGCGAACAGGTCGTCTTCCTTCATGACCAACAGCTCATCGCCGTCGATCTTGACGGTCTGGCCGCTGTACTTGCCGAACAGGACGCGGTCGCCCACTTTCACGGACAAAGCCTTGGTTTCACCCTTGTCGTTGGTCTTGCCAGGGCCCACAGCCAGCACTTCGCCTTGATCGGGCTTTTCAGCCGTGTTGCCGGGCAGCACGATGCCGCTGGCGGTCTTTTCTTCCGCTTCGAGGCGTTTAACGATCACGCGGTCAGCCAATGGACGTAGTTTCATGAGGAATCTCCTAGGGTTTGAAACAGAAAGGGAACAGGCGCCCACCCGGGGGTGAACACACATGAACTTGTGGGATGGGTGCTGTTAGCACTCAACCCCAACGAGTGCTAATGATAAGGGCTTTTGGGGTGGTTTCAAGGCCACCAATGAAAACGCCATCCGAAGATGGTGTCGGGTTCAGTTAATGTCGGGTTATTGATTGAATGGCGGTTTAGCACTAAGCTGACCGACGTTGGATGGACTCGCTTAGAGTCAGGATGATTTTGGCTAAGACCCGACACAGGGTTTCGCGGGCAATTGGGGTTTGTGCAGGGAGGGTTGCTCAGATCATGGTTTCAACATCGCAGGTGTACGCGCCATCCGTCGAGTCGGCGTTCTTGTCCACACTGTCTGCGGACTCGCGGCATTGGCGTTTGGCTAGTGGCACCGTAGGGATATCCCTGCTCGTCTTCTTGGCGACGGCACCGTTCGCTCGAGTCGCCTTGATGCCGGTGCCTGCGTTCATCCCCATCTACCAGTCTGCAGTCATCACCAACGACGTCATCACCGCAGTGCTGTTATTTGGCCATTACCGCTTCCTGCGTACGCCAGCCTTGTTAGTGCTGGTCTGCGGTTATCTTTTTTGTGCGCTTATGGCGGCTGCGCATGCGCTGAGCTTTCCTGGTCTGTTCGCTCCAAGCGGTGTCTTGGGCGGAGGTTCTCAAACAACGGCATGGCTGTATTTTTTGTGGCACGGTGGATTCCCGCTGTTTGTTCTAGCCTACACGCGCCTCAAAGCCAACGGGCGTACTCCTATATTGGCGCAAGAACAGTCTCACACATCGGTAGCCGCGACCGTCGCACGACCTGTGTTAGCAACTCTGGCTTTGTGCGGATTGATGGTATTTGTGACAACCGTCGGGCATGACACGTTGCCCGCGATCATGCGTGGCAATCTGGACGATCCGCGCAAGGTTCTGGTTGCGGCGTGTACGTGGGGGCTATCTCTATTGGCGCTGCTCTGTTTGTGGCGCAGCCGTAAACATAGCGTGCTCGACTTGTGGTTGATGGTTTCATTGATCGCTTGGCTATTTGATATCGGCTTGGCTTCAGTACTCAATGGCGGACGGTTTGATCTGGGGTTCTATGGCGGACGGGTGTACGGGCTATTAGCGTCGTCCTTTGTTCTGATGGTCCTATTGCTGGAAAACGGTCGCTTGCACATGGAACTCGCCCGTGCCAACGGGCGAGAGCAACAGAGAAGCCAAGAGCTGGAATTGGCACGAAATACTGCTGATGCCGCAACCCAAGCCAAATCAGACTTCTTGGCCGCTATGAGCCACGAAATTCGCACACCCATGAACGGTGTTATTGGGATGGTCGAGGTACTGGCTCGCTCTAGCTTGAAGGGTCACCAGGTCGAAATGGTGGAACTGATTCGCGAGTCGGCATTCTCTCTGCTTACCGTCATTGACGACATTCTGGATTTCTCGAAAATCGAAGCCGGGCATATGGAGATCGAAGCCCAGTCGTTGTCTGTGACGGAGGTGGTGGAGAAGGTCTGCGTCATGCTGAATCGACTGGCAGAGAAACAGAATGTCGAACTTACGCTGTTCACCGATCCAGCGATTCCTCAAAGCGTGGTCGGTGACAGTCTACGTTTGCGCCAAGTGTTGATCAATCTGATTAACAACGCTGTTAAATTTTCGGGCGGTACCAGGCGCATCGGCAAGGTATTGGTGCGGGCCCTGCTGACTCGTCTGGAAGAGGATACCGCCTACATTGAGTTTCATGTCATCGACAACGGCATTGGTATGGATGAGGCGACCATCGCGCGACTATTCACGGCATTCAGTCAAGCCGATGCTTCGACCACGCGACGCTTTGGCGGAACGGGCCTTGGATTGGCCATTTCCCAAAAGCTAGCGTTCTTAATGGGCGGCGCTGTGCGCGTGGACAGCACGGCAGGTCAGGGCTCTCGATTCGTGCTGCAAATGCCGTTTAAGGTGATGGTCACTCCCGAAAGGGAACGTAAACCGCCACCGTTGGTCGCGGGGCTCGCGTGCATAGTGGTTGAGGATGGTGGCGGGAGTGAAATTGCCAAAGACTTGCATGCCTATTTGGTCGATGCCGAGGTGCAAACCCAATCTGCGGCGGATTTACAAAGCCTACGCGGCATGGCGTCTTCCTTGGAGCCCGGGCTATGGGTTTGGATCATCAACGCTGGTTCTCACCAACCTCCATCGGTTGACATGCTGCGCGAGATCGCAGCGTTAAATCCCTCAATCGATGCTCGTTTTTTGGTGATCGGACGGGGGCCAGACCGTTACCCTCACCGCGTCGACGCAGATCGTGTCACAGTGGATGGGAACGTGCTGACACGTTCTGCGTTGTTGCGTTCGGTTGCCATTGCGGCAGGAAGAGCGGCCGAAGAAGATGAAATCGAAGACGTTGCCGTTGCACAAGCGCGGCATGCGGAAGTGCTGCCCAATTCGCCATCGCGCGAAGAAGCTCGTCGCCTCGGACGGCTGATCTTGGTAGCCGAGGACAATGCCATGAACCAAAAGGTCATCATCCAGCAATTTGCACTGTTGGGACTAACGGCCGATGTCACTGGCGATGGATTGCACGCGCTGCATCGTTGGCAGAGTGGCGACTACGCGTTGATATTGACAGACCTCCATATGCCAGGGTTGGATGGCTACCAACTCAGCGCAGCGATACGCGCCCAGGAAGCAAAGTCGGCGTCAGGTTCCATCCAGACAGCACGTATTCCCATCATCGCTTTGAGCGCAAATGCGCTCAAAGGAGAGGCCGAGAATTGCCGCAATGCTGGTATGGATGACTATTTACGCAAACCCGTTCCACTGGCCGAACTGGAGGCTATGTTTGAAAAATGGCTTCCCAAGGTGCCCACCGAAGTACTTGTAACCCCAAACGCAGCAACGGAACAAACGAATGACAGCCCGTTGGATTTGCGCGTACTGCGCAATCTGGTTGGCAATGATGCGCAGGTGGTAGAGGAATTCTTGCAAGAGTTTCAACGCAGTGCGATGCGCAATCGGGAAGAGATAGTCCAAGCGGTTGTTGCCCAAAACAATGCGGAGATTGTCGCTGCAGCGCATCAATTGAAGTCTGCTGCTCGCTCAGTTGGAGCTCTGGCATTGGGGACTTTGTGCGAAGAGCTGGAGGCGGCGGCAGCGTGCAATGACAGAGTTAATTTGCAGCCATTGTGTGATCTCCTTTTGGCTGAAGTACAGCTCGTGGATAGTTATTTGGTTAGCACGATGCGCGGCGACCAAGATAGGCCCGCTGATCAGATTGAAGATGACTGAGGTCTGTCTTATGCGTCGATTTTGGAGCACGCTATGCGTATCCCTCTCAACCTGAAAGTCCTGGTGTTGGACGATGAGCCTTTTATGCTCAAGTTGCTTGCCTATTTGCTGGCTAAGAAGGGGTTCCAGGACGTGGCCACTTGCGACAACGGGTCAGCCGCGCTGGCGTTGGTGGATTCCCCTCATGCGGCACCACAACTGATATTTTGTGACATCAACATGCCGGGTATGGACGGCGTCGAGTTTGTCCGTCGTCTGGTGGAGCATGGCTACTCCGGCAGCTTGGTGCTGGTGAGTGGCGAAGATGAGCGCACTTTGCAATCTATGCGCCGACTGGTGCAAGCGCATCACATTGAAGTATTGGGGTGCCTACAAAAACCGGTGACTCCTGCGAGCCTAGAAGTCATGATGGAAGCATGGAAAATGCCCACCGCCGCACCTCGCGCCATTGCGGAAAAAATCTATCACGAAGAAGAATTGCGACGGGCCATTGCGATGAAGCAATTGATCAACTACTACCAACCAAAGGTGGCACTGTCCACCGGCAAGGTGGTGGGAGTGGAAGCGCTGGTGCGTTGGCAACATCCCACGGATGGCCTGGTGTACCCAGATCAATTCATCGGCGTTGCTGAGGCGCATGGTCTGATCAATGACTTGACCCATTCGGTTTTAAAGCAGGCGCTACAGGACATGGCGAGTTGGAAGCAAATGGGACTTGAGCTTCAGGTTTCGGTCAATGTCTCTATGGACAATCTCAGCGCCTTGGACTTTCCAGACACGGTTTCGGCACTCGCGGCATCTGCCGGCATTGCGCCCACAGCTTTGATCCTGGAAGTGACGGAAAGCCGACTGATGCACGACCTGCGTGCTCCATTGGAGATCTTGACTCGATTGCGGCTCAAGCGCTTTGGACTATCCATCGACGATTTCGGTACTGGACATTCTTCTCTGACGCAACTGCGTGATCTGCCTTTTGATGAGCTGAAAATTGACCGGAGCTTTGTACACGGAGCCCACGACATTGGGAATATTCGCGCAATTTTCAGTGCTAGTGTCGGTTTAGCCAAGGAGCTTGGCATGAAGGTGGTAGCAGAGGGTGTGGAAGATGCGGGCGACTGGGCCTTCTTGCGTTTTACCGATTGCGACCTAGCGCAGGGGTATCACATCTCCAAGCCTATTCCGGCCAGCGACTTTGTGGCGTGGGTTGATTTGTACCGGCGCAGGTTGGGAACATAGTCCAATAACGCGAGGAGGCGTGGCACCTCACGGCCAAAATGCTATGGCCTGAATCATTCGTGCGTCTGAGGACACCTTTACCACTCGGGGCGCGCGACCCAGACGACGTCAACGTGGTGCTGGACTTGCCTTTACCAACTCGTTTGACAAGTTGGCAGTCCTGACGGCCTTGTATGACGTGACGCACAGAGTGAAAACGCAGGCTAGGGAGTTGGTGGACGGGGTCGCCGTCCTTCAGATATCCACCGGCCAGAGGAACGGCTATTTAACGCAGTCTCGATAGCACAACAACAGGACTACAGATCTGGTTGGGGTTAGCTGAGACCCGACAATCATGCCACCTGGGTAGCCAAGGCTTCGCGTTCCATCCGGTCGGCCATGGCGTACAGGTCCTGGGCAAAGCCGGGGTCCTTGGCCAGTGCGTCATCGGCCAGGCCGCGCAGGTAGCTCACTTCGTCCAGGGCCGTAGGCGCCTTGGCTTGCACTGCGGTGCGGGCAGTCGCCGTGCTCCACAGCGCCAGCACCAGATTCTGGGCCGACACACCTAGCGCACGCAGTGCTTCACCCACGCTGGGACGGGCGTTTGGGGTAAACGGGCGGTTGTGCAGGGTCGTGCTGGTCATGGTGGCTTCTCCAGAAGGAACGATGTTGCACTGCAGTATAGGGTAAACCCTAGTTTTCAACAATCCATAGGGTCGAATTCCCCTGTTTCTGCGCGGGTGGCCCTTGCGGCAGAATCGGTGGCCTCCGTGCGGATTGCGCGGCCCTTTTGCGTCTATTCCTTGGGATTTACTATGTTGAAAAAGTTGCTTGCAATGGCTTTGGTCTCTGTGGCGGTGCTGCCCGCTGCATGGGCGCAGGGCAGCTACCCCACCAAACCCATCCGTATGGTGGTTCCTTTTCCTCCCGGTGGCGGTACCGACATCCTGTCGCGCCTGGTGGCCAACAAACTGACCGAAGCCAACCACTGGACCGTGGTGCCTGACAACCGCGCTGGTGCCGGCGGCACCATTGGAATCACCGAAACCGTCAAGGCTGCGCCCACGGGCTATGACATCGTGATGGGCCAAAAAGACAACCTAGTGGTGGCGCCCTGGCTGTACGGCAACCTGCCCTGGGATCCGACTAAGGACCTGATCGCCGTGGCCCATGTGGCCTACACCCCCGTGGTGATTGCCACCAGCGCCGGCTCTCGCTTCAAGACCCTGGCCGACGTGGTGGCTGCCGCCAAGGCCGCGCCCGACGCCATTACCTACGGATCACCCGGCAACGGCACCACCATCCACCTGGCCGGTGACCTGTTTGAAAAGGCCGCGGGCATCAAGATTCGCCACATCCCCTACAAGGGTTCCAACCCTGCGCTGATGGACGCGCTGGCGGGCAACATCGACCTACTGGTGTCGTCCGTGCCCTCGGCCATCGCGCAGATCAAGGCCGGCAAGCTGCGCCCGCTGGCGGTGACTTCCGCCGCGCGCAGCAGCTCGCTGCCCGACGTGCCCACCGTGGCCGAGTCTGGTTACAAGGACTTTGATGTGAGCACCTGGTACGGTGTGTTCGTACCCGCCGGCACACCCGCTGCAGTGGTCACCACGCTGAACACTGAGATCAACAAGCTGCTGGCCAACCCTGAGGTGAAGGCGGCCATCCAGGCCCAGGGCGCCGAGCCTTTGGCCATGAAAGTAGACCAGTTCTCCAACCTGTTGAGGGCCGACTATGCCAAGTGGAAGGGCATCGTCCAGGCCTCGGGTGCCAAGATCGAATAAGGCGGCAGGCAGGCCTTACAGGTCTACCGCGGGCCGCATGCTGCCCGCTTTGACAAAGCGCCAGCGCCCCAGGTAGGCAGCGATCAGCAGGGCAACAGCGCCTGCTGCCGCGACCAGCACCAGGGGTTGTTGCCAACTGCCATCGTAGGCCCCGAACATGCTGGCCTTGATGGCCCGCACCACCCAGGTCAGCGGCAACCAGGGGCTGATCTGGGCGAACAGCCCACCACTCAGCTCCACCGGCAGCACCCCACCCGACGAGGACAGCTGTACCGCCAACAGCACCATGGCCAGGGCCTTGCCTGCGTCACCAAAGGCCTTGGTCAGCAAAAACACCAGCCCCAGAAACGTCATGGCGGCGACGCCCAGCGTGAGGGCAAAAGCCCCGGGTGCGACGACGCGAATCTTCAACAGGTACATCACCGTGGCCCAGACCAGCGTAGCCTGCAGGACCACCACGGCCATGGGCAGTACCAGCTTGCCCAGCAGCCGCGTCGCGCGGGAGAAGCGCCGTGCCTGACGCGGCAACGAGCGCACATGAATCAGGAACGCCGCAATGCCGGCCCCCAGCCACAGTGATGCGGGGATGATGTTGGCTGCAAACCCGCTGCCACTGTTTTGCACCTGGGCGTCCACCTCCATCACGGGTTGTACCGAGTTGGCCAAGCCTTCGGCGCTGCCCTCCGGTGTCTCTAGTGTGGTGGGCAGGGAGTTTGCCAGCAACTCCAGCCCGCCATGCAGGGTCTGGCTGCCGGCTTTGACCTTTTGCAGGCCCTCCGCCAGCGCATTGCTGCCGCTGGCCACAGCGCTTGCGCCCGATCCTAGTTCGTCTAGTTGGCCGTCCTCTGGCAGTTTGGATACCGCGGTGCGTATGCCCCCGGTCAAGGCCCGCACACCATTGGTCAGCGTGCCCACGCCGGCACTAAGGCGGTTGGCCCCATCGCTGAGTTTTTGCTGCGCTTCGGCCGCGGACTTCAGGCCGTCGTCCAGTTGGGTGAGGCCACTGGACAACTGGCCAATGTTCTCCTTCACCTTGGTCGGCACCAGCATGCTGTTGTTGGCCTCTTCCTTGAAACCATTCACGCCTTCCTGGATTTTCTGGGTTCCGTACTGCAGCGCCTCCATGCCTTGTCCCAACTCCACATGGCCCTCGGCCAGGGCATCGGCACCGCTTTTGAGGCGGTTGAGCTCGGAATTGGCAGGGCGGCGTGCGTCCATGGTGCGCAGACCGGCACCCAGCTGCTTGACCCCGCTGGTCAGCAGGCCCACGCCATCGCTGACGCGGCTGGCGCCATTGGTCAGCGCCTTGGCGGCTGCGGCGGTTTGGGTGGTGCCCGTGCTGAGTTCCTGGGCCCCCACCTGCAACTGGTGCACACCCGCACGCAGTTGCGACACGCTGCGCTGCGAGCCCGCGGCATTGGTCAGCACCAGCGCCCAGCGGCGCTCGTTCAGGCTCTCGTTGACCTCATGCCCCAGCTCGGTGGCAAACTGCCGCGCGATCGATGCGGCTTCGTAGTTGTTGCCCTCGGACGCGTAAATCACCAGTTTGCCGCCGCCGGGTTGTGCGCCCGGAATGGCGTTGGAGCTGAAATCACGCGGAATGATGAGCGCAAACGCCAGCTTGCCCTGGCGCACACGCTGGCGGGCTTCCTCGGCATCGTGGTAATCCACATAGCCAAACCGCGCCGAGTGCTTGAGCTTGGACACCACCTGCCAGCCCACGTTGAACACCTGGTCGCGGTACTCCACGCCATCGTCCAGGTTGACCAGTGCCACCGGCAGTGCACCGGTGTTGGCCGACGGGTCCCACACGCTGGAAAGGTAGATCACCGCGTACAGCGCCGGCAGCAGGGCCACCGCCACTGTGGCCAGCATCAGCTTGGGGTAGCGCAAAAAGGCCTGTGCCTCATTGCGGACAACGTAGGTGATCTGTTGAAAAAAAGTCATGGCGTCTTGCCGGGGTAGGCGGGCGGCGTTTGCGGGGTGGTAGCAACAACGGTGTTGCGGTCTGCGCCTTTGCAAACCATTGTCGCTCAGCCGCAGCCCCTGTGTGGGCCAGCGCACCAAAGCAGTGTGATCAACCGGTTACCAAGAAAACGCTCAGGAACTGCCTTGCAGATAGCGTGCCACAAAGCGCCGGTCAGCCCACTCTTTGAGCCAGCTGATGGGCCGACCCTGGGCGCTGTAGGTGCCCCAGCTGGCCACGGCCTGGTGGGCACCACCAAACATCAGTTGCAGCGCTTGCGACGCCTGACGCGGTGGGTGCAAGTGCTTGCCTGTGGTGGCGGCCGGCAGGTTGTGCGCCAGGGCCAGGCTGCCGTCGGTCACCGAAAACACCTGGGGGTGGCTGGTGCTGCGCTGGTAGGCATCGGTGGCAATCTGGCCTTGCGCATCCAGCGCCAGGGCGCTGCGGGCCAGCCAGGCCGGGGTTTGCCCTTCGATGGCCAGGAGCGGCACATCGCAGGCCAGACGCGCACCGCAGCCCAGTTTGATTTCGTCCGCTTTCAGGCCCACGGCGGTGTCGTGCAGCACCGTGACGCGCTGGGTTTTCATGGCGGCAATCAGCCGCAGCTCGGTGGGGCTGGGTACCCGGCCATCGGCGGGCTGCGGGGGCGCGACCAGCGTGACGGCGCTATCCGTCAGGCGCTGGCGCACCGCCAGGGCCAGTTCCATGGCGGCCGTGCCGCCGCCTACCACCGCCACGCGCAGCGCGCGCGTCTGGCCCAGCTCGCACACGCGGGGCCACAGGGCGGCAAAGGTTTCCATGGGGTGTACAAACAGGCCGTGCTCCCGCGCGCCAGGAATGTCGTGTTCAATTTGCTCACGGTTTTGCACCGGGCCGGTGTTGACCGACAGCCAGTCGTAGTGCTGGCGGCTACCGTCGTCCAGTTCCAATGTTTGGGTCACCGCGTCCAGCGCACGCACGGTGCGGGGCAGCCAGCGAATGCCGGCGCGGCGCACCAGGGGCTCCAGCGGGATAGCGCATTCGTCCAGCGCGTAGCGGCCCGCTACAAAGCCGGGCAGCATGCCAGGGTAGATGCTGCGCGGATAGGGCGCCACCAGAATGATGCGCATCTCGGCCAGCGGCTTGGCCGCCAGGCTGGAGAGCAGCTGCAGATTCGCCATGCCACCGCCCAGCAGCACCAGCTGCCGGGGCTGGTAGCCATGGGCGTCGGTGCCATGGGCCGATTCGGCATGGTCTTTGAGATGCGCAGCCAGAGCGTTCATGGCGCTATTGTTTCATGAGTGGGCGACCAACACCACCGGTGCCAGGGCGTCGCCCTGGGCGGCAATGTGGCCGATGGCACAGGCTTGCGCATAGCCCTGGGCCTGTAGCGCCGCCACGCAGGCGTCGGCCTGGATTGCGGGCAGGCTGGCCAGCAGGCCACCAGCGGTTTGCGGGTCAAATAGCAAGGGGTAGCGTGGATGAGCCACCCACTGCTCTTGGTCGCGCAGGGCACGGCGCAGCCGCACATTGGCGCTCTGCAGGGAACTGACAATGCCGCGCGCCACACAGTCCTGCGCGCCGCCCAGCAGCGGCAACTGGTCTAGATTCAGGTGCGCGTCCACGCCGCTGGGGCGTGTCATTTCCACCAGATGGCCCAGCAGGCCAAAGCCCGTCACGTCAGTGCAGGCCGTGGCGCCATGGGCGCGCAGGGTCTGCGCGGCCTGCTGGTTGCTCTGCACCATATGGGCCAGGGCGGCTTGCACCCAGCGGCCCCTGGCCTGCAACTGCGCGTGGGATGCCATCAACGTGCCCGTGCCCAGCGGTTTGGTCAGTATCAATACATCACCCGGTTGCATGCCGCCCTTGCGCAGAACCGTGGGCAGGCTGCCGTCGGGCGCCACGTCGACCAAGCCGTTCACGGCAAAGCCCAGCGCCAGCTCGGCGCCTTCGCCCGTGTGGCCGCCCACCAGCGTGCAACCGGCGGCGTTCAGCACCTCTACTGCGCCCGCCATCATCTGGCGCAGTGTGGCTTCCACCTGGCGCTCCAGCCCGGGTGGCACCGTGGCCACCGCGGTGGCGGTGTGGGGCCGGGCGCCCATGGCAAACAGGTCGCCCAGCGCATGGTTGGCGGCGATTTTGCCGAATAGATAGGGGTCGTCCACAAAGGCGCGGAAGAAGTCCACGCTGTGCACCAAAGCCTGGCCCGGCGGCACCCGCACGATGGCAGCATCGTCAGGCGCGTGCAGGCCAATCAATACGTCCGCATTCGCCACGGGCTGCAAACCGCTGAGCGCTTGCGACAGCACCGTGGCCCCCACCTTGGCCCCGCAACCACCACAGCGCATGGCGATGGCCGAGATAGCTTGCTGCGATTCTTCGGCGCTCAAGGGCAGCGTTAGAGGCGCGGCGGCGGCCATGCCGGGGCGCGGCTGGTAATCGTTGAAGCGGCGCATGAAGCGCCGGTCAATCTGGTCCTTCCAGCGCCAGACCCAGCGGCCTGCAAAGCCCAGTGCACCACGCGAGGCCACGGCATAGCGGTCACCGGTGCCGATGAGCGCAAGCCAGCGGCGCTGTGGGTGGTAGGGCTTCAGCGGCTGGCCCTGCACCGCACGCGCCAGGTTCTTCGCCAGCGGCATGCCCATGCGCACGGCAAACACGCCGTTTTTTTCCAGCGCCTGCGGCAGGCTGGCTACATCGCCCCCGGCAAACACCCGCGGGTCGGTGGGGGACTGCAGGCAGTTGTTGACCTGCACAAACCCCTGTGCATCCAGTGCCAGGCCTGTGCCCTGCAGCCAGGCGGCGCCCACGGCACGCGTGACCCAGACCACTTCGTCAGCATCGAACCACGCCCCATCGGTAGTGCGCAAGCGGCCACTCTCCACCTCCGCCACCGCGGCATGGGCGTGCACCTGCACGCCACGCTGCGCCAGCACCTGGGCAAAGCGGCGCTGCACGCCCGCGCTGTGTGTGGGCAGCAGGCCCTCGGCGCTGAACAGGTGGAACGTGAGGGCGTCCGGGTCGTGGCCCAGGGTCTGCAGTTCTTGGCGCAGCCGGTATTGCAGCGCCAGGCACAGCTCCACACCGCCCGCACCGCCACCTACCACGGCAATCGTAGTGCGGCCCGCGTGGTCGCGCACGCGGGCAAGCAGCGCCAACCAACGCTGGTTGAACTGGGTGATGGGTTTGACTGGCACCACGTGCGCGGTGGCACCCGGCACGCTGTGGGTTTGTGGGGTAGAGCCGGTATTAATAGACACGACGTCGTAAGCCACGTCGGGCCGACCCCGCAGCTGCACGGTGCGGGCGCTGCGGTCCAGTCCGGTCACCTCGGCCTGGATGAAGCGGGCGCCCACCGCGGCGCACAGGCGGCAGAGGTCAATGTGCACCTCGTCATAGCTGTAATGGCCTGCGATGTAGCCTGGAAGCATGCCCGAGTAGGGTGTGTGCGCGTCGGTGCAGATGAGGGTGACGCGCACGCCGGGCAGCGGGTGCATGCCGAAGTGGCGCAGCACACCCACATGGCTGTGGCCGCCGCCCACCAAAACGATGTCGCGGCTGATCGGGGTCGTCGGCGTTTGCACCTAGCCGCGCCTCCAGTCGTGGAACCGGCGCACCCAGGCCAGCAGGCGCTCGGGCTGGTGGGCGCGCTTCCATTCGCCGGCCGCGTATTTGTTGGCCTCGGAAAAGGTGGGGTAGGTGTGGATGGTGCCCAGAATCTTGTTGAGCCCCAGGCCGTGCTTCATGGCCAGCACGTACTCGGCCAGCAGCTCGGCCGCGTGGCTGCCCACAATGGTCACACCCAGAATGGTGTCTTTGCCGGGCACGGTCAGCACCTTCACCCAGCCCTGGGCCTCGCTGTCGCAGATCGCGCGGTCCAGGTCGTCGATGTTGTATCGGGTGACCTCGCAGGCCACGCCCTGGGCGGCGGCGTCCTGTTCGTTCAGGCCTACGCTGGCCACCTCGGGGGCGATGAAGGTGGCGCGCGGGATCACGCGGTAGTCGGCTTTGAATAGCTTGAAATCGCCAAACAGCGCGTTGACCGCCGCATACCAGGCCTGGTACGACGCGGTGTGCGTGAACTGGTAGGGCCCGGCCACATCGCCTGCGGCATAGATGTTGGGGTAAATGGTCTGCAGGTACTCGTTGGTCTGCACCGTCTTGTCGGTGGGGATGCCCAGCTCTTCCAGGCCATAGCCACTCAGGCGCGCGCTGCGGCCCACGGCGCACAGCAACTCGTCAAAGGCAATGCGCTGCTCTACGCCGTCATGTGCCACCACCAGCACCTTCTCGCCATCCACCAGTTCGCAGCGCAGCGCCTGGTAGCCAGACAACACCTGCACGCCATCGGCCTGCAGGGCCTGGGCGGCCAGGGCGGACACGTCCGCGTCTTCGCGCAGCAGCAGGCGGGGCGCCATGTCCACCACGGTGACCTGCGCGCCCAGGCGCGCAAAGGCCTGCGCCAGTTCGCAGCCTATGGGGCCGCCGCCCAGCACCACCAGGCGGCGGGGAATCTCATCGCGCTGCGCAAAGCGTTCCCACAGCGTGTCACTGGTCACATAGCCCACGTCCTCCAGGCCGGGCAGCGGCGGCACCACGGGCCGGGCGCCCGCGGCAATCACGATGCTGCGCGTGGTCAGCACCTGCGTACTGCCGTCGTTGAGCGCAATCTCCACCGTCCAGGGGTTGACGATCTTGGCGTAGCCCTGCAGCACCTCCACGCCCAGCGCGGTGTAGCGCTCCACGCTGTCGTGCGGGGCAATGGCGGCAATCACCGCCTGCACACGCTGCATCACGGTTTTGAATGAAAACGGTGCCTGGCCCCCGTCATCATTGCGCGAGGTGCTATGTAAACCATAGCGTTCTGCGTGGCGGATCTGGTGGGCCAGGTTGGCGCTTTTGATCAGGGCCTTGCTCGGCACGCAGCCAAAGTTCAGGCAATCTCCGCCCATCTGCTGTGCCTCCACCAGCGTGACCTTGGCCTTGACGGCGGCCGCAATGTAGGCCGAGACCAGGCCTCCGGCCCCGCCGCCAATGACAATGAGGTTGCGGTCAAAGGCTTTGGGGCGCACGGACTTCCAGCGCGCGTAGACCTTGCGCTTTTGCAGCGCGTTCGTGACCACTTTGGCCAGCAATGGAAACAGACCCAACAGCATGAATGCTCCCAGGATGCCGGGGCTGGCCACGTCGCGCAGCGACTGGATGCTGGCCAGCTGCGTGCCTGCGTTCACATAGACCGCAGTGCCCGCCAGCATGCCCAGTTGGCTGACCCAGTAAAAGGTCCAGGGTCGCAGGGTGGTCAGGCCCATGAGCAGGTTGATGACAAAAAACGGCACGACCGGGATCAGGCGCAGGCTGAACAGGTAGAGCGCACCGTCGCGCGCCACGCCCTGGTTGATGTCCGCCAGCCGCTTGCCAAAGCGCGCCTGCACCGCGTCGCGCAGCACAAAGCGTGCGGCCAGAAACGACACCGTGGCGCCGATGCTGGAGGCAAACGACACCAGCAACAGCCCCCATCCCAGGCCAAACACGCCGCCGCCGGCCAGCGTGAGCACGGCCGCGCCTGGCAGCGAAAGCGAGGCCACCGCCACGTACACCGCAAAGTAGGCCGCCCGCGCCCCCCAGCGGTGGTCGGCATAAAAATCCTCCAGCGCGGTATGGCTCTGCTGCAGGGCGTCCAGGCTCAGGTACTGCCCCAGGCCCAGCGCAAAGAAGGCGGCCACCAGCGCCGCAAACCCCAGCAGCAAAAGCCATTGGGTGCGCTTCACTGAAACGCTTCCCAGCCCCACCAGATGCGGGTGACGATGGTGGCGGCGCACAAGCCCGAAAAGATGTAGGCCAGGAGCGCAAAGTGCGCCGGCCACAGGCACATGGCGACGAAGAAGGCGATGGTCTCGGTGGCCTCGGTCAGGCCACCCAGAAAGTAGAACGACTTGCCCGGCGTGGCCAAGTCCTGCACGCCGCGCTTGGCGGCCAGCGCCGCAAACGCCAGAAAGCTGGACCCCGTGCCCATGAAGGTGGCCAGCAGCACGGCCGCGGCCAGCGCATTCTCCGCCGGGTTGGCCAGCGCAAAGCCCAGCGGAATGCTGGCGTAAAACAGAAAGTCCAGCGTGATGTCCAGAAATCCCCCAGCATCGGTGGCCTGCGTTTGGCGTGCCACAGCGCCGTCCAGTCCATCGCACAGTCTGGATAGTAAAAGGGCTACAGCCCCCATGAAATATGCGCCATTAGCTATCAAAATTGCAGCAAACAGGCCGATACCAAACCCCACCAACGTGACCACATTGGCCCCCACGCCGGCCCGCACCAATACGCGGGCAACCCCTTGCAGGGGCGGACGAACCAGGGTGGTGAGATAGCGGTCCAACATGGGGGGCTCCTAGGGCAGCATTTCGGCCACGCCGTCCCACACCTCGGGGGCCAGCCGGCCTTCGAAGCGCGAGATCACTTTGCCCTGCGGGTTGACCAGCAGGGTGACAGGCAAGCGGGCGGAGGGTGGCGTGTCGGCACGTTGGTGCACGCTGATCCAGCCACTGCCGGGCATTTGGGTTTGGCCGACGGCGGCCTCGTAGGCCAGCCAGTCTTCGGTCTTGCGATCCACGTTCACGCTCACTAGCGCAAACGGCTTGCTCTGCCAGCCGCGCAGATTGGCCCGCAGCTCGGGCAGGCTGTCGCGGCACACCGGGCAGGCGGTGGACCAGATGAACACCACGGCCACCTTGTTGCGGATGGCCGCCGTCTGAAAGGCCTGGCCCTTGGTGTCGCTGGCGCTGAGCTGCAAGGCGCTGCCGGGCAGCACGGTGGTGGGCGAGGGCTGCGCTTGCACGCTGGCGCCCAGGCAGAAAAACACCAAGGTGGCAAGACGCAGGAGGGTGTGTGGCATGGTGGGAAGTCTAAGGTGGATGGAGGGGAAGCACACCTTAGTCGCGCCCAGGGCCGATTTCTTACGCGCGGGCCCTGCGTTCAAGCGGGGCCGAGTTGGGTGACCCGGGCCGGATCGGCCACATCGGCCACGTCGTGGGTCACCAGCAGTGCGGGGATTCGGCGCGCCTGCACCAGGCCAAATACCAGTGCACGCATGCGGCCACGCAGCGCGGAGTCCAGCTTGGAAAACGGCTCGTCCAGCAGCAGCGCCCGGGGCTGGGCCAGCAGGGCGCGCGCCAGCGCCACGCGGGCACGCTGGCCGCCCGACAGCGTGGCGGGGTTGGCGTGCAGGGCGGCTGCCATTTCCACGTCGGCCAGGGCGGCCACCACCGCGGCCTCGCGTGCGGGTTGCGGGCCGCCGGGCACGGCAAACAGCAGGTTCTCGCGCACCGTCATATGGGCGAACAGCAGGTCTTCCTGAAACAGAATGCCCACGCGCCGCGCCTGCGTGGGCAGGGTGTCGATGCGCTGGCCATGCAGGGTGATCTCCGCCTCACACTGCAGGCCTTCGTCCAGCGTGCCGCACACGGCGGCCAGCACACTGCTCTTGCCCGAGCCGCTCTCGCCCATCAGCGTGTGCACCGTGCCCGGTGCAATCTGCAGCTGCAGGCCCTGCACTAGCGTGGCGCTGGGAGTGGCCAGGCGCTTGATATGGATCTGCAGGCTCACGGTTCGGGCCCGTCGCTGGCCACGCAGATGTTGCCCTGCGCATCCAGTTGCACCGCAATGGCAGGCAGGGCCTCGCCCACGCAGTCTCCGGATTCGCAGATGCCGTCACTCCAGCGGTAGCGCGCGTAGTGCACATTGCAGCTGATGCTGGTGTGGGGTTTGAAAATCAGCAGGTCCTGCCGCGCGGCCAGTGGCACGCCAAAGTGGGCGCAGCGGTTTTCATAGGCCTTGACCGTGTCTCCACTGCGCAGCAGCAGATAGCGAAAAGGTTTCTGGCTCTGCGCGTCGGGCGCGGGCAACTCACCCATGGTGGCGCTGCCGTCAGCCAGCGCGTCTAGCCGGCCCAGTACCGTGCCCGGGGGCGGTGTGGGGCTGGAGGTGGGGGGGGAGGTAGCCATGGCGCAATGGTATCGGGCGGCAATGCCCATTGCCTCAAAACTTGCGCGCCCGCCCCAGCCGCGCGGCCAGCGCAAACACCAGCACCGGCAGCAACCACTGCAGCCAGGCGTAGGCCGCCGTGAGCGAACGCTGACCGCCGGCGGCCAGGTTCACGGCCTCGGTGGTCACCGTGGCAAAACGGCCCGCACCCACGTACAGCGTGGGCAGGTACTGCGCCACGCTGACCGCAAAGCCAATGGCTGCGCCGGCCGCTAGGGCACTGCGCAAGAGCGGCCACTTCACGCGCAGCAGAAAGTGCCAGCGCCCGTGGCCTAGTGTGGCCGTTACCTGGCGTAGTCGCGGGTCAAACCCCTGGTAGGGCCCTTGCAGCGCGATCAGCACATAGGGCAGCGTGGCCAGCGTGTGCGCCAGCCACAGCCCCGTGCCGGTGGTGTCCAAATCCCACGCCAGGCTGAGCCGGTGCAAGCCCACCACCCAGAGTACCGCGGGCAGCACCAGCGGCAGCATGAGCAGGGGGCGCGCAAGCCGCTGCCAGCGTGCAGGCGCCCACTCCAGCCAGGCCACGGCCCAGAGCAGCACCACGCCGCTGCTGGCCAGCGCCAGCCACACGGTGGTCCACAGCGTGGCGCTGCTGCGCAGCACGTTGCGCCAGGCAGCCCAGGTCCAGCTGTCGGGCAACAGCTGGGGGAAAGGCCAACTGCCGACTACGCTGCCCAGCAGCAGCGCCAGCATCACCGCGCCGTAGGCCAGCACCAGCGTGGCCAGTAGCCAAGGCATGCGCCTGGTGGCCCGCGCCGCTGTTTCCACCATGGGCTGGGTACCGCCTGTCCACCGCTGGCGCCACAGCGGTGTGCGGTGCAGGCCCCAGGCCAACGCCGCACACAGGGCCAGTGTGGCGGCCAGCAGCCAGGCCGCAGCCGCCCCCTGTGCATTGGTGGCCGGGTCCGCGTCTTGCAGCCACTGCCAGGCCAGCACTGCCAGCGTGGGGGGCGAGGTGGGGCCGATGAGCAGCGCCACGTCCACCACCGTCAGGCTGTAGGCCAGCACCGCCAGCAGGGGGGCGGTCAGGCGCGGCAACAGCTGCGGCCAGCCCACGCACCACCAGGCAGCAGCGGCGCTATAGCCCAGGGTGTGGGCCAGGCGCAGCTCTTGCTGCAGGCGCCGCGCTACGTCGGGCCGCTGCAGATGCGCCAGCGCGGCCCACAGCAAAAACGGAATCTCCTTGCACACCAGCACGGCGATCAGGCCCAGGCCCCAGGGGTCTTGCGTGGTGGGCCAGGGCGGCGGTGCGGTCAGCCCGGTGGCCCAGGGCGAGACGAGGCGCAAGAGCCAGCCACTGGGGGCCATCAGCGCCACCAACCCGATAGCGAAGGCCGCGTGGGGCACGGCAAGCAAGGGCGAGAGCAGGCGCGTTAGCCGGTTGCTGTGCGCGGCGCTGTGCAGCCGCCCCACCGTGGCCGCCAAGACCCCTGCGGTAGCCATCGTGGCCAGCAGGGTGGCGGCCAGGCCAGTCCACACACTGGCGGCCAGCGCCGCCCCGGTGTGCGGGGCCTGTGCCAGTGTGACCCAGGCCTCGGCGTCCAGCCCGGCGGCGACAGCGCCCCACAGGCTCCAGGCCAGCGGCAACAGCACCGCTGCCAGCAGCGTGAGTGCGGCCGGGTGGCTGTGGGGTGGGTGGGGGTGCTGCATGCGCGAATAATAATCAAATAGGCCTCTAGCCCCCGTGGAATATGCGCAAGAAGCTACCAAAAATATAGCAACTGACGCGGGCTAGGGCGTTGCCACATGGTAGTTGGCACGGAACGTCCGCGGCGTCATGCCCTTGCGTTGCAAAAACTGGCGGTTGAAATGCGCCAGCGTGCTGTAGCCCACGTCACTGGCGATCACGTTGATGGGCAGCGGGGTGTTGATCAGCAGCTGGCAGGCCTGGCCGATGCGCAGCTGGGCCACATAGTCCAGCACCGTCATGCCGGTGTGGCGTTTGAAGAAGCGGTGAAAGGCCCCGACCGACATGGCCACCTCCTGCGCCAGCGCGGAGGCTGACACCGTGTCCGCTGGCCGGGCATGCAGGCGGTGCAATATCTTGCCGATGCGCGCGCCCACCTTGTCGCCCGCGGGCGTGTAGGCATGGGTGGCCAGCGGCCGGGCCGCCGTGTCCTTGGCCAGTAGCGTGAGGATGTGCAGCAGCGTGGGCAGTCGCAGCGCCGGTTCTTGCGCCTGCAGCGCGAGGATCAAGGGCTGCACCTGCGCGCGCGCCGCGTCCGAAAACTTCAGCCCGCGCCCGGCCTGGGTCGACAAGGCTTGCAGTCCGCCCAGCTCGGGCCAGTGGGCCATGGCACGTTCCAGCCAGCCGGTGGTGAACCACATCACCACGGCCAGCATGGGCTGGCTGGTGTCGGGCCGTTCGGTGGCGGCCCAGGTGTGGGGCTGGTTGGGGCCGGTGAGCACCAGGTCGCCGGATGCAAAGTCTTCCAGGCTGTCACCCACATAGCGCTGACCCTGGGCGTTCAGGGTCAGCGTGAGCTCGAACTCGGGGTGGTAGTGCCACAGAAAGGGCAGCTCCGGCAGCTCGCGCCAGAGCAAGCTCCACGACTCGCCCACCGGCACGGTGACCTGTTCAAACTGTGGTTTCATGACCTTGGCTAGGTTAATTTGGTCAGAATCGTACCAGTATCAGGCAGTCGGCAGGTACTGGAAACCCGTGTCCGTTTTCACAATTCCCTTTCGTCCACACCCCATCCATAGACACGCAGGAGACCGCCATGAACGACCGATACCGCTACGGCGACCAACGCCCCGGCAACCCCACCCTCTCGTACACCGCCAACGAACAGCTGCGCGACATTCAGAAGCAACTGCCCCTGCGCGTGTTGTCGGAGGCCGACTTTGCCCACTGGCAAACCTATGGCTACGTGGTGATCAAGCAGGCCATTCCGGCAGAGCAAGTCAAAGCCACGATCGATTTTTTGTGGGAGTTCCAAGACTGGAACCCCAACGACCCCAGCACCTGGAACCACGCTGAGCTGCGCGGCCATGAGATGAAAGAACTCAACGGCTCCGGCATGGTGGAGACCTACCAGCACCAGACCCTGTGGGACAACCGCCGGACGCAGCGCGTGTACGACGCGTTTGTGGACATCTGGGACCGTGAAGACCTCTGGGTCAGCATCGACCGCGCCAACCTCAACACGCCCAACCGCGGCGCACGCCAGTTCACCGGCTTTATCCACTGGGACGCGGACACCACGCAGGACCCGCTGCCCGTCAATGTGCAGGGCGTGCTGGCACTGTCAGACACCAGCCCGCAGAGTGGCGGCTTCCAGTGCATCCCAGAGCTATTCAAGAATTTCATCGAATGGCGCAAGACCGCACCTGCCGATCGCAACCCCTGGCGCCCCGATGTGGACAGCCTACCCTGGCCCGTGCAGTTCATCTCTATGCAAGCGGGCGACCTGCTGATTTTCAACAGCCTGCTGGCCCACGGTATCCGCCCCAACACCAGCGACCATCTGGTGCGCGCCGCACAGTACATCGCCTTCACGCCTGCCAACGAGGGGGACGCCATGCTGCGCGACGCGCGGGTCACTTCCTGGCGTGAGCGCGAAGCCCCGCAGGGCTATGCGTTTCCTGGGGACCCGCGTGAGTGGGAAAAGAAGAAGTACCCCACGGCCACGCTCACCCCGCTGGGCGAGCGCATCTTGGGGCTGGCCGACTGGGCCTGAGCCCGGGCCTTACTTGGGCGCGTGGGTGGTGCGCAGGTAGGGCAGCTTGATATCGAGGTGGCCGTACTTCTCGCGGGCCTGGTCGTCGTTGAGCGACAGGGCCACGATCACGTCCTGGCCCACGGTCCAGTTGGCGGGGGTGGCCAGGGGCACGTTGAAGGTCAGTTGCAAGGCGTCCAGCGCGCGCAGCACTTCGGCAAAGTTGCGGCCCACCGACATGGGGTAGGTCATGGAGAGCTTGAGCTTCTTGTCCGGGCCGATGATGAACACCGAGCGCACGGTGGCGGTATCGGCAGCGGTGCGGCCATCGGGCAGGTAGGCCTCGGCGGGCAGCATGTCAAACAGCTTGGACACGGCCAGGCCTTCGTCTGCCACGATGGGGAAGCCGGCCTTGGAGCCTGCAAAGCTCTCAATGTCGCCTTTCCATTTCTTGTGCGCTTCCACGCCGTCCACGGACACACCGATCACCTTGGTGCCGCGCTTGGCCCACTCGTCGGCCAACTGGGCCACGGCGCCGAATTCGGTGGTGCACACGGGGGTGAAGTCTTTGGGGTGGGAAAACAGAATCGCCCAACCGGAGCCAATCCACTCGTGGAATGTGATGGGGCCCTGGTCGGTATCGGCCGTGAAGTTGGGGACGAGATCGTTGATGCGTAGAGCCATGGTTTTCCTCCGGTGGATAGGGGAGTGGCAGTTTGCCAGAAGTCGGCAGGCCGTGCCGCTGGCAGGGTCAGGTGATTTTGAAGACCGTGAGCACTTTCTTGCCCCCCGCCTTTTCCTCGTAGGCCGACCATTGCTTGATGCCCTTGACCAGCACGGTGTTGCTGACGTCCTTGACGGGCTGCTTGGCCTTGAGCTTGGCCGTGACCCAGTCCTGCACATGGGGCAGGGTAGGGCCGTGCTGTCCGGTGGGGATGAGCAGGGATTTGCCGGCAACGGTGCCGGCGGCGGTGACCTGGATTTCGGTGGCGGGCATGGGGGTCTTTCAGGGGTTGGCGGCGCGGCAGCGCTGGATGTCGCAGGCCGTGGGCAGTGCAGATCGGTACTCTACGCCCGGCGGTCGGGCTTGGCCGCCGCGGATGCTGCACTGCTCGCCCTGTGCATTGTTGTAGTAAGAGCTCACGTCCACACAGCGCCGGGAATGTGCCACCACGCCAAACAGGTGGCCCATCTCGTGCGAGATCACCATCTGCAAGGTCTCTCGCGCGTCGTGCGCCGGGTTGCGGGTGTTGAGCAGCTGAAACGCCGAAGGCCCCAGGGCGATGGTTTTCAGACCCAGGTTGGCCAGGCCAAAGTTGTGCTGGCTGCCTGCTTCACTCCAGTGCACGCGGATGGCATTGGGTGGCACGGGCTCCTCCGGCGGCACCAGCAGCACCTTGGCCGGAATGCCGCACGCGGACCATGCGGTGGCGGCACGCTCCAGGGTGGCCAGCACCAGGGATTGCGGGAACCACGGAGGGGCTTCTGCGTGGCTGTACGCAAACACCAGCGGCGTGGCGACTGCCGGGCGGTCTGCGGCATCGCCCCAGGTGGCTACTTCGCCGGGGCGGCACTCGGCAATTTCCTGCGCCCGCAGCGCGTCCCACGGCGCGCCCCATGCGCCCCGTGCCACTAGCAGCCAGGCCAGTGCAGCCAGGTGATACCAGCGCGCGCGGTGGAGGTCCATACCGGGTTACAGCGGAGGGGCTTGGTACAGCAGCACTTTGAGCGCGCGCTCGGGTGATGCGTCGGCAAATGTGGCCGGGTTGGGCAGGCGCTGCACAAAGCGCAGTGTGGGCGCCTGCTCTTGCAGGTGGGTTTGCAGGAAGGCCGTGTCCAGCTCAGGCGCATTCAGGCACACCAGCGCATGGCCTTCGGGCGCCAGTAACTCGGGCAGGCGGCGCACCAGGCGGGCGTAATCCTTGGTGGCCACAAAGCTGCCTTTCTGGTAGCTGGGCGGGTCCACGATGACCAGGTCGTACGGCCCGCCACGCGTGATCTTGCCCCAGGTCTTGAAGATGTCGTGCGCCAGAAAACTGGCGCCGGTGTTGAAGCCGTTGAGCCGGTGGTTTTGCTGGCCAATGGCGAGCGCGCCCTGGCCCATGTCCACATTGACCACCTGCTTGGCGCCCGCCTGCAGCGCCACCACCGAGAAGGCACAGGTGTAGGCAAACAGGTTGAGCACCTTGAACGCATACGTCTTGGGGTGCGCGGCCACATGCTGGCGCACCCAGCGCCGGCCCTCGGCCATGTCCAGAAACAGGCCATGGTTTTGCCCACGCAGCACGTGCACCTTGTACTGCGTGCCGGCCTCGGTCACCACGTGCGGGTCGGGCACGGTGCCGGCCATCAACCGGGTATCCGTCTGGCCTTCGGCCCGGCACTGGAACACCCAGTTCAGCGGTTGTCCGGGCGCGATCTGCTCCCAGCGTGCGGCCAGTGCGGTGCCGACCGTCGCCAGCGTGGCATCGGCCACCGGCTGAAAACAGGTGAGCACCAGCACAGGCGGGTAGGCGTCCAGCGCCCATTGCTCGCAGCCGGGATGCAGGCCACCACGGCCGTGGAAGATGCGTTGGGCGTCAGTGGGCAGGTCCATCGCGGCGATGGTGTCGAGCAGGGCTTGCAAGGGGTGAACGGGTAAGCAGTGGGAAGGCTGTGAGTGTAGGTGGAGTGCTATGTTGGACAGTGCATAGACTGCCGGGGGGCGACGCGCGATGGGGCTTCATTGATCAGCCCGCTTAACAAGCTTACAGATCTCGCGGTCACGACTGGGTGAAGGTCGTGGCGACGTTTGCAGATGTCCTCATTGACTAATCACCAGATTTTGTTTTTATCTCGGACTTTGGAAGCTGTAGGTACTTCCTCATCCCGTCGAATTTCTCATCGTAAACCAGGACATTGTCTTTCTGTTCTGGCTGGAGAATTCGCAAGCTGTCGTACTTGGTCTCCACTTTCTCCTCCGTATTCATAAATACCTTGTGATCCCACCGCTCCTCCGGATCGGGATAAACAGTTTCAAGGATGACCTTGCCTTGAAAAACTTCGTTAAATGCGATGTAGTACTCCGGATGAAGAGAGGGATCGTTCTTTCTGAGAAAAACCAGGAGGATGTAGGTGTCGTTCAGTTCTTCTCGCGTGTTCTTGAGAAGAATTGCGATTTCTTTTTTATCTTGCCCGCTGAAATTGCCTTCTCTTAACAGGCTTGAGTATTTGAGGTTTCCGGATTTGAGGAACCGATAGTTCGCTCCTTCGTCGGATGAGTAAAACTGAAGGAGTTTCTCTTTGACGCCATACGGCAATTCCTTGAGATAAAACGCATCGAAGCTGTGGCCGTATTTTCTGCTGAAGTTTTCTGCCGACATCAAGTAGTTTTCGTTAAGGATGGTGGGCAGCAAGGCGGGGTATTCAACAGCGCCCTTCATGGCGAGCTTTAAATACGCAATCCAGTTTTCCTGACCAACCGCCGGTCGATACTTTTCCAGATCCTGAAGCGTATTCGTTTCAATCACGGAGTACCCGGGTTGCTTTTTCCCCTTGTCGTCAGTGCAGGTAACGCAGTAAATGGTTTCACCAAAATGGAGGGCGTAAAGTTTTTCAGGAAGCTGGTCGTACTCTTTTTTGTAACTTGCATTCAGAAGCTTGCCCTTGGTGATATGACCTGTATCACCGGTAAAGATAGCGATTGTTTTTGACTCGGCGACGGCACTTGCCTCCGTATCGCCTTGTGTACTCACTAGCGCTGCGAATCTATCGCTTTCGTGCGTAAAGTCGTAGACGTAGTATTTGAAATATTGAAAATCGTTCTTGGCAAGGAGAAATAGGAGCGCAAACACAAGCAATGCAAGCGCTGCCAAAGTCTTTTTGGTCTTGGACAAAGTGAAAAAATTCATGGGCCAGATGGGTGGTATGTGTTTAAACAACAGGCGAACCATGTCGGCTGATTGAAGGGCTGGTATCGTGAAACGTAGCCAAGAGCCGATCCGGACCGTCGAAGTATCACTGATAAAGATGTGACAGACGGGAAATGGCGAATGGCTTCTGCCATGGGCGCATCGCCCATAATTCCCAATCCTACATTCGGAGAATTTATGAAATTTTTGACTTTGGCTTCGGTGGCTGCGGGTTTGGCCTTTTCAGCACAATTTGCCCACGCGGAAGACACGGAAAGCTGCGACAAGTTCAAGACCAGCTATGACAAAACCTATTGTGTCGCCAAGTTGTTTTTAGAATCCGACAAAGAGCTGAATGCTGTATACACCGAGCTGCGAAAACCGCTCAAAGACAATGTAAAACAGCAACTGACTGCGACACAACGCGATTGGATCAAATACCGGGATGCGTCGTGCGAGCGCTCTGGCTCCATTGACGTCAGCTGCAACTACAAACTTAACCGTGAGCGCGCCGAGTACCTGCGCGACCGTGCGCGTGAGTGCAAAACCGGCACTTGCAACGACACCGCTATCGCCAAAAAATCTTGGGAATGAGCCGTTTGAACGAATAGGCGGAAAACCTTGTTTTGGCGCTATTTAAAAGCACGCAGCGCACAGGCATTTTTGTGTCTGTGCGCTTTTTTGATATGCGCCGCTCCCTGTGATGCGGCTGACGCTGCGCGCACCGCAGACAAACCATTCGTCATTGTTATAGACCCCGGCCACACCCCCAAGCAAGCCGGTGCTTTGGGCGTCAAGGGCATCCACGAAGTCACCTACAACGATGCACTGAGTGCAAAACTGGCCAAGGCTTTACAAGCCCCTGACGTGCAAGTGGTGGTCACGCGTGCACCCTCAGAAGAGATCAGCCTGGACGGACGCGCTGAACTGGCAAATGCCCGCCAGGCGGATTTATTTTTGGCACTGCACCACGACTCAGCGCAGCTGAAATACCTGACCAAAACTGAAGTCAACGGCACACCCGCATACCAGACCGTTCAGCCGATTGCCGGTTACTCCATCTTTGTGTCCCAACTCAATCCCAGGTTTGCACAAAGCCAGCAGTTTGCCAAGCTACTGGGGCAAGCATTGCTCGCACTGGGTCGCCATCCCACGCTGCACCATGCCGAACCCATCGCAGGCGAAAACCGCGAACTGCTCGATGCCAAATTGGGCATTTACAAATTTGACGAGCTACTGGTTTTGCGAAAAACCACGGTGCCCGCGGTATTGCTGGAGGTAGGTGTGATCGTGGACGCGGAGGACGAAAAATACGTGGCCGATATCGCCAAGCAAGATGCCATCGTGCAGGCGATCGTGGCCGCTGTCGAAAAATATCGGCACTGAGCTACTCAAACTCCAATTTGCCTTATAGCCCTTATTCCGCCTAGGTTTACAGCTACAAAATTAATAGTATTTAACGTGACCGTCCGACCTGAGCTTGCAAGGGGTGAACGGGGTAAACAGTGGCTGTGAGTGTAGGTGGAGTGCCCGCATGCTGTGTTGGATGAAACACAGACGCCAAGGTCAGGGTGACGCACGATGGGAAGTCCAACGAAACCGGAGTGAAGCATGAAAATTGACACCCAAACCGCGCCAGATTTGCAGAAGATTCGCGATCTGATTGACGGCATGCATATCGCCATGCTGACCAGCATCGATGCGGATGACCGGCTGGTAAGCCGCCCCATGTCTGTCTTGAAGATGGACAGTGAGGGAGTGTTCTGGCTCTTTGCCGACACGAACTCGACCACGGTCAACCAGCTGGACCGGGTGAACCTGAGCTTCTCCAATGAAGAGGACTCCACCTATGTATCCATCGCCGGCCACGGTGTGGTCAGCGACGACCGTGCGCAGGTGCATGCGTTGTGGTCGCCGCTCATGAAGCCCTGGTTTCCCGACGGGGAAAACTCCCCCAACCTCGCGCTGCTGAAGATCCAGGCGCAGACGGTCGAGTACTGGGATTCTGGCCACAGCAAGATGGTGCGCTTGTTCGCGATGGCGGCCTCCGTCGTTGCCAGCAAACCCATAGGTATGGGCGAACACGGAACTATCGATCTGCTTGAAAGCCCCTGAAACCGTACGGCGCAGCTCGCCTGTCAGGCCTTCAGGGCCTGTTCCAGTTGCGCCTTGTTCATGCGGGAACGTCCCTTGATTCCGCGCTGGCGTGCTTCATTGCGTAGCTGCTGCACAGTCCGACCGCCCGCGCCGCTGTGCGAGCGCAGGCCTCCGCGCCGGGCGGAAGACATGTCGTTCAGGGATGACGGACTGGCCTCCGTGGATTCTCCGTGTCGGGCGCGCTCCTTGTTGACCACGCGCGCGGCGATTTCCTTAGCCAAGGGTGCCGGCTTTCCATGGTCCAACAGGCTTTCCTTGATGTGCAAGTATTGACGTTCGCGTTTGGCGTTCCAGGCAGATTTGGGCATGAGGGCTCCTCCAGGGTGTCAGTGGTGCCATTGGACCTGGGCCAACGCGCCTTGTTGGTGCGAAGCCGCACGCTTTCGCCAAGCCCGTGACCCTGTTGGCAGGTAGGATGCGAGGCCTCAACACGAAAGAGAGCCAATGTTCAAGATTTACTGGACCGACGAAGACCAGCAGGTGCATGGCGAAGAGACCGCAGAGCTCGGCCAAGCACTCCAAATCACCAAAGCGAAGCGCGATGCCGGCCACCGCTTCGTGACCATGGCCAGCGAAAACCCGCAGCATGCGGGCAAGCCCGGTGTGGACACCGTCGCGGACGGGAAGACCCCCGACGGGCAGGACTACGACTGGTCCAAGGCCGGGCGCGCGGGCCGGCCCCGCAAGAACGACCGCATCATCACCAACAAGGACCGCTGAGCACTGGTGGCTGTCAGGTCGATGGCGTGGACCCCTGGCTCACTGCATCCCCGTCACCCGCCTTCAACGCCCAGAAGGACAGCGACGAGACGATGGTGATGGCACCCAGCGTCAGGAACGCGTGGTGCAATGCGTTAGTTACCGCAAGCCTGTCGGTTTGCGGTACGTTACCCAGGTACCACCCGGTCACAAGAGACCCGCAAGCCAGGCCGAAGCTCATGGACAGCTGTTGCAGGGAACTGCCAATGGTGCTGGCCATGCTGGAGTCCTTGGCCTCTATGTCGGCGTAGGCCATGGAGTTCATGCTGGTGAATTGCAGTGAGTTGAAAAAACCCTGGGCCAGACCCAGACAGGCAATTAGCCACAGCGGCGTACTGGCCGCAACCAGTGAAAACAGGGACACGGTGACGCCGATGCATACCGTGTTGACGATCAGCACCTGGCGGTAGCCAAAGCGCGCAAGCACTTTGGACGCCACGAGCTTCATGCCCATGGCGGCTACGGCGGCCGGCATCATGAGCAGTCCCGATTCCCATGCGGACAGCCCCAGCCCCACCTGGTACAGCAGGGGCAACAAAAACGGCATGCCGCCCAGCCCCAGTCGGGTGACAAAACCCCCGAGTACGGAGATGCGGAAGGTCCGCACCCTGAACAGGGTAAGGCGCAATAGCGGAAAGCTGGTGTGCCCTGCGTGGAAGCCATAGCCCAGCAAAAGGCTGACGGCCACCACCAGAAGCATGGCCGCGGTGGCCCCGTCAATCTGATGTTCGCCAAACACCTCCAGCACCCACGACAGCAGCGCCGTCCCCGAGCTGAAGAGCAGCAGGCCGATGACATCCAGGGAGCCGCGCGTAGGGTCGCGGTAGTCTGGCATGTAGCGATGGATCAGCCATAACGCGACCACCCCCACGGGAACATTGACAAAAAAGATGTCGCGCCAGGACAGCCAATGCACGATAAGCCCGCCAATCGTGGGACCAAGCAGAGGCCCGATCAAGGCAGGAATGACCACGAAATTCATTGCCACCAAAAGCTCGGATTTGGCGAAGGTGCGAATGATGGTCAGCCTTCCCACGGGCATCATCATGGCGGCACCAATCCCCTGCAGAATGCGGGCCGTAACCAGCATCGGCACATTGACGGACAAGCCACACAGAACCGAGGAAAGCGTGAAGATGACGACCGCCCAGGCAAAGACTTTTCGCGTCCCGAACTTGTCGGCCATCCACCCGCTGATGGGAATACCGACCGCCAGGCTCAGGATGTAGCTTGCCACCACCCCTTTCAGGCTGAGGGGCGACACGTTGAGGCTTGCCGCCATGGCCGGCACCGCCGTATTGACGATGGTGGAGTCCAGTTGCTCCATGAAGAGCGTGGTGGCTACCACCCATGGCAGGTAGCGTTTTACGGTGGCGGTTTCCATCGGGCTCAAGAATACACCTGGCCTTGGGACCACGCTGTGCCGGGCCCGGCCGTATGGCTGCCCGAACAACGTGCGCAAACGCACGGATGAGCTTCCCCCATCTGCATAGTCTTGGGCCATGGAAATGGCACATCTGCAGGACACACCGGGGCACCGGCAGCCCCACACCCACCGCATTGGCCAGTGCCAGTGCGGCTACCCGGTCTTTTTTCGCAATCACCTGTGTTTGCACTGCGGCAGGGCGCTGGGTTATGAGCCCGACACGGCCGCCATCCTGCCGCTGGAATCCCTGGACGAGGCTGGCAACTGGTACGTAGCGGGGGCGGCTGCGGAGCAGGGTAGGGTGTACCGCCGCTGTGCCAATTTCAGCCTGGCGCCCCAATGCAACTGGCTCATCAGAGTGGCAGAGGGGGAGAGCCACGACCTGTGCAGATGCTGCCGACTGAATCGCACGGTGCCAGACCCCAGCATCGGGCAGAACGCAGCCCTGTGGCATGCGGTGGAGGTGGCCAAGCGTCGGCTGGTGTCTTCATTGATTGCCCTGGGCCTGCCGGTGGCCTCTCGCATCGAGGAAGACCCGCAGCGAGGTCTGGCCTTCGATCTATTGGTGGATGCGGTACCTCTGCCGGTGACCACGGGCCACCAGGACGGCATCATCACCGTCAACGTCAATGAGGCGGACGATGCGGCGCGCGAAGCCATCCGGTCTGCCATGCATGAGCCGTACCGCACTGTGCTCGGGCATGTACGGCATGAGTCGGGCCACTACTACTGGAGTCGCCTGCTGGAGGGAAGCCTGTGGCACGAGCCCTTTCGTGCGCTATTTGGCGACGAGCGGCAGGACTACGCGGCGGCGCTGCAACAGCACTACGCGAACGGCCCTGACCCCGCCTGGGCGGACAACAGTGTCAGCGCCTACGCCAGTTCCCATCCCTGGGAAGACTGGGCCGAAACCTGGGCGCACTACCTGCACATGGTGGACACCCTGGATACCGCCATGGGCGCCGGCATGGCGCGCGATCAGGTGGATCTGTTGAAAGATCCGTTTGAAACGGATGTGCTGTACCGCTTGTCTGACGAGGATGACGCGGTGGATACGGAGTTTCTGGCGTTTTTCAACGCGTGGGTCGGGCTGACCAGCGTACTCAACGAGTTCTCGCTGGGTATGGGTCTGCCCGACTTCTATCCCTTTGTGCTGCGCAAGTCTGCCATCACCAAATTGCATTTTGTGCACCGGTTTATCCAGGCGTTCGGCGAGTCTGCTGCCCGATGACCGCGCGATTGACCCCTTACCAGTGCGCGCTGTGAGCGGCTCCAGGGTTACGTTTTTTCACACTTGATGCCGCGCAGAATGGCTCCGTGTGTGCGCGTGCGCACCGAAGCACCAAGCCCGTTGCGGCACTCTTGGGGTTCCGCTGCATGCCGAGCCATTCACCCGGTTTTGACCATGCGTTTTCAATCTGACTGAGGGCACACCACTATGTCAATTTCTACATCTCCCCGCACTTTTTCCCCCTACGGCAATCTCTTGCGCCCCGCCTTGGCTGCGGTGGCACTCATGGCTTGCGCAGCCGTGGCCTATGCCGCCACCAACGAACCGACCACCACCACGGAGAAGATCGAAAAAGCTGAGACCAAGGTCGAGAAGGCCGTTTCCGATAGCTGGATCACCACCAAGGTCAAATCCGAAATACTGGCCAACAGCGCAGCCAAGGCGTTCAAGGTCAGCGTCACCACCAAGAGCGGTGTCGTATCGCTGAAGGGCACGTTGCCCACGCAAGATGCGGCAGATCTGGTGCAGAAGATCGCAGAGGGTGTGCAGGGCGTCCACAGTGTGGATGTATCCGGTCTCTCCGTAAAAACTGCCAGCTAAACCAGTGATGGACATTGCAGCGGTGCGCAGCCGCTGCGGGTCCGTCACGTGGGCGCTTTACAAAGGTTTACCAAGATGGCGTAAACCGGGGCGAGGCCCTTGGGGTTAAGGGTGCATGGCAATATCGCCATGCATCGAAAAGTCTCTATGTTGAAACAATCTCTCATCGCTACTGCCTTGGTCCTCTCTGCGTTGGGTGCTTCCGCACAAGCGCCAGCTGCAAAACCCGCAGCACCTGCAGCAACAGCTGCTGTCGCAACCCCTGCGGCCACCAAGACACCAGATGCGACGAAAGAGACACCGGTAGCCGCACCCAAGGCCAGTGCAGACGCCAAGGCGGCCAAGCTGGAAGAGGCCAAAGCCAAGCGTGAAGCCAAGAAGGCTGAACGCGCAGCCAAGAAAACCAAACGTGCTGAAGCCAAGGCGGCCAAAGCTGCCGCTCCAGCGCCTGCCAAACAGTAATCCGACACCCGCGCGCTCCCGTAGCGCCGGTTCAAGAGGCCATCCTTTGGATGGCCTCTTTTTTATGGGATATCGCAACTGCTACAGTCCCACAGACGACAGAGGGCTCCCCATTGGCATCTCCCATTCCGCCTCCCGTGGTACGAACCATTGCCTGGTTGGGCTACGGTGGTTTGCTGCCCTTTGTGCTGTTGACCGTCGCTACGGCGGTGGACAAAAACAATGTGGTCTTCTGGAGCCAGGGGCTGTTTTCCTACGGTTCCGTCATCCTCACATTTGTGGGGGCGTTGCACTGGGGCTTTGCATTGGCGATACCCGGTATCCCCGACAAGCAGCGGGACGCTGTCCTGATCTGGAGCGTGGTCCCCGCCCTGGTGGCGTGGGTGGCACTGATGTTTGACGGTGTGGCCACTGGCTATGTGCTGATCCTCGGGTTTGCAACGCACTATTGGCAGGACACGCGGCTGCACAATGACGGATTTTTGCCGCCCTGGTACTTGCCCCTGCGATTTCAAATCACTGTGGTCGCATGCGTGTGTATGGCGCTGGGCACTTATTGGGGACGTTGAAATGGATGGTCAAAATACCGATACACCGAAAGACATCACGCCACGGTTTGGCCGATTGCTCGTTGCCTGCGCGCTCTCCGTGCTTTTTTGCGGCGTGCTGGTGTATTTCATGAGCGACATGTTTTCAAACTGCTGTGATCTCTCGTGGCTGGATCGGCTAGGCCATTGAGTAGACCGGTCCACCATGCGCCGCTTCGAATTCGGACTCAGCATTTCGGCCCAGGACTATCTCCAGTACTACCGGGGCGAAGTGAGAAATGTCCTGGCCAGATGCCAGGATGGCCGCACCGTCCAGTTTCCTGCAACGCTGCTCACGCCATTTGTGACGGGCAGGGGCATCCACGGCAGTTTTGTGTTGACGTGTGACGATGAAGGCAAAGGGGCACGGCTCTTGCGCCAGTGGCTACTAAAACAGTAGCAAACTAAAACTGCTGCACGGCCCCCGCCCACGCCAGCCCGGCGGCCACGCCGCCAAATCGGTTGCCTTCCACCAGCGTGGCCTGCGGCATGGCTTGGCGCAGCGCTTCGATCAGCGTGCGTAAGGCGGATGAACCGCCCGTCAGGTACACCGCATCCACCCCTTGCAGGCCCGCGGTGGCCACGCAGTCTTGCGCGCATTGCACCACTTGGGCGATGGACGTGTGCAGGGCTAGCTCCATGCTGTGCGCATCGATGGTGGGGGTGAGCGCGCGGTCCAGAAAAGCCAGGTCCACCACGGCGCTGTCCCCGCTGATGGAGCAGGCAATCTTGGCCGCCTCCACCCCAGCGAGCATGCGGTGACCGTGCTGTTCTTCCAGTGCGTCCATCAGGCGGCGGTGCAAGGTCTGGTTGGTGTAGTCGGTCCACAGCTCTTTGGCAAAGTGCAGTGCCTTGCGCGTGTAGGCCTGGTGGATCAAGTGCCAGGTGCTCAGGTCGAAGAACACGCTGTTGGGCACAATGCGCCCGCCCGTGCCCACGTGCTTGTAGCCCAGGTGGGGCATCACGGTGCTCAGGTCCAGCAGGCGATCAAAGTCGGTGCCACCAATGTGCACACCCGTGGTGGCCAAGATGTCGGCGCTGCGGTCGCACTGCGTGCTGCGTTTGGGGTTCAGGCGGATGACGGTGAAGTCCGATGTGCCGCCGCCAATGTCCACCACCAGCGCTGTGGTTTCTTGCACCACGCGCTGCTCATAGTCCAGCGCCGCGGCAATGGGTTCCATCTGGTAGGCGATGTGGGTGAAGCCCGCTTCCAGCGCAGCGCGGCCCAGGGTCTCTTGTGCCAGCAGGTCGCGCTCGGCGTCGTCGTCCACAAAGTGCACGGGGCGGCCCAGCACGGCGTGGGTCAGGGGCCGGCCCACATGGGCTTCACAGCGGCGTTTAAGTTCTTTGAAGAACAGCACCACGATGTCAAAGAAGCGGATGCTCTTGTCGCCCACTGCGGTGTACTCGTCCATCAGGCGGCTGCCCAACAGGCTTTTCAGCGAGCGCAGCAGGCGGCCTTCGGTACCGTTCAGGTAGGCCTGCATGGCGGCTGCGCCATACAGCACGGTGTGCGTCTCGCTGGCAAAGAACAGCGCGGTGGGCATCTCGGCCCGGGCGCCGTCCAGTGGGATGACCTGTAGCGTGCCGCTGGCGTCTATCAGCGCGGCGGCGGAATTGGAGGTGCCGAAGTCAATGCCCAGAACCAGGGGGCGACTCTGCTCCCCGCTCACGCGGCAGTGCCCAGCACCTGGGTCAGGAAGGCGGAGATGTCTGCAATCTCGCGGGGGTGCACGCTGTGGGGCATGGGGTAGGTGTGCCATTGCACGGGGTGGCCCAGCTTGGCCAGCGCGTCGCGCGACTCCTCGCCGCGCTGGATGACAACCACGGGGTCTTGCGTGCCATGCGCCATGAAGATGGGCGTGTGCGCGTTGGCCGCGTGGCGCTCCGACGGAAAGCGGTCTGCCAGCGGCAGGTAGCCAGACAAGGCCATCACACCGGCAATCTTGTGGGGCAGGCGTAGCGCAGTGTGTAGCGCCATGGCGCAGCCCTGGCTGAAGCCGGCCAGCACGATGCGCTCGTACGGAATGCCGCGCGCCACTTCGTTCTCGATCAAGGCGTTGATCGCCCATTCGGACTTCTGGATGCCACGGTCATCCTGCTTGCTCACTAGGTCCATGCCATACAGGTCGTACCAGCCGGGCATGACATAACCACCGTTGATGGTGATGGGAATGCTGGGCGCGTGCGGGAAAACAAAGCGGATGGGCGGGCAGCCCTCCAGGTCCAGTTCGGGCACCAGGCCCGCAAAATCATTGCCATCGGCCCCCAGGCCGTGCAACCAGATAACGGCTGCGGTGGGGTTGGGGGCAGATTCGAGTTCGATACGGGGGAGGAGGGCGGTCATATTCGCGGAGTAGTCACCAATTCGGGAACTGGTGATTGTCCGCGAAAGCCCGCAAGTACCGCCAATGAGTCTTCAGCTTGCAAGTACTGCGGGCTTCACGTGGCGCACGGTTACTTTGTTTCCGCCAATTTGGTTTCCAACACACCCTCTTGCCCGGTCGCTTGGTCTACGACCTGCAACTTGGACCGTGCGCCGAAAAATCCCATTTTTACTTCTTGCCAGATATAGAGAATGGTGCCGGGCTTAGCATCCACTTCGATCGTGCTGTCGGTCTCGGCTTGCGACGTTATTTTGTGCTTGCCGGGCGTGACTTCCTTATAGAGATAAGTCTTCTTGGCTGTCTGGCCAATAGATACCCCATCCACTGTGACTCCCATTTTTACGGCGGCACCCATGGTTTCATTGCGATAGATATACAGCGCGGCCTTGTTGGGCGCTACTGCAAAAGTTTTTAATGCAGCATCTTGTTTTTCGTCTCCCATGGAAACAGATGCGCAACCAACCAAGCTCAAACTCAAGAAGGCGACGGAAAGAATTCTTTTCATGTGTATGTTTATTGATGAAGAAAGGACCCCGGTGAGTTTAAGTGGGTCTCTATGGTGTTTCTATCCCCAAATGGGTGAATCTGAGGGCTTCTACGCAAATGTCTCGCACCCCCCACGGGAGCTCAGCGGCGTACCCCGTCAGCGCAGTAGCGAATGACGGGCTTGCGTGGTTTGACCAGGCCGAGCCAAATCTTGCCATTCAGGTCATGGCGTGTTCCCCGGTTTTTTATTCGCGCTCTGGGCGGCTTGTGCATCGGCCAGTGCCGCGCTGAGCTGGGCATAGACCCCGCGCAGTTCGGCGGACCGGGCGTTGAGCTGGGCTTCGTGTTCGGCGGTGGCGGTGTGCAAGGCGGCCACTTGTTGGGCCAACTGGGCCTCCAACTGGGTGGTGCGCTGGTGCACGCCCAGCATCTGTTCCCGCCGCAGTAGGGCTTGGCGGGTCACACGGTCAAACCAGGGCTTCCACAGTGGGGGCACCGGCGGCGCGCGCTTGATGTTGGGGCCCTCGGTCTGCTGCACATAGTCGGCCAGCTGCAGCGCGGGTTGCGTGAAGCGTCGGCTCAGCCAGAAGCAACTGGCCACCAGCGCCAGCAGGGCCACCACCGCCAGCGCGATGAAGGGCAGCATCTGGGTCAAGGCCTGGCGGCTTACCAGCGCGGACGGGGCTTGCACCAGCAGCGCCCAGTCGGTGCCGCGCAGCGCAAAGCGCAACCAGCCGGCGTCGGCCACATAGGGGCCTGCGGGCAGGGCGTCTTGTGCCTTGGGGTTGCTGCTGGCCAACACGTGGCCTTGGGCGTCCACCACCCAGGCATGGCCCAGCGGCAGGGGGTGCTGCACCAGCACGTCGCTGAGCGTGCTCAGTGCCAAGTCCGTGCCCACCACGCCGGTGTAGCCGTTGCCGCTGTAGACCGGTGCCAGCACCGATACCACGGTGACTTTCTTCAGCGGGTCTACATGCGGTGCGGTCCACACCAGTTCTTTTTGCGGATTGCTGGCGGGGCCGACCGCCTCCAGCGGCGTGGTGCCTCCGGCGTCCCACAGCACGCGCAGCGCGGCACCCATGTCGGGCTTGCCGGTCGCAGTCAGCACTTCATCGCGTGCTTGTGCTGGGAATACCCAGCGCCATTGCTTTTGCGCATCGTAAAAGTAGCTCCACAGCAGGCCTTTTTGCTGGGCGTGCGTGGCGGTCACCTGGGCCAGTGCGCCCAACGGGCCCACCAGGTCACGCCGGTAGTCCGCGCCGGAGGATGGGTCTACATGCACAGAGCCCACCTCTTTGGCCAGGTCTTGCGGCAGCCGGTCCCAGGGGGCGTCGCGCAGCGGCGCCAAGTTACGCCGCTCCACGCGGTCGGCCAGACCGGCATCGGCCAGCGCGGGCTGGCGCAGGTTGCGCTCGGCCGACTGGCGCATGGCAGCTACATGGGTGCGCGCCACGTCCAGGTTGGTGTTCAGGGCCAGCTGCAGCTGTTCGCCCTGAGTGCTCAGGCCCCACCACAGCGTGCTGCGCTGGCGCGCATACGTGCTCCAGCCAAAGGCCAGCATGGCCAGCGTGAGTACAGCCACGATGAGGGCCAGCGTGGCGGTGTGGCGCCGCTGCAGTTGCTGCGCCGAGGGAGCCGGCGGCTCCTGGAAAGGGACGGTGTCGGACATGACCGCCATTGTGGTCTAAGCGCCGTAGCGCCGAGTCCATTCCTTCTCAATCGGTTGCACCCAGCTGCCGTGCGGTTCGGGAATGGCGGGCGCGCTTTTCTCCACCTGTCCCGGCAAGGGCTTGGCGGCAAAGCGCGCGCGTTCTGCGCTGCTCAGCTTGTCCAGCGCCAGCACGGTGGGATCACCCCACACGGCTATATCGGCCTTGCGTGCCTGGGCTTCGGGGCTGAGCAGGAAGTTGACCAACACCTGGGCGCCTTCCTTGGCGGACGCGTTCACCGGGATCGCCACAAAGTGCGTGTTGCCAATGGTTCCGCTACTGAATTGGTAGCTGGTTACGCTGGCAGGAAGCCGGTTGGCGGCAATTTCGTTGGCCGCGTCGTTGGGGTTGAAGGTCAGTGCCAGTTGCAGTTCGCCATCGGCCAGCATCTGGCGCATGGCCTCGGCGTTTTGTGGAAACTGTTTGCCGGCGCGCCACAGGTGCGGGTGTAGTTGGTCCAGCGTGGCCCACAGCGGTGCGGTGGCCTTGGCAAATGACTCCATGGCCACCGGCTTGTAGAAGGCGCCACGGGATTCGCTGCTGTCCAGCAGTACCTGCTTCAAAAACGTGGTGCCGTGGAAGTTGGGCGGGCGTGGATAGGTCACACGGCCGGGGTTGGCTTTGGCGAAGGCCAGCAGCTCAGCCAGGCTGCGCGGTGGCTTGGGCGTGCGCTTGCTATCGACCATGAAGGTCAGCTGGGCCATGCCCCAGGGTGCCTCTAGCCCTTCGGTCGGCTCCGAGAAATCCAGGCGCGTGGTGGGCTTGCCTTGCACATCCACCATCGCGTACGAAGGCAGGCCTTCCGCAAACGGGCCGAACAGCAGGCCTTCGCGCTTCATGGTCAGAAAGTTTTCCCCATTGATCCACACCAGGTCCACCGTGCCATTGGCCTTGCCCGCCGCTTTCTCGTTGCGCACGCGCTTCACCACATCGGCCGTGTCCGTCACCTTCACATGCTCCACCTTCACGCCAAAGCGCTTCTCCACTTCGCCGGCCGCCCATTGGATGTAGGCGTTAATGGTCTCCGCCCCGCCCCAGGCATTGAAGTACACCGTCTGGCCTTTGGCCTTGGCTTCGATGGCGTTCCAGACAGCGGTGCTTTGGGCAAATGCCGGGGCCGCGAGGGCGGTGGTAGAAAGTGCCAGCAGGTGGCGACGGGTGAGGGGGTGGGTCATGGCCGATGGGTGTCAATGGTGAAGAGCAACCGCAGCTTACAGCGCGTCGGCAGCTTCCCACAACGTGGTCGAGCCAATGGATCGGTACCACTGGCGAAATGCACTTCTTTGGGATTCAAAGGGCTCGTTCAAGGGTGTGCGTGGGTCTTCGCTAAGGTCGTAGGCCATGCCCTCCTTGAACCAGGCGGGCTTGCGCAATAAACCCAGAACGCCAATCCGCTCTGCCTGCAGCACATGGATCATTTCGTGCCGCAGGTAATAGGCTTTCCAAGCGCGTGGCCCCACCACGGTGCCGAAAGTGCCCACCGTTACCGCGGATCGGGCGCCAAGGCCAAAGGTGTCCGCACAGCGCTCGGTGGAACAAAAAATGACTTTGGGTGCTGCTTGCAATGTGCCGACGGTATGAACAACGAATGCCTGGGCTTCGGCATGCAGCGCTGTGGCGCGGGCCAGTTCACCCTTGTCTTCCACGCACACCGCTTCGGTGGCGCAGTCCATACCGACCCACTGGGGTGTCAGCACCCGAACGGGTTTGACCAACATCCATGCGGCGGCAGGGGTAACCACCAGCAACAGCAGTGCCAGTCGCCCCAGCATCAACACGTACCGTTTGAGCTTGCTTTGCATGCGGATTGGCGGGCTAGTCGTTTTACGCTAGCAGCGCCTGCGCAAACTCCCGCGCATTGAAGGTTTCCAACTCATCCAGCTTCTCACCCACACCGATGAAGTACACGGGAATGGGCCGTTCGCGCGCAATCGCGGCCAGCACGCCGCCCTTGGCGGTGCCATCCAGCTTGGTGACAATGAGCCCGGTCAGGCCCAGCGCGTCGTCAAAAGCCTTCACTTGGGCCACGGCGTTTTGGCCGGTGTTGCCGTCGATGACCAGCAGCACTTCGTGCGGGGCGGTGCCGTCGGCCTTGGCGATCACGCGTTTGATCTTCTTCAGCTCTTCCATCAGGTGCAGCTGCGTGGGCAGGCGGCCTGCGGTGTCGATGAGCACCACATCCTTCTTGCGCGCCTTGCCAGCGGTCACGGCGTCAAAGCTCACGGCGGCAGGGTCGCCGCCTTCCTGGCTGACGATCTCCACGGTGTTGCGGTCGGCCCAGACGGTGAGCTGCTCGCGGGCTGCGGCGCGGAAGGTGTCGGCCGCGGCCAGCAGCACGCTGGCGTTGCTGTCGGCCAGGTGCTTGGTGAGCTTGCCGATGCTGGTGGTCTTGCCGGCGCCGTTCACGCCCGCCACCATGATGACGGTGGGCTGCTGCTGGCCAATCACCAGCGGCTTTTGCAGCGGCTGCAGCAGCTCGGTCAACTCGGCGATCAGGATGTTCTTGAGCGCGATGGGGTGCGTCACGCCGCTGGCCTTCACCTTCCTGCGCAGCGCGTTGGTCAGGTGCTCGGTGGCGGTCACGCCAGCGTCGGCCATGAGCAGCGCGCTCTCCAGGTCTTCGTACAGGGCCTCGTCGATCTGGCTGCCGCCAAACACGCCCGAGATGCTGCTGGCCGTTTTGCCCAGGCCGGCCTTGAGTTTGTCCAGCCACTTTTGCCGCTCCGGCGGCGTGGCGCTGGGTTCGGGAATGGCGATGGGCGCAACCAGCGCGCTGCCGATCAGGGAGCCTGTGGGCAGGGCCTCGGCAGGGGTTGCATGCGGGGCGGGAGCAGCGACTGGCGCCACTGCGGGAGCGGGAGGAAGTGTTTTTTTCTTGAAAAAGCTGAACATTTGGGGCGTTCTTAGAATCACACCATTCTATGAAACACCCATTCCCCTGGCCGGGACAGCGCTTTGTCGCTGTTGGCGCGGTCCTTCTGGCCTTTTTCTCCCTCACCGTTTCGCCCTTTGCCGCCCTGGCGGCAGAGCCTGCAGGGGTTCAGCAATTCACGCTCAAGAGCGGCATGACGCTGATCGTCAAACCCGACCGGCGGGCGCCCACCGCGGTGCACATGCTGTGGGTGCGCGTGGGTGCCATGGACGAAGTGGACGGCACTAGCGGCGTGGCCCACGTGCTGGAACACATGATGTTCAAGGGCACGCCCACCGTGAAGGCGGGCGACTTTTCGCGCCAGGTGGCGGCCCTGGGCGGGCGCGAAAACGCCTTCACCGCCAAGGATTACACGGGGTTCTACCAGCAGATTCCGGCCAACAAGCTCGAAGACGTGATGCGCCTGGAGGCTGACCGCTTTGCCAACAACCAGTGGAGCGATGAGGTGTTTGCCAAGGAGCTGGAGGTGGTGAAGGAAGAGCGCCGCATGCGCACCGAGGACAACCCCCACGCCCGCCTGCATGAGGCCATGGACGCCATGGTGTACCAGGCCGCACCCTACCGCCGCCCCGTGGTGGGCTGGATGAGCGACCTGGACGCGATGACGGCGCGCGACGCACGCGACTTCTACCGCCGCTGGTACATCGCCAACAACGCTGCCGTGGTGGTGGCCGGCGATGTGGACGTGGACCAGGTGCGCGCCCTGGCCGAAAAATACTACGGCAGCCTGCCCACCCGATCCGCCCCCACACGCAAGCCGCGCGAGGAGCCCGAACAGCTGGGCCTGCGCCGCCTGGACTTTAAGGCGCCGGCCGAGCAGGCCTATGTGGCGCTGGCCTTCAAGGTGCCGGGCTTGTCGGCCGAGGGCCTGGTGGCCAGTGGTTCTGCCCAGCCCGATACGGACAGCGAAGAGGCCATGGCGCTGACGGTGTTGTCCGCCGTGCTCAGCGGCTATGACGGTGCGCGCCTGCCGCGTGCCCTGACGTTGGAGGCCAACCCTGTGGCCGATGACGTGGGAGCCTACTACGGCCTGACGGCACGCGGTGGTCCGCAGCTGTTCACGCTCTCGGGCGTGCCCGCCGCGGGTAGGACGGCGGCCGAGGTGGAAAAGGCCTTGCGCGCCCAGGTCGCCCTGGTGGCCAAGGACGGCATCACCGAGGCCGAGCTGGCCCGCGTGAAGAACCGCTGGGTGGCGGGCGAGGTCTACAAGCAAGACAGCGTGTTCAACCAGGCACGCCTTTTGGGTGTGAACTGGATCAACGGCTACCCGCTGGCCAGCGACCAGCGCCTGCTGGAACGCCTCCGCACCGTGACGGCTGTCCAGGTGCAGGCCGTGGCGGCCAAGTACTTTGGCGATGACGCCCTGACCGTGGCCACGCTGCTGCCCCAGCCGGTGGACAAGACCCGCAAACCCCGCCAGCCTGTGGCCGGTGCGCGCCACTAAGCCACGGATTCATACCATGACTACTATCAAATCAATAGCTGCTCGCGCAATGTTGACGGGGGCTACAGCCCTATTTTGCATAAATTCTGCCTGGGCGGGCATTCCCATCCAGCATTGGACGCAGCCCAGCGGCGTGCGCGTCTACTTGGTCGAAAGCCCGGCCATTCCCATGGTGGATGTGCAAATCGACCTGGACGCCGGCGGGCGCCGCGACCCAGCCGACAAGCCGGGCCTGGCCAACCTCATGGCGTCCATGACAGCGAATGGTGTACGTGCTACGGCCACCGAGTCCGCGCTGGACGAACACGCGCTGACCGAAGCCTGGGCCGACCTGGGCGCCTCGTTTGGTGGCGGCGCGGGCAGCGACCGCATGAGCTTCTCCCTGCGCTCACTGACCTACCCGGACCTGCTGGACAAGGCCGTAGTGCTGGCCGCGCGCCAACTCGGCGAGCCGTCGTTTCCCGAAGCGCCCTGGCTGCGCGACCGGCCCAAAATGATTGCCAGCCTGAAAGAGGCCAACACCCGCCCCGCTACGTTGGCGGCACGCGCCTTTAACCGCGCGGTGTACAGCAACCACCCGTATGGCTGGGAGATGACGGAAGAGAGTCTGCTGCGCATCGGCGTGGAGGACCTGCGCGCGCTGCACGCCAGCGCCGTGCGGGCCTGTGATGCGAGCGTGAGCATCGTGGGCGCGTTGACCCGTGCGCAGGCTGATGCCCTGGTGACGCGATTGCTGTCGCGCCTGCCCAAGACCACGTGTGCGCCGCAGCCTGTCGTGCCCGAAGTGCTGCCGCTGAAAGAAGCCTCTGAGCAACGCATTGCCTTTGCCTCGGCTCAGGCCCAGGTGCTGCTGGGCCAGCCCGGCTACAAGCGCAATGACCCCGACTTCTTCGCGCTGACCGTGGGCAACCACATCCTGGGCGGCGGTGGCTTCACCGCACGTCTGACCGAAGAGGTGCGTGAGAAACGTGGCCTGACCTACAGCGTGTACAGCTACTTCTCGCCCGGCCTGCACGCGGGTGCCTTCACCATAGGTCTGCAGACCCGGCCCGACCAGGCGGACCAGGCGCTGGGCCTGGTGCGCGAGGTGCTGGCCAAGTTTGTGGAGGAGGGCCCGACCGAGAAGGAGCTGCAGGCCGCCAAGGACAACCTCATTGGCGGCTTTGCGCTGCGCCTGGACAGCAACAAGAAGCTGCTGGACAACGTGGCCAACATCGCCTGGAACGGCCTGCCACTGAACTACCTGGACACCTGGACTGAGCAGGTGGACAAGCTCACGGTGGCCGATGTGCGGGCGGCCTTTGCCCGCAAGGTGCAGCCCAACACCCTGGCCACGGTGGTACTGGGGGCGGCGGAGGCCGGGCTGCGTTAAGCTCCCCGGATGAAAGCCAAACCCTCTTCTTCCGCGCGCGGTGCCACGGGTGCACCCAAGCGTCTGCCACGCCCCCGCGCCATTCAGACCCACGAGATCCGCATCATTGGCGGGCTGTGGAAGCGCACCAAACTGAAAGTCGCCGACAAACCCGGCCTGCGTCCCACACCGGACCGCGTGCGCGAGACCCTGTTCAACTGGCTGAACCAAGACCTGACCGGCTTGCGCTGCCTGGACGCTTTTGCCGGCACCGGCGTGCTGGGTTTTGAGGCCGCATCGCGCGGTGCCAAGGACGTGCTGATCGTGGAGCAAGACAGTGCGCTGGTGGAGCAGCTCAAAAAGACCCAGATTCAGCTGCAAGCCAGTGCTGTGCACGTGCTGCGTGGCGATGGCGTCTCTGCCATTCGCCAAGCCGCGCCGGGTAGTCTGGACGTGATCTTTATTGACCCGCCGTTTGACGCTCCGCTGTTCGAACCCGCGCTGGGCGCCTGCGCGCGTGCGCTGGCCCCCGAAGGACTGGTCTACCTGGAGTCCCCCACCAAGTGGACCGACGAACTGCTGAGTCCCATGGGGCTGGTGGTGCACCGCCACCTGAAGGCGGGCGCCGTGCATGCCCATTTGCTGGCGCTGGCCGCCGCATAATTTCAGTCATGTTTTTGGAGCGCCCATGAGCAAGTCCGTGATCGCTGTGTTCCCCGGCACCTTTGACCCCATCACGCTGGGCCATCAGGACCTGATACGCCGCTCGGCGCGGCTGTTTGGCACCGTCATCGTGGCGGTGGCTGCGGCCCACCACAAGAAGACCATGTTCACGCTGGACGAGCGGCTGGACGCGGTGCGCGAGGTGTTCCAGCCGCTGGACAACGTGCGCGTGGAAAGCTTCACAGGTCTGGTGCGTGACTTTGCGGTGCTGCATGGCGCGGGCGTCATGGTGCGCGGCGTGCGCTCGGTGACTGACTTTGACTACGAAGCCCAGCTGGCCGGCATGAACAAGGCGCTGGCGCCCGAGGTGGAAACCGTGTTTTTGACGCCTGATTCGCGTTTTCAGTTCATCTCGAGTACTCTGGTGCGCGAGATCGCCACATTGAAGGGGGACGTAACCCAGTTTGTGGCGCCGGTGGTCCACACGCGTTTGATGGACAAGTTACGTCCCTAACCTGAGGAGGCTGCCATGAAGATTCTGCTGCCAGTCGATGGATCGGAGTTGTCATTGGAAGCGGTGCGCCATGCGCTGCGATTGCGAGCGGACGGATTGCTGATATCCGCCGTGCTGGCCAATGTGCAGGAGCCGGCCAGCCTCTACGAGCTGCTAGTGGCCCATGACCCCGAGATGATTGACCGTGTGAGCGCCGAAGCCGGCATGGACGCCCTGTCCACCGCCATGGGCCTGCTGGACGCCGACGGCGTGGATTACGAGTGCGAGGTGGCCAAGGGCGACCCAGCGCACACGCTGATCGACATTTGCGAGCGCTTTGGCTGCGACATGATTGTCATGGGCGCCCGTGGGGCCAGCGCGGCACGCAGCGCCATGCTGGGCTCGGTGTCCAACGAGGTGCTGCACGCCAGTGGGGTGCCCGTGGTCATCGTCAAACCCCCACAAGAGGAAGAGGGTTCCTAGCCCTGCGGCGATAATTGGGCCATGGAGCGTGAACTGCCGTGGCACTGTTAATTACCGACGAATGCATCAATTGCGATGTGTGCGAGCCCGAGTGCCCGAACGAGGCGATTTACCTGGGTGAGCAGATCTACGAAATCGACCCGCACAAGTGCACCGAGTGCGTGGGCCATTTCGACGAGCCCCAGTGTGTGCAGGTCTGCCCCGTGGCCTGCATTCCCATCAACCCCAACTTTGTTGAAGACAAAGAAACGCTGTGGCAGAAGTACCGCCGCCTGCAGGGCGTGGCTTAGGCCTCACTTCTTGGGTTCTGGCGCGCCTTTGGCGGTGAAGTACTCGGGTTCCTTACTTTTCTTCTTTTTGGTCGTTGCGGCCTTCTCTTTCACAGGCTTGGCTTCTGCCTTGACCGGCTTGCTGGCCGCCGCCGCCTCGGCATCGTCCTTCAATCGCGTTTTTTCCAGCTGTTTGGCCTGTGCCGCCTGTTCGCGCATGGTCTTGTTGGCTGCAGCCCGCTGCGCCGCCGTGCGACCGTCACCAGCCTCCAGCGCTACCCCGTCCGGGCAGGGGATTTGGCTGTAGCTGGAGCCACATTTGTAGACTTTTTGGGCCATAGCCCCCGTGGATAGTGCGCCGATAGCTATCAAAATGAGAGCGTATTTGTAGGTCGGGGTCATGCGTCACTCCGGGGTGCTGGTTCTGCGACAGGTACCACGGCGTCTGCCGGCGGCCGTGGGGGCTTGGGGCGGGGTGGTTTGCTGGTGTGGATCAACATGGTGGCCTTGTCCATCTCGCCCGCAATCAGGTGGGGCAGGGCTTTCATGGAGCGGTCGATGCACTGGTCAATCGCAATGCGGTGGTCCAGTGACGGCTTCTTAAGCACCCAGTTCACCACCTCCGACTTCACGCCCGGGTGGCCCACGCCCAGGCGCAGGCGCCAGTAGTCGCCGGTGCCCAGCTGGGCATGGATGTCGCGCAGGCCGTTGTGGCCCGCATGGCTGCCGCCGAATTTGAGCTTCACTTCGCCCGGAACGATGTCCAGTTCGTCGTGTGCCACCAGAATCTCTTCGGGCTGAATTTTGAAGAAGCGCGCCAGCGCGCCCACCGATTTGCCAGACACATTCATGAAGGTCTGCGGCTCCAGCAGCCACACCGTGTTGCCCTGCACCGTGGTGCGGGCCATGAGGCCGTGGTAGCCCCGGTCCATGGAGAGCGAGACCTTGAGCTCGCGCGCTAGCGCATCCACCCACCAGAAGCCCGCGTTGTGGCGGGTGGCGTCGTATTCGGGGCCGGGGTTACCCAGGCCAACAAACAGTTTGATCATCGGGAAAATTATGGCTTACAAAAAGCGGGGAGCCGAAAAGCAAACGGCCCACCGAAGTGGGCCGTTTGCAGCGAACTAGCGCAGGGCAGAAGAATTACTTCTTGCCTTTGCCCTTGCCCTTGGCGTCAGCAGCGGGGGCAGCGGCTACGGGAGCAGCCACTTCTTCCACCGGAGCCACCACGGCCACGATCACGGGGTTGGCCTTGCCGTGGGTGACGACAGTCACGCCCTTGGGCAAAGTCAGATCCGCAGCGTGCAGGGACTTGCCCTTCACCAGACCAGACAGGTCCACGGCGATGAACTCGGGCAGATCGGCAGGCAGGCAAGCCACTTCCAGGTCGGTCACGACGTGGTTGATCAGGCAAGCGTCCACCTTGGCGGCGGGGGAGTTTTCTTCACCGCTGAAGTGCAAAGGCACCTTCATGCTGAGCTTGGTGTTGGCTTCCACGCGTTGGAAGTCAATGTGCAGGATCAGTTGCTTGAAGGGGTGCATTTGCACGTTGCGCAACAGAACCTTGCTTTCCTTGCCAGCGAATTCCATATCCAAGATGGAGGCGTGGAACGCTTCCTTCTTGATGGCGTGCCACAGAGCGTTGTGGTCCAGTTCGACCAACAAGGGCTCGGCGGAACCGCCGTAAACGATGCCGGGGGTACGGCCAGTGATGCGGAGACGGCGGCTCGCACCCGTGCCCTGCTTAGCGCGCTCAAAAGCGACAAATTTCATATCTAACTCCAGTAAGAGTCCACCGCGACCAGTGTGACTCCGATTTAAAAAGACGCCTGCCAACCCTGTGGGTCAGCGGCGTCGGCTTTTTGTCCCGATCAAAGGCTGTCTTGATCCGAGAACAAACTCATGACCGACTCTCCGCGGGCGATGCGCTGGATGGTGTCCCCAATCAGCGGTGCCACAGAGAGTTGGCGAATCTTGGTGCACTGCGCGGCGGCAGCGCTCAAAGGAATGGTGTTGGTCACCACCACTTCGTCCAGCGCGTCGCCGCTGGAAATACGTTCAATGGCGGGGCCAGAGAAGATGGGGTGCGTGCAATACGCATACACCTTCTTGGCGCCACGGGCCTTCAGCACCTCGGCGGCTTTCACCAGCGTGCCTGCGGTGTCGATCATGTCGTCCATGATCACGCAGTTGCGGCCTTCGATCTCACCGATCACGTGCATCACTTCCGACACATTGGCCTTGGGGCGGCGCTTGTCGATGATGGCCAGGTCGCAGTTCAGCTGCTTGGCCAGCGCACGGGCACGCACCACACCACCCACGTCGGGCGAGACCACGATCAGGTCTTCGTAATTCTTCTGACGCAAATCGCCCAGCAGCACGGGGGACGCATAAATGTTGTCCACCGGGATGTCAAAAAAGCCCTGGATCTGGTCAGCATGCAAGTCCATGGTCAGCACGCGCGCCACGCCCACAGTCTGCAGCATGTTGGCCACCACTTTGGCGGTGATGGGCACGCGGCTGGAGCGGGGGCGGCGGTCTTGGCGTGCATAGCCAAAGTAGGGAATCACGGCGCTGATTCGCTCGGCCGATGCGCGCTTGAGCGCATCCACCATGATCAGCAATTCCATCAAATTCTCGTTCGTGGGGGCGCAGGTGCTTTGCACCACGAACACATCACGCGCACGCACGTTCTGGTTGATCTCGACGGTGACTTCACCATCCGAGAAACGGCCCACGGTAGCGGCGCCCAGGGAGATCCCCAGGTGCTTGGCAATGTCAGCGGCCATGCCAGGATTGGCATTGCCAGTGAAGACCATGAAATCAGGGGGAGTGAAGGCCTGCATGTGGAATCCAGCGAAGAGAATTTGGGTTTATGTCGTCACTATGCGCATGCTGAAGCGGGACCGGCCCGAACAGCAATTTGGCAGGGGAAGAAGGATTCGAACCTTCGCATGCTGGAATCAAAATCCAGTGCCTTAACCAACTTGGCGACTCCCCTACACAGGTTGACAGCGCAATGCTGCCCACCGCTAAACCTTCATTTTTCGTCGCTGTCTGCCCACCCTAACAGGGGGTGAACATCCAAACTGCTGCACAACCTGACTTGAAACGCGTCTGGCGCGTCGCCCACATCGATGTCGTGCTGCAAGTGCGCAAATACCGCGCTTCCAGAGCCTGTCATCCTGCCACTTAAACCCTTGTCATCGAGCCACTGAAGGGCTTGATTCACACCGGGGCACAGCTTCTGGGCAACGGCTTGCAAGTCGTTTCGGCCATAACTAAAGGAATCCTTTAATGTCTTTCCGAATGCGTCTGCAGCGAAGCCTGTGATTATAGCTGGTTCTGAATCGCGTTTCAACTCCGGGTCAGAAAAAATCAATTTAGTTTCGAGCCCGGCATCGGGCTTGACTACGACCCAGCGCGATGCAGGTAGTACCAGGGGCGTGATTTTTTCACCAATGCCCTCGACCCAGCCGTGGCGCCCGCTCAGGAAGAACGGCACATCCGCTCCCAGTGCCAGCCCGATGGCGGAGAGTTGCTGTACCGATAGTTTCAGGCCCCACAAGCGGTTCAGCACCAGCAAGGTGGAGGCCGCATCCGAGGAGCCACCGCCCATGCCGGCCTGTGCCGGGACGGATTTAAGAACGCCAATATGCACGCCTTGCGTGCAGCCCGTGGCCTGCTGTAGTGCGCGGGCGGCACGCACGTTCAGGTCGTCCGCGGGCAGACGCACGTTGAGGTCTTCGCGGCTGATTTGACCGTCGCTGCGCAGCGAGAAGTGCAGCGTGTCGCACCAGTCAATCAGCATGAAGGCCGATTGCAGCAGGTGGTAGCCATCGTCCCGCCGCCCGGTGATGTGCAGAAACAGATTGAGTTTGGCGGGGGCGGGGATGTCGTAGAGCGACTGCATGGTGGGCGGCATTATCGGCGCAGGGGCAGCGCCCGCTCAGTTTTGCAGGATGATTTTCAGGTCCACTGCGGGCAGCTTTGCTGCCTTGCGCTGCGCGTTCAGTCTGCCCTCTGGCAGTTGGCTCAGGTCCACCTCCCAGTCAGGTGCTGCCGTGGGCGTGCCTTGCAGCCAGTCAAACAAGGCGGCGACTGGCAGTTCGGCGCCCGTGGCATGCAGCACCAGGGCCTGCAGCGAATCGAAGGACTGTGGCTCGCCCGTGGTGGTCAATCGGGCAACGCCAGGCGCCCATTGCATCTGCGCCAGCGTGCTGCCCAGGGGCGTGTGCAGCGACAGGCTGCCTGCCTCGCCGTTGCCCTCGAGTACAAAGTTGGACGCAAACGCCTGCACCGGCGTGGCGTAGACCTTGAGCGCCAGACGGCCTTCCCATCGGGTTTGGGATGCAAAGTCGGCGCTACCCCGCGCAGTCGTTGCGCAAGCAGCTATGAAAAGCGTAGCAATGGACAGGATGAGCAGCAGGCCGAGTCGGCGTAGCAGCTCCTTCATGGCTTGGCACGCAAGCGGCGCACGGTTTCCTGCAGGGTCTCGTTGTCCTTTTGCTGCTGCAGCGCCTGGCTCCAGATGGTGTTGGCCTGGTCGCGTTGGCCCAAGCTCCACAGCACCTCGCCCAGGTGGGCCGCAATCTCGGCGTCCTGGCGGCTGGCGTAGGCCTGCTCCAGCAGGCGTTTGGCTTCCGCGGCGTTGCCGCTGCGGAATTCCACCCAGGCCAGGCTGTCCACGATGAAGGGGTCGTTGGGCGCAAACTCCAACGCCTTCTCGATCAGCTTGCGCGCCTCGGGCAGGCGCACATTGCGATCGGCCAGCGAGTAGCCCAGTGCGTTGTAGGCGTGGTGGTAGTCGGGGCTGGCGGCGATCACTTTGCGCAGCAGCTTTTCCATATCGTCCAGCTTGCCGAGCTTCTCGGCAATCATGGCCTGGTCGTACATCAGGTTGGTATCGTCGGGGTACTGTTTGAGCGCAGCGGCCAGTACCTGGTAGGCGGTGTCCAGTTGTTTGTGGTCGCGCAGCAGCTGTACTTCGGCGGAAATCTTTGCGCGCGCATCGTCGGCCTGGGTTTCGGGGGCGGAGCGGATCAGGGCGCGTGCCTCCACCATCTTGCCTTGGCCCGCCAAAATCATGGCGCGGCGGGTCAGCACCTTGAGTGCATCCTGCGGGCTGTTGATGCGCTGCAGGTAGGCATTGGCCTCGTCCAGCTGGCCGCGTTGCTCGGCAATCTGCGCCAGCAGCAAGTAGGCTTGCACCATGCCACGTGAGGTCTCGTTGCCATCCGCAGCGGGCGCTTCATTGGGGGCCACCAACTGGGTGTACTGCTTGAGCGAGCTTTCGGCCGCGCTGTTGTTGCGGTCCTGCAGCTCCAGCGAGCCACGCACCAGCCAGGCATCGGCAAAGCTGGGGGCTTGTGTGTTCAGGGTCTGCATCTGCACCAGCGCCTCGGAGTAGCGCATGGTGTCGATCAAGCGGCGTGCATAGGCCATGCGCACTTCGGGCAAAGGCTGGCCTGCCAGGTAGCGCTGTACCAGGGCCTCGGCGCCAGGGGACTTGGCTTCCATCAGGTTCAGTGCCAGCACCGCGGGCTCTTCGGCGCGGGCATTCAGGGCGGAGCCGCGTTGGGCGGCTTCCAGCCCGCCGGGCACGCTGCCTGCGTTCAGGCGCAGCAGGCCCACGGCTGACCAGGCGGCCGGGCCGGTTTCGGGGGATGTGAGGTCAATTGCCAGGGCCTGTTCGACGATGTTGGCGGCCAGCGGTTTGTCGGTCACGCGGCTGAAATAGCGGGGCAGCAGGTCGATGGCGGTGATGCGCTCCTTGCCGGTGGTGCCTACCAGTTCTTTTTTGAGCGGCTCCAGCGTGTCACTTACACGGTTCAGGCCCAGCAAGATTTGCAAGACATAACGGTTGGCATCTTTGGAGGCCGGAAAGGCCCGCTGCCAGGCGCGAGCCGCATCCAGCGCCGACTCGCCACTGCGGGCGCGCAGCGCCATTTCCACGGCGCGTTCGTACAGTTTGGCCGAGTTGGCCTTGCGTGCCGCATCCAGCATGCCGAGGTAGGCATCGCCAATGTCACCGTTGGTGGCGTAGATCTCACTGAGTAACAGTTGGTAAAAAAGATCCGGGTTCAGGTCGGAATTTTTGACTTCGTCGGGCTCGGCCGCGAAAGCGGAACCACACAGGCCGATGCAGGCCGCCAACAGGGTGGTGGAGATGAGGCGTTTGGGGCGTGTCATCAGACCATAATAATCCAACATCATGAAGCTGAGGCCCCATGCCTGAATTGCCCGAAGTTGAAGTCACGCGCCTGAGTTTTGCCGACCGTATTGCGGGCGCGCAGGTGCAGGCGGTGCATGTGGGCAAGCCCCTGCGCTGGCCGCTGCAGTGCGACCCCGATCACCTGGTGGGCCAGCGTGTATTGCAGGTGCGCCGCCGCGGCAAATATTTACTTCTGGATCTTGACGCCGGCCTGTTGCTGGTGCACCTGGGCATGTCGGGCAGCGTGGCCTTTGGCGGGCGTATGCCGCCGCCCGGCGTGCACGACCACTTTGACCTGGTCACCACCCGCGGCACCTTGCGCCTGAACGATCCGCGCCGCTTTGGCGCTGTGGTGTTTGCCGCCGGCGAGACCGACCCGGTCGCACAAAAATTGCTGGGCCACCTGGGCATGGAGCCGTTGAACGGGGGCTTTGACCTGCTCGCGTTTCAGCAGGGCATGGCGCAGCGCAAGGCACCCATCAAGCAGGTGCTGCTGGCCGGTGAGGTGGTGGTGGGCGTGGGCAATATCTATGCGTCTGAGGCGCTGTTTTTGGCCCAAATCCGGCCCACCACGGCGTCCAACAAGGTGAGCAAGCCGCGGCTGAAAAAGCTGCACGCCGCCATACAGGATGTGTTGGCGCGTGCCGTGGCCAAGGGTGGCAGCACGCTGCGCGATTTCTCCAATGCCAAAGGCGAGAGCGGTTACTTCCAATTGGAAGCCACGGTCTACGGCCGCGAGGGCCAGCTCTGCAGGGTCTGCGCCACGCCCATCAAGTCGATCCGCCAGGGCCAGCGCTCCACGTTTTTCTGCCCGACTTGCCAAAAACCCTGAGGGGCGCGGCCGCTGGCGATGCTATATTGAACCCTTCACGGGGGACTCTTGCTCTTGGCTACTTCATTTAACGATCAGTTTGACCAGCACGGCACGTGGCGGCGCGAGTTCGCATTGCGGCTGAAACTGCTGGCCGAGTGGATGAAAGACCACGAGCTGCTGGACGCCGCGGTCGAAGAGCGCCTTCGCCGTCTGGAAGCCCAGGTGCGCTCCGACAAGGTGATGGTCGCCTTCGTGGCCGAGTTCTCGCGCGGCAAGTCCGAGATGATCAACGCCTTGTTTTTCGCAGGGTATGGTCGGCGCATCATGCCGGCCAGCGCGGGTCGCACCACCATGTGCCCCACCGAGATGGGCTATGACGCCGATGTGCCGCCCTGCCTGCGCCTGCTGCCGATCGAGACCCGCCTGCAGCCGCAAGCGCTGATGGAATGGCGCATGGCGCCCGAGAAGTGGACCCGCATCGACCTCGATGTGAATAACCCCCAACAACTGGCCAAGGCCCTGGAAAAAGTGGCGGAGACCCGCAAGGTCACGCAGGATGAAGCCCGCGCTCTGGGTTTCTGGCACAACCAGGCGCCCGAAGACAACCCCATGGTCGATGCCCAGGGCATGGTGGAAGTGCCCAAGTGGCGCCACGCCCTCATCAACATCGCCCACCCGCTGCTCAAGCAAGGCTTGGTGATTCTGGACACGCCTGGCCTCAACGCCATCGGTGCCGAACCCGAGCTCACCGTGAGCCTGATTCCGCAGGCGCATGCCGTGGTGTTCATGCTGGGCGCCGACACGGGCGTCACCAAGTCTGATCTGGCCATCTGGCGCGAGCACCTGATTACCGAGTCCACCGACCCCGACGCGCGCCTGGTGGTGCTGAACAAGATTGACACGCTGTGGGACGCGCTGAGCACGCCCGCGCAAATCCAGGCCCAGATCGATCGCCAGAAGGCCAGCACCGCCGAGATTTTGGGCCTGCCCAAAGACAAGGTGATTGCCGTCTCCGCCCAAAAGGGCCTGGTGGCCAAGGTGACCGAAGACGACGAGCTGCTCAGGCGCAGCTGCCTGCCCGTGCTGGAAGACGTGCTGGGCCGCGGCATGATGGGCAAGCGCCAGAAGATTTTGGGATCGGCCATGGCCGATGGCATCACGGGTCTGCGCCTGGAGACCGGCCGCGTCATTAACATCCGCAAGCGCGATTTGACCGAGCAGATGATGGAACTCAAGGGTTTACAGGGCAAGAACGCCACCGTCATCAAGCACATGCGCAACCGCATCTCGCAAGAGCAGGCCGAGTTTGACCAGGGCGGTGCCAAGATCCACGCCGTGCGATCGGTGCATCTGCGCCTGCTGCGCGAGGTGTTTGGCATTCTGGGTTCGGGCGCGCTGAAGAAGGAAATGGCGCAGCTGACAGAGACGCTGATGCAAAAGGGCCTGAAGTTGGGTGTGAAGCGCGCCTATGGCGACACCTTTGACCGCCTGCGCGGCAACCTGCAAAAAGTGCAGACCCTGTGTGCCGAAATCCAGTCCATGCTGGTGGCCAGCTTCAAGCTGCTCAACGGCGAATATGGCTTCTCGCTGCAGGCGCCGGCTGAGCCCGACATGGGCCGCTTCATGGCCGAACTGGACACCATTGAGCGCAACCACCTGCAGTACCTGGGCGTGGGCAATGCCTTCAAGCTGGCCCAGCCCGAGTTCTCGGACCGGCTGGTGCGCGCGCTGTCCACCCGCCTGCGTTCGGTGCATGAAAACGCGCTCGCGGATGTGGAGCTGTGGAGCAAGTCTGCCGCGGCCCAGCTGGACGCGCAGCTGCGCGAACGCCGCCGCAACTTTGCCCGCCGCATCGAAGCGATCGACCGCATCTCGCAGGCCGCCGGTGGACTGGACGACCGCATTGGCGAGATCGAGCAACAGGAAACCGCGCTGGACCAGCTGGACGCCAAGCTTTCCGAACTGACCGCCTACCTGATTGCTGCTCAAGACGCTGCCAAGCTGTTGGCAGTGGCCGCCGCTGCAGACGTCGCCATCGCCTGAGCGTGGCCGCCAGCAACTTTGCCACGCAGGTGGTGGCGTGGCAGCGTCAACACGGCCGCAACACGCTGCCTTGGCAAAACACCCAAGACCCCTACCGCGTGTGGCTGTCCGAGATCATGCTGCAGCAAACGCAGGTGGTCACGGTCGTCGGCTACTTCGCCAAATTTCTGGAGCGCTGCCCCACGGTGGCCGACCTGGCCGCTGCCAGCAGCGACGAGGTCATGGGCCTATGGAGCGGGCTGGGCTACTACAGCCGCGCGCGCAATCTGCACCGCTGCGCGCAGCTGGTGGTGGAGTTGCACGGCGGCCAGTTCCCGCGCGACGCGGCCACGCTGACGACCTTGCCCGGCATAGGCCGATCGACCGCTGCGGCCATTGCCTCGCTGTGCTTTGGGGAGCGCGTGGCGATTCTGGATGCGAACGTGAAGCGTGTGGTGACCCGCGTGCTGGGCTTTGACGCCGACCTGGCATCTGCCGCCAACGAAAAGAAACTGTGGGATGCCGCCACCGACCTGTTGCCCGCTGCAAAGCAGGCTGCGACCGACATGCCGCGCTACACCCAAGGCATGATGGATTTGGGCGCTACCGTGTGCAGTCCGAAGAAGCCCAACTGCCTGCTCTGCCCCGTGCTGAGCCACTGCGTGGCCGCGAAACAGGGCGACGCCGAGCGCTACCCGGTGCGCACCCGCAAGCTCAAGCGCAGCAGCCAAAGCTTGTGGCTGCTGTGGGCGCAGCGTGCCGATGGTGCGGTGTGGCTGGCCAAGCGGCCTACGCCTGGTGTGTGGGCAGGCCTGCAGTGTTTCCCCCTGTTTGACAGCGAAGACGCCTTGCGTGCGGCCCTGCCAGCGCAGACGGCCCAAGGCCTGCAGATGCTGCCGGTTTTCACCCACGTGCTCACGCACAAAGATCTTTTTATGCACGCAGCCCGCGTGGACATTGCGCAAGCAGCTATGGATTTAGGAGTGGGCGCCTGGTTTTTGCGAGCCGAATGGGCTGCAGCGGGCTTGCCTGCGCCGGTGCGCAAGCTGCTGGAGAGACCTGCCTAGACGTGCTTAAAGCGCGTCCATCTCGCGGTGCCGCTTGAGCGTGCTCCAGCTGCTGCCAAAGCGTTTGGCCAGCTGCTCCACCAGGTACACAGACCGGTGCTGCCCGCCCGTGCAGCCTATGGCCACGGTCACGTAGCTGCGGTGGTCGCGCACCAGGGCGTCCAGCCAGCTTTCCAGAAACTGGCTGATGTGGTTCAGCATCAGGTCCACATCGGCCTGTGCTTTCAGGAAGTCGATCACCGGCTGGTCGCGCCCGGTCAGGTGCTTCAGCTCGGGGTCGTAGTGCGGGTTGGGCAGCATGCGCACGTCGAACATGTAGTCTGCATCCGTCGGCACACCGCGCTTGAAGGCAAACGACTCAAACACCAGCGTGAGTTGCCCGCCGGGTGAGGCGATCAGTTCTTTGACATAGCCCTGCAACTGAGACGGGCGGATGATGCTGGAGTCAATCACATGGGCCTGCTCTCGCAGGTCGGCCAGCAGCTCGCGCTCCAGCTCGATCGCATCGACCAGCGCGCGGCGCTCGTCCCCGGCCGCTTCCACCTTGGAGAGTGGGTGCTTGCGCCGTGTCTCGGAATAGCGGCGCACCAGTGTGTCGGTGGTGGCGTCCAGAAACAGCGACTTCACCTCCACGCCCAGCTGGCGCAGGCCCTGCAGCTGCTGCGGCACCAGGGGCAGGGATGTAGCGCTGCGCACATCCATGGCAATGGCCACACGCTGGGCCTGGTGCTTTTGCTCCAGCTCTACAAACGGCAGCAGCAGCTCGGGTGGCAGGTTGTCTACGCAGTAAAAGCCTGCGTCTTCCAGCGCATTCAGCGCCACCGATTTCCCGGAGCCGGACATGCCGGTGATCAGCACAATCTCCATCACGGCCCCGCTTGCAGCATTTCCTTGGCGTGGGCCAGGGTGGTGCTGGAGAGTTTTTCGCCGCCCAGCATGCGGGCAATCTCGCCCACGCGCTGTTCGCTGTGCACGGCAGCCACGGTGCTGAGTGTGGCCTTGCCCTGCAGGGTTTTGGAGACCACCAGGTGGTGGTCCGCGCAGGCGGCCACCTGGGGCAGATGGGTCACAGCCAATACCTGGCGGTCGGTGCCCAGCTGCTGCATGAGCCGGCCCACGGTCTCGGCCACGGCGCCGCCCACACCGGAATCCACCTCGTCAAAAATCAGCGTTTGCGCGGTGCCCAGCTGGCTGGTGGTGACCGCAATGGCCAGCGCCATGCGCGACAGCTCGCCGCCGGATGCCACCTTGCCCACGGGGCGCGGCGTGCTGCCGGCGTGGCCTGCAGCCAAAAATTGCACGTCTTCCAGCCCGCTCTGCTGCGGCTGGGCCAGCGGCTCCAGTGCCACCTGAAACTGCCCGCCCTGCATGCCCAGGCCTTGCATGGCCTGGGTGATGCTTTGGGCCAGCGACGGTGCGGCCTTGGTGCGCTGTTTGGAAATGCTCTTGGCCTCGGCCAGGTAGGCGGCTTTTGCTTTGCGTTCGGCGGCTTGCAGGCCTTCCAGGTCGGCGGCGGCGTCCAGCGCGGCCAACTCGGTTTTCCACGCGGCCAGCACGTCCACCAGTTCTTCGGGCGGGCGCTTGTAGCGGCGTGCCAGGCTCACCCAGAGCGACATGCGCTGGTCCAGCTCGGCCAGGCGGTCGGGGTCCAGCTCGGTGCGGCGGGCGTAGCTGCGGAGTGTGTGCACAGCGTCTTCCACCTGCGCCAGGCTGGAGGTCAGCGCCTCCATGGGGTCTTTGAATTCGGCCTCCAGGTGGGCCTGGGCCTGCAGCAATTGCAGTGCGGCGTGCAGCGGGCGCAGGGCGCTGGTTTCGTCGTCTTCCAGCAGGTTCACGGCGCCTTCGGCCGCGTCCAGCAAGGCCTGGCCGTTGGACAGGCGGCTGTGGCTGGTGTTGAGCTCGTCCCACTCGTGGGGCTGGGGCGCCAGCTTGTCCACCTCGCCAATTTGCCAGGCCAGGCGCTCTCGCTCGCGCTGCAAAGAGTCTTGTGCTTCGGTGGCCTGGGCCAGCGCAGCTTGGGTCTGGCGCCAGGCGGCCCACAGCTGGGTCAGCGTGGCGGTGTTCACCTTGGCATAGGCGTCTAGCAGGCCACGCACGGCCTCGGGGCGGGTCAGGCTTTGCCAGGCGTGTTGGCCGTGGATGTCCAGCAGCTGTTCGCCAATGGCGCGCAGTTGCTGGGCTGTCGCCGGACTGCCGTTCACCCATGCGCGGCTTTTGCCTTGCGTGTCCACCGTGCGGCGCAGCAGCAGGGTGTCGCCGCCTTCAAAGCCGGCCTCATTTAGGATGGCCTGCACACCGGGGGCGGTGTCGAATTCGGCCGACACATCAGTGCGGGCAGCGCCCTCGCGGATCACGCCAGTGTCGGCGCGCGCGCCGGTCACCAGCTGCAGCGCGTCGATGAGGATGGACTTGCCCGCGCCGGTCTCGCCGGTCAGCACTGAAAAGCCGGACTCCAGGTCCAGCTCCAGTTCGCTGACGATCACAAAGTCACGCAGGACGATTCGCTTCAAGGCCATGGTTCAGGCCACTCCTTCATTCCAATGCATTTTCTGGCGCAGGGTGTCAAAGTAGGTCCAGCCCTTGGGGTGCAAGAAGCGCACCCGGTGCTCCGACAGCGTCACTTCAATGCGGTCGCCGTGCATCAGGCTGGCCAGGCTCTGCATGTCAAAGTTGGCACTGGCGTCCCGCCCTGCTACGATTTCGATAGCTATCCGCGCAGTGTTGGAGAGGACTATCGGCCTATTTGACAATGTATGGGGGGCAATCGGCACCATGACCCAGCCGGGGATGGCGGGGTGGAGCAACGGTCCGCCGGCCGACATGGAATAGGCCGTGGAGCCCGTGGGCGTGGCGATGATCAGGCCGTCCGCCCGCTGGTTGGATACAAAGTTGCCATCCACCTCCACGCGCAGTTCCACCATGCCGGAGGTGGCGCCGCGGTTCACCACCACGTCGTTCATGGCCAGCGCCGAGAACACGCAGTGCCCGTCGCGCATCACGCGGGCGTGCATCAGGCTGCGGTCGTCCAGCTCGTAGTGGCCGGCCAGCATGGGCAAGAGGGTGGTTTTGTACTGCTCGAAGCGGATGTCGGTGATGAAGCCCAGCCGCCCCTGGTTGATGCCGATCAGCGGCACCTTGTACTGCGCCAACTGGCGGCCTATGCCCAGCATGGTGCCGTCTCCGCCCACCACCAGCGCCAGGTCACAGCTGATGCCAATGCCAGCCACGTCCATGGTGGTGTAGCCGGTCAGCTCGGTGTTGGCGGCGGTGTTGGCCTCGATGACGATCTCGCAGCCCTGGTCCATCAGGAAATGGGCGATCTCGTCCAGCGACTCGCGCGATGAGGCGCCGACCGCGCGGCCCCCCGTGGATTGGTACTTGCCAATGAGCGCGACCTGTCGGAATTTGGACAACATCCGCAAATTAGACACTAAATAGATCACTAGAATGGACCGATGCTCGATGATCGTTCCAAGTTGTTGTTGAAAGCGCTGGTAGAGCGCTACATCGCCGATGGACAGCCCGTGGGCAGCCGCACCTTGTCCAAGGCCTCGGGCCTGGAACTCTCGCCCGCCACCATCCGCAACGTCATGTCGGACCTGGAAGAGCTGGGCCTCATCGTCAGCCCCCACACCTCCGCCGGGCGCATTCCTACCGCGCGCGGCTACCGCCTGTTTGTGGACACCATGCTCACCGTGCAACCCGGCCAGTTCCAGGCGCACAGCCTGGCGCCCGACCAGCCGCAGCGCGTGCTCTCCAACGCGGCCAACCTGCTGTCCAACCTGTCGCAGTTTGTGGGCGTGGTCATCTCACCGCGCCGCACCTCGGCGTTTCGGCACATCGAGTTTTTGCGCCTGTCCGAAAAGCGCCTGCTGGTCATCATCGTCTCGCCCGATGGCGACGTGCAAAACCGCGTCATCTACACCGAGGTGGACTACGCCCAAAGCCAGCTGGTGGAGGGCGCCAATTTCTTGAACACCCACTACGCCGGGCTGGAGATCGAAGAGGTGCGCAAGCGCCTGCAAAACGAGGTGGACAGCCTGCGCGGCGAGATTGCCACGCTGATGCAGGCCGCCGTGCACGCCAGCTCCGAGGCCATCAACGAATCGCAGGACGAGGTGGTGATTTCGGGTGAACGCAACCTGTTGTCTGTGTCCGACTTTTCCAGCGACATGGGCCACCTGCGCCGGGCGTTTGACCTGTTTGAGCAAAAAGCGCAACTCATGCGCCTGCTGGATGTGACCGGCCAGGCCGAAGGCGTGCGCATCTTCATTGGTGGCGAGAGCCAGGTAGTGCCGTTTGAAGACCTGTCCATCGTCAGCAGCCCGTATGAGGTGGATGGCAAGGTGGTAGGCACGCTGGGCGTCATCGGCCCCACCCGCATGGCCTACGACCGCATGATCCAGATCGTGGATATCACTTCCAAGCTAGTCAGCAACGCGCTCAGCCACCACAAATAGACCTGCGCGGCCCGGTACAATCCGCGGTTCGGTGGGGCCGTTAGCTCAGTTGGTTAGAGCAGAGGACTCATAATCCTTTGGTCGACAGTTCAAGTCTGTCACGGCCTACCATTCAATTCAAGGACTTAGCTTTGTAGCTAAGCCACTTACCGTTTAAGAACGTGACGGGAGCGTGACAATATCGCTCACGTTTTTCAGCACTTTTGAATACCATCAGCAATCTGCCCCACTCCAGTAGGCCCTACCCTGCTCTAAAAACTAGCAGGGTAGGGGCCTCAACTGAGGACTTTGGCAACTGCTTGGGCTCGGCTAAAGACGTTGAGTCTCAGGAATATTTGTCCTGCGTGGTATTTCACGGTATCTTGGGTCGTTCCAAGAATCCTGCTGATTTCCCAATTGGTCTTGCCTTCACACATCCATAACAGAACTTCTTTTTGCCGTGACGTCAATTCGGCAGTCAATGCGCTGTTTTCAATGCTTTTAGTAGATTCGGGAGATGCGATTTCCGACCCCCCGAAAACCCTTTGCGCTTCTGTGCCTACGGCAACCTTCTCGTACGGCAGCGAATCCCCCTGTTTTCGGCGAATTCTCATCTGTGTGCGTACCCGTGCCCGCACAACCGGTGCATCAATGGGTTTGGTCACAAAGTCGACCGCACCAGCTTCCAGCCCCATCACTTCCTGGGCGCTGGAATTCAATCCAGTAATGAAAATAATGGGAATATGCGCGGTGCGAGGATCCGCCTTCAATCGGGCACAGACTTCGTAACCGTCAAGATCATCCATTTGGATGTCAAGCAGTATGACGTCAGGCGTTGCATGGATCGCGAGCTCTATGCCTTTTGCGCCGTGAGTTGCGCAAAGGATTTCATATTCGTGGCCCAACACTTCAAACATGACTTCGATGCTGGCGGCATCGTCATCAATGACAAGAATTTTCAACTGATGGCTGTCCGCAGGTGCTGCGCCCAGGAATTGCGCAGTTCCATTCATTGCACTTTCAGACGATTCCAACATGCTGGGCTTTTTATGTGTCAACAACGCGCTGTACACGGGACTCCGTGCATCAGCCCCGGAGGGCCAAATCTGCGATGCGGAATTCTCATTCAATTGGTGCGTTTTACCTAACGAGAGCTATAAAATTTAATTACAAAATGTATCAATTCTTGTTTTGATCACAATTTGGGGGTAATAGCGATCAGCTGCGTACGAGCGGTAGCAGTCAGGTGGTCAACCAGTTGGACCAAGCATTGCTGGGCAGCTCGAAAATCGAGGCGCTCCAGATTCTCAAGAACCAGCTCCAGCATGGGAGCCCATTCCGTGCCAACCAGCAATTTGATAAGGTCCTGTGTGAGTTTGCGGGAAGTGAGGCTGTGAGAAGCTATGGAATCGCGCAACGTAAGCGCCGCTGTAGAAGTGGCCCCATAGTCGATATGCGGTGTGGACTTGCTGCTCGCCACGGTTGCAATGCGGGGACCCATGAGCGATGCGGCAGTTGCCGAGGCTTGGGCCAATAGCGTCTCCAAGGCGCAGAGCCATTCGGCCGCGGTATCGAGCTGGCGGCTTTGAATCGCAGCTTCAAGCGTGCATACAGTGGTGTAGATGGTTGTGGATTCGAGCGTGCCCGCCATCGCTTTGAGCGTGTGAATATACCGGGCTGCTGCCTCAAATCTTCCAGTGTTGACAAACTCCCGCAAGTCGGATGCAGCATGTGCGAATGTGCGGTCGAAATTGATGATCAGTTTTCGCAGCAACCCTCTGTTGCCATTGATGCGGAGCAGCGCCGACGCAACATGGAATGGCGGTAGCTGCTCGGGCAAATCATCTTGGTACTGCCCGTTCCGGGACTCGTCATGCCGCAGCATGGTTGGCATGCGATCCAAAGAAGAGAAATGTGGTTTTATCCAGTGTTCCAGCGTATTTCGAAAGATGGTGGGATCAATTGGCTTGGTGATCAGATCGTTGATGCCGACTTGCAGGCAGCGATTTTGCTCGTCATCCAAGACCCCTGCCGTGATGGCAATGATGGGTATATGAAAGCCGCCTTCCGTGACGCGAATTTGCCTGCTTGCCTCCAGTCCGTCCATGACAGGCATCTGAAGGTCCAACAATACGGCGCTATAACGCCCGGGGTTGGCCATGAAGCTGGTGACGGCCTGTTGGCCATCTTCGGTGACGTCGGCCATGATTCCCAGCACATCCAGCAATCCGACGAGAACCTGCCGATTGATGGCATTGTCGTCCGCCAGCAGTACGCGAGAGCCAGCAAGTGATCCACGCGTATCAGTGGGTGTGATCCCATTGTCTGGTGATTTCGCGTGTGCAGCTTCGGGCAGTGCCAGACGGATGGTAAAGCGGAAAATACTTCCCATACCGAACGTGCTTTCGACCTGGATGGCAGACCCCATCAAATGGACCAATCGCTGGCTGATGGCAAGCCCCAGACCTGTCCCGCCGTACCGGCGGGCAGTTGAGGTGTCCGCCTGGGTAAAAGGCTGAAACAAGCGGTTCAAATGTTCGGGACTCAAACCGATTCCTGTGTCCTGCACTGAGCACAGCAAATCAATACTCTGTTGTTGACGGTCGGCAACTTGAATAGAGACTGCCACTTCACCATGTTCGGTAAATGTAATAGCGTTGTTAACCAAGTTAAGAAACACTTGCCCAAGGCGCAGGGGATCACCGATCAAATGAGTGGGAACATCGGAAGCGATCTCCATGCGAAGAAGTACATGTTTTTCTGAGGCGCGCAGGGCTACAACATTGGCCACATTGTCGAGCACCCCTGCAAGTTGAAAATCCACTCGCTCAATAGCTAGTTTGCCGGCCTCGATCTTGGAGAGGTCCAGCATGTCGTTGAGCACACCCAGAAGAATGTTGGCTGAGGACTGAATCTTGAGCAGATAGTCGCGCTGCTCGTCATGGACCACCTTGCGCAGAGCCAGATGCGTCAAGCCCAGTACCCCATTCATGGGCGTACGAATCTCGTGACTCGCGACCGCTAGAAATTCTGACTTTGCGCGATTGGCAGCCTCTGCCACACTCTTTGCTTTGTGCAATTCAGCCTCGGCGGCGCGTCGCTCGGTGATGTCTTCTATCAGCCATATAGCGCCCTTGGACAAATCGTGCCTGTCCAGGGCGCAACCCACCAATGCGACCAGAATAGTGCTGCCATCCTTGCGCCTATAAGTCTGTTCGCCGCGATAGGTATCTCCAGAAGGCAGCAACTGGCCGTAGGCCAAATCGGCAATGGCGAGATAAGCCTCCCTGTCCTGGTAAATGTCGCGTACAAAGGTGTTCTTCAGTTCGCCTGTGCCATAGCCCAACATGCGCTCCAGGGCCGGATTCGCAAACCGAACGATACGGCCTGCCGCCGTGGACGCAATCTTGGCAATACCGAGCGAGGCGTTATCAAAGATCAACTCCAGCTCCGCTATTGTCTGGTTGAGGTGACCCTTTTGGCGAAGCAATTCCGCCGTGCGCTGCGCCACCTGTTCTTCAAGCCTTTCCAAATGGTTCTTGAGCAACCCTTCTGCGCGCCGACGTTCGCCGTTTTCCTGTTGCAATTCAGCATATAGCGTTGCGTTCTCCAGGGATGTCGCAATTTGTGTGGCGAGGATCTGGAGCAACTCAGTGCGCTCAGCGGTAAAAACGCCAACTGCCAAATTGTTTTCCAGATAAAGCATACCGATCAGCTGAGATTGCTTCAATAAAGGAATGCACAGGAGCGACTTTGTTTGAGCGCGAATGATCTGAGGATCACTGTTGAAGCGATCGTCGGTGGATGCGTCGGCCAATACAACAGATCCACACGTATGTCTGACGTAGTTGACCACCATTAGACTAAGGTCTCCGCTGTTCTGCGGCGGTGTGGCTTGCAAGACTTGAATCGCGTCGCCTTGCGCTTTTGCCTGAATCAGTAAATCGTCACCAGTTTGTAAAAGCAGGCTTCCTTTTTGTGCGCCGGCGCTTTTAAGCAATATCAACATCAACGTTTCAAGCAAACGCTCAATCCGAATTTCGCCGGATACCGCCTGCGAAGCCTTGATCACGGTATCGAGATCCAAACGTTGCGCGGTGAGTTTCTCGTCTATGGCAAGGTCTCTGCGTTTGGTGGTGTTGGCGCGTAGCAGCAATTCCGCATGGACGTCTTCCAATTGCTGGACCTTCGTGCTTGCGCCCCATTGCGCATATCGATCACGCGATTCTTCGAGATAGGCTCGGGCGATGGTCCGTCTGCCCAGACCGAGATGGAACTTGCCCGCCAGTTCGTTGGCAAGCGCCTCGTCGTTGAGGTATTCGTGTACCTTGGCTCCCGCTATCGCCAAGTCGTAGAGGCCGGAGGCCTTCTCGTTCCTACCCAGCACACGACAGCGCTCCGCTTCCACTAACTGCAACTTGTGCAAGTAGTTCATTGGCCCATGCTGTGCCAACATCCGAAGTTTACGGATCAAGGGCTCAAGCGAATGCTGCGCCACAAGCTCAGCCTTAGACCACAAAGCAAGCCGTGTCAAACAGGTGAAATAGATGTGGTCCGCGCGCAAGTGAGCGCCCTGGGCGATCACCGCATGGACCTCTGCTGCCTCCTCGCAAATCAATGCCTGCCGATAGCGGGCAAACAGATAGTGCTCCATTGCCAGGCAAACATTGTAGAAATAAGCCCCCCTGATATTTCCGGAGCTGATTAAATGCCCCAACAAACCGTCAAAGCTGACGCCTTGCGGAATCAGGCGATGGTCCATGCAAACGCCGGACAAGGTGGACATGACCTTGAGCATGACAACGGCGTTGATCGCCACATGAGGCGCTCCAGCCTTGTTGCAGCGACGAATGGCTGCTTCCAGAAGAGGAATGCACTCCCTTACCGTGGCCCCTGACAGCGACGTTTTCATGGCATATCCCAGGTGCACCACGGCTGCCCAGAAAGTTTCTCCCGATGCATCAGCGAGCAAGCTCGCAGCACGCATTGAGTCCGTTGCCTGCCTGAGCGACTCTTGATTCGGTCGAATAAGGGCTGAGGTCAGGAAGGCAGTCCAAATCCGGATGGTTGGTGAGCTGCCCTTTGCCAATTTGAGCGCACAGTCACCCAACGCACAGCCCTTGGCCACGTCTCGCCCGCTGGCGCACAGCAAATATCCGTAGCCAGCAAAGGCAACACTCGCCGATCGCGACAAGCCGAAGCGACAGTTCAGCCACATTGCACTGTAGAAAATTAGCGGCAACAAGTGGGGCGCTGCAAACAAGGCGGCGGGGAACATCGCGACGAGGACCTCTGACGCAGCGGTCTTGGTGGGGTCACGCATGGCTGGGAGCTCCTGAAGCTCGGCCATTGTCTTGCTACCCAAGGCGCGACGCGCCTTGGTGCGCCAGTGGTGCGTGTCCGTGGGGGTGATATTCGCCAAGTCTGGAAAACTCACACCCCATTGGCCGAGTTCGGCCAGTCCGGCGCTCAGTCCTTCTGCAAAACGGCTTTGTCGGAAGTGGATTCGCAGCCTCAACAGGGTCACCTGCACGATCTCGTCAGGTGAAAGTGCATGCGCGCGCAATTCTTTGATCACGTCCATGGCGGATTCATTTTCAGCAAGCCCCCCCAGCATTTCCGCACGTTGAATTCCGGCTTGCCAAGCCCGCTCATGGTGCAACGTCCAAGCTCCGCTTCCCAGTACTTCAACAGCCATTGCCGCTTGCTCCAATCCGGCGTCGAAAGCCCTTGCCCCGCCTGCGCGGCGCGATGCGGCAAGATGGAGGTCTGCGAGTTCCAGTTGGTCTTTGCGGTCTGTGATGAGCCCTCGCCCTGCGTTCAGGTGTGTGAAGTAATCGAAGACCCGTTCTTCACGCTGCTCAACGGGGATGTTTGCAAGCAGCAACCGTCCAACCTTCAAATGAATAGCGTGGCGCTCGGCCTCGGGAAGACCTAGATAGGTGGCTTCTTGGACGCGATCATGTTGGAAGTTGTATTGCGTGGTGTGTTGTCCGGCATGCACGCTCAGCAAGCCGGCACCGATTGCGGGCTGCAAAGCGGCCTGTGCCGTGTATTCATCCATTTCTGCAACGGTCGCAAGTGTTTTCAGCTTGAACCGATTTCCGATACAGGCGGCCACAGCGAGCAAGTTTCGTGTGACTGGGGGAAGTCGTGCCAGTTCACTGCTGAATAGGTCGACCACATTGTCGGCAATGTTCAATGACGCGATCTGTGCGACGTCCCAAACCCACGCGCCATGCTCAAACCTTATTTGCTGCGCGTGGTAGAGATTTTTCAGGAACTGACCGATGAAGAGCGGGTTGCCGTGGGTCTTGCGATGAATCAATCGGGCCAATGGTGCCGCTTGATCATGCGTCGACTGCGTTGTATCGGCTATAAAGGAATGGACATTTTCCTCACGCAACGCTTCGAGCTCGATAGTGCTCACCCGAGCCAGTCTTCGGACGGCTTCAACTGTGTGCATCAACGGACTGTCGAGGCTTACCTCGTTGTCACGGTATGCACCAACCAACAATAGGCAGGGGTTGTCAAGGCTTGTCATGAAAAGCTCGATGAGCCGTAAGGAAGCTGGGTCGGCCCATTGCAGATCGTCAAGAAACAGGACAAGCGGGTGTTCCACCCGCAGGAAGACGGAAGCGAAGCTGCACACCACTTGGTCGAAGCGATTCTGGGATTCCACTGGCCCCAACGGTTCGATTTCCGGCTGCGGGCCTATGATGTGGACCAGCTCCGGCAATGCCGCAGTCAGGATTTGACCGTTGGCCCCCAGCGCGTCTTGCAGCTTAGCCTTCCAGTCGGCAATCTTGGTTTTGCTTTCGGTCAATAGCTGCTGCATCAGTCTGCGGAAAGCGCCATTGAACGCTGAGTAGGGGATGTTTCGCTTGAATTGATCGAATTTTCCAGTGATGAAATATCCGCCCGAAGCAAGCACGGGCTTGCGAAGTTCGCTCGCCAGCCTTGATTTCCCGACCCCGGAATCGCCCGAGATAAGCAGCATTGCCGCATTGCCGCTTGCAATTTGGTCAAATGCCTGCCTCAACTTTTCGACCTCGTTGGAGCGGCCGTACAGTTCCTGTGAAATTTGCAGACGACCTTGAATTTCATGCTCGCCAAGCGCAAATCCAGCAAGCGCTCCGCCGTCCTCCAACTCCCGCATGCAGCGATGCAAATCGTCCAACAGACTTCTCACGCTTTGGTAGCGACGCTCGGCGTTCTTGGCCAGCAGCTTCAAGACAATGTCGCTCAGGGCTTGGGGCACCCCATGTTTGACGGAGGCTGGAGCAAGTGGCGTACGCGCAATGTGCCCGTGAATAACCTCCAGCGCATCATCCGACTCGAAAGGTAGTTGCCCCGTCAATTTCTCATAGAGCACAACGCCGAGAGAATAAAAATCACTGCGGTAGTCTACTGTCCGGTTCATTCGCCCTGTCTGCTCGGGAGAAACATGGGTAACCGGCTGCGGCATTTGGCGCAAAAGTCGAATCTCATCGCCCTCCTGCGCCAAGATATTGGCGGGGCATAGCATCAGGTAAGCGGACCTGCCTTGTTGCGCAACGGTTAGCGCTTGGCACAACGACTGCGCAAAGCGTAAAAACTGGCGATGGGCTTCAATCATTTTTATTGTGAGTTCTCTGGTTCTTTTTCCAGCGCTGGAGAATGGACACCTTGTGGGTGAACAGACTTGTGATCTGTACAAGCAAATCTTCGGCCAGTTCGTGCAGTTTCTACGTTCAAATTCGACAGCGATTCAGGGGCAATAGCCGTGCACGGCAGTGTGCCTGCCGGGTGGTCTGTGGCCCATTGGCGCTATCACCAATGGACGCAAAGTGCGTTCAGAGTCTCGTTTGAGGACGACCCACGCGGACCCGATTGCATTCCCCGAAGGCAAGACTGTCATTTTTTGCCGGGTGCAAGCACCTAGCGCACCTACCCGATCGGGTAGGTGCGCTTGAACGTATTTGCAGCGACATTCACCGCTGCCTGCTGAATTGCCATGAATTGAAAGGAGAAGCCCGTGTCTAGAGGTTATCTGCGAAATCTACTCCGATGCGTTCCCCTGGCGGCTGAGCTTGCCGGGGACGGGCCAATGCTTCTTCCAGCAACAAAGAGTCAGTGCGCGGACGGCTTGCAATAAAGACTTATCTACAAAACGTTGCTATGGAAACAATCTATATTTTGGTCGGGGACGAGTATGCAAACTTCGCAAAGCATAGCAACGTCTTAACGGTGTCCCAACTGATGGAAAAGCTGGAGGGCGACCACATTTGGGATGGTGATGAGATATTTATTGTGGGGCTAGGCATCACTAAAAACACGCGTCAATTTTTGAAGGCCGCGTTGAGCCAACGAGGGCTTGAAATCGTCATGGGTGAAGATACGCTCGCCCCGCCGCATCTCACGCACAAGAAGCATATTGAGAACGCGCTCATATCCGTACCACGCAAAATTCGGCCCCTGCAATATGAGTTCCATTTCTGCGTGGATAACCGCATGGACAGGCTTGCAGACCATGTCACAGGCCAGCATATAAGTGCCATGCTATTGGTAGAGGCAAGTCGGCAAGCCTCTATAGCGGCATTGGAGCTTGAATACTGTTCGGGGCGAAACCCAAAATCTGGGTTGGTTATTGAGCAGTTCACATCCCGATTCAGTAACTATGCCTTTCCCATACCAACGCTCATCACGGCAAGTATTAAGGAAATTGGGAAATCAGCAACTGGAAATCTATCTCTGGAATGCCTGGTGGCGTTCAGCCAAGCTGACAAGGAAGTGTGTACGGTCTACTTCACAGGTAGCGTTCCCCAACTTGCACAGTTGGAAATTGTGGAGGCACGCATGGCCCGCAGCTCCATCAATGCGCTCCGTAAAAAATACGAAACCCAGCCTGTAGCGGGCTAGTAGTTCCACTATGGGACGTGGCTAAGCTATAGGGGGCAGCTTGGGCAGCATCTTGCGATCGACGGTGGTTACTTTTCACATTGCTTAAGGCAACGCTGAATAAGGCCCCCTGTAATCGCGACAAGCGGTAAATTAACGGCCCATGCGCTACGTGGTTTGCAGAAGAACGCCAACGGGCGTTCACGGCATTGGCGCTGGCCAATCACTATCTCAGTCGAGGGCGTTTGCTGGGGCAGGTGCGCCCGTAAGGGCAGTCCCGCTCGAAGGACCCGCCAAACTGCCCTGCTGGGCACAACCAAACGGCATAAATCTGCCCAAATAGCGCTTCACGTCATCGGGCTTGGCCGTCTGGGTTACTTGTTCAGCGTTGCCCTGGGCCCTTCCCGCTTCCTTAGTCGGATACGAAGCCGTATCAGCGCGACTCACAGTCGCTGCTCTGCAGACGTCATTGAGCATTGCTGACGGTCCATTAGAAAAACCTATATCCCTCTCAGCCCAAAATCAATTGGACTGTGCGGCACCGCACGTTTTTCAATAGCGTTTCCTTCCACTATTTGGCAGAGGAGGAGCGAAGGATGGAACCCCAAAGCATTCAAAGTCTCCCGCGCGAAGTTGGCACAGGCCACAGCGCGGCGCACCACTATCTGGAATCGCTGCTGGCCGAGGCCGATATTCAGCTGGACGGGCAGCGCCCCTGGGACATGCGGCTGCGCCGGTCTGGCGTGCCCGAGCGCATCCTGGCGCAGGGCAGCCTGGGGCTCGGCGAGTCGTACATGGACGGCTGGTGGGATTGCGACCACCTGGACCAGTTCTTTGACCGGCTGCTGCGCGCCAACTTGCCATCGCGCGTGCGCCCGTGGGCCATGGCCTGGCACCACCTGCGGGCCCGCTGGTTCAACCTGCAGACCGAAGACCGCGCGTGGGAGGTGGGCCGCGCCCACTACGACCTGGGCAACGACTTTTACGCCGCCATGCTGGACCGCCGAATGACCTACACCTGCGCTTTCTGGCAGGGCGCAGAGACGCTGGACGCCGCGCAGGAGCACAAGCTGGACTTGGTGTGCCGCAAGCTGGGCCTTGCGCCGGGCATGCGCGTGCTGGACATTGGCTGCGGCTGGGGCAGCTTCATGCAGTTTGCGGCCGAGCGCTACGGCGTGCAGTGCGTGGGCGTCACCATCTCGGCCGAGCAGGCGGCGCTGGGACAGCAGCGCTGCGCGGGTCTGCCCATCGAATTCCGACTGGCCGACTACCGCACGCTGAACGAACGGTTCGATCGCATCGTGAGCATTGGCATGTTTGAGCACGTGGGCCACAAAAACTACGCCACCTACATGGATGTCGCGCAGCGCTGCCTGGCGGACGATGGCCTGTTTTTGCTGCACACCATAGGCCGCAACGAGCATGGCCATGGCACCGACCCGTGGATGCATCGCTACATCTTCCCCAACGGGGAGCTGCCTTCTATCGCGCAGATTGGGCGTGCCGCCGAGCGCCGCTTTGTGGTGGAAGACCTGCACAACTTTGGCGCCGACTACGACCGCACGCTCATGGCCTGGCACCACAACTTTGCCCAGGCCTGGCCGCGGTTTGCGGGACAGCTGGATGAGCGCTTTCGCCGCATGTGGCGCTACTACCTGTTGTGCTGTGCAGGTGCCTTCCGCGCACGGGATATCCAGGTGTGGCAGTGGGTGCTGTCCAGGCCCGGGCGCCCGGGGGTGTACCCGCGGCTGGCGGCTTGATGCGCTGACCGGTGCTGCAACGATGGCCCTCTAGAATGGTTTGCATCGATTAGGCCTCTGGGCAAGAAACACAAAAAGGGAGTTTCATGAAGGTGCTTCGCATAGTGGGGTTTGCAGTTGCTGCGCTGCTGGGTTTTTTGGTGTTGGCAGTGGGCGTGCTCTACGTGCTGTTTGACGGCGACAAGATCAAGGCAGAAATCAGCCGCACGGTGCTGGAGCAAAAGCAGCGCACGCTGGTGATCGTGGGCCAACCCAAGCTCTCTGTCTGGCCCAACGTGGGCATTCAGCTGGACGGCGTGACGCTGTCTGAGCACGCCAGCAAGGCCGAGTTTGCCGCGCTGGACTCGGCCCGCATTTCGGTGGCGCTGATGCCGCTGCTGAGCAAGCAGGTGCAGGTGCGTGCGCTGGACGTGGAGGGCCTGAAGCTCACATTGGTGAAGAAGAAAGACGGCACACTGAACATTGCCGACCTGCTGGGCGAACCCACAGCGCCCGAAGCAGGCAAACCCGCTGAACCTGCCAAGCCGGCCGAGCCGCTGCAGATTGATATCTCCAGCATCCGCATCGCCAATGCCCAGCTCACTTGGCGTGACGAGAAGGCGGGCAGTAGCACCGCGCTGTCGAACCTGAGCCTGTCCACCGGCCATGTGCTGGCCGACACGGGTGCCAAGACGGCGGCGGTGGACAAGCTGAGTCTGTCGGCCAAGGGCCAGAGTGGCACGGATGCCTTTACGCTGGCGCTGGACGCGCCCAAGCTGAACCTGTCGCCCCAGAAGTCGGGTGGCGAGGCCATCACGCTGTCGGCCACGTTGCAGGGCACAGGCCGCAATGCAACGGTGAACCTGGTGCTGAATGGCGTGGAGGGCAATGCCGATGCACTCAAGATGGCCAGCTTGGCGCTGAAGCTGGATGCAAAGTCCGGCGATGCGGCCATCAAGGGCCAACTGAGTTCGCCCGTGGCGGTGAACGTGGCCGGGCAAAGCGTGGCGCTGGCCAAGCTGACCGGCAGCTTGGACGTGGCCCACCCCAGCATGCCCATGAAGAGCGTGACTCTGCCCATCAACGGCAACCTGAAGGTGGACGCGCTGCAGCAAACCGCCGCGTTGGAGCTGGCTACGCAGTTTGACGAATCCAAGATTGCCGCCAGCGTGAAGGTGGCCAAGTTTGCGCCGCTGGTGCTGGCGTTTGACCTGGATGTGGACAAGCTCAACGTGGACAAATACCTGCCACCCAAGCCGGCGCCCACTACGGTGGCCGCCAAAGAGGCGGCTGTGGCCAAAGAGGCGCCCATCGACCTGAGTGCGCTCAAGGGCCACACGGTGAACGGCGCGATCCGCATCGGTGCGCTGCAGGTGTCCAACCTGAAGCTGGAGAAGATCAACGCCAAGCTGGCGCTGGCCGGCGGCAAGCTGGACGTGGCTCCCCTTTCCTTGAACCTGTACGAAGGCAGCACCAGCGGCAGCCTGTCAGTCAACGCCAATGGCAACGCGGTGGCCGTCAAGCAGTCCCTGGTGGGCGTCAGCATCAACCCGCTGATGAAAGACCTGGTGGCCAAGGACCTGCTGGAGGGCAAAGGCAATGTGACGCTGGACATCAACACCCACGGCGACACGGTGACGGCGATGAAGAAGGCGTTGGGCGGCACAGCTTCGCTGGCGCTGAAAGACGGAGCCATCAAGGGCATCAACCTGGCGCAAAGCCTGCGCGACCTTAAAGCCAAACTGGGCCAGGCCGACAGCACGCAGGCCGCCAACGCGAGCCAGAAGACCGACTTCTCGGAGCTGACCGGCTCCTTCAAGATTGCCAACGGCGTGGCGCACAACGATGACCTGGCGATGAAGTCCCCCTTCATCCGCCTGGGCGGCACAGGTGACATTGACGTGGGCGCTGGCCAGATGAACTACCTGGCCAAGGCCACGGTGGTGGCTAGCGGCGAAGGGCAGGGCGGCAAAGACTTGGGCCAGCTGAAGGGCCTGACCGTGCCCGTGCGCCTGACGGGTCCTTTTGAAGCGCTGAGCTACAAGATCGAATTCGGCACCATGCTGGAAGACGCTACCAAAGCCAAGGTGGAAGAGAAGAAACAGGAGATCAAGACCAAGGCCGAGGAGGCCGTGAAGGACAAGGCCAAGGACTTGTTCAAAGGCCTGCTGGGCAAGTAAGCCGCTCGGTGGATTGCGCGGGTTGCTCCTGTTTTAGGAGCTACTCGCGCATATTCCACGGGGGCTAGAGGCCAGTTTGGTTTAATTCTTACCGGTACGCACGCGTTCAGCCAGGTGGCCGCGGCAGCTGGTGTTGATCACGCGCAGCTCGGCCAGCGTGGCGTCAATCTGGGCGCGCTTTTTCTCTAGGTCGGCAATCTCGGCGTCGGTGCGGTCGATGACGTACTGCAGCTGCTGGGTGCGGCCTTCGCCGTGGTCGCCATACAAATCCAAATAGCGCTTGATCTCCGACAGCGGTGAGCCTATGGCCTTGGCGCGCAGGATGAGCGCCAGCCGGGCACGGTCGCGCCGCGTGTAGACACGGGCACCATTGACACGGCGGGGGCTGAGCAGGCCCTTGTCTTCGTAAAACCGCAGCGCGCGCAGCGTGATGCCGAACTCCCGGCACAACTCGGTGATACCGAACAGCTCGGCCGTGCCCTCGTCGCGGTGGGAGGCGACAAACGCTTGCGCGTCTGCCACCGCTGCGTCGGTGGCCACCGACTTAAATGACACGTTGCAGGCGCATGGCCACGCCCATGTCGCCGCTCACCTTCAGCTTGCCGGCCATGAAACCGGTGGCGGGTTCCAGGTCGCCGTCCAGCAGGGCCTGCAGGTTCTCTAGCGTGATGCCCACGGTGCAATCCACATCGGTGTTGTCGTTGCTCACACAGTTGGGCGTGCTGGCGCCGTCGATGACGATGACGCCGTCGGCGCCCATGTCGAACTTCAGGGTGGCGTTGAGGCCGCTGTCGGCGCCCACTTTGGCGCGGATGGCTTCGGTTGCGGATGCGAGGGACATGGGGTTTCCTTGTTGGGTGTGTGGAGGATTTGGGCTGGATGTTAGCTGCGCAGCATACCGTAAAGAATAGTGAAAATACCTATACGGCAATTGATTGACGTTAACGTCACCATGACCTCTAATGCCGCAAGACGTTTGAAGGACCCGTTGCCATGCCCGCTCTCCGCTCCAAGATCAACCCCCGCGCCGCCGGCTTTGCGGCCAACGCCCAGCGCATGGCCGAGCTGCTGGCCGAGGTGCAGCGCCTGGAGGGCCTGGTGATTGCCGAGTCCGAATCCAAGCGCGAGAAATTCGAGAAACGCAACCAGCTGCTGCCGCGCGAACGCGTGGCCCGCCTGCTGGACCGCGGCACGCCGTTCCTGGAGCTGAGCCGCTTGGCCGGCCTGAACATGCACGATGACGATGGCAAGAAGGCCGTGTTGGGCGGCGGCTCCATCGTCGGCATTGGCGTGGTGGCGGGGCGGCGCTGCATCGTCTCCGCCAGCGATAGCGCGGTGAAGGGCGGCACGGTGGCACCCATGGGCCTCAAAAAAGCGCTGCGTGCACAGGAGATCGCTTTCGAGAACAAGCTGCCCGTCATCTACCTGGTGGAGAGCGGCGGTGCCAACCTCATGTACCAGGCCGAAATTTTTGTAGAGGGCGGGCGCAGCTTTGCCAACCAGGCGCGCATGTCGGCCGCAGGCATCCCGCAGATTGCGGTGGTGCATGGCTCGTCCACCGCGGGCGGCGCGTACCTGCCCGGCCTGTCGGACTACGTGGTGCTGGTGCGTGGGCGCAGCAGCATCTACCTGGCGGGCCCGCCGCTGGTGAAGGCTGCCATCGGCGAGGACTGCACCGACGACGAGCTGGGCGGCGCCGAAACCCATGCGCAGGTCACGGGGCTCGGCGAGTACCTGACCGAAGACGACGCGCATGCGATCGCCATGACGCGTGAACTCATGGACAAGCTGAACTGGGACACCACACCCGCCACCGCACCCTTTGCTGCGCCGCTGTTTGACGAGCAGGAACTGATGGGCATTGTGCCCGCCGATGAACGCGAGCCCTATGACGTGCGTGAGGTGATCGCTCGCTTGGTGGATGGCTCGGACTTTCTGGAATTCAAGGCCAGCTACGCCCCTGAGATGATGTGCGGGCACGCCCGCATCGAGGGGCGACTGGTGGGCATATTGGGCAACAACGGGCCCATCCAGCCCACGGGCTCGACCAAGGCCGCGCAGTTCATCCAGCTGTGCGACCAGAGTGGCACGCCGCTCATTTTTTTGCAGAACACCACGGGCTACATGGTGGGCTCCGCGGCCGAGCGCGGCGGCGCCATCAAGCACGGCAGCAAGATGATCCAGGCCGTGGCCAATGCCCGCGTGCCCAAGTTCACCGTGGTGCTAGGTGGCTCGTACGGTGCGGGCAACTACGGCATGTGCGGGCGTGGATTCGATCCGCGTTTCATCTTCAGCTGGCCCACGGCGCGCACCGCCGTGATGGGCGGCGCGCAGGCCGCCAAGGTGATGGACATTGTGAATCGCGCCAAGCTGGAGCGCATGGGCAGTGAGGTGAACGAGGACGCGCTCGAGGCCATGTCTGATGGTCTGCGCCTGCGGCTGGACAAGGAAAGCGCTGCCCTGTTTGGCACAGCCCGCCTGTGGGACGACGGAATCATCGACCCGCGCGACACGCGCCGCTTGCTGGGCCTGTGCCTGGCGTTAGCAGCAGAGGCCGAGCAGCGCACGTTGCGCGCCAACACCTTTGGCGTGGCACGCCTTTGATTGAAACCATAACAACGACGCGAGAAGACACCCATGAAATTCACCCCTGAACACACGCAAATCTCTGACACGGTGCGCAAGTTCGTCGCCAATGAGATCAACCCCTTCACCGCTGAATGGGAAAAGGCCGGCATCTTTCCGGCACACGAACTTTTCAAGAAGATGGGCAATCTGGGCTTGCTGGGCATCAAGTACCCCACGGAGTTTGGCGGCATGGGGCTGGACTTCAGCTACTCCATGGTGGCGGCCGAGGCGTTGGGCGACTGCAATGTGGGCGGCGTGCCCATGGCGATTGGTGTGCAGACCGACATGTGCACCCCGGCACTGGCGCGCTTTGGCAGCGACGAGCTGCGCGCCGCCTACCTGGCCCCGGCCATTGCGGGCGACATGGTGGGTTGCATTGGTGTGAGCGAAGTGGGGGGCGGCTCTGATGTGGCCGCCCTCAAGACCACGGCACGCAAGGATGGCGGTGACTACGTCATCAACGGCTCCAAGATGTGGATCACCAATGGCATGCAGGCCGACTGGTGCTGCCTGCTGGCCAACACCAGCGAAGGCGCGGTGCACAAAAACAAGTCCCTCATCATCGTGCCCATGGATGCGCCCGGCATCACGCGCCAGAAGATCGAGAAGATCGGCATGCACAGCAGCGACACCGCGCAGCTGTTCTTTGACAACGTGCGCGTGCCCCAGCGCAACCTGATCGGCCAGGAGGGCATGGGCTTCACGCTGCAGATGCTGCAGTTCCAGGAAGAGCGCTTGTATGGCGCCGCCGGCAGCCTGCGCTCGCTGGACAACCTTATCGACCAGACCATTGCCTACACGCGCGAACGCAAGACCTTTGGCCAGCCGATTCTGAACAACCAAGTGGTGCACTTCCGCCTGGCCGAGCTGCGCACCGAGGTGGAGTGCTTGCGCGCGCTGACCTACCGCGCGGTGGAGTCGTATGTGGGCGGCAAGGATGTGACCAAGCTGGCCTCCATGGCCAAGCTCAAGGCCGGGCGCTTGAGCCGCGAAGTGGCCGATAGCTGCCTGCAGTACTGGGGCGGCATGGGCTTCACGGCCGACAACCCCATCTCTCAGGCCTACCGCGACAGCCGCCTCATCTCGATTGGTGGCGGTGCGGACGAGATCATGCTGGGCATCATCTGCAAGCTCGAAGGCACGTTGCCGGGCAAGGCCTGAGGCCAGATGCACACCATGCAGCACGCCATAGATGCTATGCAATTAGGAGCTGTTCGCGCAGTATCCACGGGGGCTAGCCTGCATATTTACTTGAATAGACCCGAGGTACGCAACGCCATGTCGCTGCAGATGGTGGCCGAGCTGCAGCAGGTGCTCCGAGCGGCGGAGGCCACGGCGGGCACGCCGGACGCGGTGCGTGTGGTCGTGCTGCGCGGCGAGGGCGGGCACTTCAGCGCCGGGGCCGATTTGAAAGACATGGCCGGTGCACGCATGCGCGCCATGCAACGCGCCGAGGGCGCGCCTGACCCGATTGCCGAGGTGAACGCCGCCTTTGGCCACCTGTGTGCAGCCTATGCCAGCACGCCGCTGGCCGTGGTGGCGGTGCTGGAGGGCACAGTGATGGGCGGTGGCTTTGGCTTGGCCTGCGTGGTCGACGTGGCGATTGCCAGTGACACCGCCGCTTTCCGTCTACCCGAGACCTCACTGGGTGTGGTGCCCGCGCAGATTGCGCCTTTTTTGGTGGAGCGTCTGGGTTACTCGCAGGCCAAGCGCCTGGCCGTCACTGGTGGGCGGCTCGATGCTGCAGGTGCGTTGACGGTGGGACTGGTGCATACGGTGACAACCCCCCAAGGCATTGCCGCCGCGCTGGACAAGACGCTGGCAGACATCCTAGCCTGTGCACCGGGCGCACTGGCCGCCACCAAGGCGCTGATGCGCAAGGCGCGCTTTACGGCTGCGGCCGATCTGGTGGAGGAAGCCGCCACCATCTTCTCCCACGCCGCTCAGGGCCCGGAAGGGCAAGAGGGCATGACTGCCTTCATCCAGAAACGCAAACCCCAATGGGCCGTGACATGAGCTTTTCCAAAATCCTGATCGCCAACCGCGGCGAGATCGCCTGCCGCGTCATCCGCACCGCGCGCAAGCTGGGCTACCAGACGGTGGCCGTGTACAGCGATGCGGACCGCGATGCACCCCATGTGGCATTGGCTGATGAGGCGGTGCACATCGGCCCCTCGCCCGCCGCGCAGTCCTATTTGAAGTTCGATGCGATTCTTGACGCCGCGCGCAATACCGGCGCCGATGCGCTGCACCCGGGCTATGGCTTCCTGAGTGAAAACGCCGCCTTTGCGCAGGCCTGTGCCGATGCGGGCGTGGTCTTCATCGGGCCGCCCGCCAGCGCCATCACCGCCATGGGCGACAAGGCCCTGGCTAAGCGCCGCATGCTGGAAGCGGGCGTGCCGTGTGCACCCGGCTACTTGGGCGCAGACCAAAGCGACGTGACGCTGACGGCCGAGGCCAAGAAGCTGGGCTACCCGCTGCTGGTGAAAGCCGTGACCGGGGGCGGCGGCCGCGGCATGCGGCTTGTGCGTAGTGACGCTGAGCTGCAACAGGGCATAGACGGCGCACGTCGCGAAGCCATTAACGCGTTTGGCGACGGCACGCTCATGCTGGAGCGCCTCATCGACAACGGCCGCCATATCGAGATCCAGGTGTTTGCCGACGCGCATGGCAATGCGGTCTACCTGGGCGAGCGCGATTGCACCGCCCAGCGCCGTCGACAAAAGGTGATTGAAGAAGCACCATCGCCCTTGGTGAGTCCTGCCATGCGCGCCGCCATGGGCCAGGACGCCGTGGCCGCCGCGCTGGCCGTGGGCTACCGCGGCGCCGGCACGGTGGAGTTCATCGTGGACGACAAGCGCAATCACTATTTCTTGGAGATGAACACGCGCCTGCAGGTGGAGCACCCGGTGACCGAATGCATCACGGGTTACGACCTCGTCGAGTGGCAGCTGCAGGTAGCCGCCGGCGATGTGCTGCCCGCGAGGCAGGAAGACATCACGCTCACCGGCCACGCCATCGAGGCACGCCTGTATGTGGAAGACCCTTACACCGGCTTTGCACCGCAGACCGGCACCGTGGCCTGGTGGCAACCGGAGCGCGCGCTGCATGGTGGCGTGAGGGTGGACGACGGCATCCGCCAGGGCAGCGTAGTCTCGCCCTTCTATGACCCCATGGTCGCCAAGATCATCGTGCACGGCCGCGACCGGGATGATGCCATCCGCCGTCTGCGCGCCGCGTTGGCCAATACGCCCTTGCTGGGCCTGAAGAACAACGGCCGCTTTCTGAGTGACCTGGTGGACCACTCGGCGTTCCGCAAGGCCGAGATGACCACCACGCTGATCGACCACTGGGTGGAGCAGGGCGAGCCATTGTTGCAGGCGCCCGTGGCCAGCGATGCCGCGTGGACCGTGGCCTCAGTGGCTCTGGCCATGCAACACGGCAGCAGCTGGCGCGCCAACAGCGTGGCGGCCTACGGCTTTCAACTGCAGACCGCAGACAAGGTGCGTGCGGTGCGCGTGCTGCCGGACCGTCATGGCGTGGTGGCCGTCACCATCGCTGGCCACACCACATCCGCACGGGTTCTGCAGTTTGCCGAAGGCGTGTTGCGGCTTGAACTCGACGGTGTGGCCCAAACCGCGATTGCCATGTTTGTAGGCGCCGACTTGCACCTCGCCCACGCAGGCCATAGCCATGTGTTCACCGAAGTGTCTGCCCTCCCGAATGCCGACGCGCTCAAGGACGCGAGCCGCGCGCGGTCTCCGGTGGCTGGCAAGGTCACACAGGTGTTGGTGGCACCGGGCGACGCGGTGCAAGATGGTCAACAGCTGGTGTGTGTGGAGGCCATGAAGATGGAAATGTGGCTCTGCGCCGAGAGCGCAGGCACGGTGAAGGCTGTGCATGCCAAGGCGGGCGACCAGGTGGAATTCGGCGCACTGTTGGTTGAACTTGAGATCAAGAAGGACGCATGATGGACAAAGCCATACTCACCTGCGCGCTGACCGGCGTGCTCACCAATCCCCAGCAACACCCCGTGCCGGTCACACCGGCGCAAATGGCGGCCGAGGCGCGCGACGCCTTCAATGCGGGCGCCAGCATCATGCACATCCACATGCGCAGTCAGGAAGAGGGCATGGGCCATATGCCCTCGTGGGACCCGGATGTGGCCGAGAGCATCGTCAATGCCATTCGCGAAGCCTGTCCCGAGGTCATCATCAACCTGACCACCGGCGTCGTGGGCAAGGACATCAGCGGCCCGCTGGCCTGCATCCGTCGTGTGAAGCCCGAGATCGCGGCCTGCAATGCGGGCAGCCTGAACTACCTCAAGCTCAAGGAGGACGGCTCGTGGGCTTGGCCGCCCATGGTGTTCGATAACCCGGTGGCGAAGGTGCAGCAGTTCCTGGACGTGATGGAAGAGGCCGGCACGCACCCCGAGTTCGAATGCTTTGATGTGGGTATCGTCCGCTCGGTCACCATGTATCTGAAGAACGGCATGCTCAAGCCCGCCATGGGTCGCGCCGAGTACAACCTGGTTATGGGTGTGGCCTCCGGCATGCCTTGTGATGCGGATCTGCTGTCGCTGCTGCCCAAATACATGGCCGCTGACAGCATCTGGCAGACCACGCTGATCGGTCGCGCCGAGATCTGGCCCGTACACCAGAAGACTGCCGATCTGGGCGGCATGTTGCGCACCGGCCTGGAAGATACCTTCTATCTGCCCAACGGTGAGCGTGCAGCAGGCAACGGCGCCCTCATCACCGAACTGGCCGCTTGCGCCCAGCGTGCGGGTCGTGCCATTGCCAGCCCGGCGGAGGCGCGCAGCCTGCTGGGGCTGCGCAGCGCGTAAACTTGGGGGCTAGCGCCCCCGGGAATCGGGGGTTGCAAAAGTTTCTACGGGTTTTCCAGAAAGCCCAAAAAACTTCGTGCTAGAATACGATGCTTAGCGGCTGTAGCTCAGTTGGATAGAGTACTTGGCTACGAACCAAGGGGTCGTGGGTTCAATTCCTGCCAGCCGCACCAAACGTGAAACCCTAGAACAGTAATGTTCTAGGGTTTTTTCGTTTCTGTACGTTGTGTGCGCTGCCGCACAGTCTGATGCTTGCCAAACCGCTAGGCTGGGGTACGTTCCGTTCAGGTAAGCTCCCATGGCCCCTTCCTCTCCGTCTCCGTCGCAGCCCGCCATACGCAGCGACTCTCTCAGCACCGTGTTGGGTCAGGCGGAGCATGTGCAGGCGTTGGTAGACGAGAGCGCCTTGGAGTTGTCCACCCTCAATTCCGTGTTGGGACAGCAAAGCGCGCAGGCCCAGTCCCAAGAGGTCAAGCGAGCTCTGGCGCAGAGCCAAGCCGTGGAAGAAAAGGTGCAAGACGCGTCGGACAAGTTGGTTCTGGTCACCCAGGCCTTGGAAAGCGAGATCAAGGAGCGCAAGGCCCTCGATGCGGAGCTGGCCTTGGTCACCCAGCAGGAAGAAGTGGCGCGCTATGCAGCCTTGCACGACCCTCTGACGGGGTTGCCGAACCGCACACTATTCAACGACCGCCTGGAACATGGCTTGGCACAGGCGCGGCGGCACGACTTGGCGTTGGCCGTCATGTTTCTGGATCTGGATGGTTTCAAGCAAGTGAATGACACCCATGGACACGATGCGGGCGACGCGGTGTTGAAGACCATCGCAGAGCGACTCAAGGAAAACACGCGGAATGACGACACCGTCAGTCGGCTGGGTGGCGATGAGTTTTTGTACCTGTTGATGGGAGCGGCAGATGAGCAGACCGTTGCCAATCTCGCCCAAAAAATCATCCATCGGGTCCAGCTTCCGTGCCAGCTCAGTACCGGCAACATCAGTGTGCTGACGAGTATTGGTATTGCGCTGTTTCCCAGAAATGGGCTAACAGTGGATGCACTCATCAACGAGGCAGATGCCGCGATGTATGCGGCCAAGCGTGACCGCACGGGCTACGCATTTGCCAAGTAACAGGGCATGGATCCGTCGCAATGCAAAGGCTGTCATCGATAGAATGAAACCAGCCGCGGAGTGCCGTGGATTGCATTGAACGGAATCATGAGCAAGGCCTTTACCAAAGAGTCTGACACGGGCACCGACGACGAGGAGCTGCAACTGCCTGCGCTGCCGTCGGGTGGCAAAAACTACATCACCCCCCAAGGCTATGCCGTGCTGCGCGACGAGTTACTCGACCTGATCGACAACGAGCGCCCCAAGATCGTGGAAGTGGTGCACTGGGCGGCCAGCAATGGTGACCGCTCCGAGAATGGCGACTACCTGTATGGCAAAAAGCGCCTGCGCGAGATTGACCGCCGCATCCGCTTTCTGACCAAGCGCCTGGAAATTGCCGAAGTAACCGACCCCACCGTGCACCATGGCAACGACCAGGTGTTCTTTGGCGCCACGGTTACGTATGTGGATGACCAGGACGTGGAGCGCACCGTCACTATCAAAGGCATTGACGAAGCCAACAGCGCGCTGGGTGAGGTGAGCTGGATCTCCCCAGTCGCCCGCACCCTGCTCAAGGCGCGCGTGGGCGATGAACTCAAGCTGGTGATGCCCGACCGCGTGGGCGACATTGAGGTGTTGCGGGTGGTCTACCCGGCACCTGCATCCAACTAACTGTTGTTGGTTGCTGTGTTGCTGCTGCGCTCTGCGCGCAGTACCGAGGGCGTACGGCGCAGGTTGCGTAGCGCAGTCTCCAGGTGGGCCGTGTCACGCACCGCAACCAAGAAACGCAGGTCTGAGGCGTCCTGCACACCGTCCTGCCCCATGTCGATGTGCAGGATGTCGGCCTCGGCCGAAGCTAGCGCTGCAGCCACTTTGGCCAGCACGCCCTTGCCATTGTTCACGGTCACCACCACGCCGGTTTTAAACGGGCGGATCGGCTCATCGGACCACTCCACACCAATGAAGCGCTCGCTGTCCTTGTTCTGCAGCTTGCGTGCCACCTGGCACTCTTCCCGGTGCACCACCAAGCCCTCGCCGCGGCCCAAATAGCCAACGATGGCATCACCGGGGATGGGGCGGCAGCAGGGCGCAAACTGCACCGAGGCATTTTCGCTGCCATCCAGTGTGATGGAGCCCAGCGAGGTGGATTCGTGCGCTGTGAAGCGCTCGCGCGTCAGCAGCAGCGCGTCGGGGCGTTCTCCGGTGTCGGCCAGCAGGGTTACCAGGCGCTTGGCTACGATGTTGGCAATGCGCTTGCCCAGGCCAATATCGGTCAGCAGCTCCTCGCGCGTCTTGTTGCCGGTGAAGCGCAGCAGCTTGTCCCACAGCGCGCTATAGCTGGGGTCCTCATCGGGGAAGCCTTCGATGCCTTCGGCGCGCAGGGCCTGTGTCAGTAGCTTGCTGCCCAGGCTCTCCGACTCGGTCTGCGCCATCGTCTTGAGGTGGTGGCGGATCTTGGAACGTGCACGCCCCGTACGCACAAAGCCCAGCCAGGCAGGGTTGGGTGTGGACACCGGCGCGGTCACCACTTCCACCACATCGCCATTCTTTAGCTCTGTGCGCAGAGGCACCTGTTCGCCATTGATACGCGCGGCCGTAGTGCGATCGCCCACATTGCTGTGGATGGCGTAGGCAAAGTCCACCACCGTAGCACCGCGTGGCAGCGCCATGATTTGGCTCTTGGGGGTGAACACATAGACCGCATCGGGGAACAGGTCCACTTTCACGTGGTCCCAGAATTCGGCGGCGTCGCGCGTTTCGTCCTGAATGTCCAGCAGCGACTGAAGCCACTTGGTGCCCAGGCGGTCGTTGGACGCATCTTCGGGGTTGTTGACCTTGTAGAGCCAGTGGGCTGCCACGCCCGATTCGGCCACCACATGCATGGCCTCGGTACGCATCTGGAACTCGACGTTGATGCCGGCCGGGCCGACCAGCGTGGTGTGCAGCGACTGGTAGCCATTGACCTTGGCAATGGCAATGTGGTCCTTGAACTTGCCGGGCACGGGCTTGTAGAGCTGGTGCAGCAGGCCCAGAGCCGTGTAGCAGTCGGTCACATTGGGTACCAGCACCCGAAAGCCGTAAATGTCGGTGACTTGGGCAAAGCTCAGGTGCTTGTCGTCCATCTTCTTGTAGATGGAGTACAGCGTCTTCTCGCGGCCCGCAATGCGCACCGGCATGTTGGCCGTGGCAAACACGGTCTCGACTTCTTTTTGCACCTTCTGGATCAGGTCGCGACGACGACTGCGTGCCTTGGCCACGGCCTTGGCCAAAATGGAATATCGCCAAGGCCGTAGGTGGCGAAACGAGAGATCCTGCAGCTCGCGGTAGGTCTGATTCAGGCCCAGGCGGTGCGCGATGGGTGCGTAAATGTCCAGCGTTTCGGAGGCAATGCGCCCCCACTTGGCGCGCGGCATGTCTGACAGTGTGCGCATATTGTGCGAACGGTCGGCCAGCTTGATCAGGATGACGCGCACATCGCGCGCCATGGCCAACAGCATCTTGCGGAAGGACTCGGCCTGGTTTTCTTCGCGGGTGTTGAACTGCAGCTTGTCCAACTTGGTCAGGCCGTCCACCAGCTCGGCCACGGGTGAGCCAAACTTTTCGATGAGCTCGGTCTTGGTGACGCCACAGTCTTCGATGGCGTCATGCAACAGGGCTGACATCAGGGCCTGGGCGTCCAGCTTCCATTCGGCGCACTGGGCGGCCACGGCAATGGGGTGGGTGATGTAGGGCTCGCCGTTGTTGCGCATCTGGCCCAGGTGGGCCTCGTCGGCAAACCGGTAGGCCAGGCGCACCTGCTCCACATCGCTGGGGCTCAAGTAGTCCAGCTTGGCCGTTAGTCCGGCAAAACTGGCAGCTACTGCATTGGCAGCCGCAGCGGGGGATGTGAGATGTGGAGTGCTACCCATGGCGTAAATGTAGCGTGCAGATCAGAGCGCTGCTGTACAGACGAAAAAAAGCACCGCAAGCGGTGCTTTTTTGAGAGCGGAGTGGCTCAGAGAGGCACTTTTTTCAGCATCTCAATGCCGATCTTGCCAGCCGCGATTTCGCGCAAAGCGGTCACGCCTGGCTTGTTCTTGCTCTCGATTTTGGCGGTGTGGCCTTGGCTGAGCATGCGGGCGCGGTAAGTGGCTGCCAGAACCAGTTGGAAGCGATTGGGGATCTGCACGAGGCAGTCTTCAACAGTGATGCGGGCCATGGAAATCTCCGGGAAAACTAGAGGATGTTCAGCGCTTGGAATGTCTCGGCACGGGCGCGGCGCTGTGCCGAAATTTTGAGCCGCTGAGAGTGGACGATGGCTTTCAGGTCGAAAAGCGCACGGTCAAATAACTCGTTGATTATAACGAAGTCGAATTTCGCGACCTGGGCCACCTCGATTTGGGCGTTTTTCATGCGCATGTCGATGACCTCGGGCGAGTCTTCACCCCGGCGCTCGAGCCGGGAGCGCAACTCTTCCCAGCTGGGGGGGAGGATGAAGATGCAGATCGCGTTGGCAAAGACCTTTTTGATTTGCACGGCACCCTGGAAGTCGATTTCCAGGATCACATCCGCGCCCTGGGCCATGCGGTCTTCAATCGCCTTCTTGGAGGTGCCGTAGCGCTGGCTGTGCACATGGGCCCACTCGACAAAGGCATCAGCGGCCACCATGGCGTCAAATTCTTGCTGGGAGACAAAGAAGTATTCGCGCCCGTGCTTTTCCTGGCCGCGCGGCGGGCGCGTGGTGTGGGACACCGAGGGCTGCAGCCGGGAATCCAGCTCTAGCAGCGCCTTGCACAGACTGGACTTACCCGCCCCGCTGGGGGCTGCGACGACAAAGAGATTTCCGGGGTAGTCCATTGACATTGGCTCCGATAAAGCGGGTGGCTGAAGTCGCCTTATTCTAAGTTCTGAACCTGCTCACGCATTTGTTCGATCAACACCTTCATGTCCACCGAGATATGCGTCAGCTCCAGTGCCGCTGATTTGGAGCCCATGGTGTTGGCCTCGCGGTGCAGCTCCTGGATCAAAAAGTCCAGCCGTTTGCCGATCTCGCCGCCTTTTTTGATCAGGCGCTCCAGCTCGTCCAAGTGAGAGTTCACGCGGGTGATTTCTTCGGCCACGTCGATGCGGATGGCAAACGCCGTAGCCTCGGTCAGTGCGCGGTCTTGCGCGGCTTCGGGCAGCGTGGCACCGTCGGTCAGGGCCATGGCCTCTTTCCAGCGCTCCATGAAACGGGTGCGCTGCTGTTCCACCAGCTTGGGCACCAGCGGGCCGGCCTGTTCGGCCAGGGCGCGCAACTGGGTGATGTGGCCCAGCAGCATGGTGGCCAGGCGGGCGCCTTCGCGCTGGCGCGCGGCCAGCAGTTCCTTCAATGTCTTTTCTGCCAGCGGCATCACGTCGGCACTCCAGTCGCGCTGGCTGCCTTGTTCTGCAGCGGCCAGGCGGATCACGTCGGCCACGCTCAGCGGGTTGGCGCTGGGCAGCCAGGCGCGGATGCTGTCCTGCGCAGCGTTCAGGCGTTGCAGCAGCTTGGGGGTGGGGTCGGGGATGTTGCTGGCGCTGGTGGTTTCCACCGAGGCACGCACTTCAATCTTGCCGCGCTTGAGCTTGGCACCCAGCAGTTCGCGCAGGGCCGGTTCGAACTGGCGCAGGTCTTCAGGCAGGCGAAACGTGAGGTCCAGGAAGCGGCTGTTGACCGAGCGGATCTCCAGGCCGAGCTGGGTGATGGGCTGGTTTTTGGGCTCGCCTTCCGGGGTGCTGGTGGCTGTGCTGTGCTGGGCACTGGCATAGCCAGTCATGCTGTAAACTGGCATCACGGGTTCTCGCTGCGTTGAAACGGCCCCGAGAATAACCCGGTTCCCACGCAACCGACGAGCCCATACCCCGCAATTTATGTCAAAGGTCAAGCCAGCACCCCTTCCCCCCGAGACCATCATTGGCGGCTATCGCATCATTCGCAAGGTTGCCGCCGGGGGATTTGGGTTGGTGTACTTGGCGCTCGATTCGGAAGGCCAGCAGGTGGCCGTCAAGGAATACCTGCCGTCCTCTCTGGCCAGCCGCGCACCCGGCGAGCTGCTGCCCCAGGTGCAGCCAGAAAAACTCTCGCTGTACCGGCTGGGCCTGAAGAGCTTTTTTGAAGAAGGTCGTTCGCTGGCACAAATCTCCCACCCTTCGGTGGTGAGCGTGCTGAACTTCTTCCGTGAGAACGAAACTGTTTATATGGTGATGAACTACCTGGAGGGGGCGGCCCTGCAGGACTTCATCGTCACCGCGCGCGACCAGAAGAAGAGCAAGGTGTTCCGCGAGTCCACCATCCGATCGCTGTTTGATGAAATCCTGCGCGGGCTGCGCATCGTGCACCAGCACAAGATGCTGCACCTGGACATCAAGCCCGCCAACATCTTCATCACCGACGACAACCGATCCGTGCTAATTGACTTTGGTGCCGCCCGCGAGGTGCTGAGTAAAGAGGGCAACTTCATTCGCCCCATGTACACACCCGGGTTTGCCGCCCCAGAGATGTACCGCCGCGATGCCTCCATGGGCCCGTGGACCGACATCTACGCCATTGGGGCCTGTATCTACGCCTGCATGCAAGGCTATCCGCCCAACGAAGCACCGCAGCGCCTGGAAAAAGACCGCATCTCCACGGCGCTGGCGCGCCTGCGCGGTGTGTATTCCGACAACCTGATTGAGGTGGTGGAGTGGTGCATGTCGCTGGACCCGCTGTCGCGCCCGCAGTCGGTGTTTGCTTTGCAAAAGGAGTTGTCCCGCGAGGGCGAGCGCCGTTACACCAAGCTCACCGTGGGCGAGAAGGTGCGCATGCAGTTTGATTCCATGGTGGCGGACACCAAGAAGACCGTGCAAGGTGCGGTGGCGGCCTCGGGCAAACCCAAATGAAATTTTCTGTCTTCCAGATCAGCCGCAAGGGCGGCCGTGAAAAAAATGAAGACCGCATGGGGTATTGCTACACCAAGTCGTCGGGCCTGTTTTTGCTGGCCGACGGCATGGGTGGGCACCCTGAGGGCGAGGTCGCCGCGCAGATGGCCTTGCAGGTCATCTCTGCGCTGTACCAAAAGGAAGCCTCGCCCGAGATTGAGGACGTGAATGCGTTCTTTCACCGTGCGGTGATGGCCGCACACCGGCAAATCTTGCGCTATGCCGCTGAGAAGCACCTGGCCGATACCCCGCGCACGACGCTGGTGGCAGCTGTGGTGCAACACGGCTCTGCGCACTGGGTGCACTGCGGCGATTCTCGCCTCTACTTTGTGCGCCAGGGTGAGCTGCTGGCCCGCACGCGGGACCATTCCTACATGGAGCAGCGCGAAGGCGAGGAACGCCCTTTGGCGTCTGCGGCCGCGGTGTTCAACCGCAACGTGCTCTACACCTGCCTGGGGTCGCCGACCAAACCCGTGTTTGACATCACCGGCCCGGTGCCGCTGCAGCAGGGCGACCGCATGATGCTGTGCTCCGACGGACTCTGGGGCACGGTGGATGATTCCAACATCGTCTACCAGATGGCGCAGAAGCCCGTGCCCGTGGCGGCCCCCGATCTGGTGGAGATGGCGCTGGTCAATGGCGGCCCGCACTGCGACAACGTGACACTGATCGCCATGGAGTGGGAAACGCCGGACAGCTTCGAATCCACCCGCGGGGCTATTTCCACGGACAACATTGAGGACGGTGTGTTCGCTTCCACGGTGCAGGCCGGCTGGCTGGACTCTGATGTCGACGACCTGGACGATGCGGCCATTGAACGCTCCATTGCCGAAATCAACGAGGCGATTCGCCGTTCCGCTGCACGCAAGGCCTGAGGCCCGCGCTGCGGCATCCATTGCCTGAAGGACTCCCATGACTGCATTCGTTCGCAGCGGTGCGCGCGCCGCCAATGCCTTGCGCCCGGTGCGCATCACCCGCCACTACACCATGCACGCCGAAGGCTCGGTGCTCATCGAGTTCGGCAACACCAAGGTGCTGTGCACCGCGTCGGTGGAAGAGCGCGTGCCGCCGCACAAGCGTGGCAGTGGTGAGGGCTGGGTGACGGCCGAATACGGCATGCTGCCGCGCGCCACCCACAGCCGCAACGACCGTGAAGCTGCCAAAGGCAAACAGAGTGGCCGTACACAAGAGATCCAACGCCTCATTGGCCGCGCGCTGCGTGCCATCTTTGATTTGAAGAAACTGGGCGAGCGCACCATCCAGCTGGACTGTGATGTGATTCAGGCCGACGGCGGTACCCGCACAGCCGCCATCACCGGGGCCTTTGTGGCGGCGCAGGATGCGGTGAACGGCTTGCTGAAGGCCGGCAAGATCACCGAGTCACCCATCATTGCCGCTGTGGCCGCTATCAGTGTGGGCATCGTGCAGGGTACGCCGCTGCTGGACCTGGAGTACACCGAGGACTCGGCCTGCGACACCGACATGAATGTGGTGATGACAGGTGCGGGCCACTTCGTGGAAGTGCAGGGCACGGCGGAGGGCGTGGCGTTCACGCGCGCCGAGATGGACCAACTGCTCGGGCTGGCCGAGAAAGGCATTACCGAGCTGATGGCTTTGCAACAGCAATCGCTATCAAATTAATAGCTGCTCGCGCAATAAGTACGGGGGCTATAGGCGAATTTTATGAAAATTGTTCTCGCATCCAACAACCAAGGCAAGCTGGTCGAACTGCAGGCCATGTTTGGTGCATTGGGTTGCACGCTGGTGCGCCAGGGCGACCTGGGCGTGCCTGAGGCCCCCGAGCCCTACCGCACCTTCGTGGAGAACGCGCTGACCAAGGCGCGCAATGCCGCCCAGCACACCGGTTTGCCAGCGTTGGCAGACGATGCCGGCTTGTGTGTGGACGCTTTTGGCGGACTGCCTGGGGTGGATACGGCCTATTACGCCACCCAGCACGGGTATGCCAAGGGCGACGACAACAACGTGACTGCGCTGCTGGAGCAGATGCAGGACATCGACAACCGCCGCTGTGCGATGGTCAGCACGCTGGTGGCCGTGCGTTCACCCGAAGACCCCGAACCGTTGATTGCTGTGGGCCGTGTGGTGGGTGAGGTGGCGCGGGAGCGGCTGGGCACCAACGGCTTTGGTTTTGACCCGGTGATGTGGATTCCCGAGTTTGGCCAAACCTTTGCCCAACTGCCCGTGGAGGTGAAAAACGCGCACAGCCACCGGGGCCGCGCTGCGCAAGCCATGGCCGCGTTGATCCGCAGCAACTGGCTGGGGGCCTGAGCGGCCATGATCCCGATCACGCCGGTCCATGAGGGTGCAACAGAAGCCGCGGTACAGCGTGACATCCAGCACTACATGCGGCCCGGCACCTTGCAGCTGGCTGCGCTGCCGCCTCTGTCGCTGTATGTGCACCTGCCCTGGTGCCTGAAGAAGTGCCCGTACTGCGACTTCAATTCCCATGAGCAAAGTGCGGCAGGGCTGCAGGAGCAACGTTATATAGATGCAGTAATTGCCGATCTGGAAGCCGCGCTACCGCTGATCTGGGGTCGCACGGTGCACAGCATTTTCATTGGCGGCGGCACGCCCAGCCTGTTCTCGCCGCAGTCTATCGACCGCCTGCTGGCCGACATCCGCGCGCGCCTGCGGTTGGAGGCCAACTGCGAAATCACCATGGAAGCGAACCCCGGCACGTTTGAGAAAGACCGTTTCAAGGCCTTCCGCAGCGCCGGTGTGAAGCGCCTGTCTATCGGTGTGCAGAGCTTCAACGACGACCACCTCAAGGCCTTGGGCCGCGTGCACGACCGTGCGCAGGCGCTGGCCGCGGTGGAAGAGGCCGCGCAGTCGTTTGATACCTTTAACTTGGACATCATGTACGCGCTGCCCGGCCAGACGATGGAGCAGCTGGATGTGGACATGAAACTGGCGCTGCAGTTCGCGCCGCCCCACATCTCCATCTACCACCTGACTATCGAACCCAATACCTACTTCGCCAAATTCCCGCCGCAGATTCCCGAGGACGACACGGCCTACGCCATGCTGGACCACATCACCGAGCTGACGGGTGTGGCGGGGTTGGAGCGCTACGAGGTGTCGGCCTATGCCAAGCCCGCGCACCGCTGTTTCCACAACCTCAACTATTGGCAGTTTGGTGATTACCTAGGCATAGGCGCGGGCGCGCACAGCAAGCTCAGTTTTGCCCACCGCGTAGTGCGCCAAGTCCGGTTTCGCGACCCTGCGCGCTATATGGAACAGGCGCTGGCCGGCAACGCGCTGGCACAGGACAACGAGGTGGCGCGTGCTGATCTGCCGTTTGAGTACATGCTCAATGCACTGCGCCTGCGCAATGGTTTTGGGCTGCGTGATTTCACTGAACGCACCGGCCTGGCCATCACCGCTATCGAGGCTGGCCTGCAAGAAGCCGAGCGCAAGGGACTGATCGAACGCGACTTTGCGCGCGTGCGACCCACGGTGCGTGGCTTCGACTTTTTGAGTGACTTGCAGGAACTTTTCCTGCAAGAATAGCCCCACGCTCCGGAAAGGGGACATCATGTTTTCGGTCTACGGCACGGCAGGACGGGTATTTCGCGGCACGCTGGAAGAGTTGCGCCGCGTGGGTGCCACCACCGGCCTGGCCCGCGCGCGGGGCGTTGCCCCCATCGAACAGGACGCGCAGGACCACGGCCCCTCCCACTTTGGCGACTTGCTGACCGCACCGCCCGCAGAGCCCCCCACAGACCTGGCCCACCGCAGTGCATTGGCCGCCTACGAAGAGGTGCGCAAACCGGAGCTGCCACGCCAGCCGCTGACGCGGGTAGATGCCATCATGAGCGCCAAAGTGGTCACCGTGCCCGACAGTTTCAACGTGGAGCAAGCCTGGGCGCTGCTGGGCCAGCATGGCATTGGGCAGGCGCCTGTGGTCTCTGTAGCTGGGGTGCTGGTGGGGTTACTGTCACGGGCCGAGCTGATGCGCCCGGACCGCCTGCCCAAGGCCGACAGCCACCCACTGGTGTGGCGTGCGCTGCTGGCACAAAGCGTGATGGACCTGATGTGGACGCCCGTGCCCAGCGTGGCCGCGGACACCGATATCCGCCGCGTGGCGCGCGTGCTGCTGGACACCGGATTGCCCGGCCTGCCCGTGGTGGATGAGCAAGGCATGGTGACCGGCTTTGTCTCGCGCTCCGACATCCTGCGCGCCGTAGTGGCCGACCCGCCGCTGGACCTGTGGACCTGAGCCCCGCGAGTTGACTCAGCGGCGCAGGCCTTGCGCCCAGCGTGCATAGAGGCTGCTGGCAATCGCCTGGCTGTGGGCGAGATCCTGCTGCAGTGTGCGCAGGATTGCTTGCGGCGTTTGCACCGCGGGGCCAGAGGTACGGAGCATGAGCTCTGCGCCATCCCGCAGCCATTCCAGCAATTTGGCTTCGTCCACTTCGCAATGGAACTGCATGCCCAGATGCATATCGTTGACCACAAAGGCCTGGTTGGCACACCACGTTCCTCGCAGCATCGGCATGGCGCCAGCGGGGATGCTGAAGGATTCACTGTGCCATTGGAACTGGCGCAGAGGGCTGTGCGGGCCCACCCACGTCACACCTTCGGGGTTGGCAAGCTCCAGGTCGGTCCAGCCAATCTCGGTCTGCTCGGCTGCCTGCACCGTGCCGCCCAGCGCGCGGCTCATGAGCTGGCCACCCAGGCAGTGGCCGATGACGGGAATATCGGCAACCATGGCTTGGCGAATCTGGTCGAGCAGGCGTGGGTAGTAAGGCAGCGGGTCATTGGCGCTCATGGCGCCACCCAAGATGCACAGGCCGGAATGAGCCAGGATGTCGGCTGGCAAGGCCTCGCCCAGGTGCATGCGGTGCAGGGTGAAGGGGATGCCACGGGTTTGCAACCACGTGGCAAAGAACGCAGGGCCGTCGTCGGCCAGGTGCTGGACGATGGCAACAGGCGGCATTCAGTCCTTTTCCATGCGGTCGCGCTGGGCCAGCGCGGGGAACAGCTTGAACCACAGGCCTGCCACCAGCACCGTGCCTACGCCGCCCACCACCACCGATCCCACGGGCCCGAACAGGACGGCCGTGGCACCCGATTCAAATTCGCCCAACTGGTTGGAGGCCCCAATGAAAATCGAGTTGACCGCCGAAACGCGGCCGCGCATCTCATCCGGCGTTTCCAGCTGTACCAGCGTGCTGCGGGTCACCACGCTGATGCAGTCGGCCGCCCCTGTGACAGCCAGGGCCATGAGCGAGAGCCAGAAGTACTGCGACAGCCCAAAGACCACTGTGGCCAAGCCAAAGATGCCCACCGCAATCAGCAGCCGCTTGCCCACATAGCGGCGCAGTGGCCAGCGGGCTACGGCCAGCGACATGAGCAGCGCACCCACGGCGGGTGCACCGCGCAGCAGGCCCAGGCCCACGGGGCCGGTGTGCAGGATGTCGCGTGCATAAATGGGCAGCAACGCCGTGGCACCGCCCAGTAGCACAGCAAACAAATCGAGCGAGGTGGCGCCCAGAATTAGCTTGCGCTGCCAGACAAAGGCCACGCCCGCAAACAGCGACGCCCAGGTGGCCGCCAGGTGCGAGGGCCGGTGTTCGTAGCGCACGGCCAATATCAGCAGCCCCGCGGTGAGCATGAGCACGGTGCAGCAAATGTAGACATTGATGGCACCCGTGACGTACAGCAAACCGCCCAAGGCCGGACCGCTGATGACGGCGATCTCCATGCCCGTGGAGCTGAGTGCCACCGCCTGCGCCAGCAAGCTGGGTGGTACCAGCAGCGGCACCAGCGCCTGTTGCGCGGGCATCTGGAAGGCACGGGTCAGACCCAGCACGACGGCGATGCCGAGGATCAGTTCGCGCGACGCAAAGTGCCCCGCCGTAGCACTAACCAGGGTGGCACCCACCAGCGCCTGCACGAACATGCAGGCGGCAAAAATACGCCCACGGTGCAAGCGGTCCGCCAGGTGGCCGGCAGGCAGGGTCATGACCAGGGCAGGAACGAACTGGAAGAGGCCGACCAGGCCCAAGTCCCAGGGGCTGGAGGTCAGGTCATACATGTGCCATGCCACCGCCACCATGAGCATCTGGTTGCCCATGATGCCGGCCAGCCGGGCCAGCCAGTAACGAATGAAAGCGCTTTGTTGGGAGAGTCGCGGGGCTTCTTGGGTCATGGACGCCCAATTATCCCCGGCCAAGGGTAGTCAGTAGTCCAGGCGAACCTTGATGGAGGCGTCCGATTTGTCGTAGCCGTATAGCTCGGCATTGCTGATGTTGCGCATATAGCTCAGTTGGGGCCGTACCGAAATGCCCTTGCTCACCGCCCAGGTGACCCCCAGGGACAGGTCATAGAGGGATTCTTCCCGCGCAAAGCCGTACAGGCTGTTGGTGCCCACATACCTGGCACGCGTAGCCCCAAAGGTGACGTAGGCGCCCCACCGGTCATTGAAGCTGCGCTGGAGCAGTGCGCGGGGACCAAAAAACTGTTTGTCACCGTCCTCCCGCCCGCTGGGGGCCAATTCCATCCCCCCTGCCGCAGTCAGACTGAAGAGGGTGCTGCCGTCTCCTAAAGCAGTGAGCCAGCCTACCGACAAGGTATTGGTTTGCGTGGCTTGGTTTTGACCTCCCAGCGTGGGGTATTGGGCCCGGTTGCTGGTGGTTCCGCCCAGAGAGAGCTGGTTGCCGCCGTCTAGCGGATAACGCCAGTCAGCGCTCAGCCCGGTCGCATCGCGGTAGGAGGAGTTGCTGATCGCAAGGCTGTCGGTTGTAGAGAAGGGGCGCACCTGCAATGAGCCGCCCAAGTATCTGATACTGCCGCGCGCGTCCAAGCGAATGGCGCACGTGTGATCGCAGTCGGGTTGCGCCCACGCAGAAGAGGCTGCCAGTGCTGCGCACAGGCCGAGGAGGGTGAAGGTAAGGTGCCGCGCCGTACGGCTGGTCGGAAGTGTCATACCGTTCCTCCTTAGTCAATTCACAGACTGTGGCCCTATTTTGCTGGCGCTGTCCGTAAATAAGTATAGGAAGTCCGGGCTATTTCAGGCGGAATTTTTTGCCGGAGGGGGTAGGAATTGGCGACCAGTGGGGCTGTTTGCCGTATGAATGGCTGGCGCGGAGGGTGTGGCGGAAGCTGTGAGATTCGAACTCACGGAGGACTCACATCCTCGCCGGTTTTCAAGACCGGTGCCTTAAACCGCTCGGCCAAGCTTCCAGAGCTGCGTATTCTAGCTGGCCTTGAGCATGCCCTTGGTTTCGATGAAGGCGATCACATCCTGCAGGCCGGTCAGGTCTTTCAGGTTGGTCATCACAAAGGGTTTGAGGCCTTTGGCGGTGTTGCGCATGCGTTCGGTGTCGCTGCGCATCACGTCCAGATTGGCGCCCACGTAGGGGGCCAGATCGGTCTTGTTGATGACAAAGAGGTCACTCTTGGTAATGCCAGGGCCGCCTTTGCGCGGGATTTTTTCACCGGCGGCGACGTCGATCACGTAGATGGTGAGGTCGCTGAGTTCGGGGCTGAAGGTGGCGGCCAGGTTGTCGCCGCCGCTTTCCACAAACACGATGTCGGCGTTGGGAAAGTCCACTAGCATGCGGTCTATGGCTTCCAGGTTGATGGAGCAGTCTTCGCGGATGGCGGTGTGCGGGCAGCCGCCGGTTTCCACGCCCATGATGCGTTCAGCTGGCAAGGCACCGCTCACGGTCAGCAGGCGCTGGTCTTCCTTGGTGTAGATGTCGTTGGTGATGGCGACCAGGTCGTACTGTTCGCGCATGGCCTTGCACAGCATCTCCAATAGTGTGGTCTTGCCGGAACCCACCGGGCCGCCTATGCCCACGCGCAGGGGAGGGAGGTTCTTGGTGCGATTGGCGATGTGGTGTAGGTTGGACATGGTAGTTGCTATGAATAAAGGAGCTGCTTGCGCAATGGATACGGGGGCTAGAGGCCGATTACGATCTAAAAAGGCGTGAGTACTGCACTTCGTGCTGGCTGCTCAGGATGGCGAGCATGGGGGAAAACGCCTGGCGGCTGTCGTCGTCTAGTGCCAGGGCGTGGTCGATGGCAGCGGGAATTTCGGCGGTCAACGCGGACAGGATGCGCTGGCCCGCGCTCTGGCCCAGGGGCACCGATTTGATGGCCGCCTGGGTCATGTTCTCGGCCCAGCCGAAGGCATAGGCCAACAGGCATTCGCGCACCGGTGCCTGCGTGGCACTGGCCGCCAGGGCGTAAGCGACGGGGTAGGTGGGCAACTGCCCGGCCAGCACGGCAATTTGCGCAGGGGTGGCCGTGGTGTGGTTCTTCAGCCATTCCAGCAGGCTCTTGCCCATTTGCTCGGTCTGGGCGCGCAGCTCGGCGCTCTCGCGGGTTTGCAGCACCCAGGCGTTCAATGCGGCTACCCGCGGCATGTCATTCGCGCGCCAGGCCGCTATGGCCTGGGCCACGGCGGGCAGGTCGGAGCGTGCCAGTGTCAGGTGCAACTGGTCCACCAGCCAAGTGGATGCTTCACTTTCTGTAGCAGCCCGCGCAGTGTCTACGGCGGCTTCCAGGCATTCTGAGTATGAGAACCCGCCAATCGGCAAGGCCGGCGAGGCCAGCCACATCAGCTGCATCAGGCTCGAATCAAGCATGGCGGTCAGTGGTGGTGGTGATTGCCATGGTCATGGTCGTCGTGCCCGTGGCGGTGGCCACCGGCGTGCCCGCCGGTAGCATAGGCGCCGTTTTCTGGCTCAAAGGCTTCGTCCACCGCGTTCACGATCAGGTGCATGGCGCGCAGCATGTCGGCCAGCACGTGGTCGGGTTCGATCTTCAGGTGGTCGGGCTTGAGCTCAATCGGCACGTGACGGTTGCCCAGGTGGTAGGCCGCGCGGATCAGGTCAAATGGGGTGCCGTGTGCATGGCAGTGGGTGATCTTCAGCACGGCTTGCGGTGCTGCGATCACCTTGATCAGTGAACCGTCCTCGGCCACCAGCACATCGCCACCGCGCACTGCCGTGCCGCGCGGCAGAAACACGCCCAGTGCGCGGCCTTGGGAATCCATGGCGTCAAAGCGGCTTTTTTGGCGCACATCCCAGTCGAGTTCGACCGTGGCCGCGCGTTTGAGCAGGACGGAGGCCAGGCCCTGGCCTTGGGGAATGCATTTGGAGACTTGAAACATGGGCTTGCCGATGGCGGGGATGTTGGTTATAGAGATTATCTGCACAATGCAATGGACAAGAGGTATTCCATGACGACGGACAAAATTCACGGTGGAAACCAGGATAGGGAGCCAACCGACAGTGAGCGCGGTCCAACTGACGCATCGCAGGACATTCAGGGCTTGGTGTTTCGTACCCTCATCGGCATCATGCCTGATCGAATTTACGCGAAGGACACACAAGGCCGCTTCATCTTGGCCAACAAGGCCGTGGCCAACCTGATGGGCAAGAGCACGCCCGAGGAGATGATGGGGAAAACGGATTTCGATTTCTACCCCAAGGAATTGGCATCCGAATATTTTGCGGTTGAACAGACGTTGATCCACTCCGGCGAATCATTGATTGCATGTGAACAATTTGTGCCAAATTTGAGCACGGGTGAGCCAGGATGGTTGGAGACTACGAAAGTACACCTGCGTGATCCGCAAGGAAACGTGATCGGGCTTGTGGGCCTCGCGCGGGACATCACAGAACGAAAACGAATCGACGCCGAGTTGCTGAACCGCAACAAGGAACTTACCGAGGTCAACGCGAAGCTCTTTCAGGCACAAGAGCAATTGTTGCAATCGGAAAAAATGGCCTCTTTGGGCCAACTGGCTGCCGGCGTGGCCCACGAGATCAACAACCCCATCGGCTTCGTCAATTCCAATCTGGGCAGCTTGCAGCGCTATGTCGAAGAGCTCCTCAAAATGCTGTCTGCCTATGAAGCACGAGAGGGTGAATTGAAGGCAGAGACCCTGGCGGCTCTCGATGCATTGAAGCGGGAAATTGATATTTCCTTTTTACGCGAGGATGTGGTCGGTCTGCTGGCCGAGTCGATGGAAGGCATGCAAAGGGTCAAACGCATTGTCCAGGACCTTAAGGATTTTTCGCATGTGGACGAATCCGAGAGGCAGTGGGCGAATCTGGAGCGGGGCCTGGACAGCACGCTCAACATGGCAAGGAATGAGATCAGATACAAGGCAGAGGTAGTCAAGGAATACGCTGGCATTCCCGAGATCGAATGCATGCCCTCTCAGCTCAACCAGGTTTTCATGAACCTCATCGTCAACGCCGCCCACGCGATTGAAGACCACGGAACGATCACGGTGCGGACTGGTGTCGATCAGCAACAGGTCTGGGTTGAAGTGAGTGATACCGGAAGCGGGATTTCAAAGGACCATTTGCCGCGGATTTTCGATCCGTTCTACACGACAAAACCCGTGGGCAAAGGAACGGGGCTTGGCTTGTCGCTGTCCTACGGGATCATTCAACGCCATCACGGCAGCATCGATGTGTCCAGCGAACCTGGAAAAGGCAGTTCTTTCAGGGTGAACTTGCCCATCACATGGGCTGGAGGGATGTAGTTGCCGGTTTGCCGGAGCGCGACTATTCCTTACCAGGCGCCGTAGGCCGCCACTATGCCGCGCCACAGCGCGCCGCGCTCCACGCCCATGCGGGTGCCGCTGGCGTCGCCCGAGGCGTCCTTCGCCACCGCCATGTGCACGACGACGAGTTTGAGGTCCGGGTCCACCAGGATGGCTTGGCCGTAAATGCCCAGCAGCACAAAACGGCGGTGGCTGCCTGGTAGCAGCCAGGTTTGCAGGCCATAGCCCATGTAAGTGCTGCCCTTGTTCTGCATGGTGCCGGGCCGGAAGGCCGGGGGCTGCTGGCTGGCCTCGGTCATGCGCAGCAGGTAGTCGCGGGCGATGATGGCCTTGCCATCGCGCTGCCCGTCATTGGCCAGCATCAGGCCCAGGCGGGCGTAGTCGTGCACGGTGGCGTTGAAATTGCCCGCGGCCAATTCGGTTTGGTCCACGGCATTGGTGAGCCAGGTGGCGGCGGACTCAGCCCCCAGCGGTTGCCAGATTTTTTCGCCGATGTACTGGCACAGGCTCTGGCCCGTGGCGCCGCGCAACACCAGGCCCAGCATCTGGGTCTCGGCACTGGCGTAGTTGAACAGCGTGCCCTCGGGCGCCACGCGCTCGGTGATGACCTGCGCACCCGCGGCGTTGCCTCGCGTGCGCGTGGTCTGATTGAAGCGGGCCAGGTCGTCCTTGCCCGAATAGTCTTCCACAAACTGGGCGCCCGAGGCCATGCGCATCAGGTTGATGATCTTGGTTTGCCCATACAGCGTGCCAGCCAGTTTGGGCTCGTAGGTGGCGGCGGTGTCGTCCAGCGAGCGGATATGGCCTTCTTCCAGGGCCTTGCCAAAGCCCAGCGCCACAATGGTCTTGGCCATGGAGTTGGACAGCAGACGGTGTTCGGGCTTGCGGTCGTAGTTGCTGCGCTCGGCCACGATCTGCCCGTCCTTGAGCACCAGCACCGCCGTGGCGCGCTGGCGCTGCATGTAGTCGTCCAGCGTCAGGCTCTTGCCGTCAAACTGGTAGCGGAAGGTGGGTTCGCGGGCCGCCTTGGGTAGCGGCTGGGGCTGCGCGGATGCAGGCAATGTGCAATGGGGTGAGATGCTGTCCATGGCGCTGAAGGAGCCCACACGGTAGGCCTCCTGAAACGCCTGACCCAGCCGCGGGGCCACGGGGTAGCCCGCCGCTTTGCCCAATAGGTCTTCGTCGGGGGCGGCAAGGCTTGCACCGCAGGCCAAAGCGGTAGCAAGGATGAGCCAAGTGTGGCGTTGTAGAAGCATGGTCGATGGCGGAGCAGGGAAGATGGCTGATTGTGGCGCAGCCGCCCGCAGGCCCCCTGCGTGCTACAAAGCCCGCGTCAGGTAGCGGCTGTTCGGGTCTGGCGTGTAGTTGCCAAATGGGCCGCAGGGCTCGAAGCCATGCGCCAGGTAAAGCTGGTGTGCCGGGGCGAAGAAGGGCTGGGTGCCAGTCTCCAGGCTCAGGCGTTGAAACCCCAGCGCACGCGCTTGGGCCAGGACGTGCAGCAGGACTTGTTTGGCAAAACCCTGGCCGCGAAACACGCTGGCGGTGCGCATGGACTTGAGTTCCGCATGGCGCGCATCCAGGCGTTTGATGGCGCCAGTGCCCACCAGCACGCCATCGCTGGCACCTGGCGTGTCGTCTGCAGGCAGCCAAGCCGACCAGAAGTGCACGCTGGGGTCGCGTAGCTTGGACAGATCCAGCGCATGCACGCTCTCGGGTGGCGAGGTGGCGCGCATGTCCTGCAGGTGCTCCTCCAGGAAACGGGCAATGCGGGGGTCGCTCAGGTCATCCAGCCGGATATGCAATGGCTTTGGCTGCATGCACTCAGAACAGGAAGTAGCGCTGTGCCATCGGCAGCTTGACCGCCGGTTCGCAGGTCAGCAACTGGCCGTCGGCGCGCACGGTGTAGGTCTGCGCGTCGATCTCCATGGTGGGCAGGTAGCTGTTGTGCACCATGTGCTGCTTGCGCACGCCGCGGATGTTCTTCACCGCGGCCACGTTCTTGGCCAGACCAAAGCGTTCCTTTACACCAGCATTCAAGCCGGCTTGCGACACGAAAGTGAACGAGCCCTTGTGCAGCGCGCCGCCAAAGCTGCCGAACATGGGGCGGTAATGCACGGGCTGCGGCGTGGGGATGGAGGCATTGGGGTCGCCCATGGCGGCAAACGCAATGAAGCCGCCTTTGAGAATGACGGCGGGCTTCACGCCAAAGAAGGCCGGCTTCCATACCACCAGGTCGGCCCACTTGCCCACTTCAATCGAGCCCACTTCGTGGCTGATGCCGTGGGCGATGGCCGGGTTGATGGTGTACTTGGCCACATAGCGTTTGGCACGGAAGTTGTCGTTGCGCACTGAGTCTTCTGGTAGCGTGCCGCGCTGGGCCTTCATCTTGTCGGCCGTCTGCCAGGTACGAATGATGACCTCACCCACGCGCCCCATGGCCTGGCTGTCGCTGCTCATCATGCTGATGGCACCCATGTCGTGCAGGATGTCTTCGGCCGCAATGGTTTCCTTGCGGATGCGGCTTTCGGCAAAGGCCAAATCTTCGGCAATGCCTGCGTCCAGGTGGTGGCAGACCATGAGCATGTCCACATGCTCGTCCAGCGTGTTCTGGGTGTAGGGCATGGTGGGGTTGGTGGAGCTGGGCAGGAAGTTGTCTTGCCCCACCACACGCAGGATGTCGGGCGCGTGCCCGCCGCCAGCGCCTTCGGTGTGGAAGGCGCACAGGCCGCGGCCCTTTGTGGCGGCAATGGTGTTCTCGACAAAGCCCGATTCATTGAGCGTATCGGAGTGGATGGCGACCTGCGTGTCAGTTTCGTCTGCCACGTCCAGGCAGTTGCTGATGGCGCTGGGCGTGGTGCCCCAGTCTTCGTGGAGCTTCAGTCCAATCACGCCGGCGTTGATCTGCTCGTGCAGCGCGGCGGGCAATGACGCATTGCCCTTGCCCAGAAAGCCCAGGTTCATGGGGAAGGCGTCCGCCGCCTGCAGCATGCGCTCGATATTCCAGGGGCCGGGCGTGCAGGTGGTGGCAAAGGTACCCGTGGCCGGGCCAGTGCCGCCGCCCAGCATGGTGGTCACGCCGCTGGCCATGGCCTCTTCGATCTGCTGCGGGCAAATGAAATGGATGTGGCTGTCGATGCCGCCGGCGGTGACGATGTTGCCCTCGCAACTGATGACTTCGGTGCCGGGCCCGATGATGATGTCCACACCCGGCTGGGTGTCAGGGTTGCCGGCCTTGCCGATGGCGACGATGCGACCGCCCTTGAGGCCAATGTCGGCCTTGACGATGCCCCAGTGGTCCAGGATCAGCGCGTTGGTCATCACGCAGTCCACGGCACCTTCAGCCCGCGTTCTTTGCGATTGCGCCATGCCGTCGCGGATGGTCTTGCCACCACCAAACTTCACCTCTTCGCCATAGGCACCGGCGGCGAGGGTGCAGTCCTTCTCCACCTCGATGAGCAGGCCGGTGTCGGCCAGGCGCACGCGGTCACCGGTGGTGGGGCCAAAAATTTCCGCGTAGGCGCGGCGTCCAATTGTTGCCATAGTCAAAGCTTTCCTTGTACGAGGCCGCGAAAGCCATAGACCACGCGGTCACCGGCCAAATCCACCAGCTCCACGGTGCGTTGTTGGCCGGGCTCAAAGCGCACCGCCGAGCCGGAAGGGATGTTGAGCCGCATGCCTTGCGCGGCAGCGCGGTCAAAGCCCAGCGCGCCATTGGTCTCGGCAAAGTGGTAGTGCGAGCCGACCTGGATGGGGCGGTCCGCCGTGTTTTGCACCACCACCGTCAACGTGCGGCGGCCGGTGTTGAGGGCGTGTTCGCCCTCATCGCAGAGTATTTCTCCGGGGGTCATGTTTCGGCCCTCAGACGTGGATGAACAGGTAGATGCCGGCAACGCCCAGCAAGGTGCCCAAGCTGCCCAGCACTGCGGTACTGCGCGTGGCCAGCCAGCGGCGGATGGCGAGGCCCAGGCCCACGCCGCCCAGATGCAGCGCGGTGGTGGTCAGCAGAAAGCCGACGGCGTAGCCGCCAAAACCGGTCTCTGGCGTCTCAGCCCCATGGGCCAGGCCGTGCAGCGATGCGGCAGCGGCGATGAGCCCCAGGCCCAAGGCTTTGGGCAGTGGCTTGGCAGCGACGATCAGCATGGCGCCGAACAGCACCACGGACAGCGCAATCGCGTGCTCCAAGTAGGGCAGCGTCACGCCGCTGGCGCCCAGCACGGCGCTTGCCACCAGGGCCAACAGGAAGGTTGCTGGGCCTTGCCAGGCCTTAGGGGCGGGCAAGGCGCTGACCGACCAGACGCCCACGGCCAGCATGGCAAGCAGGTGGTCCAGGCCGAAGGGGTGCGCCAGACCTTCCATGAAACTCTCGGTTCCATGGCCGGTATGGGCGCTAGCCCCCGTGGATATTGCGCAAGTAGCTATCAAAAGAAGAGCATTTTTCAATGAAGGTCGCATGAAATCTCCAAAAATTGGCGAGAGGAGGGATGTTGTTTTTGTCAGGAACACCGTGGAACCGGCTTTGCCGGGCCACCGGTGTTGCCCCCTGCAAGGGGGAAAGCGGCCACACGCAGTGGGCAAGCCGGGGGGTGTTTCATAGTATGGGTTGGTGCACGGTGACCAGCTTGGTCCCGTCGGGGAAGGTGGCTTCCACCTGGATGTCGGGAATCATTTCGGCGATGCCGTCCATCACGTCGGCACGGGTTAGTACCGCGCGGCCTTCGCTCATGAGCTGGGCCACGGTCTTGCCGTCGCGGGCGCCCTCCATCACGGCGCAGCTGATCAGGGCGATGGCTTCAGGGTAGTTGAGCTTCAGGCCGCGGGCCTTGCGCCGTTCGGCCAACAGGCCGGCGGTGAAGATGAGCAGCTTGTCTTTTTCGCGGGGTGTAAGTTCCATGGCGGTCTTATGGTGGCTGTTCGGTAAACGGGACACTGCACTGTAAGCAATCCGCGTGCCCCTGTGGGTGTCCATACGCCAAATGACGCAGTGGCGCGCCCGCTACAGGGCGGTCCCGGCGCGTGTGGCATGAAATCTGCACCCCCGGTGCTGTGCACACCCCGCCCTCCTTGCCGCAGCCAGCCGAAGCCCCCGCCCAGCGGGTGGTGAAAATCCGCCGCGACTACAACAACTGGGTGGCCAGCGAGACCATGGAGGACTACGCGCTGCGCTACGCGCCGCAGCGCTTTCGCAAATGGTCCACCTTCCGGGTGGCCAACACGGCGTTTGGTGCCTCCTCGTTTTTGATCCTAGAAGCCGTGGGTGCCACGCTGCTGGTGCAGTACGGCTATGTGAATGCGCTGTGGGCCATCCTGGCCACGGGGCTGGTGATTTTTCTGGCGGGCCTGCCGATCAGCGTGTACGCCGCGCGCTACGGGGTGGACATGGACCTGCTGACCCGCGGCGCGGGCTTTGGCTACATCGGCTCCACGCTCACCTCGCTCATCTACGCGTCGTTCACGTTCATCTTCTTTGCGCTGGAGGCGGCCGTCATGGCCTATGCGCTGGAACTGGCGCTGGACATCCCGCCCACCTGGGGTTACCTGATCTGCGCGCTGGTGGTGATTCCGCTGGTCACCCACGGCGTGTCCACCATCAGTCGCCTGCAGATCTGGACCCAGCCGCTGTGGCTGGTAATGTTGGTGGTGCCATTCGGCTTTGTTTTGGTGCGTGATCCTGCGGTGTTTAGCGGCATTACGCACTACGGCGGTGAATTAGGCCAAGGCGGCGTCTTTAATCTGCACTTGTTTGGTGCTGCATTGACGGTGGGCATTGCCTTAATCACCCAAATGGGGGAGCAGGCCGATTACCTGCGCTTCATGCCCGCGCAAACCGCGGGCAACCGCCGCAGCTGGTGGCTGGGCGTGCTGGTGGGTGGGCCGGGCTGGGTGATTCTGGGCGTCGTCAAAATGTTGGGCGGCGCCTACTTGGCCTACCTGGCCATCCAGCACAGCGTGCCTACCGACCGTGCGGTGGACCCGAACCAGATGTACCTCGCGGCCTATGAGTACGTATTTCCCTCGTTGGGCTGGGCGGTGGCGGCCACCGCCGTGTTTGTGGTGGTGTCGCAGCTCAAGATCAATGTGACTAACGCCTACGCCGGCTCGCTGGCCTGGAGCAACTTCTTCTCGCGCCTGACGCACAGCCACCCGGGGCGCGTGGTGTGGGTGCTGTTCAACAGCGTCATCGCCTTCATGCTGATGGAGATGAATGTGTTCCAGGCGCTGGGCGATGTGCTGGGCCTGTACTCCAACATCGCCATTGCCTGGATCATGGCCGTGGTGGCCGACCTGGTCATCAACAAGCCGCTGGGCCTGTCACCCAAGGGCATCGAGTTCAAGCGCGCCTACCTGTTCGACATCAACCCCGTGGGGGTGGGTGCCATGGCGCTGGCGTCCGGGCTGTCGATTGCGGCGTACCTGGGGTTCTTTGGCGAACTGGCCAAGGCGTTCTCCGCGGTGGTGGCCTTGGTGACCGCCATGGTCACCGCGCCCCTGATTGCCTGGGCCACGAAAGGCAAGTACTACTTGGCGCGCCAGCCGTCGGAGGCGCAGGGCGAGGGCAGCTATGCGCGCCTGGCCGTGCGCCGCTGCGTGATTTGCGAGCGCGAGTACGAAGGCCCCGACATGGCCCACTGCCCGGCCTACCAAGGGCCCATCTGCTCGCTGTGCTGCACGCTGGACGCGCGCTGTGGCGATGTGTGCAAACCGCACGCCAATCTGTCCACCCAGTGGTCGGCCGCGCTGCGCTGGCTGCTGCCCAAGCCCGTGTGGCCGTTTTTGGACACGGGGCTGGGCCATTTCATTTTGCTCATGCTCATCATCGTGCCGTTGCTGGCCACGGTGTTTGGCATGTTCTACACGCAGGAACTGGGCGCGCTGGCCGCCATGACCGAACAGCAGGCCGCACTGCAGGCCGCGCTGCGCTCGGGCTTTACCAAGGCGTTTGCCGCGCTGATGCTGATGTCGGGCATCGTGGCGTGGTGGCTGGTGCTGGCGCACAAGAGTCGCCAGGTGGCGCAGGAAGAGTCGAACCGACAAACCCATTTGCTGATGCGCGAGATCGAATCACACCGCCAGACCGACGAGGCCCTGCAAGACGCCAAGCTACTGGCCGAGCGCGCCAAGCAGGCCGCCGAAGCCGCCAACCAGGCCAAGAGCCGCTACATCAGCGCAATCAGCCACGAGCTGCGCACGCCGCTCAACAGCATCCTGGGCTACGCGCAGCTCATGGGTGAAGATGCCTCGATTCCCGCACACCGCAAACAAGCCGTGAGTGTCATCAAGCGCGGTGGCGAGCATTTGTTATCGCTCATCGAGGGCACGTTGGACATGGCCCACATCGAGAGCGGCAAGCTCACGCTGAATGTGAAACCCATGCAGTTCGCCAGCGGCATGCACGAGATCGCTGGCATGTTTGAACTGCAGGCCGCGGCCAAGGGTCTGCAGTTCCACTTCGAGGTGCAGGGCACCATTCCCGAATGGGTGCGCGCCGATGAAAAACGCGTGCGCCAGATCTTCTTCAACCTGCTGGGCAATGCCATCAAATTCACGCAGCAGGGCAGCGTGACGCTGCGCCTGCGCTATGCGCGTGAGATGGCCCAGGTGGAGGTGCGCGACACTGGCCCCGGCATGGCTCAGGACGATTTGGATCGCATCTTCGAGCCCTTCACGCGCGGCGCCAGCGCGGCGGGCGGTACGGCAGGTTCCGGCCTGGGCCTGACGATTGCCAAGATGCTGACCGATCTGATGGGTGGCGAGTTGTCGGCTACCACGGCGCTGGGTGAAGGCTCGGTGTTTCAGGTCCGGCTGTTTTTGTCCGAGCTGCATTTGCCTGCGGGCCCGGCCGAATCGGTGCTGCCTGCCGTCAACCGCAAGCCGCGCTTGGGCTATCTGGGCCCGCGCCGCAAGGTGCTGGTGGTAGACAACGAAGAGGCCGACCGCGAGCTGCTGGTGAGCCTGCTGGAGCCGCTGGGTTTTGAGGTGCGCACCGCCGCCAGCGGCCACGACTGTCTGGACCTGCTGGCCGCCGGCCTGCAGCCCGATGTGGTGCTGCTGGACTTGGCCATGCCCGGCATTGACGGCTGGGAGACCCTGCGCCGCATCCGCGCCAACCCCGCACTGGGTGGCGCGCAGCCGCAGGTGGCCATCGTGTCGGCCAATGCGTTTGACCGTGGGCTGGATAACGGCCTGGGCTTGCCGCCCGAAGATTTCATCGTCAAGCCCGTGCGCCACTCGGAACTGCTGGACTGGCTGGAACGCCGCCTCTCCCTGCAGTGGCAAGACGTGGCTGCCAGCCCGCTGCGCGCGCCACCCAAGCCGCCTGCCGCGCAGGCCGAAGTGTTGCCACCGCGCAGTGAGTGCCTGGCGCTGCAAGAACTGGCGCGGCTGGGTTTTTACCGCGGCATCATGAACAAGCTGGACGCGATCGAAGTTGCCCACCCCGCATGCGCTGCGTTCACCCAGTCCATGGCCGCGCTGGCGCGGCAGTACCAGTTCGAGTCCATGGCCGCCCAACTACAGAAAGCGCTGGATGCAAGCCCCACCCATTGACTCCTTGGACCGCGCCAACAGCGACGTGGTGCTGATCGTGGACGATGTGCCCGACAACCTCTCGGTGCTGCACGACGCGCTGGATGAATCGGGCTACACCGTGCTCATTGCCACCTCGGGCGAGGCCGCCTTGCAGCGCGCCACGCAGGGCCTGCCCGATGTGATTTTGCTGGATGCGATGATGCCCGGCATGGACGGTTTTGAGGTGGCGCGCCGCCTCAAAGCCGCGCCGCACACCACGCACATTCCCATCATCTTCATGACCGGGCTGACGGAGACCGAGTACTTGGTGGCCGCGCTAGAGAGCGGCGGTGTGGACTATGTGACCAAGCCCATCAAACCCAAGGAAGTGTTGGCCCGCATGGGCGTGCACCTGGCCGGCGCGCGCGAGCGCCGCCAGACCCGCAATGCGCTGGACGCCTTTGGCTACGCCACCATCACCGTGCGCGCGGCGGATGGCTGTCTGATGTGGCAAACCCCGTTGGCGCGCGAGTTGTTAGAGCGCTACTGCGGCACCCATGCACCGCAGACCCCGCCTGAACTGCGCACCTGGCTGCAGGCCTGCGTGCAGACGCTGGAGCGCGGTGGCGAGCCCGCCAAACTGAGCCTGGAGCGTGGCCCCAAGCGCCTGACCTTTCGCTTGCACCAGCAAATCGGCGACAGCGACGCGGGCGGCGATTGGCTCATCGTCATGCGTGAGGTGTCCGACACCGCCGTCATCGAAGCCATGAGCCTGTCCTTCAAGCTCACAGCGCGTGAGGCCGAGGTGCTGTATTGGGTGGTGAAGGGCAAAACCAACAAGGACATTGGCGACATTCTGGGCAGCAGCCCCATGACTGTGAAGAAACACCTAGAGCGCGTGTTTGTGAAGCTGGGCGTGGAGACACGTACAGCCGCAGCGGGGATGGCCATGTCACGCATCCGGCAGCTGCATCCGCAGTTTGAAGGGTAGTTATTGATCGAATGGGCCTCTAGCCCTTATGGAGTAAGCGCTAGAAGCTATCAATTCAGGAGCTTTTGATGCGCTCTCTGGCACCGTGTCAGAAACCCGTGACAAAGGCAATTGCCGCGTTTATGACGTCCAAATTCGACGACGAGCCCATTTGCGCGTCGATGGAAGCTACTGCGTGTTCGGCTCCCAACACGCGCTTGAGCACCAGCTTGCTTGCGCAGCTGGTCCACGTGTCGACGTTGCCGGAGTGGACAAAAGCTTGGCTGGCCAAAGTGCCGTTGCACACGATGGCGGTTCGGGCCTGTTGTTGATGGAACTCCCCGATGACCACGTTGTTGTCCCACGCGGTCGCTGCAGCTTGTACCAGGGCCGTGTCCACCGTCCAGGTTGCGTCCTCCCAGACACCACCCACGCGCGTGTCGCTGTCGCCAATGATGCCCATGTAAGGCTTGGCATTGCTGCCTGGATTGCACGGCGTGGCGCCATTGTTGAACTCCGACGACGCCGGACCGGCCAGCGAGACGTAGGCGTTAAACGTGTTGGCAGACTCGCACCACATGCGATTGGTCATCACTCCGCCCATGGAGTGGCCCATCAGCGTGATGTTGGAAATGCCGTACTCGCTGCGGATCTTTGCGGCTAGCGCTTGCAGGAAGGTCACGTCGTCCCGCCCGGAATTCATGGCGTAGTTGCGCCAAGTCGTGGCGTTTGGCTCAGTGGAGATGTGTTGGCCTTGCGGTACCACCAGCATCACCTTGTTGGCATCCAGCCAGGCCCAGTTGATGGTGCTGAAGGTGGTTATGTTGGCATCGTTATTCAGGCCCACTTGGTACGCGATGGCGCTCTTGTTGCCGCCGCCCCCGTGCAAGAGGACGATGGCCCGTGTAGCGCCAGCGGTGTTGTAAATATCCACCGTCTGCAAGGGGTCGCCGTTCATCGTTGTGGTGACCAGTTGGTCCACGGCAGTCGGGGGCTGCGTACTACCGCTGTCGCCCCCTCCGCCACAAGCGGCAATGCTGATTGCTGCAGTCAGCATCATGGCTCTTGCCAACATGAACATGTGGTGAACGCGATTGGACATGGTTTGCTTTGCCTCGTAATTGCTGTGTGCATGTCACTTGCCCCGTGGCATCGTGAGTCAGCAACAACAGTACAAATCGTAGGCCCCACCGGGTGGTAGCGCAAAGACATTGCGCTACGAATTGCGACAGTTTTGTAGTGATCTCGCACGGGGATGTCTGCGCCACCTACACCGTCGGCATGGTCATGTCACGCATTCGGCGCTGCATTCGCAGTTTGCAGGGTAGTCAGACCTCCCGCCGCGCTTTTGGCAGTGTTCTGCCGTACCATTCGGTGCATGCGGGAGAATCTTCTTCTCCGAAGTCGTTGTTACCTCACCAAAAGAAGAAAATGGATGCAAGCCGGTGCTTCTTTAACTCGGTCGCCATGGCTCTGATGCGCTTGACACTGGGGTGGTTGCAATGCGGCTGCTGGCTGGCCTGTCTTGCGTCGATGGGTGTTTCCAATGCCAATGCACAAACGCTGGTCCTGGCCGCCGCAGACAGTGTTCCGACTGCTTACGTTGAAAACGGAAAACAAGCCGGACTGCTGGTCGACGTCATCAATGAAGTATTCAAGCGAACTGGTTATTCGGTTGAGATTGCCATCATGCCTTGGGCGCGTTGCCTTGCTGAAGTCAAGGCAGGCAGAATCGACGGCATTTTTTCGGTCTACCAGACACGTGAGCGTCAGGAGTTTTTGACCTACACAGAAGAAGTTTTGATCACCCAGGTGCAGGCATTCTTTGTTCGCAAAGACTCGGCCATTACCTTTGATGGCGATTTGAACAAGCTTTCAGAGCTGCGCATTGGGATCATCAACCAAACCAGCTATGGCCCCCGTCTTGATTCGGCTTTGGAAAAAGGGGTGTTCAAAAAAGTGGATGTCGCCAATAACGTGTCGGCCAGTATTAAAAAACTTCTGGTTGATCGTGTTGACGTGGTCCCGTCGTATCGCCACGTGGTCCTCGATTCGGCCAGAACGCTGGGTCTGGCGGGATCGATCAAGGAGTTGTCCCCGGCCATTGAAGCCATCCCCAGCTATCTGGCGTTTACCAACAAGAAGGATTACGCCAAGGTCATCAGTGCCTACAACCTGGCACTTCGGTCGATGAAAAAAGACGGTACCTACGATGCGATATTCAACAAATATCTCGCTGGGCCTTAATTGCGTAAAGCGAATTTTGATTTGCCATGCATGGATGCTGACACTGCGACAATCTCCGCATGAGCACCGATTCGCCCAAACCCGCCCCCGTCGCCAAGCAAGCCAACAACCCCCTGCACGGTAAGACGCTGGAAGCCATCGTGACCGAGCTGGCCGATTACTATGGCTGGGATGGACTGGGCGAGCGCATTCCCGTGCGCTGCTTTACCTTTGAGCCCAGCGTGGGCTCCAGCCTCAAGTTTTTGCGCAAAACGCCCTGGGCGCGCGAGAAGGTAGAGGGCCTGTATCTGTTCATGTTGCGTGAGATGCGCCGCTCAGGCCACAAACCCTGACCGCTCATCGACCCGTGCCTGTCCATTCGGACTAGTGCGGGAACTTTTCCATTCAAATATTTTGGAATTGATCGTCAATCCAATTCAAAATTAAAAAACCAATGCCCTCTAGACTCAGGGGCATGGCAATCTCCTCCACTTCCAACGACGTCCCCGCAATCCAGCGTTACAGCTTCGTGGCCATCGTGCTGCATTGGGTGCTGGGGCTGGCAATTTTTGGTCTGTTCGGTGTGGGCCTGTACATGGCAGATTTGCCGTTCTCGCCCATGCGCCTGAAGCTGTACAACTGGCACAAGTGGGCGGGTATCACCCTGTTGACGCTGTCGGTGCTGCGCCTGCTGTGGCGCCTCACGCACCGCCCACCAGCGCTGCCTGACAGCATTGCCCAGGCCATGCCAACCTGGCAGCACTGGGCGCACAACGCCACCCACTACGCGCTGTACGCACTGTTCTTTGCCGTGCCGCTGATTGGCTGGGCCTACAGCTCGGCCGCGGGCTTCCCCATCGTGGTGTTTGGCGTGCTGCCCTTGCCCGACTTTGTGCCTGCCGACAAGGCCCTGTCCGAACTCATCAAGCCCTGGCATGAGATCAGTGCCTTTGCGCTGGTGGCCCTGGCGGTGTTGCACGCTGCGGCGGCCTTCAAACACCAGTGGTTTGACCGCGACGGCCTGATTGGCCGAATGCTGCCCGGCCGCAGCTGATTTTCGTTTTCTCCCTTTGTACTCTGGAACCTGTATGAACACCTCTCGCCTTCTTGCATCCGTCGTGTTGGCTGTAGCCACGCTGGGAGCATCCGCCGCGTTTGCCGAGCAAAAGCTGGTACCCGCCCAAAGCGAAATCGTCTTTGTAAGCAAGCAGATGGGCGTGCCTGTGGAAGGCCGCTTCAAGAAGTTTGACGCACAGATTGCGTTCGACCCCGCCAAGCCCGACACCAGCAAGATCGCGTTCACGGTTGACATCGCCAGCGCCACGCTGGGAGTGCCCGAGAGTGACGCCGAGCTGCCACGCCCCAACTGGTTCAACACCGCCAAGTTCCCGCAGGCCACCTTCCAGTCCACGGCCGTCAAAGGCTTGGGCAGCGGCAAGTTTGAGGTGAGCGGCAAGCTCGCCATCAAGGGCGCCAGCCGCGACGTGGTGGTGCCTGTGGCACTGACCCAAAGCGGCGCGACTACCACCGTCACCGGCACGTTCCCGCTCAAGCGCCTGGCCTTCAAGATTGGCGAGAACGAGTGGGCCGACACCTCCATGGTGGCCGACGACGTGCAGGTCAAATTCAAGCTCGCGCTGACCGGCGTGGGCAAGCTCTAAGTTTTTTCGTTTCTTTTTTTCACCATCCCGCAAATCAGGAGTTTTCCATGCGTACATCCCTCATCGCTGCCGCCCTGGCGCTTTCCGCTTTCGCTGGTGCCGCCAGCGCCGAGTCCGCGACCTACAACCTGGACCCCTCGCACACCTTCCCCCGCTTCTCGTACAGCCACTTCGGCCTGTCCACGCAGCAAAGCCGCTTCAACAACACCACCGGCACCGTCACCTTTGACAAGGCCGCCAAGACCGGTTCTGTGGACGTAGTGATCGACATGAAGGCTGTGGACACTGGTTTCACCGCGTTCAACGGCCACATCCAAGGCGAAGACTTCCTGGACACCGCCAAGTTCCCTACCGCCACCTTCAAATCCACCAAGGTGGTGTTTGATGGCGACAAGCCCGCCAGCGTGGAAGGCAACCTGACCATCAAGGGCGTGACCAAGCCTGCGACTCTGAAGATCGTGAACTTCGTGTCCGCCGTCCACCCCATGAACAAGAAGGACGTGATTGGCGCAGAAGCCACCACCACCATCAAGCGCACCGAGTTCAATGCTGGCAAGTTCGCACCGTACGTGGGTGACGACGTGACCATTACCATCGCACTGGAAGCCGTCAAGCAGTAAGCCCTGCGCGGCGTCGGCCACAAGCCAGCCCTTGTGGCTGGCTTTTTTTATGCGTTTCTTCAGCCCTGCGTCATGACCTTCTTCGCCCATCCCACTTCGCCCGACGCCACGCCCTGCGTGTTGCAGGCGCAGGACCTGCGCTTTGGTTTCGCTGGGCAGTGGTTGCCGCTGCCTGCGCAGTTGCAGATTCCGCCGGGTGTGACCTGGCTGGGTGGTGGCGAGGGTCGGGGCAAGACCAGCCTGCTGCGCTTGCTGGCGGGTGATCTGTTGGCACCAGGCAGCAGCCTGCAGCTGGGTGGCGTGTCTTTGCATGTCCAGCCCGCGGCCTACCGCCAGCAGGTGGCGTGGATGGATCCGCGCAGTGGGGCGTTTGACCAAGTCAGTGCCACCCATTTTTTCAAAACCACCGCCGCGCGCTACCCGGATTGGGACGACGCGCTGCTGGCCGACTTGACCGATGCGCTGGGGTTGATGCCGCACCGTGAGAAACCGATGTACATGCTGTCCACCGGCTCCAAGCGCAAGGTGTGGTTGGCCGCGGCCCTAGCCTCGGGGGCCACGCTCACGCTGTTGGACGAGCCGTTTGCGGCGCTGGACAAGGCGTCTATCCGCTGTGTGCTGGCGCTGTTGCAAGAGGCTGCCGCCCACCCGCGCCGTGCCTGGGTGGTCGCTGATTACGAGGCACCTTTCGAGGTGCCGCTGGCCCAGATCATCGATCTGGGCGATTGAATTTTTGAAGGAGACCCACCATGTCCCAACGCCTTCCCACCTACTTCATCTCACACGGCGGCGGCCCTTGGCCCTACATGCCGGAGATGGCCGCGGCCATGCAACCGCTGGCCCAGTCGCTGTCCGACATTCCACGCCAACTGGGCCAAACACCCAAGGCCGTCTTGATGGTCACCGCGCACTGGGAGGGCCGTGCCTTCACACTGGGCAGCAGCCCTGCGCCCGGCATGGTGTACGACTACGGTGGCTTTCCGCCCCATACTTACCAAATCGTCTATCCCGCACCCGGTGCGCCTGCGCTGGCGCAGCGCGTGCAGGGGTTGTTGGAGGCCGTAGGCCTGCCCGCGGCGCTGGACAGCCAGCGAGGCTACGACCACGGCACCTTTGTGCCACTGGCTGTGATGTACCCCGAGGCCCAGGTACCGGTGTTGCAAATGTCTCTGCGCACCGGGCTGGACCCGGCCGAACACCTGGCGCTGGGCCGTGCCCTGGCACCGTTGCGTGACGAAGGCGTGCTCATCGTGGGCAGTGGCCTGAGTTACCACAACCTGCGCGCCTTCGGTCCGCAGGCCAAGGCACCCTCCAAGGCGTTTGACGATTGGCTGCAGGCTGCGCTGGTCGCCCCGCCTGCACAACGAACCCAGTACCTGCTGGACTGGGAACTGGCCCCTGCGGCCCGCCTGTGCCATCCGCGTGAAGAGCACCTGTTGCCGCTGATGGTGGCGCTGGGGGCGGCTGAGGCCGACACCGCGACCTGCGTCTACCACGAGGACGCAATCTTCGGCGGCGTCACCGCGTCCAGCTTCCGCTTCGACGCAGCCTAAGCCCTAGAGCTGCTTTTCTTCGATGGGGTTGTTGTCTGTGGCGGGCTTGGGCTTGTCCGACTGCAGGCGCTCGCGTTCCTGCTCGTAGCGGTCATATGCCGGACCTTTGCCGCAGGACTCGTTCTGTGCGCCGCGGCCTGGCGGGCAGCGCTGGAAGCCGTCGTAAAACGCGCGCTCCCAGTGCACATCGGCGCAACCGCCCAACAAGGTGAGAGCTAAGCCGCAGACCAGCCCGGCAAGGCGGCGCTGGATGCGGGTTGATGGGGTGGGGGCAGAGCCAGTGTGCATAAGGTCTCCTCGGAGGAGACCATGGTAGCAGCGGGCGCTTACAGAAACATGCCGCCCGACGCTTCGATGCGCTGGGCGTTGACCCAGCGGTTGGCCGGTGTCAGCAATGAGGCAATCATGGCGCCAATATCGTCCGGCACACCGGTGCGGCCTAGCGCGGTGTTGGCGGCCACAAAGGCATTGAGCTGTGCGTTGTCGCGCACAGCGCCGCCACCAAAGTCGGTCTCGATCGCGCCGGGTGCCACCACGTTGACGGCAATGCCACGTGGGCCCAGCTCCTTGGCCATATAGCGCGTCAGCGTCTCGATCGCGCCCTTCATCGCACCGTAGGCCGCGTAGCCGGGCAGCGCAAAGCGGGCCAAGCCGCTGGAGAGGTTGACGATGCGCCCGCCGTCGCTCATCAGCGGCAGCAGCTTTTGTGTAAGAAAGAACACGCCCTTCAGGTGGATGTTCATCAGCGTGTCGAACTGCGCCTCCGTCGTTTCCATCAGGCTGGCATGTACGCCCACACCGGCGTTGTTCACGAGAAAGTCAAAGCGTTCACGCTGCCAGGTGCTGGCCAGCGCGGCCTTCACCTGCGCTGCAAATTCCGCAAAGCTGGCGCTGTCGCCGGTGTCGAGTTGCAGCGCCACGGCGCGGCGGCCCAGCGCCGTGATTTCAGCGACCACCGCTTGTGCCTCGGCGGCTTGGCTGCGGTAGGTGAGGATGACGTCGCTGCCGTTCTTGGCAATGTGCAGTGCGGTGTTTTTGCCCAGGCCGCGGCTGCCGCCGGTGACGAGGGCGATGGGGGTGGAGGAGGGGCTAGTAGACATAGGAACTTCCTTGATGGGTTGGTGATGGAAGCGAGTCTATTGAGCGGCACGAGTTTGATAAATATGCCAATGGTGATTGCATTGTTTGCAATAATTGAACAATGAGCACCCTGGACCGCATGCAGATCTTTACCCGTGTGGCCGAGCTGGCCAGCTTCACGCAGGCGGCGGACGCGCTGGGCCTGCCCAAGGCCAGTGTGTCCATCGCCGTGCAGCAGTTGGAGGCCGAGCTGGGCACGCGCCTTTTGCACCGCACCACGCGCAAGGTGCAGCCCACGCAGGACGGCCAGGCCTTCTACGAGCGCTGCAAAGATTTGCTGGCCGATGTGGACGAAGTGCAAACCATGTTCCAGCAACAGGGCGTGCAAAACCTGCGCGGCCGCGTGCGCATCGACATGAGCACGGGCATGGCGCGCCATGCCGTCATTCCGCGCTTGCCGGAGCTGCTGGCCCTGCACCCGCTGCTGGAGCTGGAGATCAGCAGCACCGAGCGCCGTGTGGACCTGGTGCGCGAGGGCTTTGACTGCGTGCTGCGTGTGGGCCCCGTGGGCGACACCAGCCTGGTGGCGCGCCCGCTGCCGCCGCTGCGCATGGTGAATGTGGTCAGTCCGGCCTACTTGCAGGCATATGGCACGCCGCATACGCTGGTGGACCTGGCGCAGCACCGCCTGGTGCACTACGCCAGCACCTTGGGTGCCAAGCCCGGTGGCTTTGATTATTCCGAGAATGGTCAGATGCTGAGTCTGCCCATGCAGGGCGCTATCACCGTGAACAACGCCGATGCTTACACGGCGGCCTGCCTGGCGGGTCTGGGTCTGATCCAGGCGCCGGCAGTGGGTGTGCACCTGCTGCTGAAGCAGGGGCTGTTGGTGGAAGTGCTGCCCCAACATGTGGCACTCCCCATGCCGCAGACCCTGTTGTATGCCAACCGCCGCAACCTGTCCAAGCGCGTGCGCGTGGTCATGGACTGGATGGCCGAGGTGGTGGGCGACTACGTGCAGACGGTGTAGGAACGGGCTAGTAGCCGCTGGACGCGGGGCGCCCATGGAATGGGGGCACACGGCCCACCGTGGCTTCGAGCAGCGTGAGCTCGGCATCGCGGTGGTTCAACACAGGCGCGGGCTGCAGCAGCGGCCGACTGCGGTCTGCGCCAATCGTGATGGGCCGGTCGTGGTAGAGGGTGGTTAGGGTTTGCGCCTGGCTGACGTCGGCCAGGGGCTGGACGTCGGCCGTGCCGTAGCACAGGCAAAAGTAAACCTGCGTGTCCTGTGTCTCGATGTAGCAGGCGGTGCCGCGAATGCCCACGGTGGCGGTGGCGGTTTCGATGCGTTTGGCGCCGGGGCCAAACACCGACAGCACCTTGCCGGTGAGCACGCGCATCACGCCCACGGCGCCGTCCATCAAAAAACTCACTTGGCTGTTGTTGCGCATCAGGTAGGCGTTGTTGGCCATCACATAGACCACCTCGCTCTGCGCGCCCGTACTCACCGTGTCGCCCTGCAGCACGGCCTGGCCCACGTGCGCGGGGGCGCCGTTGACGCGCACCTCGCCGCGCAGGCTGTGGATGCCATTGGGCAGCGGCTTGTTGCCATTGGCCAGCGCGTGGCTCAGCCCGGCCAGACTGCCTGTGGCCGCAAGTTGCAAGAGAAATCGGCGTCTAGCCCCCATGGAATATGCGCGAGTAGCTATCAAAAAGTGAGTAAATCAAGTGCCTGCATCCAGTGTAGAGGGTTTCGTGCTGGCCGTCATCCGGTGCGTGCCCGGGGGGCTGGGGCACTTGCAGGGCAGGTGTACGCCACACGGCGTATTTCCAGTTCAGGGGGGCATCCCTACAGTCACTCTATCGGTTTGTAAAAGCAAGCCGACACCAGTTTTTAACCCTCGGAGAAGCCCACATGCAACGCCAGAACTCTCGCCGTTTTACCCTGAAGGCACTCACCGCTGCCGTCGCCCTGACCACCTTGTCCGCCGTGCCTGCGTTCGCCGCAGACACCATCAAGGTCGGTATCCTGCACAGCTTGTCAGGCACCATGGCTATTTCGGAAACCGTGTTGAAAGACACCGTGCTGATGGCCATTGACGAAATCAACGCCAAGGGCGGCGTGCTGGGCAAGAAGCTCGAACCCGTGGTGGTCGACCCCGCTTCCAACTGGCCCCTGTTTGCGGAGAAAACCAAACAGTTGCTGACGCAAGACAAGGTCGCCGTCATCTTCGGCTGCTGGACTTCGGTGTCTCGCAAATCCGCTTTGCCCGTGCTGGAAGAGTTGAACGGCCTGCTGTTCTACCCCGTGCAGTACGAAGGTGAAGAGCTGTCCAAGAACGTGTTCTACACCGGTGCAGCCCCCAACCAGCAAGCCATTCCTGCAGTGGACTACCTGATGAGCAAAGAAGGCGGCGGCGCCAAGCGTTGGGTGCTGCTGGGTACCGACTATGTGTACCCCCGCACCACCAACAAGATCCTGCGCGCCTACTTGCACAGCAAGGGTGTGAAGGACACCGACATCGACGAGAAGTACACCCCGTTTGGCCACAGCGATTACCAGACCATCGTGGCTGACGTGAAGAAATTCGCTGCCGGTGGCAAGACCGCTGTGGTGTCCACCATCAACGGTGACTCCAACGTGCCCTTCTACAAGGAGCTGGGTAACGCCGGCCTGAAGGCCAAGGACGTGCCAGTCGTTGCCTTCTCCGTGGGTGAAGAAGAACTGCGCGGCGTGGACACAAAGCCACTCGTGGGCCACCTGGCTGCCTGGAACTACTTCATGTCCATCAAGAACCCGACCAACACCGAGTTCATCAAGAAGTGGTCTGACTACGCCAAGGCCAAGGGCATTGCTGGTCACAAGGACAAGCCTCTGACCAACGACCCGATGGAAGCGACGTACATCGGTATCAACATGTGGAAGCAGGCTGTGGAGAAAGCCAAGTCCACCGATGTGGACAAGGTGATTGCAGCGATGGCCGGCCAGACCTTCAAGGCGCCAAGCGGCATCGTCTCCAAGATGGATGAAAAGAACCACCACTTGCACAAATCGGTGTTCATCGGCGAAGTCAAGGCCGACGGCCAGTTCAACGTGGTGTGGAAGACACCCGGCCCTGTGAAAGCCAAGCCATGGTCTCCGTACATCGAAGGCAACGACGTCAAGCCTGACGAGCCTGTCAAGAAGTAAGGCGAAGGCAGGGAGAGGCTAAGTTTTCTTTAGCCAAAGCCGCCACTGCCTGTACGGGCCGTGGCGGCTTGTTTTATTTACCCGGAGAGTTGGCGTATGCCAAAACGACTATTTCATGTGCTGGTCATTGCTATTGTTTTGATAGCTACCCGCGCCCAGGCGCTGACGGCCAACGAGGCAAAAGCCATGGCAGTGGGCGAGGGCGATGCGCGTATCGAAGCCCTGCGTGCCGCCGTTGCGGGAGCCGATGCCAACACCGTGCGCTTTCTGCAGGCGCTGTCTGACGATGCCGTGAAGGTGATGGGCGACCGCCCGGTGCTGGTGGTGGACGGCATGGGCGTGGACCCCGTGACCAATGCCGAAGTGGTGCTGACCGACAGCGCCGAAGACGTGATGAACAACAACCGCATGCGCGGCGAGCTGGACACGGCGCTGGCCGCGGTGAAGCTGCTCTCGACGGATGTGAAAGTGCGCCGCGAAGCTGTGAAGACCCTGCAGGGCGAGGTGGACGAGAGCAAGCTGCCACTGATCGAGAAGGCGCTGGCCGCCGAGACCGTGCCCGACATCAAGGAGCAGATCACGCTGTTGCGCGCCGCTGCGCTGCTGGGCAGCGCCGACACGGCCAAACGGCTGGAGGCTGCCGGCTCGCTGGGCGACAGTACCCTGGCTGCCACGAAGACGCTATTGGTGGAGCGCCTGAAGATTGAGACCGATGGCCCCGTGAAGGCCGCGCTGGACAAGAGCCTGCGCGCGCTGGAGTCGCGCCTGGCCTGGGGCGACCGGCTGGGGGCCATCTTCAGCGGTATCAGCCTGGGTTCCATCTTGTTGCTGGTGGCGCTGGGTCTGGCCATTACCTATGGCCTGATGGGCGTGATCAACATGGCCCACGGCGAACTGATGATGATAGGTGCCTACGCCACCTATGTGGTGCAGGGCGTGTTCCAGAAATACCTCCCCGGCGCGTTTGACTGGTACCTGCTGGCATCGCTGCCCGTGGCCTTTATGGCGTCGGCTCTGGTGGGCGCGGCGCTGGAGCGCGGGGTGATCCGCTTTCTCTACGGCCGGCCACTGGAAACACTGCTGGCCACCTGGGGTATCAGCCTCATGCTCATGCAACTAGTGCGTACGATCTTTGGTGCGCAAAACGTGGGCGTGGAAAACCCCAGCTGGATGAGCGGTGGCGTGCAGGTCATGGGCAATTTGTCCCTGCCTTACAACCGTCTGGTCATCGTGGGCTTTGCCTTTGCGGTGCTGCTGGGCGTGTGGTTCCTCATCGAGAAAACCCGGCTGGGCCTGTTCGTGCGTGGTGTGACGCAGAACCGCCCCATTGCCTCGTGCATGGGGGTGAACACGGCGCGCATCGATACCTACGCGTTTGCGCTGGGCAGCGGCATTGCGGGCCTGGCCGGCTGTGCGCTGAGCCAGGTGGGCAACGTGGGGCCAGACCTGGGCCAGGGTTACATCGTGGACTCGTTCATGGTGGTGGTGCTGGGCGGCGTGGGCCAGTTGGCCGGCACCGTCTACGCTGCGCTGGGCCTGGGTGTGCTGAACAAATTTTTGGAAGGCTGGACCGGCGCTGTGCTGGCCAAGATCGCCGTGCTGGTCTTCATCATCATCTTTATCCAGAAACGTCCCCAAGGCATCTTTGCCATGAAGGGCCGGAGCGCAGAAGCATGAGTACCTCCCCCGTTCCTACCCTTGTTCTCCCGTCACCCCAACCCTTGCTCAGCCGCAGTGGCTGGGGCGCCTGGTTGGGCGCCCTGGTGGTGCTGTGCGCGCTGGTGCCGGTGCTTAACCTGCTGGTGCCCGTGGGCAGCGTGTTCCACCTCAGCGACTTTGCGGTGGGCCTGGTCGCCAAGATCATGTGCTACGCCATCTGCGCGCTGGCCATGGACCTGATCTGGGGCTACACCGGCATCCTGAGCCTGGGCCATGGCGTGTTCTTTGCACTGGGCGGCTACGCCATGGGCATGTACCTCATGCGCCAGATCGGCCTGGACGGCAACTACAAGAGCGCCTTGCCCGACTTCATGGTGTTCCTGGACTGGAAGACTTTGCCCTGGCACTGGACCTTCTCGGGCAGCTTCATCGCCACGCTGCTGTTTGTGGTGCTGGTGCCCGGCCTGGTGGCGTTGATCTTCGGTTTCTTCGCCTTCCGCTCGCGCATCAAGGGCGTGTACTTCTCCATCATCACCCAGGCCATGACGTTTGCGGCCATGCTGCTGTTCTTCCGCAACGAGACGGGCTTTGGCGGCAACAACGGCTTCACCGATTTCAAGCGCATTCTGGACATTCCCATTGCCACCACCAGCATGCGCATGACGCTGTTTGTGCTGACGGCGGCCACGCTGCTGGTCTTCTTCCTGATGGCACGCTGGCTGGTGAACAGCAAGTTTGGCCGTGTGCTGCAGGCCGTGCGCGACGCGGAAACCCGCGTCATGTTCAGCGGCTACAACCCCATTGGCTACAAGCTCACCATCTGGGTCATCTCGGCCATGATGTGCGGTGTGGCTGGTGCGCTGTATGTGCCGCAGGTGGGCATCATCAATCCCAGTGAGATGAGTCCGGCCAACTCCATCGAGATTGCCATCTGGGCTGCAGTTGGTGGCCGTGCCACGCTGATTGGCCCGGTGGTGGGAGCTTTCATCGTCAACGGTGCCAAGAGCTGGCTCACCGTGACCTACCCCGAGTTCTGGTTGTACTTTCTGGGTGCGCTGTTCATTGGCGTGACCCTGTTTCTGCCCGATGGAGTGGTTGGCTTGATCAAGAAACTCAAAGGGAGCAAAGCATGACTCCCGACCTGTTGGAGCAGGGCGCCAAGCGCGTCCAGGATCACATGGCCGCGTTGGTGGCCCAGTCCGGGCAAACCGAATCAGGTGGCCGCGCGGCGGGCTTCTCGCGCGTGGCCAAGGCCGGTGAGGTGGACGTCACCCATGGTCGCATTCTCTATCTCGAAGACGTGAGTGTGAGTTTCGATGGCTTCAAGGCCATCAACAAGCTGTCGCTGGACATTGCACCGGGCGAGCTGCGCTGCATCATTGGCCCCAATGGTGCAGGCAAGACCACGATGATGGACATCATCACCGGCAAGACACGGCCCAATTCAGGCACCGTATTCTTTGGCAGCACCATCGACTTGCTGCGCTTCAAGGAAGCCGAGATTGCGCAGCTTGGCATTGGCCGCAAATTCCAGAAACCCACGGTGTTTGAGCAGCTCACGGTGTTCGAGAACCTGGAGCTGGCCCTGAAGACCAACAAGGGCGTGAAGGCCTCGATGTTCTTCAGGCTGGACTCGGCCCAGAGCGACCGCCTGGCTGAGGTGCTGCACACCATCCACCTCGCCGATAGCGTGGGCCGCCTGGCCGGCAACCTGAGCCACGGGCAAAAGCAATGGCTGGAGATCGGCATGCTGCTCATGCAAGACCCCAAGTTGCTGCTGCTGGACGAACCTGTGGCGGGTATGACCGACGAGGAAACTGAGCGCACGGCCGAGCTGTTCCTCACGCTCAAGGGCAAGCACTCGCTCATGGTGGTGGAGCACGACATGAGCTTTATCCGCACCATCAGCGACATCGTTACCGTGCTGTGCGATGGCTCGGTGCTGGCGCAAGGCACGCTGGACCAGGTGCAATCGGACGAGCGCGTCATTGAAGTGTATTTGGGACGCTAAGGTAGTGAGCACATGCTGAAAATCAAGAACGTCAACCAATACTATGGCGGCTCGCACATTCTGCGCGATGTGAGCCTGGAGGCCGAGATCGGCAAGGTCACGGTCATCCTGGGCCGCAACGGGGTGGGCAAGACCACGCTGCTCAAGTCCATGATGGGTCTGGTGCCCATCAAGTCCGGCAGCATTGAGTTCGATGGCAAGCCCATCCAGAAGCTCACGCCCTATGAACGGGCGCGCCTGGGCCTGGGCTTTGTCCCGCAGGGGCGTGAGATCTTTGCGCGCCTGACGGTGGAAGAAAACCTGCGCATGGGCCTGGCCTACAAGAGCGCCAGCACGCCGATTCCGCCCGAGTTGTTCGAGCTGTTCCCCGTGCTCAAGCAGATGCTGAACCGCCGCGGCGGTGACCTGTCCGGCGGGCAGCAGCAGCAGCTGGCCATTGCGCGCGCACTGGCAGCCGGCCCCAAAGTATTGATTTTGGACGAGCCCACCGAAGGCATCCAGCCCAGCATCATCAAGGATATTGGCCGCGTGATCCGCATGCTGGCGGATCGCGGTGACATGGCCATCGTGCTGGTGGAACAGTACTACGACTTTGCCCAGGAGTTGGCCGACGACTATGTGGTGATGGAGCGTGGTGCGGTGCTGGCCCGTGGCAAGGGTGACAACATGGAGATCGACGGTGTGCGCGCCTTGGTGGCTATCTAGGTGAGGGTGGGTGGTGCGTCGGGCGGTACCCGCTTGCCCGTGCGCAGTGCCAAGCCACCTGCCTGGCGTTTTTGCTCGCCCAGGGAGGCACGGCTAATCACCGGGCCACACAGAGCACGCAACTCGTTGACCAAGCCCTGCAAGTGCGCCTCTTCCTTGACCTTGCCGCTGTGTTTTTGCAGCAGCTGGTAGGCGTTTTCGGCCAGGCGCGCGTTCATAGTTTCTTTGCCATGCAAGATCAGGTTTTTGACCGCAGCGGTGGGGTCGCCCCCTAGGCTCAGCGTCATCGCCGCTTCGGTGTACTCCAGCACCTGGGTTTGGGCCGTGCGGATGACCGCCTGGTACGGGGGGTAGGCCAGTGCGCTGGCGGCCAGCAGCTCCGTGATGGAGCGGTTGCTGCAGAAGCGCTTGGCCAGCGCCTCTACCACGGAGGCCACCTCATCGAGCTGGATGGCCTTTCGCGCCAGGTGGGACACCAGGGTGACCAGGTTGCTGGCGGACTCAAAGTCAAACTGCGGTGTCTGCACAGCCCGGGCCATGTCCCGCACCGCGTTCAGCGAGGGTCCAAACTGCTGCTGTTGGATCAGGCTGAGCACATCCACCACGGCCGACAGGCGCTGCAGTCGCACGTTGTCCGGGTCCTTGTCGATAAGGCGCAAAAAATCGTCCTGGCAGCGCTGCAATCCTTTGCGGTCGTTGCTTTCCAGGCGCGTGAAGGCCAGCAGCACCAGGCTCTGGCTGTCGAACATCTTGGACTCGATACCCAGGCGCACCGTCTTGTCCAGCAGGCGCTCGGCATCTTCGTGGTTGCCCGAGTAGTAGGTCATCATGGCCAGGTTTTGCACGCGGCTCACGGAGGCCGGTGTCAGCGTGGACGCCATCTTGTAGGTCTCCAGCGCCTTGTCAAAGCGGCCCAGCTCGAAGTAGGCGCGGGCCATCACGTCGTAGGCATCGGCGTAGCTGGGGTCGTCGTTGATGAGGTTTTCCAGCGTGCCGGTGGCCTGGTTGATGTTGCCGGCCTCCAGCTGCGCGCGGGCCACACCCAGGCGTGCCCAGGGCAGCGTCTTGGCGGCAATCACGGCCTTGTACAGCACCTGCGCTTCGCCATGGCGGCCCAGGCGCAGCAGCAGCTCGGCGCCTACGCGGGCGGCGTACAACCAGAACTGGCCTCGGGACTCGAAGCGGTCCATGCACATGGCGGCAGCTTCTTCAAAGCGCTCTTCCTCGATGGCGCTGAAAATGCCCTGCAGCGAGACCTTGCGGGTGCGCGCCGCAGCCAGGCGTTCTCCCAGATGGATGGCTTTGTGGGGCTTGAGCAGGTAGCCGTCCAGCGCGGACTCAGCCGCCTCGGCCACCTTGGCGTAGGTGGCCTCGCCAGTGATCATGATGAATATGGTGGAGAACGGCAGCAGTTGGTTGCGCCGCAGGTCGTCCAGCAGGTCCTGGCCCGACATTTCATCGGTGGCGAAGTGCTGTTCACACAGCACAAAGTCAAAGCCCCGGTATTCCAGTTGCTTGCGCGCATCGATGGGGCGGGCCGCCTGGGCCACGGTGGCAACACCAAAGTCCCGCAACTGCGATACCAAGATGGATCGCGACGTAGGGTTGCCATCCACGACCAGGGCGGTGCATTCAGAAAAGTCAGTATCTAGCTCTGCCATCGCTCGCATTATGGGCGCAGCGCACCCGGAATGGGCGCTGTCACATGGACCAGATTCTGGGGTCTGCGGCGCTGAGCGCCCAGGCCTCGGCGCGCCAAGCGCGGCGGATGTTGCGTAGCAGCTGCATGGCGGGCTCTACCGTGGGGGCCAGGGCACGCACCACCACCACGCGCGGGTTGGGGCTGGTGGCGCCCACGCTGCGTGCCAACGGGTGGCCTTCGGTGGCATGCCGCGCGATGTCCAGCAGGGCTTCCTTACGCGGTCGCGTTAGCGGGCTGCCGCTGGCAAAAAATAGGGTTGCCAGGCAGCGTTGGCCGTCCAGCCCGGCAGGGCTTTGCATCAGGCGCTGGTCTTGTGCGTCAATGCGCCCGCGCTCTAGCCAGACGCCGGGGATCTCGATGTGTTGCTCCAGCTGGCCCCGCGTAAACGGCAGCTGCGCATGGGGCAGGCCCAGCGCGGTGATGTCCCAGCCCATGCATTCGGCGCTGGGGGCCAGCTCCAGCTGCAGCTGGTTGCGGGCCTGGCAGCCGTCGTAGCAAATGGCCTCCAGGGGCAACCATTCCATGCGCACGCCGTCGTCCAGCGTGAGGCGACTGTGCTGCGTGGCCCAAGGGCCCTCCGACCGGTAGAAACGGGTGGCCCCGGGCGTGGTGATGAGGCCGTGCGAACCGGCATTGGCACGCACGGTGATGGACAGCGTATCGCCGCCCACCAGGCCACCTGGCGGGTGCACCAGCACGTTGTGGCAGGTGGCATCGCCCTCGGGGTACAGGCTTTGCAGAATGCGCAGCGGGCCGCTGTGCACATGGCGGGCCACGGTGCGGCCCGATTCCAGACGGTAGCTCAGGTCGAGCTGGGCGTGCCACACCATTCTTATCGGGCCCAGAAACCGCGGTGCAGGGCCGCAATGGCCTCTTCCACCGCTGGCACGGGGCCAGTCACTTGCACCTGCTGCTGGCCCGCTGCCAGCACCGTGCGGCAGGGCAGGTCCATGGTGGGGTTCTCGGCGTGGTTGCCGGTCAACTCCAGTAGGCGCCGCTCCGTCATGCCAAACACCAGGTGGCCAATGTGCGCCCAATACTGGGTGCCTGCGCACATGGCACAGGGCTCTACGGTGGTGACCAATGTGCAACCCCACAGGTATTCCGGCGTGTAGTTGGTAGCGGCCACGCGTGCCAGCGTGGACTCGGCGTGGTTCACCGTGTCCACATTGCCCTGTTCGGCCAGCACGGTCTCGCCATCGGGGGCTATAAGGATGGCGCCGAAGGGATGGCGCCCCAAAGCTATGGCACGCGCGGCCACAGCATTGGCGCGCAGCAAATGGCGCTCAATCTGCTCTGGTGTCATCAGGTGTTTTGAGAGCCGCGATGGGCCCAGCCGGTGGTGTGTTTTTCAATCGCGCTGAACAGCTCGTACATCACCATGGCCATGGCACCCACCACCACCAGGCCGGAGAAGGCCAGGCCCATCTGCATGGCCGATCCTGCGCTGATGAGCAGGTAGCCAATGCCTTCGTTGGCAGCGGTCATTTCGGACACCGTGGTGCCCACAAAGGCCAGCGTGATGGCGACCTTGAGCGAGCCGTAGAAGTAGGGCATGGAGCGCGGCAGGCCGACCTTCACCAGCACGTCCCAGCGCTTAGCGCCCAGCACGCGCAGCACATCTTCGAGCTCTGGCTCCAGTGTGGCCAGGCCGGTGGCGATGTTGACCATGATGGGGAAGAAGCTGATGAGGAAGGCCGTGAGGATGGCCGGGCCTACGCCAATGCCAAACCACACCACGAGGATGGGCACAAAAGCCGCCTTGGGCAGGGCGTTGAAGGCGGTCATGAGCGGGTACACGGCGGCATAGGCCAGGCGCGAGCTGCCAATCAAAAAGCCCAGCATGACACCGACTACGATGGCGATGCCAAAGCCCGCCATGGTGACCCAGTACGTACGCCAGGCATGGGCGGCGATGATGCCCTTGAACTCCCAGAATTGGGTCCAGATGCGCCAGGGACTGGGGAAGATGAATTCGGACACATCAAAGGCCGAGCACAGGATTTGCCACAGCACGACCACGGTCACCAAGAGCAACCAGGGCGACCATTGTTCTATTTTCTTTTGGTTCATGGCGGTTTACTGGTTGATGGTGGCGCCGGTCTTGCGCATGGCACCAATGTGCCCGCGCAGCTCGTGCACGATGTCCGTAAATTCTTTGGTGTAGGTGATCTCCAGGTCGCGCGGGCGCGGCAGCTCAATCTCCTTCTTCACCACAAAGCGGCCCGGGCTCTTGCTCATCACGTATACCGTATCGGCCAGAAACACCGACTCGCGCAGATCGTGCGTGACCAGAATCACGTTGAATTGCTGCTCGGTCCACAGGTCGCGCAGGATGCACCACAGCTCTTCGCGCGTGAACGCATCCAGCGCGCCAAAGGGCTCGTCTAGCAGCAGCATCTTGGGCTCGTGGATCAGCGCGCGGCAGATGCTGGCGCGCTGCTGCATGCCACCCGAGAGCTGCCAGGGGAATTTGTCTTCGTAACCCGCCAGGCCTACCTTTTGCAACAGCTTGCGGGCGCGTTCCTCGTATTCCTTGCGCTTGGCCTTGAAGTTGCTGCGGTAGGGCTCCACGATTTCCAGCGGCAGCAGCACGTTGTCTACCGTGGTGCGCCACGGCAGCAGCGAGGGCGCCTGAAACGCCATGCCCGAAATTTTGAGTGGCCCCGTCACCGGCTGGTTGTCGATCAGGATCTTGCCCATGGACGGCATCTTCAGGCCGGTGGTGAGCTTCATGAAGGTGGACTTGCCGCAGCCCGAAGGCCCGACGATGGCGATGAATTCGCCCTTGCGCACCTTCAGGTCGATGGCCTCGACCGCGAAGTGGTTCTGCTTGAGCAGCTCCTCGTTGTAGGCCAGCCAGACATCCTGAAAATCGACAAACCAGGGGGAGACGGATGCGCTCATGACTTACTTCTTGGGCAGGACATCCAGGGCCGCTTTGGAGGGCAGGAAGCTGCCGTTCCACACCACGTCGGGGTTCACGCGGCTCTTGGTGTTGAACGCGTCCGATACCTGTGAGGCCATCAAGGACAGGCGGGGGCCGTTGACCTGGCCAAAGCCTTCGGCGCGTGCATTAGCGCTGTTGATGGCGGTGTCGATGGCCAGCTTCAGGCGGCGGGTTTCGAGTTCGGTGTTGATGATGCCGTCACGGGCCTTCACGTCCTCAATGGCCGCGGCGGGGTTGCCGATCACGTCCTTCATGCCTTTGGCAAACGCGGCCAGGAAGGCTTTCACCGCGGCGGGGTTTTCTTTCAGGATCTTGGGCGAGGCAATGATGGCGTTGCCATACAGCCTCACGCCATAGTCAGGGTAGGGCAGCACCACCACGTCTGTAGCTTTGACGCCACGGGCTTCCAGGTTCAGCAGTGAGGTGAAGGTGAAGCCGGTGATGGCGTCCACGTCGCCGCGGGCCAGCATGGTTTCGCGCAGGGGCGGGTCCATGGCGGTCCACTGCACACCGCTGATGTTGTTGGCCTTGGCGAAGATGGGGAAGGCGCGGCGGCCGGCATCAAACACCGGGGCACCGAGCTTCTTGCCATTCAGGTCCGCAGGGCTCTTGATGCCCGACTTCTTCAGAGCCATGACCGATGCGGGCGTGTCGTTGTAGACCATCATGATGGCCACAGGCTTGTTGGGTGCATCGGCGTTGTTGGCGTGGAATTCCATGAGCGCGGCCAGGTCGGCAAAGCCCATGTCGTAAGCACCCGATGCCACACGGGTCACGGTGCCACCGGAGCCGTTGCCGGCATCAATGGTGACATCGAGCTTGGCGTCCTTGAAATAACCCTTGGCGGCGGGGGTGAGGAACAAAGCCGCGGGGCCTTCAAAGCGCCAGTCCAGCTGGAACTTGATGGGGGTGACCTGGGCCAGGGCCGTACCGGCCGTCAGGGTAGCTACCGCGAGGGCCACGGCGTGCAAGAAATAGCGCTTTTTCATGAAGGTTCCTTGGGTTCAACAGACAGAAGTTAACACGCAAGAAGGATGCCCAATTCAGGGGCATCTCTTCATAAAAAACTTGACCCCTACAATCTTCAGGGGCATGCTGAGTTTGAACATTTTGGCGATTTTTGAAACGACTGATCAAAGCAGCCCGAAGACTCAGCAATACAGAGGATGAATGGATGATCAGCGCAAGCATGCAAAGTGACGTCAGGCATCTGATCCTGACGCGGCTGCGTATGGCGTACCAACGGGTAACGCTTTCTACAGTTTCCAGCCTGTTGGTGTCATCGCTGGTGGTGGTCGCCTTGTGGCCGACCGTTGCCCGGCAGGGGCTCCTGGCCTGGCTTTTTGTCCTGTGGTCGATCCTGGGGGTTCGCTACCTGTTCGCCCGTCGCTTTCTGAAGCTGGACTCGAGCACCCGCGCCGAGCCCAGCCATTGGATCACTGGCTATGTGATCGGGGCGGCAGCCACGGGGCTGTGCTGGGGGCTCACCGTCTTTTGCTTCCCCGAGTCGCCTCGGGATCAAACCACCCTTCTGCTGGTCTTCGTGATCGCGGGGGTCAGCGCATTTGCCAGCGCGACCATGGCATCGATCCCGCAGGCATCCGGCGCATTCATGCTGTCTTCTTTGTTGCCAGTCGCTCTATGGTTATTTTTATTTGACCAGCACATCATGACTTTGATCGCGCTGGTTTATCTGGGGTTGATGCTGCTGCTTTCGCGCCAAGTTCATGATGCCGTGCTTTCTTACGTGGTGTCGAACCACCAGAACAAGGAATTGACGTCGGCGGATCAGGAGCGCGAAGCACGCTACCGTGCCCAAAGCAATCTGCTGCATTCTGTGATGGAAAGCGCATCCGACGTGAGCGTTTGGGCACTTGACCGTGACTACCGCTATCTGATGTTCAATGCAGAACACACTAGAAGCTCAAAATTGAGAGGGGTGGATATTGCCATTGGGATGAGCGCGATCGACATCGTCGAGCGCGAGGAATTCAGGGAGTTTTTCCGCCATGGATTCGGGCCTGCGTTGGCGGGTCACAGTCTCTTCGTGGAGACAAGGGAAGCAGTCGTGCAAGAGGGCACCACGACCTACGAATACTACGAACACCACGGTTCGCGAATTTGCAATGATGCAGGCGAAGTCGTTGGGTTGACCATCTTTTCACACAACATCACCGAGCGTAAGCGCATGGAGCATGCTCTGGAGGACTCGCGCAACTTTCTCAGCAAGGTCATCAATTCCATCTCCGACAACATCTCCGTCAAGGACAGCGAGCATCACTGGATACTGCTGAACGACACCTGTTGCGCCATGCTAGGCCACCCTCGTGAAGTACTGCTTGGCAAGTCGGACTACGATTTCTTGCCCAAAGAGCAAGCTGACGTGTTCTGGGAAAAAGACGATCTAGTGTTCAAGTCCGGCCAAGTCAACCTCAACGAGGAGGCCCTCACCGGTGCGGATGGCAATACGCGCTACCTGCTAACCCAAAAATCTCCTTTCACGTTCAGTGATGGGCAGCGGTATGTTGTTGCCATCAGTCGTGACATCACCGAGCGCAAAGCAATTGAAAAAGCTTTGGCTGACAGCGAACACATGCTGCAAGATGCCCAGCGCATTGCCCATGTCGGCAGTTGGGATGTGGATTTGCTGAACGATAAGCTCGTTTGGTCGGATGAGATTTTTCGTATTTGGGAAATCGACAAGACGAAATTCAAGGCGGACTTCGCGGCATTCGTCGATACGGTGCACCCGCAGGACAGGGAGCGCGTAACGCAGGCCTACAACGAAGCCATTGGCAACCACTCGCTCTACGAAATCGAGCATCGCCTGTTGTTCCCGGATGGAAGGGTCAAATACATCTTGGAGCAGGGTGAGCCGCAATACGATGCGCAGGGCAAACCTGTGCGCTTTATTGGCACATCGCTGGACATCACTGAGCGCAAGCGCCTACAGAATGAGTTGGTCGAGCGTGAGCGCGAGTTTCGTTCGCTGGCGGAAAACCTGCCGGACAATATTGCGCGCTGGGATGTGGAAGGCCGTTATTTGTATGTGAACCCCGTCCATGAACGAACGCTGGGCCTTGCTGCAAGCGATCTCATCGGCCAACCGCTCCCCGATACCCATGGGCACGTGAAGGCGGCCATCGCCCAGGTTGTTGCAGCCGGGCAGATGGTGGAACTGGTGCGTCAATCCATTCCGGTTGGTGATGAGATTCAATTCCACGAAGTCAGCCTCGTGCCGGAGTTCGATGCCGAAGGTCGCATCGTCAGCGTGTTGGGGCTGGGGCGCAACATGACGGAGTTTTACCGCATGCAGCAGGCTGTGGTTGAACGCGAGCGCGAGCTTCGTGCTCTGGCCGAGTCTTCTCCGGGCATGATGGGGGCGTTCTATTCGCGCCCGGACGGTTCGATATGCATGCCCTATGTCTCTCCGAAGATCGAAGAACTGTTCGGCCTGCGGCCGCAAGACGTTGTGAACGACGCAACGCCGCTTATGGCGATGACCCATCCAGACGATGCACGGCGGGTGGCGGATTCGATTGCTGAATCGGCGCGCAACATGACGACGTGGCACGAGGAGTACCGGATCACTCACCCCACGCGTGGAGAGCGCTGGATGGAATCCAACACCCATCCGGAGCCACATCCGGATGGCGGCATCGTCTGGTATGGCTACGTGCATGACATCACCGAACGCAAGCGGGCGCAGCAGAAGCTGGAACTGCTCGACCGCGCAATTGATATGTCAGCAGATGCCATTTTCATGATCGACGAACAGCTTCGCTTTACCTATGTGAACGAAGCCGCTTGCCGTGCACTGGGCTATAGCCGCGAAGAGCTGATGACTATGGGGCCTTGCGACATTGACCCGGACATACAACGCGAAGTGTTATTGAAAATAATGTGGGAGTCTCCGATCGGTTTGATGAACATCATTGAGACACGTCACCGGACCAAAGACGGTCGAACCTATCCGGTCGAAATCTGCGGCGTGCAGTTTGAAGAGGAGGGAGCAAGGTTCGGCCTGACCGTAGCGCGCGACATCACCGAACGCAAGCAAACAGAGCGCGCACTGCGGGAGAACTTCAACCAAATCATTGCGCTCAATCGGAGTCTGGAACAGACGGCCCGTGACATGGAGCAACAGGCCACCATACTGGAGGCATCTCAAGCGCAACTTCAGAGAACCGAAGCCTGGTACCGCGGCATTCTGCAATCAGCACCAGACGGCATGCTGGTAGTGAGTGAACAAGGGACCATTACGTTGGTGAATGCGCAGCTTTGCCGGATGTTTGGTTATGCAGATGACGAGCTGATCGGCCAGCCGATTGAGACACTGGTTCCACCACAAGCCCGCGGTGAACATGTGGCTCTTCGCAACGGCTTTATCCGTGGGCCTTCAAAGGGCAGAAAGATGGGGGGAGATGCTGCCGAGCTGAGAGGTCGTCGTAAAGATGGTAGCGAATTTTTCGTGGACATTTCCCTGTCCCGTCCGCCCAGCATCGATGAGGGTGCTGGGGCGATTTGCGCAGCCATACGCGATGTCACTGAGCAGCGGCGCCTGGAGACGGCGCTGGCCGAGCGGGAGCATGAGTCGCGCACCCTGATCGACAACACACCAGACACCATCGCCCGTTACAACCGCGATGGCATCCGTATCTTTGCAAATCAGGCCTTGGCGAATGGAGTCGAAGGCGGTTTGGAAGCTGCGCTTGGCAAAACCCCCGCCGAGGTTCCTGGTGGAGAGCAATCCAAGATCTACGAGGAAAAATTGCGTGAGGTTCTTGCAACGGGTGTCAACACCGAATTTGAGTTGACCTGGGTGAGCAAGAATGGACAAGATCTGTGCAGCCATATTCGGCTCACCGCGGAGTTTGATGCCAACGGCACCGTGGCCACCGTGCTGGCTGTGGGACGCGATATCACTGAGCTGAACAACTTCCGCCGGAAGATTCATCAGATGGCGTTTTATGACAATCTGACCGCGTTGCCCAACCGCGCCTTGTTCAACGATCGCCTGCACCAGGTGCTTCACGATGCAGAATGGCACGGCCAACTGGCTGGAGTGATGCTACTGGATCTGGACCGCTTCAAGGCCATCAACGACTCGCTGGGCCACCCCGCCGGGGACGCCCTGTTGCGCGAAGCTGCACTTCGACTGACCTTTTGTGTGCGCATCTATGACACCGTGGCTCGTCTGGGCGGGGACGAGTTCGCCATTTTGTTACCCGATATCCGCAGCGGCGATGACCTTGGGCGAGTGGCCAGCAAAATTCTCACGGCATTCAATGAGCCGTTTTTACTGGAGGGCACCGAAGTGTTTGTGTCCACCAGCATCGGCATTGCGGTGTACCCCGATGACGACACCGATCCGAATGGGCTGATCAAGCAGGCCGATTCGGCCATGTATTTCGCCAAGCGCTCCGGTCGCAACAATTTCCGCTTTTACTCCAAAGATCTCACTGCCAGCGCGGACGAAAAACTGTCGCTGGAGTCAGAGTTACGCCGTGCGCTTGAACGCAACGAGCTGGAGCTGTATTACCAGCCCAAGGTTCGCTTGGGCGACAACATGCTGGTGGGGTCAGAGGCGTTGCTCCGTTGGAACAATCCGCAGCGGGGCATCGTGCCGCCGAATCAGTTCATCTCGATTGCCGAGGACAGCGGACTGATCATCGAAATTGGCCAGTGGGTTCTGCGTGACGCGTGTCGCACTGCCTGCGATTGGAATGGTGCGCAGAAGCCCTTACATAAGGTCGCCATCAACCTGTCGGCGCGCCAGTTCCAGTCCCACGACCTGGTTAGTACGGTGCGCGATATTCTCGAAGAAACCGGTTGCCAGCCGCAGTGGATTGAGTTGGAGATCACTGAGAGCCTGTTGCTTGACGAGCACGGCCAAGTGTTGGAGATGTTGAAAAGCTTCAACGCCATGGGCGTCACCATCGCCATCGACGATTTCGGCACCGGTTATTCATCACTGAGCTACCTGGCACGTTTCCCGATCAACACCCTGAAAATTGACCGCTCGTTCATCGGTAGCCTCACCACGGAGCATTTCCGTGCAGAGCTGGTGAAGGCGATTCTTTCCATTGCACGTTGCCTGGGGCAAGAGGTGGTGGCCGAAGGGGTCGAGACGCTGGAGCAGGCGGCATTCCTGCAGGCCCATGGGTGCCAGGTTGCACAGGGGTATCTCTACAGCAAACCGGTGCCCAAAGCGGAGTTTCAGGCTCTCGACTTTGTCAAGCGATGACTGACTTTTGGGAATTTTGTGCGATGCCCCTGGGACTTAGTTCAAGGTTGCAGCAAGTCCAGCAGCGTGCGCGCCACTACCTTGGTCGCTTTGCGCAAATCGTCCAGGCTCACACGCTCGTCGGCGCGCTTGGCATGCGACTCCAGCACCGTGCGCGGGCCGGCGCCATAGATCGCGCCGGGGATGCCGCGCTCAGCGAACAGGCGCACATCGGTGTACAGCGGCGTGCCCATGGCGGGAATGGGTTCGCCAAACACGGCCTGCCCATGCTTTTGCAGCGCGTCCACCAGCGGTTGGTTGCCCGGTAGCGGCTGCATGGAGTTGGCGAGCAGCAGGCGCTTGATGTCCACGGTGATGCCAGGGCAGGCCGCAGCCGCATCGGCGATCACTTGGCGAATGTTCGCCTCCACCTCGGTGGGGTTTTCCTCGGGGATCATGCGGCGGTCCAGCTTGAGCACCACCTTGCCGGGGACCACATTGGTGTTGGTGCCGCCTTCGATGCGGCCCACGTTCAGGTAGGGGTGGGTGATGCCTTCCACCTGCGAACGCACCTGCTTGTACAGCGTGTTCTGTGCATACAGCGCGTTGAGGATGTGCACCGCGCCCTGCAGCGCGTCCACCCCGGTGTCGGGAATGGCGGCGTGCGCCATCTTGCCGTGCACGGTCACTTCCATTTGCAGGCAGCCGTTGTGTGCGGTGATGACCTGGTAGGAGAAGCCGGCGGCCAAGAGCAGGTCGGGTTTGGTGAGGCCTTTTTGCAGCAGCCAGCCCGGGCCCAGTTCGCCGCCGAATTCTTCGTCGTAGGTGAATAGCAATTCCACCGCACCCTTGAGCGGCAGGCCCAGCGATTCGAGTGCGCGTACGGCAAAGGTGTAGCTGGAAAAGTCGCTCTTGCTGACTGCCGTGGCACGGCCGTACAGGTTGCCATCGGCGATTTCTCCGCCATAGGGATCATGGGTCCAGCCCTCACCGGGTGGCACCACGTCGCCATGGGCGTTCAGGCCGATAGTGAGGCCGGGGCCATACGCACGGCGTACCACCAGGTTGGTGATGCTTTGCATGCCCGCTGCGACTACGTCGGTAGTGGGCACGGCGTGCTTTTCGGCGGCGATGCCCATGGTGGCCAGCAATTCCGCGGTGCGTTCTGCGTGTGGGGCATTGTTGCCCGGCGGCGTGTCGGTGGGCACACGCACCAGTTCTTGCAGAAAGCGTACCTGTTCGTCAAAGTGCGCGTCAATCCAGGTATCGAGTTGGTCGTAGGCAGTGGTCATGGTGGGGTGGTCTCAGGCTTGCGCAGCCAGTTGTTCGAGCAAATGGGAGAAGGCGTCGACGGCGAGTTGCATGTCGTCGCTGGTGCTGGATTCCAGCGGGTTGTGGCTGATGCCGGAGTTCAGGCCGCGCACAAACAGCATGGCCTGCGGCATGACGGTGTGCAGCTTCATGGCGTCGTGGCCCGCGCCGCTGGGCATGCGGTGCAGGGGCACGCCCAGGGCGGCCACGGCTTGCTCCCAGCGCTGTTGCCAGGCGGGCGCGCTGGGTGCGGCGCTGGCCTGCATGGTTTGGGTCAACGTGAGGTGCACGCCACGCCGCTCGCACAGCGCTTGCAGGCCAGCGCGCACATCGGCGTCCAACGCATCGCGCTGCGCGTCCGACGGCGCGCGCAAGTCCAGAGAGAACTGGCAGCGCCCGGGGATCACGTTGATGGAGCCATGGGGCACGTTGAGGATGCCCACGGTGCCTACCGAGTCACCATCGCGCGCGGCGCGTTGTTCCACCAGCAGGATGAGTTCGGCCACAGCAGCTGCGGCATCGCGCCGCTGGTCCATGGGCGTGGTGCCGGCGTGGCTGGCCATGCCGATGACTTCGCCCACATAACGTACGCTGGCGTTGATGGAGGTGACTACACCCAGAGGAATGTCCAGCGCGTTGAGCACCGGGCCCTGTTCGATGTGCACTTCCACAAAGCCTTGGTAGTCCGCCGGATTGCGGCGGATGGCCGCAATCGCGTTCATGTCCAGCCCGGCATGCGCCATGGCGTCGCGCATGGCAATGCCGTCGGCGTCCACCTGGTCCAGCCACGCCGGGTCAAAGTCGCCGGTCAGCGCGCCCGAGCCTAGGAAGGTGGCCTTGTAGCGCTGGCCTTCTTCTTCGGCAAAGCCCACCACCTCCAGTGCGTAAGGCAGGCGTTGGCCCTGGGCCTTCAGCGCTTGCACGCACGCCAGCGGTACGTAGATGCCCAGGCGGCCGTCGTACTTGCCGCCGTTGCGCACGGTGTCATAGTGGCTGCCCGTCAGCAGGGTTTTAAGTGTTTTAGGGCTCTGGCCCACGTCGATATTGCGCGACCAGCTATCACTTTCATAGCGTCCCACCACATTGCCCACCGCGTCGACGACGGCACTGTCGCAGCCTGCCGCCAGCATGTCGGCCTGAATCTGGCGCGCGCAGGCGCGGTGCGCGTCGGTCAGGTAGGTGACGGTGAGTTGGCCCAGTTCGGCGTAGCCGGGGTCGGTGTGCTGGGCCAGCGCTTCCTGCCAGTCCCACACCTGGTGGCCCTGGGTGGGCACATAGCCAAACTTGTCGTTGAGGCGGATCTCGGCAATGCGGTGCACATTGCGGAGGCATTCGGCCAGTTCAAACTCGGGGTGCCCTTGCACGCGGCGTTCCAGCGTGGCAATGATCTCGGCCTTGGACAGGCCGATGCCGCGCGGGCCGCGCACCGCCAGGATGAAGGGGAAACCAAAGCGCGCGTTGTACTGTGCGTTGAGCTGCTGGATCTTGTCGAACTCAGCCGGCGTGCAGTGGGTCAGGCCCGCCTTGCTTTGTTCGTTCGTACTCTCGGCCGTCAGGTTTTTGTCCACCATGGCCTTGCCAGCCAACTCGGGGTGGGCACGCAGGAGTGCCAGCTGCGCATCGCGCCCGCCATTCGCCACCTCCAACACCATGGCGTGTTTGAGCTGGGCCAGCGAGACAAAAGGGCGCTTGGCCAGGGCCGCACGCGCAATCCAGGGTGAGTGTTCGTAGAGGCCGTCCAGCAGCGCGGCGGCGTCATCCAGCGTGGCGCGGTTGAGTTGGTCCAGGGTGATTGGTGTCGGCATGGTGTTCACCCGGCGTAAGGATGGGTGGCTTTCCAGTGCCGCGCAATGTCGATGCGCCGCGCCACCCACACGCGTTCATGCTGGGCTATGTGGTCCAGAAAACGCTGCAGCGCGGTGATGCGGCCTGGGCGCCCCAGCAGGCGGCAGTGCATGCCGATGCTCATCATCGATGGGCGTTCGTCCCCCTCGGCGTACAGCGCGTCAAAGGTGTCCTTGAGGTATTGGAAGAAAGGGTCGGCGTGCGAATAGCCCTGGGGCAGGGCGAAGCGCATGTCATTGCAGTCCAGCGTGTAGGGCACGATGAGCTGGGGCACTACGCTGCCATCGGTCTTTTGCACCTTCATCCAGAAGGGCAGGTCGTCGCCGTAATAGTCGCTGTCGTACGCAAAGCCGCCGTAGTCGGCCACCAGGCGGCGCGTGCGCGGGCTGTCGCGGCCGGTGTACCAGCCCAGCGCGCGCTGGCCGGTGAGCTTTTCGATCGCGGCCATGCCCAGCTGCATGTGTTCGCGCTCGGTGGCTTCGTCCATATTTTGGTAGTGGATCCAGCGGTGGCCGTGGCAGGCGATCTCATGGCCCAGCTCTACCAGGCGACGCGTCAGCTCGGGGTGGCGTTCCAGCGCCATGCCCACGCCAAACACGGTCAGTGGCAGGCCGCGCTTCTCAAACTCGCGCAGGATGCGCCACACGCCGGCGCGTGAGCCGTATTCGTAAATGCCTTCCATGCTGATGTGGCGGTCCGGGTAGCTGGCGGGGTTGAACATCTCAGACAGAAATTGTTCGGAGCCCGCGTCGCCATGCAGCACGCTGTTTTCACCGCCCTCTTCGTAGTTGAGAACAAACTGCACGGCCACGCGGGCCTGGCCTGGCCATTGCGCATGCGGCACGTGTTCGCCATAGCCAATCAGGTCGCGGGGGTAGGGCTGGGTGCTGTCGTAGGTGGTCATGGTGTGGCAGTCGGTGTGAGGGTCAGGGCGGCTTCGACGTTATGCAGGTGCGCGTCCATCAGTTGCAGGGCCAGGGCCTCGTCGCGCGCTTCCAGTGCGTCCACGATAGCGGTGTGTTCTTCGTGCGAATGTTCGGCCGCCGCGCTGGACTGGTACATCAGCGTGATCAGCGCGCAGCGCGAGAGCAGGTCCATCAGCAGCAAGGCCAGCACCTCGTTGCCCATGAGCTGGGCCAGGCGCACGTGAAAGTCACCCAGCAGCTCGGTGCGGCTGGTGATGTTGCCTTCGCGGACGGCCTGCTGTTCCTGGACGATGTGGGCACGCAGCGCCTCAATGTGGTGGGGAGTGACGCTGGGGATGAATGCACGGAGCATGCCCGCTTCCAGCATGCGGCGCACCGCAAACACCTGGCGCGCTTCGGCCACAGAGGGGGCCGAGACAAACGCCCCGCGCGCAGGCTCCATGCGGATCAGCCGGTTTTGCGAGAGCTGGAACAGCGCCTGGCGGATCAGCGTGCGCGACACGCCGAACTGGTCGGCCAGCTTTTGTTCCCCCAGTTTGGCGCCGGGCTGCAGCCGGTGCTCCACGATGGAGCGGGTGATGGCCTCGACGATGAAACTGGTGGTGGTGGGCTCCATGCGGCCATGATACCGAGAATGCCGAAAAGTGTATACACTTTGGATTTTCAGCAAAGGGGCAGCGCCATGGGCTTGAGCACACACGTACTGGACACCATGCACGGCACGCCCGCAGCAGGCATGACCGTGGCGCTGTACACCACCCAGGCCGGCCCGCAGGGCGACACCGCCACGCTGGTGAAAAGCTTTGTGCTGAACGCCGACGGCCGCAACCCCGACGGCCCGCTATACGACAACGCGAGCTTGAAGACGGGCACCTACCGGCTGGTGTTTGATGTGGCGGGCTACTTCAAGGCCCGCAACGTGGCCTTACCCGAACCGAATTTTCTGAACCAGGTGAGCCTGGACTTTGGTGTGGCCCATGTGGACCAGCACTACCACGTGCCGCTGCTGGTGAGCCCGTGGAGCTACTCGACCTACCGGGGCTCTTGAGTCCTGGTTTAGAGCTGACCTTCAGTCAAGGTGTCGAGTTGAAAACGCCCACTCTTGTGCCACAACCAGGTGTCGGTGTAGGTCACCTTGCCCATCCGCACCGGAGCAGGGAAGGGCGCGGCCATGCGCACCGAACGTTCAATTTCCGCCATCACCTCGGGAACATGGCTGGGTGCGCGCATCCACCGGATGTCCGTCACATAGCCCTGGCGGTCAATGTCCACCTGCAGCACGCCCACGGCGTACAGCAGGGGCGGCAGCTTGCCCGACCAGATGCGATCCGTGTTGCGTGCATAGAGGTGGGTAGCGGCGTCGCGCCGGTAGTCACGCGGCGACAAGGCCTGCGACACCAGCAGGGGAATATCCTGTGGGGGCGGAACAATCACAACGGGAGCGGATGGTGGTGTGGGGGCGGTGGCCACAGGGGGCGGTGCTTCACGCTTGGTGGCACAGCCAGCCAATATGCTGGCCAGAGCGATGCCAGCGCTCCAGGCCAACCAGGTGCCGCGCTTCCAACGGGGGGCGCGGGCGGTGTTGTTCAATTCCATCATGGGTCTCCAATCGGGTCTGTGCCCGCGTGCTGTGGAGCAAATTATGGCCCCGATTGGATGCATGTTTGCGACAAAGGTATCTGTTTGTGAACGCCCTGCAGTCCCTTGCCAGCGTGCTGCGGCAAACCGATGCCGTGCTGGTCTGCGTGCAGTCCAGCCGCGGCTCGGTGCCGCGCGAGGCCGGCGCCTGGATGGCCGTGTACGCACAGGGCACGGTGGGCACGGTTGGCGGTGGGCGTCTGGAGCTGGACGCGATTGCGCAGGCGCGTAACCTATTGTTGCAAAGCCCGGCGCCCGCGCCGCACACCGAGCGTTATGCGCTAGGCCCCAGCCTGGGGCAGTGCTGCGGCGGCGAGGTGCATTTGCAGTTTGAGCGCGTGGGCGTTGCCGACATCCCTGCGCTGCAGCAACGGCTGCGCCCGCCACATTGGCCTGTGGCGCTGTTTGGTGGTGGCCATGTGGGCCGCGCGCTGGTGCAGGTGCTGGGCACCTTGCCCATGGATGTGCGATGGATCGACAGCCGCGACGAAATATTCCCCGACCCGGTGCCTGAGACCGTGCAGTGCGAACACTCCGACCCGGTGCAGGGCGCGGTGGCCACGCTGGCGCCGCAGTCCTGCGTGCTGGTCATGAGCTTCAGCCATGCCGAAGACCTGGACATCGTGGCCGCCTGCCTGACGCGCCAGCGTTCGCAGGGCGATCTGCCCTACATCGGCCTGATCGGCAGCCGTACCAAATGGGCGACCTTTCGCAAGCGCCTGCAGGCGCGCGGATTTGCCGACGCCGAGTTGGACCACGTCACCAGCCCCATCGGTGTGCCCGGCATTGCCGACAAGCGCCCCGAGGTGATTGCGGTGGCCGTGGCGGCCCAACTCTTGCAAGTGACATCAATCTAGGAGAACCCCCGCATGGAAAGCTATTTACTCGACTGGGCCAACCTGCTGTTGCGCTGGGTGCACGTCATCACCGCGATCGCCTGGATCGGCTCTTCGTTTTACTTCGTGTTTCTGGACAGCAGCCTCACGCCGCCTGAAGACGAAGATTTGAAGAAGCAGGGCGTGAGCGGCGAGCTCTGGGCCGTGCATGGCGGCGGCTTCTACCACCCGGTGAAATTCGCCAGCGCGCCGCCCAAGCTGCCGGCGCACCTGCACTGGTTTTACTGGGAGAGCTACAGCACCTGGCTGACCGGCTTCTCGCTGTTCACCGTGTCCTACTTGTGGAATGCGGGCACCTACCTGATCGACAAGTCCGTCATGAACTGGTACCCGCACGCGGCCATCGCTGTGGCCATCGGGTTCCTCGTCGTTTTCTGGTTGGCGTATGACGTGATCTGCCGCTTGTTCGGTCAGCGTAAAAACGGCGATGCCATCGTCGGTCTGGGTGTGGCTGTGCTGGTGTGCATCGCGTCGTGGCTGGCGTGCCACTGGTTTGCCGGGCGCGCGGCCTTCCTGCTGGTGGGCGCCATGATGGCCACCACGATGACGGCCAACGTGGCGCACTGGATCATCCCGGGCCAACGCAAGATGGTGGCCAGCATCAAGGCCGGGCTGCCGGTGGACCCCATCCACGGCTGGCGTGGCAAGCAGCGCAGCGTGCACAACACCTACTTCACGCTGCCCGTGCTGTTTGCCATGCTGAGCAACCACTACAACTTCACCTACAGCCACACGCAGAACTGGCTGGTGCTGATCGTCATGATGTTTGCGGGCGCCGCCATTCGCCAGTTCTTCGTGCTGCGCCACGGCTTCAAGCTGGGCCGCAACGGCCACCCCTGGCCCTATGCGCTGGCCGGCGTGGTCGCCATTGTGGGCGCGTTGGTCTGGCTCAAGCCTGCGCCACCTGCACAAGGTGCTATTAATTCAGGAGCTACTGGCGCAGTGGAAACGGGGGCTACAGCCCAATTTGGCTATAAAGAGCTGCAGCCCATCCTGGCCCAACGCTGCTATATGTGCCATGGGGAGGCGGTGCAGATGAAGAACGTGCGCCTGGACTCCCCCCAAGGTGTGGCCGCCCACGCGCAAGCGGTGTACCAGCAGGCTGTGGTCACCAAGATCATGCCCATGAACAACGCCACCAACATCACCGAGGCCGAACGCGAAGTAATTGCGCGGTGGTTTGAGGCGGGAGCGAAGGTCGACTAAGGCCTCGGCGTGGTGTCGCCCTGTTGGGCTGGTCACTTCATCGGTTTGATGCGCACTGGAAACACTGGTTACCGACCACCGTGCAGGCCAATTGCCAGTAGTTCGTCTAAAGAGCTGCATCGGACTAACCAATTCGCCTATATCAGTGGCCGACTGGGTTGCGATGGAAGCAGACTTTGCCCTGATGCATCGGTGGTTCGCCTTGGGGCCAGTTGTTGTCGGTCACGAATGACCGCTGTGGAGCCACCAAATTTCAAGTAAGCGAGATGCCTGATACCCTACCGCAACGGGCACCCGCTTGGTGCCCAAAGGGGGCGCTCAAACTGCCACAGGCTGTGACCGCTCTTCTGGGGTGAGCCGACATCGGACTGCCTCGGCACTTTCGCCTGCGACGCTAGACGCCCTGAACGGCACAACGTCTGTCAGTTCAGCTGGGGGCTACAGCCCAATCCATGATGTATGCACCGCTGCGGAGACGAGTCAGACAACCAATATGGGCCCCATACCTAGTCTGGTCGCTACCTGCCCGACATCGTCGTGATAATCGGAGGGGCGGTGAATGTCTCCTGGTGGCTCGCCGACCAGCCGCAACGCCTTGGAATGCAGTCAAATGGATGGGGATCGGATGAACTTCGAACACTATGAGCGCCAGGGGCTGGCGGCCTATGCATCCCTTGCAGGGACTGTTGCCACCATCCTGGTGGCCGCGATTGAACGCGAAGGTGGCTACCGGCTGCAGCAGGTGGCCAAGCGGGCAAAGAGTCCAGCCTCGTTGCAAAAGAAGCTGCAGGACCGTCTGATCGAGGGCACCACGAACCTTGAGACGGACATCAAGGATCTGGCGGGCTGTCGCCTCGTTTTCTATACCAACAGCGACGTCACTCGGTTCATGAACTCAGGCGTCATCGACCAGAACTTCGAGGTTCTAGAGGTCAAGCTCCATCATCCTCGGAGAGACGCAGAGGATGCCTCAGACCTCTACATCTCCAATCACTACCTGGTAGCTCTCCGTTCCGAGCGGGTGGCGCTGCCGGAATACGCTTCGTTCGCGGGCATGCGATGTGAGGTTCAGGTGCAAACCATCCTCAACCATGCGTGGGCGGAGATGGCGCATGACACCATCTACAAAGCGCCGGAGCTTGGCGAGTTCGGTGCCAAACAATTCGATAGCATCAAGCAACGATTACGCAGGGTCGCGCGCAAGTACCTTCTCCCTGCCGGTTACGAGTTTCAACAGATTGCACAGGATTTCAAGCGGCTCGTTGATGGTAAAGATCTCTTTGATGGAGATGCACTGGAGGCCGTCGTTCACGCGGAGGACAACAACGCACGTGCAAAAGCGCTTGAAACGTTTTCGGAAAGCGTTCTCCCTTTCTACGATGATCTGGAGAACGTGTACCCGCATGTGGTCGAGCGGCTCGTTGTAGCTGCCGATGTCGCTCGCGTAACGCGGCCGATCGCAATAGAAACGCCATACGGTGAGATTCCCGCCAAGACCTTTGCTGACATCGTTTCGGCAATCGCTAAGGTCCTGACGCGCTATCGGTACATCGACATAGAGGCCACGTTCGACGCGCTCCGAACTCTCTATGGTTGGGCATCCGACGAGGTCGAGAGAAAGCCTCTCATTGAACTCGGCAAATCACTCGCCAGGCACCACATGGAGGTCTGGCGCACGCACGGTCCGGCGGCGCAGGCTGTTCTTGTCGACAGCATTCACCAACTTGGTGATGACGAGCGGCGCGGTGCGGTGAAACTCCTCACCGCAATGCTGAGCGAGGTACTTGGTGCCGAGGTGACTGGCACCACGAACACTTCCAATGCCGTGACCTTTCATCGCGGAACGGTGGTAGCCTCCGACGCGCTTCGCGACACTCGGAAGAAGGCGCTTGACCTCTTGAAGTATCAATTCGCATTGAGCGAGGACGAAGCGGAACGCCGAGACGTGCTCTTCGCGCTGCAGGCCGCCACTCGCCCTGCGATGGGAGGCGGCTACAGCAACGCGCTTGCCCGCCTTGTTATGGACGACACCTGCTCCATCATTTCCTTTGAGGCAGAGGTTGCTCCCACGCTCGGCCTGTCTCTCAGGCAAGCTACCGAGACACGAGTGCATCGCAACTATCGGATGTACATCAAACTACCCGAAGGCATGCGCGAAGACGAGAATCTTGTCGCAGGGCAAGCTAATGTGAAGGCCGCAGCGATTGCCTTTCGTGATGCCGTCAATGCCGATCCGGACTTCGTCGCCTTCAAGACGCTAGTCGGGTTCGACTGCGTGTATCCGCCCGCATGGGAAGACGACGCCTTTCAGTACGCCGAGGTCGAAGCATATCGGACCCAGCAGGTGACTGCACTTCTGGCGTCCGTCAACGCTGACAGCGCCGACGAGTGGTTCCACAAATTAAATCGCTACGCGAGCATCGAATCCGACGATGCTGCGACCTTCCCCGTATTTGGGAGGTTTATCGCTAAGCTCTCCGAAGAGCAACCGGCAACAGTGTTGGCCTACATCGACAAGATAGATGGACCGCTAGGCAAATTTCTGCCTGGCATGTTGGCAGGGCTCTTTGTGAGCGCTCGGCGAGAGGACGGGCTTGCCAGGGTCAATGGCTGGCTGGAAGAGGGTCGGTATGTCGACGACATCACATGGTTCCTCCGGTCAGCGGACCCGTTCGATGAAGCGTTGCTACTCCGCGCAGCACAAAGCGCGCTCAGGCATAGCAACTCACGAGGAGTGCGCAATGCGCTACTCGCCTGCGCAGACCAATACAACAAGCATCCGGGAACGCTCATCGAGCGAGTATTTCTTCCAGCACTTCGCTACCTGTCTGAAGCTCGTGACTTCAGTTGGTTGCGCATGCCCTGGGTGACGTGGATGAACAGGTCCATCATCGAGGCGCTCGACGAACAACAAGCAGATGTTGTGCTCGATGCGTTGCTCCCATATCCCCACCTCGAATACGCCTGCGAAGACATCGCGGTGTCCATCGCTAGGCGGTGGCCAGGGCGTGTCATCGACTTTCTCGGGCGGCGGCAAGCCTTCAAGTTGACGGGCCAGGCACCAGAAGGGTACGACGCGGTCCCCTTCAGCGTTCACGACCTTCAAGGCCCACTCGCTGCGGTGCCCGACCTCATGCTAGCGGGGGCACGCCGGTGGTTCGACGCGGATTCGCTGCACTTCTCCTTTGACGGCGGAAGGCTGCTGGCATCTGTGTTCCCAGACTTAGCCAATGGCCTTAGCGAGAGGCTTTCCCAAGTCATTGCAAATGGGAACAAAAACGACCTTGCCTTCGCGCTCGCTGTCCTGTCAGCCTTTGAAGGCAAGGAGGTCGTCTATGACCACGTCCGAAGCATCGTGGCTGCGATAGAGGTCGAGAGCCCTTTGTTCAACCAGGCGAAGTACGTACTGCAAGAGTCGGGCGTGGTCTCCGGCGAGTTTGGATTCGCGGATCTGCATGCCCAACGCAAGGCCTTGCTAGAGCCATGGCTCCGGGACGAGAGCGAAACTGTAAAGGCTTTTGCCGCCTTGCAAATTCACTATCTCGACCAGCGGATCGCCGCTGAGGTTAGGTCAGCCGAGGCGTCGATTGCATTGCGCAGACTGAGCTACGGCGAGGAATTGGATGAAGTCGAAGAGCTCACGCCGAAGGCATGACTATGCGGTGCGTGACACTTCAATCAAGACCATTTTTTTTCCTCGATTCTTAGACCTCCGAACGACCGATCTTGGATTCAAGGAGTCAGCCGGGCCCCGCAGATGGCTGTCTGCTTGTGGTCGTCACTCGACGACCACTTTGAAGATCTGTCATCCCGTTAGCGGTCATCGACTACGAAATGGCATCGCACCTCGGATGGCGGCTATCAGGCGTTGATTTCGACGACCACAACGTCAGGTATGGGTCGATTGTCGATGTCGAATCAGCCGCATGAGACGACTGCTTTCAGTCTGAAATCAATTGCCGTCGCTCAGTGAAACAGAAGGTCCAATCCTCACGCAGATACCGAGGCGGGCAGTGGCATTGGAATAGGCGCTTGTCTTGGACGGGTCTTATTCGATGAGGATTGGGGGTAAAAGTGGGCCATAGCCCCCGCAGATCATGCGCGAGTAGCTATAAAATAGATAGCAACTATCGGGTGTGCTATCTGTCGTGCCTGTATTTAACTTAGAAAGCCCTAACGCTGCGCCGTCGCCAGCCGCAGCGCCAAGCCCACAAACACCACGCTAGCCACGCGGTTCAGGATGCGTTGCGCGCGCAGCGATTGCTTGAACACCTGGCCAAAGCCGGCGGCAAACCAGGCAATGGTGCTGAAGGTCAGCAGTGCCGCCAAGATGAAGACGCCGCCCAGCATGCTGATCTGTAGCGCCATATTGCCCTGCTGCGGGTCGGCAAACTGCGGCAAGAACGCCAGGAAGAAAATTGCCACCTTGGGGTTGGTGAGGTTCATCAGCACGCCGCGGCCAAAGGTTTGCGCCGCAGTCATGGGGGGCGAGGTGTCGCTGTCCATGATGCCCACGGGCGCACGCCAGGCACACCAGGCCAGCCACAGCAAGTAGCCCGCGCCACAGAGCTTGAGCACGGTGAATGCCATGGCCGAAGCGGCAAACACGGCGGCCAGGCCCAGCGCCACGGCAGCCGTGTGAAACAGCAGGCCGCTGCACAGACCCAGCACCACCAGCAGGCCCGCGCGCCGCCCATGCACTGCAGAGTGCAGCAGCACAAACACGTTGTCCGGGCCGGGTGACAGGGTCAGCAGCACCGAAGCGCCGAAGAAGGTAAGGATGGTGTTCAGGGTAGGCATGGGCTACATCCTACCGGGTCACCGGCCGCGGGGCGTCAGGCCTTGGCGACTTCGTGTGCGCCCATGATCTCCAGGGCGCGCACCAGGGCAGAGTGGTCCAGATTGGCCATGCCATTGGCAGCACACACCTGCATCAGTTGCGCAGCACCAGCGGTTTGCGGCAGAGCCAGGCCTAGGGCCTTGGCGCCGTTCAGGGCCAGGCCCAAATCTTTCTGGTGCAGCCCAATACGGAAGCCCGGGTTGAAGGTGCGCTTGACCATGCGCTCGCCATGCACTTCCAGAATGCGCGAGGCGGCAAAACCACCCATCAGCGCCTGGCGCACCTTGGCGGGGTCGGCACCGGCCTTGCTGGCAAACAGCAGGGCTTCGCCCACTGCGGCAATGTTCAGCGCCACGATGATCTGATTGGCCACCTTGCAGGTTTGGCCGTCACCATTGCCACCCACCAGCGTGATGTTCTTGCCCATCAGTTGCAGCAAGGGCAGCAGCTTGGCGAAGGTCTCTTCGGACGCGCCCACCATGATGGTCAGGCTGGCCGCCTTGGCGCCCACTTCGCCGCCCGAGACGGGGGCATCCATGTACTGGCAGCCCAGCGCGTTGATCTTTGCCGCAAAGGCCTTGGTGTCCACGGGCGAGATGGAGCTCATGTCCACCACGGTCTTGCCTTGGCTCAGACCCGCGGCCACGCCGCCCTCACCAAACAGCACGGTTTCTACGTCTGGTGTGTCGGGCAGCATCAGGAAAATGATGTCGGCCTTTTGCGCTACCTCTTGCGCGCTGGCGCAGGCGTGGCCGCCCGCGTCCAGCAAGGGCTGCGGCACGGCGCTGCGTGTGTTCAGGTAAACGGTGTGGCCCGCGGCCAGCAGGTGGCCGGCCATGGGGGCGCCCATGATGCCCAGGCCGATGAATCCGAGTGTGGTCATAGTCGTGTGGTGAAGATAAAAAATTAAGCGGCGTAACGGTCTTTGAGGGCTTGGGTGGCCGAGCGGAACACGCCCAGGTCACTACCCACGGCCACAAAGGTTGCGCCCATGTCCATGTAGCGGCGTGCGTCGGCCTCCACGGGCGCCAGGATGCCCGTGGGCTTGCCGTGGGCCTTGGCCTGGGCAAACACGTGGGCGATGGCCTCTTGCACTTCCGGGTGGGCAGCGTTGCCCAGGTGGCCAAAACCAGCGGCCAGATCGGAGGGGCCCACAAACACACAGTCCACACCGGGCAGCGCTGCAATCTCGCCGCTGGCGGCGACGCCCGCACGGCTCTCGATCTGCACGGCAACGCACATATGCTGGTTGGCTTCCTGGAAATAGTTGGCCACCGTGCCATAGCGGTTGCTGCGCTGGGACACCGATACACCGCGTATGCCCTCCGGTGGGTAGCGCGTGGCGGCCACAGCGCGCCGTGCTTCGTCCGCGCTTTGCACAAAGGGAATGAGAAAGTTGTAGAAACCCGCATCCAGCAGACGCTTGATTTCCACCTCGTTGTTGCTGGTGGGGCGCACAAACGGCGCGCTCACGCTGTCTTTTAGCGCCATGAGCTGGGGCACAAAGGTGATCACGTCGTTGGGCGAGTGCTCGCCGTCCATCAGGATCCAATCAAAGCCGGCCACGCCTAGCACCTCGGCGGTGATGGGGCTGGCCAGCGACGACCAGCAGCCGATCAGGCGTTTGCCGGCCAGCAGGTCTTTCTTGAACTGGTTGGGGAAAGGGCGGTAGGGAGTGGGGTAGGTCATGGCATAGCCTTTGGGTAATCGGTTCGGTCAGGTAATGGGGGCCGGGTTGAACAGCACCAGTGCGTTGTGCAGCTTCCAGTGTTCGGCCCAGGTTTTTTTGCGTCCGCTGGCAACTTCCAGCATCAGGTGGAACAGTTCCCAGCCCACATCGGCAATGCTGGCTTCGCCATCGGCAATGCGGCCCGCGTTCACATCCATCAGGTCGTGCCAGCGGCGGGCCAGGTCGGTGCGCGTGGCCACCTTGATGACCGGCACCTCGGCCAAGCCGTAGGGCGTGCCACGGCCGGTGGTGAATACATGCAGGTTCATGCCCGCTGCCAGCTGCAGCGTGCCGCAGATGAAATCGCTGGCGGGTGTGGCAGCGTAGATCAGCCCCTTGTGCTGCAGCTTCTCGCCCGGTGACAGCACGCCGCTGATGGGCGCCGTGCCGGACTTGATGATGGAGCCCATGGCTTTTTCAACAATGTTGGATAAGCCGCCGGCCTTGTTGCCTGGCGTGGTGTTGGCGCTGCGGTCAGCCTGGCCACGGCCCAGGTAGGCGTCGTACCAGGCCATCTCGCGCGCCATGGCATCGGCTATCTCGGGCGTGGTCGCGCGCGCGGTCATCTGCTCCACCGCGTCGCGCACTTCGGTGGTCTCGGAAAACATCACCGTGGCACCGGCGCGCACCAGCAGGTCGGTGCAAAAGCCCACCGCGGGGTTGGCGGTCACGCCCGAGAACGCATCGCTGCCACCGCACTGCACACCCACCACCAGTTCGCTGGCGGGAATGGTTTCGCGCTGGCGGGCGTTGAGCCGCTCCAAGTGCGGCACGGCCGAGGCCAGCACCGAATCAATCATGGACATGAAGCCCACATGCTTCTCGGCCTGCAGGCACACCACATCGAGGGCCTCATTGGCTTGCAAGGGGATGCTGCCAGGTGGCAGCAGGCGCTCGGGCTGCAGCTTTTCGCAGCCCAGGCTGACCACCATCACTTCGCCGCCAAAGTTGGGGTTCTTGCTGATGTTGCGCAGGGTGCGGATCGGGATGATGGCGTCGGGCGCATCAATGGCCACGCCGCAGCCGTAGCTGTGTTCCAGGCCAATCACGTCGTCTACATTCGGATAGCGCGGCAGCAGCTCGGCCTTGATGCGTTGCACCGCAAAATCCACCACACCCGCTACGCATTGCACGGTGGTGGTGATGGCCAAGATGTTGCGCGTGCCCACCGAACCATCGGCGTTGCGGTAGCCCTCAAAGGTGTAGCCCGTCAGCGGCTCGGCGTTCCATGCGGGGGCCGTGGATTGCGGCAGGTCGGCAAGCGAACGCGCCTCAGGCATGTGCAGCAGGCGCTCGTGCACCCAGGCACCTGCGGGGATGTCTTTCAGCGCGTAGCCAATCGGCACGTTGTAGCGCAGCACCGCAGCGTCTTTGGCAATGGCCACCAGCGCTACTTTGTGGCCTTGCGGCACACGGTCCACCAGCACCAGGCCGTCGGGCAACACGCTGCCCACGGCCAGACCGCCATCGTTGACCACAATGGCCACGTTGTCCGCCGCATGCATTTGGATGCTGCGTGGTGTTTCCATGCTCGGGCTGGGTGACGAAGACATAGGGTGGTTAATCCGCCTTGATGTTGCGGGAGGTGATCAGCTTCTGCCAGCGCGCGTATTCCAGGGCCTGGAAGGCTGCAAACTGTTCTGGCGTATTGAGTACCAGCTCAAAGCCCAGTTCCTGCAGCTTGGGAGCCACGGAGGGGTCTTTGATCGCCGCCACTGCCGCATCCAGCAGACGCTTCTTCACGTCGGCGGGAAGCCCCCGGGGAGCGGCCAAGGCTTGCCAGGAGTTCACGTTGGCATCCTTCACGCCACTTTCTTCCAGCGTAGGTACATCCGGCAGCAGCGGCGAACGCTTGGCACTGGTGATGGCCAGCGCCCGCAACTTGCCAGACTTGATCTGCGGCATGGCGGTGTTGATGTTCATGAACGACGACTCCACCTGGTTGCCCAGCAGGTCGGTCATCACCGGGCCACCCCCCTTGTAGGGGACGTGGACACCGCTGGTGCCGGTCTGTTGCCAGAACAGTTCGGCAGTGAGGTGGTCACTGCTGCCGTTGCCCGAAGAGGCAAAGCTCATCTTGTCCGGATTGGCTTTCAGGTAGGTAATCACTTCGGCCACAGATTTCCGCTCGGAGGCTGCGGGCACCACCAGCACATTGGGCGCCTGCACCGCGATCGTGATCGGGTCCAGATCCTTCAGCGCGTCGTAGTTCACCTTGATCAAATGGGGCGCAATCACGAAGGGGCCCAAGGAAGAGACCAGCAGCGTATGGCCATCGGCTGGCGCACGTGCAACGTATCCGGCCCCGATGGTGCCGGTGGCGCCCGCCTTGTTGTCCACGATGAAGGTAACGCCGCCACCCATCTTTTCGGCCATTTTGGTCGAGAGAATGCGCGCGATCTGGTCTGTGGAGCCCCCCGGTGGAAATGGCACGACCAGCGTGATGGGCTTGTCGGGCCAGGCCATGGCACTCAGGCAGGTGCCAGTCGCTAGCAGCAAAGTGATCAGTTGCTTTTTCATACGGTTTCTCCAGAGTCAAGACGTCGGACGCGTTTCTGTCAGTGCAGGATCAGGTTGGGCAACCACAGCGAGAAAGCGGGCACATAGGTCACCAGTGCCAGGCAGGCCAGCAGCGCGCCATAGAAGGGCCAGATGGAACGCATGACCTCGCCGACTGAGATGCCACCAATTGCACACCCCACAAACTGCGTGGTGCCCACCGGTGGTGTGTTCAGGCCCAGGGCACAGTTGATGAGGATCAGCACGCCAAACTGCGAGGGGTCCATACCAAACTTCTGTGCAATTGGCAAAAAGATGGGCGTGCAGATCAGCAACGTGGGGGCCATGTCCAGGAAGGTGCCTAGCAGGAACAGCACGACGTTGATCATCAGAAAGATCATCCACGGCGTTTGGGTGACACTGCTCATCAGATCGCCCGTGCGTTCGGGCACGGAGTACATCGCCAGGAAGTAGCCAAAGGCGTTGGAGATACCGATCAGAAACAGCACGACACCGGTGGTCTTGCAGGCCTTGGCGCAGGACTTGATGAAGTCCTCCCACGACAGCGAGCGGTACACAATGCCTGTGATCACCAACGCCCACAGCACCGCAGTCGCAGCAGATTCGGTGGCCGTGAACACGCCCGTCAAAATGCCAGTGAGGATGATGCCCACGACCAGCAGGCCAGGCAGTGCGGCGACAAAACTGTTGCCCACTTCCTTCCAACCGGAGAAAGCACCGCGGGTGGGGTAACCACGCTTGATGGCAACTCCGTAGGCGGCCAGCAGGTTCAGACCGGTAAGCAGCAATGCGGGGACGATGCAGGCCATGATCATGCCGAGCACGCTGACGGATGCAATACCCGCGGTAGCCAGGGTGTACAAAATCAGGTTGTGGCTAGTGGGCATCAGCGCGCCGACCAAGGAGGCATGTGTGGTCACGTTCACCGCATAGTCGGTGTCATAACCCTCCTTCTTCATCAGCGGAATCATCACCGAACCCATGGCGGACACATCGGCCACGGGCGAACCTGCAACGCCGCCAAACAGCGTGCAGCCCAACACGTTGGACATGCCCAGGCCACCGCGTACATGACCCACCAGACTATTGGCAAAACGCACGATGCGCTGCGCAATGCCGCCGTGCAGCATCAGTTCACCCGCGAAGATGAAGAAGGGGATGGCCAGGAAGGAAAACACTTGCATGCCTCCCACCATCTTTTGAAACACCACAGCGACTGGCAGGCCGGCACTGACGATGGTTGCCACAGAGGACAGACCCACAGCGAAGCCCACAGGCACACCGATCAGCAGCAGCACGCCGAAACTCACACCCAAAACAATCAGTTCCATGCCGGCACCACTTCCTTGCCCTGAATCAGGGCGATCACATGTTCAATCGTAAAAAGCACCACCAGCACGCCAGCGATGACGAGGGGCACGTAGTCCATGCTGGACGGAATGGCCAGCAAGGGTTTTTGGTCGTTCCATTTCAAGACGGCCCAGATGAAGCCGTTGTAGGCCATGAGGGCGCCGAAGATGCCCACCAAAATGTGGATGAGGATTTCCAGTTTCAGGCGCATGCGTTCGGGCAGCAGGCTGATGATGGAGTCCATGCCGATGTGGCCAGCGTCACGCACGCCCACCGCCACGCCCAGTGCGGTGATGTAGAGCACCAGTAGCAAAGCCAATGCTTCGGCCCAGGTGGGGGTGTCGTTGAAGATGTAGCGCCCGATCACCTGGTATTGCACGCAGGCGATGAGCACGATGAGACCAGCCACCGCAAGCATCAGGCTGAGCTTGGAGAGGGTGGCACAGAAGCGGGTATACATGAACAGCTCCGGTGAAGAGGAAAAACTTCCCGCTCATTGAGCGGGAAGTTGAGGAGACACGGCTTATTTCGTGTCTTGAACGGCTTTCACCAGACGCTTCATGTCGGGCGTGTTGGCAAATTTGTCGTAGACCGGGCCCATCACATCCTGGAAGGACTTCTTGTCCACTTCCACGATCTCCGTTCCGGCGGCCTTCACCATGTCGTATTCCTTTTTCTCGTAGGCGGCCCAGGCCTGGCGGTTGAAGGGAACCGACGCCTTGGCCGCAGCGCGGATCTGGTCTTGCTCAGTTTTGCTCAGCTTGTCAAAGATGACCTTGGAGAACAGCAGCACCTCGGGGGCCATGGAGTGCTCGGTCTTGTTGTAGTACTTGGCTGCTTCATAGTGGCGACTGCCCGAACCATAGGAGGGATAGTTGTTTTCAGCGGCGTCAATAATGCCGGTTTTGAGGGCGGTCATCACTTCACCAAAGGGCATGGGAGTGGGGTTGGCGCCCATGGCGGCTGTAAGTGCCACCCACAGGTCGGACTGCTGCACGCGAATCTTCATGCCCTTGGTGTCGGCCACCGACTTGATGGGCTTCTTGCTGTAGATAGAGCGTGCGCCAGAGTCGTAGTAGGCCAACAGCACGAAACCTTGGGATTCGCAGTCCTTGGCGATTTCGTCGCCGATGGGGCCGTCCAACACTTTGTGCAAATGGTCCACTGAGCGGAACAGGAAGGGCAGCACCGGGATATTGGTCTTGGCGCAAATGGAGTTCATCGGGCTGATGTTCACGCGGACCATGTCCAGCGCGCCGATCTTCACCTGATCGATGGTTTCCTTTTCGGTGCCCAGGGCGCCCTTGTTGAACACCTTGATGCTGTCTTTGCCGCCGGTGGATTTCTTGAGCTCATCACTCATGAATTTCACAGCAGTGACGGTGGGGTATTCGTCCGAGTTGTGGATGTCAGCCGACTTGAACTCGGTGGCGTAGCTGGCCATGCCAATGCTGGCCAGCAGTGTGGCGATAAGGGTGGGTACCAGTTTCATGATGTCTCCTGTGGATGGTTTTAGTGGGATGGAACGGGAACGGGAAATTGGGTGAACAGGGGCTCGGCCCGCCCTTGCACGCCGGGCTCCAACACCAGCACTGCACCGTCCAGCGTGGCGTCGAAGCCGGGGGCGGGTTGTGCAGGCTGGATGGAGGTGACAAACAGGTGCCGCAGTTCGGGGCCGCCAAACGCGCACATGGCAGGCTTGCTGACGGGCAGGGCGATGGACTGCAGCAAGGCGCCCGCAGGGCTGAAGCGGTGCACCTGGCCGGCGTCGTTGCCGCAGATCCAGTAGCAACCCTCGGCGTCCACCGCCGCGCCATCGGGGCGGCCGGGCAGGGGCTTCATGTCTATCCATTCGGTCTGCGGGCCCCAGGTGCCGTTGGCGCTGTCAAATGCATGCGTCCAGATTGTCTGGCGGCTGGGGTGGGAATCCGAGAGGTAGGCGGTGCGCCCATCGGGGCTGAAGGCCATGCCATTGGGCGTGATGTACCCCTGTAGCACCGGGCCACGCAGGCCTTGCGTGTCCAGGCAATAGATGCCTCCAGCAGGGCTGGCCAGCGACATGTCGCGCACCATGGTGCCAATCCAGAAACGACCCTGCGCATCGCAGCGGCCATCGTTGAAGCGCATGCCGGGCTGCGGGTGGTCCACGGTGGCCAGGCACGTTACGCGGGCCATGGGGGCGTCTTGCAATTCCACCTCGTAGATGCCGCTTTCCATCGCGGCAATCACGGTGCTACGGTTGCTCAGCGCAATGCAGCCCACGCGTTCGGCCAGAGTCCAGCTGCTTTGCGTGCGGCTGGCCCAGTCCAGACGGTGGATGCGCTGGCCTTCAATGTCCACCCAGTACAAGGCCTGCGCCTGCACCGACCACACGGGCGATTCGCCCACGCGGTCGCGTGCGGTGCTGATGGTAATGGCGGCTGTGCTCATGGTTGGCTTACTTGCCAGCCTTGTGGGCGGTCATGGGCTCGCCCTGGAACAGAAATCCGCCACCCTGGTAAATAGCTGCAGGGTCGGTAATGTCGGGTTGTGGCGTGCGGGCATAAATGGCCTCGCGAAACGGGTCTGAACTGTCTTGCGGCACATAGCCCACATGGTGGGCTGCGCTGTTGTCGTACCAGACTACGGCGTTGTCGGACATGCCAAAGATGGCGGTGTGGCCCAGGATGGGCGTGGTCAGGCAAGCGGTTACCAGGCGGTGCAGGTCATCAAAGCTGAGCCAGCTCGCCAGCATGCGGCGGTCTTTGGGCTCGGCAAACGAGGAGCCAATGCGCACGCAGGCCGTTTCGATGCCATAGCGGTCAAAGTACATGCGCGACAGGTCTTCACCAAACGCCTTGCTCACGCCATACAGGCTGTCGGGGCGGGCAGGGTGGTCCAGCGTGATGGTTTCGCTTTGCTTGTAAAAACCGGTCACATGGTTGGAACTGGCAAACACCACGCGCTTCACACCATGTTTGCGTGCGGCCTCGTACAGGTTGTAGACGCCCAGAATGTTGGCTTGCAGGATGGGCTCGAACGGACCTTCGACGGAAATGCCGCCAAAGTGCACGATGGCCTGCACGCCCTTCACCATGGCTTCTACGGCCATGGCATCGGCCAGGTCGGCCAGCATCACTTCTTCGCCTGCACGTGCGGGGCCAAAATCTGCACGGTCAGAGAGGCGCAGCACTTCGCAATTGGCCTTCAGGCGGTCCCGCATTGCCGTGCCCAAACCGCCTGCTGCGCCGGTCATCAGCAAAGTGTGGTGTACTTTGATGGTCATGAAATTTATCGCTGCCTTGTCAGTTGTATGTTGTCTGATGTGTTAAATTGTCAACACCTGTTCCAACCGAGTCAAGGGCTTTTCCATGGACCTAGTGCAAACCCCTAGAGCCGCTGTCGCGCAACCGTCGCCTGCCGATGCAGGGGATACGCCGCGTCCGCGCCGTGCCCGTGGGCTGGTGCAAGAAGTGGTGGAAAGTCTGGCCGCCAGCATCCGCGAAGGCGCGATTCAGCCGGGCAATAAATTGCCCACCGAGTCCGAAATCATGGCCCGCTATGACGTGAGCCGCACCGTGGTGCGCGAGGCCATTTCACGCCTGCAGGCCAACCGCCTGGTGGAAACACGGCACGGCGTGGGCACCTTTGCGCTGGCGCCGCAGAGCAGTGGCAACTTCCAGATTGCCGATGTCGACTTTGCCACCATTGCCGACGTGATCGCCCTGCTGGAGCTGCGTATCAGCCTGGAGACAGAGGCCGCCGGCCTGGCTGCCCAGCGCCGCACCGATGCCAATCTGCAAGCCATGCAAGCCACGCTCGATGCGTTCCAGACCTCCATTGAAGAGGACTCGGACGCCGTGCCTTCGGACTTCAGCTTCCACATGGAAGTGGCCAGAGCAACAGGCAACCGCCACTTTGCCGACCTCATGACCTACCTGGGCACCATGATCATTCCGCGCACCCGGGTGAACACCGCCAGCAGTGCGCCCGAAGGCCGGCTGAACTACCTGCGCCGTGTGCATGGTGAGCACGAATACATCTTCAACGCCATTCGCAACCAGGACGCCGATGCCGCTCGCGCGGCCATGCGCACGCACTTGGCGAACAGCAAAGACCGCCTGCGAAAGTCGCAACCCGACGCGGTTTAGTTGTATGATGTCTGACTTGTAGGGGTGCCGTGTCGAGCGCCTCGCTGAGGAGACTTAATCCATGACTACCCCCCAGTCTGGCGCCACGCAACGCGCCCCCACCATCACCGCCCTGCAAGTCATTCCCGTCGCGGGCCATGACGGCATGCTGATGAACCTGAGCGGTGCGCACGCCCCGTTCTTCACCCGCAACATCGTCATCCTGACTGACAGCAGCGGCAACACCGGCGTGGGCGAAGTGCCCGGCGGCGAGAAGATTCGCCAGACCCTGGAAGACGCCGCCGCCCTGGTGGTGGGCCAGCCCATCGGCAACTACAACGCCATCCTCAACCGCATGCGCGAGGCCTTTGCGGCGCGTGACAGCGGTGGGCGTGGTCTGCAAACCTTTGACCTGCGCATTGCCATCCACGCGGTGACGGCGGTGGAAAGCGCGTTGCTAGATTTGCTGGGCAAGTTCCTGAACGTGCCTGTGGCGGCCCTCCTGGGCGACGGCCAGCAGCGCGACAGCGTGGCCGTGCTGGGTTACCTGTTCTACGTGGGTGACCGCAGCAAGACCGACTTGCCCTACGCCAGCGAACCCGACCAGGCTGACGACTGGAAACGCCTGCGCCACGAAGAAGCCATGGACGCCGAGGGCGTGGTGCGCCTGGCCGAGGCGGCCTATGCGCGCTACGGCTTCCAGGATTTCAAACTCAAGGGTGGCGTACTGCGCGGCGAAGAAGAAGTGGAGGCCATCCGCGCGCTGCATGCACGCTTCCCGCAGGCCCGTATCACGCTGGACCCGAACGGCGGCTGGCTGCTCAAGGACGCGGTGCGCCTGTGCCGCGACCTGCATGGCGTGATGGCCTATGCCGAAGACCCGTGTGGTGCCGAAGGTGTTTTCTCCGGCCGCGAGGTGGTGGCCGAATTCCGCCGCGCCACCGGCCTGCCCACGGCCACCAACATGATCGCCACCGACTGGCGCGAGCTGGCGCATTCGCTGGCGCTGCAGTCGGTCGACATTCCGCTGGCCGATCCGCATTTCTGGACCATGCAGGGCTCCGTGCGCGTGGCCCAGGTCTGCCAGACCTGGGGCCTCACCTGGGGCTCGCATTCCAACAACCACTTCGATGTGTCGCTGGCCATGTTCACGCATGTGGCTGCCGCCGCACCCGGCAAGGTCACCGCCATCGACACGCACTGGATCTGGCAAGACGGCCAGCGCCTGACCAAGGCGCCGCTGCAGATCGTGGGTGGGCAGATTGCCGTGCCCACCACGCCCGGCCTGGGTGTGGAGCTGGACATGGCGGAAGTGGAGAAGGCTCACCAGTTGTACCTGCAGCATGGCCTGGGCGCGCGCAATGACGCCATGGCCATGCAATACCTGATTCCGGGCTGGGCGTTTAACCCCAAGAGCCCCTGCCTGGTGCGCTAGGTCGCGCTGGCTGCCAGCTGCAACGCGAGCCGGTTGTGCCGCTCCATCAGCGGGCCCAGGTCCACGGTGTCCAGATGCCCTTCGCGCACCACTACTTGGCCGTTGACCACGGTGTAGTCCGCCTGTGGGCTGGCGCACAGCAGCAGGCTGCCTACGGGGTCGTGCACGGCACCACCGGCAAAGCCCAGTGTGTCCAGGTCAAACAGCACCAGGTCGGCGCACATGCCCGCGGCCAGGTGGCCAATGTCGCTGCGACCCAGCACCTGCGCGCCACCGCGTGTGGCCACGCTCAGCGCATCGCGCGCCGTCATCTCGGCCGGACCCAGGTCGCAACCAAAGAAAGTTTTGCCGTCGCGCACTTCAGGCGGCTGCATGGCGCGGCCCACGCGGGCCAGCAGCAGGGCCTGGCGCGCTTCGTTGACCATGTGCGCCGCGTCGTTGCTGGCGCTACCGTCCACACCCAGGCCCACCGGCACACCCGCATTGAGCATCTTGCGCACGGGCGCAATGCCGCTGGCCAGGCGCATGTTGCTGCAGGGGCAGTGCGCCACGCCGGTGCGGCTGGCAGCAAACAGGCTGATGCCCTCGTCGTCCAGCTTCACGCAGTGCGCGTGCCACACGTCATGGCCCAGCCAGCCCAGGTCTTGGGCGTACTGGGTGGGTGTGCAGCCAAACTTCTCTTTGGAGTACGCCAGGTCGTGGTCGTTCTCGGCCAGGTGGGTGTGCAGGCGCGCGCCGTACTGGCGAGCCAGCAATGCAGACTCGCGCATCAGGTCGCGGCTCACGCTAAAGGGAGAGCAGGGCGCCACGGCCACGTTCAGCATCGAGCCGTGCGATGCATCGTGGTACTGCTCAATCAGACGCTGCGTGTCTTTGAGGATGAAGTCTTCGCGCTCCACCACGCGGTCCGGCGGCAGGCCGCCTTGGCTTTGCCCCACGCTCATGCTGCCGCGCGTGGCCACAAAGCGCATGCTGATCTCGGCGGCAGCTTCGATGCTGTCGTCCAGCCGCACGCCGTTGGGGTAGATGTAGAGGTGGTCGCTGCTGGTGGTGCAACCACTCAGCAGCAACTCAGCCATGGCAATCTGCGTGCTTACCTGCACCATCTCGGGCGTCAGGCCAGCCCAGATCGGGTACAGCCCGCGCAGCCAGCCAAACAGCTCGGCGTTCTGCACCTCGGGTATCGCCCGCGTGAGGCTCTGGTACATGTGGTGGTGCGTGTTCACCAAGCCCGGCGTTACCAGGTGGTGGCAGGCGTCGATCACCTCGTCGGCTTGCAGGGCCTGCGGGGGCAGGTCGGCGGTGGCGCCGATGAACGCGATGCGGTTGCCTTCGATGTAGATGGATGCGTCGCGCAGCTCGGTGGCGTGCGCGGGGTTGGTGTTGTCGAACGTCGCGATAGCGCAAGCGTTGTGGATCAGCAAAGTGCCCATGTGAAAGTTTCTCCGTCAAACAAGTCGCCCACCTGCAAGGGTGGGTCCTGTCGAGGCCGAATCCCGCTGGCGGGCTGCAAGAGCCACCAGAGGCGAGCACCACGTTGCCGAGCATCCCGGGCTGTGCTTGCGCGAAGCGCCCCCGAATTTTGCCTCAAGTACCATGGAATAAAACGATGACCATGCCAAACCACACCACCCACTTCTCCGATCTGGAGCCCCGCGAACTGCTCACCCAGCTCTATTGGGCCGCCGTGCGCCAGGCCTTGCCCAGCCACACGCTGGCCGGATTTTTACCCCCGGTGCCCAAGGGCCGCACGCTGGTGCTGGGCGCCGGCAAGGCGGGCGGCGCCATGGCCCATGCGCTGGACGCGTTGTGGCCGCAAGACGCTCCCATGTCAGGGCTGGTGGTCACGCGCTACGGCCACACCCCACCGCGCCCGGCAGACGCCGCGCCCCAGCGCATCGAGGTGGTGGAAGCCGCCCACCCGGTGCCCGATGCTGCGGGCCTGGCCGCCGCCCAACGCATCCTGGCGCTGACTGAGGGCCTGACCGAAGACGACCTGGTCATCTGTCTGATCTCGGGCGGCGGCTCTTCGCTGCTGACCTTGCCAGCGCCCGGCATCAGCCTGGAAGACAAACAACGCATCAACAAGATGCTGCTAGAGAGCGGCGCCAGCATCCAGGAGATGAACTGCGTGCGTAAGCACCTCTCCGCCATCAAGGGTGGGCGTCTCGCGGCGGCTTGCCATCCGGCGCAGGTAGTGACACTGCTCATCAGCGATGTGCCGGGTGACGACCCCAGCGTCATCGCCAGCGGCCCCACCGTTCCAGACCCCACCACCTGCGCCGATACGCTATCAATATTGAAGCGCCTTGCGCATATTTCACGGGGGCTAGAGGATGATTTCATTCTGAAAGCACTGGAAGACGGAGCCCTGGAGACCCCCAAACCCGGCGACCTGGTGTTTGCCCGCAACCAGGTGCACCTGATTGCCACACCGCAGCAGTCGCTGGAAGCCGCCGTCGCTGCCGCGCGTGCCATGGGGTTGACGGCCCACATCCTCAGCGACGAGATGGAAGGCGAATCGCGCGAGGTGGGCAAGGTGCATGCCGCCTTGGCCCGGGCTGCAGCCCAGCGTGGCGAGCCATTTGCCCGTCCCTGCGTGATCCTCAGCGGTGGCGAGACCACGGTCACCATCCGCCCGCGCCGCGAGGGCGCCACCAAAGGCCGCGGCGGCCGGGCCGGAGAATTCTGTATGGGCCTGGCCCATGCGTTGCAAGGCCAAGCCGGTGTGTGGGCACTGGCGGCCGACACCGATGGCATTGACGGCGTGGAAGACAACGCCGGCGCCTTTGTGGCGCCCGACACCCTGGCGCGTGCCAAAGCCGCTGGCACGTCGTTGGCGGACTGTCTGGACCGCAATGACGCCGTGGGGTTCTTTGCCCCCCTGGGGGACCTGTTCACCACCGGGCCCACCCACACCAATGTGAACGACTTCCGGGCGTTGTTGTTGCGCTGAAGGCCCCGCGAGGGCCGGCCCGGTCTGCGCAAAGCTTGATATGCCTCAAGGTGCCGGGCACCAAGGCGCGGCACAGTGGCCTCATGTTGGCCCCTGTTCCTTCCCTCTCCGCCCTCTGGGCTACTTGCCCTGCCCAGACAAGGGCCGCCGGAGCCATGCTGGTTCGCCGTGGCGATCCCACCACCGAAGTGCTGTACCTGGAGTCTGGCCAGGTGGTGCAAGGCGTGCAGGGCACCGTGCCGCTGCAGGAGGCGCTGCTGGAGCATCCGCTGGGCACCCTCACAGGTCCCTGCTGGTTGGACGCTGCCGCTGCGGTGCTGGCCCAGCCCGCGGCCATGGACGCGGTGGCCCAGACCGAGGTGCGGCTGCGTGCGGTGCCGCTGGCTGTGTTCCGGGCCACGTTGACCGACACCGGCAAACCCGCACTCAGCGTGCTCATGGACATGGCCTGCGCCCATCGCCAGCAAACCGAGCTGGCCGTCAGCCGCCTGGCCAAGGGGGCAGAGGCCCGCTGTGCCGAATGGTTGCTGCGGCACGCCCAATCGACCGAACAGGGCGCGTGCCTGGTACAACTGCAGCAGCGCAAACGCCTCATTGCCATCCAACTGGGCATCGCGCCCGAGACCCTGTCACGCGTGCTGCGTCACTTGCGTGAACGCAGCCTCATCAGCGGATCGGGCCGGGTCGTCCAACTGGTGGATCCCCAGGGGCTGCGCGCCCTAGCGGGCGTCTAGCGGCTGAGACTGCTGTTGTATCGGCCCTTTGCGGGCTTAGGTACGGTGTACGAAAGGCAGGTGGGCCGCTATAGTGGCGCTAGCATGCCGAAGCCATAAAAAACAAGGTGGGCATGTCTTCATTGGGAGATGCCGATGGCCCTTGTGGCTGACCTGTCCGCTTCAGCTCTTTCCGTTCCTAAGCGCAGGCGGCTGTTTGTCGTCGTCTGGATCTTCGTTTCCGTGGTGGTGGGGGTGTTTCTGCTCACTTGCCTGAGCATCTTCCTGCTATCGGCCGTGCGCGCCTATGTGGAAGGCGAGGGCCTGTGGTCCAAGGGGCAAAAAGACGCCCTCTATGCCCTGACCCGCTACACCCTTTATGCCAAGGAAGCGGACTACACCTCCTACCAGGCCGCGCTGGCCGTCAACCAGGGTGACCGCCAGGCCCGCATCGAGCTGGAGAAACCGTCGCCTGATTACGACGTTGCGCGCGCTGGGTTTTTGCAGGGACGCAACCACCCGGACGATATCGATGGCATGGTGTTCCTGTTTCGGCGCTTTCGGCGGCTGCCTGATATTGACAAAGCCATCGCGATCTGGGCCGCTGCCGACCACCATCTCGAAGAGCTGACGCGGGTGGGCGAGCGCATCCACGCGGCCGTGGGTGCTGGCCCGCTGCCCCCCGAGCAGATGCGGCAGTTTCTGCTGCAACTGCATGCCATCAATGACGAGCTCACGCCGCTGGAAGACAACTTCTCCTACACCTTGGGTGAGGCGGCGCGCAAGTACACGCTGGTGATCCTGCTGCTGGTGTTTGTGGCCGTGCTGATCATGCTGGTGCTGGCCTACTGGGCGTCGCGGCGCTTGTTGCTGCAGTTCGCGTTGACCCAGGAGGTGCTGCGCAGGGGCGAGGAGCAGGTCAGGAGCGTGTTGCAGTTTGCCCCCTTGCCTATGGTCATCGTGCGCTTGTCGGACGAAGCGGTGATGTATGTCAACGACCGCATGCGCACCGAGTTTGGCCTTGGTGACAAACCGCTGAAAGACTTTCGTCCCCGTGATTTCTACGTGAACAGCGCAGACCGCGACCAGCTGATCACCGCCTTGCAAGCCACAGGGCGGGTGTCGGATCTGGAGCTGCTGCTGAAGGATGCACACGGCAAAGTCTTCTGGGCGTTGTATTCGTCCCAGCGCATCCGCTTTGGCGGGCATGAATGCGTGATGACGGCCTTGCTCAACGTGGACGAACGCAAGCGCGCGCATGACGAACTGCGCTACCGCGCCTACCACGACGCCCTGACCGGACTGCCCAACCGCGCCATGTTCATGGACGCGCTCAAACGCACCCTGCACCGCATGGAGCGCAGCGAAGGTGCTACCTCCCTTTTGTTCATTGATCTGGACCATTTCAAGACGATCAACGACCGCCTGGGCCACGAAACCGGCGACCTGCTGTTGCAGCAGGTCGCCCAGCGTATTGAAGACTGCGTGCGCGAGGGGGATCTGGTTGCCCGCCTGGGGGGCGATGAGTTTGTGGTGCTGGTGGAAGGCAGCGATGACGCCCACCGCATGGCCGAAAAAATCTTGTCGGTGCTGCGCCCGGAATACCAACTGGGCGACCACGCGGTAAATGTCACTGCCAGCATCGGCGTGAGCTGCTTTCCGCAGGACGGCACCGAGCTCAACAGCCTGCTCAGCGCGGCCGACTTTGCCATGTACCAAGCCAAAACCCAGGGCCGCGATGGCGTGCAGTTTTACGCGCGTCCGCAATGAGCATTGCTCGCCAAAGCGCTGGGCGCACTCCGGCGGGTTGGACATAGAGTTCCAGCGTCAGGGTGTGCTCACGCGTTGGAAAAAATCCCACATCACGTCGTTGGCCGAGATAGCCGTGGATGCTGGCTCGGAGCGGGGGCGAGCCTTGCTGCCCCCGGGCCAGGAGTGGCCGCCAGTGTCTGTCACGCACAGTTGCACTTGGGTGCCGCGCGCACAGCTTTTGTAGGCGTCACAGTAAGCGCCAGGCACACTCAGCACGCGCTGGGGGGCGCCGGTGCACTGGTTGCGTTGCACCCAGCGGTTGATGGTTTCTGGCACCGATACAAACTCGGCCACCTTGCTTTTGTCTTTGAAGGCTTCGTCGCCGGCACCGCCGTTGAATAACACGTGGGTGTCGTCTTTGGCGTGGATGTGCAAGACGGACACCGGCCGCGAAGGCTTGCAGCTCAGCGTGCCATCGGTGCCCGCCACGGGCGCTATGGCCTGGAAGACGTCGGCCATGTCGCAGGCCAGTCGGTGGCTCAGCATGCCGCCGTTGGACATGCCGGTGGCGAACACACGCCGTGGGTCCACGGTCACCTGGGTTTGCAGCCGCGCCCAGATGGCACGCACCAGGCCCACATCGTCGCTGCCCGCGTCCCGCGCCTGGGCGCAGCAGTTGCCTGCATTCCAGGTGGCCAGCTTGCTGCCGGGCAGGCGGCTGTAGCCATTGGGGAACACCGCCACAAAACCTGCGCTGTCGGCCTTGTCCACCAGGCCGTAGTGTTCGGAGGCCTGCAGTTTCATGTCGCCCCCGCCCCCATGAAAGGCAAACACCACGGGTGCCGGAGTGCCACTGCGGTAGCCGGTGGGAATATGCACCAGGTAGGCACGCTCCATGCCGCCGTGCTGCAGGGTGAAGCTGTAGGTGCCGGGCCGGGTCAGCGGCGCTGCAGGGCTGGTGGTGTCTTGCCGTGCGGCCCGGCGCTCCTGGAGTTTTTCTTTGATACGGTCACGCAGCGTGCCGGTGGGCTCGACGGGTGGCGTCTGAGCCTGGGCCAGCGGGGGCAGCAAAGCCATCCACACAAGCATGAGGCTCGCCAGCGAGCCAAGGGCGGGGGGAGTGAACAGCAAGACCATGGAACCTCCTTGTGGCCCCCGGTGTGCAGAGGGCTGCAAGGCCAGATACTAGCGAGGCACCGTAGCCGCGCGTGAAGCGCCGGTTGCCTTTGCGTAAAGTTAGGGTATTCAGCGGGGCAGCGCTTGCAGCACATGCTCTGCCGTGGCCGGTGCCTGACCCACCGCGCCAACCTGTTCGAGAAACTGGCAGCGCCATCGTTGGCGCATTTGATTCGGCACTATGCGGCGTGGGTGGAGGAGGGTGACGTCTGAAGGTAGTGCAGCTTCACCCAATAGGGGGATTGGCTTACCATGAGAGTCAGTCGTCACCATTCACCACTATGAGCATGAAAAAATTTGCCCAACGCTTCCAAGAACTTTCTGATCAACTGAAGCAAGTTGAGGGGACAGAAGTATCGAAGCAAAGCCTCATGGGTGGCGGCTCGTATCAGCATATAGAACAACCCTTGATCCTGAACTGGGCCGTGAAAGCACGCAATTTGATATTAAGTGCCTGCGGTAAAGAATCTGAGCACTACGTTTCTTTCGTTACGGCCGAGGAAGCGCGATCCTATGAGGAAAGCCCAACGCGTCTCAAGCGGATGGGCGCTGTTTTTCATGCAGCGCGAGAAGATTTCGAAGGCGGCTACCTAAATTCGATTCGAAATCTTGTTCAAGCCGAACTCGCAGGAGGTGAGATCGATCAAGCGAGAGAGCTATTTGTATCGGGCTACTACGTGGCCGCCGCAGTAGTAGTCGGCGTTGTTCTTGAGAACACCCTACGGAGTCTGTGCGAAAAACAGGGACTTGCAGTAGGCAGCATGGAGCGAATGAACGCCGATCTGGCCAAAGCTAGTGAGTACAACGCATTGGTCCAAAAGCGAGTAACTGCGCTTGCGGCAGTGCGAAATAGCGCGGCTCACGGAAAGTCAAGTGAATACACGAATGAAGACGTGAAAAACATGATCTCCGAAGTCGAGAGATTCGTTGCAGAGCGTCTAGTGTGAAGGTCGACTCAAACGTTATGAGTCGTACGGATGCTTTCGCTAACGACGCGTGGGTGATTCGGAAAAAATGGCCGAAGCGTTTGTTTTGGGCTATTGCAATTGTGTACGTGATTTACCTAAATTCATTTCCTATCGGTGATGAATTCACGGATCGATCGCGTGTTGCAGAACTGATTGTTCTTACCGCCGATTCAAGAGTGAAGGTCGAGAACGCTTTGCTTGAAAATTCATCGCACGGGGTCACACTTGATGCGTCAAAGCTTATTCCCGATGCACTCGGCGTGAGGTCGAAAGATGAGGAAAAGATTGAAATTGCTTATCGTGACATCTCTGAGGCTGGCGAAGTCAAAGTCTATTCGCCACAGCTTGGCGTTTTGCTCATCTTTACCCCTACCTTGGCTGAAAAAAAGGTTTCCTGGTCGTGCTGGGGCCGTCCTCTCAAAATAGTTCCGAGTCTCTGTCGTGGCAACTCATAACAAGCTGTTCGTATCGGACCTCCAGCTGCGAAAGACCGCTGCGCGGCTTATCTTTCTCGCCGGACAACGCCAAAGTTAGGCCCCACGAAATGTCCTCCTTTCCGCTGATGCGCGATCTGCCACAGGTAGTGGAGACGACAGGCTGGAGTTGGCGCTCGTATGAGGCTCCGGTCGCGCCATCAATGAACTTTTGGATCGGGACAGATCGCGAGGGCAATCGATGGCTAACCAAACTGACTGGTGACTTCTGCGCCTACCGGGAAATCGTCTTTGCCAGACTCGCGCAGCGCATGCACTGGTCTTGCCAGAGTTCAGTATTCATGCGACTTGATGAATCCAGTGCAAACGAAATCGGTGCGAAGCCGGGGGGGGGCTCCATGCCGCACACTGGTTCATGGACGAACACGCAAACCCTCCATGCGACCAAGATTGCAACCTTGCCCCGCTGGTTGGAAGATCGGTTGCTACTATTGAAGATATCACGGACCTGCCCATTGCGCACATCCTGGACTGGCCTAAGAGTGAAATGGCTGCATGCTTGTTCGGCGGCAACGAGCCACCTGGTCGGCTATTCACAACGAAGCACGAGTTCGTCATCATTGATTCTGAGCTTATGTTCGCAACTGGTCCATGCTCTTTCGACAGCACTTGCTGGTGGGGTGACACCAACTCGCCAACACCGAGCGGAGTCAAACTGGCCGAAGAGGTTTGCGCAGACTTGCTTGCGCTTGGGCAGCCGTCATTGAAAGCGGCGCTCTCACTCCCCGCTGGCATTACCGTCCAAGAGATGTGGCCCATCACACCCCTTCTTTACAAGAGTTTTACCTATGCGCAGTCCTTCACCCGCGGCGTGCGTAGGGGTTAACTCGAATCTATCTTTGTATTTCTACTGCCCCCGCGCGCAAGCCTACGAATACCGCGCAAGGCGGCCTTTTTCTACAGTTCTCCCAGCGGCAAACAACAGTCTGCCGTCCCTTAAAACCCTCTAGGAGAACCGTATGAACAGGGCCCTGTCTGCCCTCGCAATCGCCTCCATCGCCTGTTGGCCGCCTCTGGAGCGCGGCTACCAGGCCATGTGCAGCTGCTGCAGGCACGGCCTTAGTCTTGCGCCTTGGGCACCAAGGTATAGGCCGGGTGCTGCCCCGTCAGCAGCAAAAACATGGCGAACATGGGGCCCTGCATGCAGCGTTCGTCCGTCGGGCTTTCCAGCGCCTGCCAGGTGCGGGACTGCAGGCCGCCGCGGCTGCCGGTTTGCAGGGAATAGCCCATCAACTCGGCCGCCTGGGCCTGGTTCAGCCCGGCAGCAACGCGCGCGGCCTTGAGCTGTTCGCCCGTGGGAATGGGCATGGTCAGCGTGATGGGCTGTGGAAGCTGTGTTGGGAGTGGGGCGGGTGTAGTGGCAGTGTCTGGCGTCATGCCCCGGACTGTAACGCGCGCAGCACGTTTTCGGCCGTGGCAGGGGCGGTAAGCCGCACCGCAGTGCCGTCGCCGCGTGCCTGCGCCACGGCGTCGCGCAGTGCTTCGTAAACGCTGATGGCCAGCATGAACGGCGGCTCGCCCACGGCCTTGCTGCCAAACACGTTGTCCTCGCGGTTGGGCTCGGGCCACAGGTCCACCTTGAAGTGCTCGGGCACATCGCCCGCGGTGGGAATCTTGTAGGTGCTGGGCGCGTGGGTACTCAGGTAGCCCTTGTCGTTCCACACCAGTTGCTCGGTGGTTAGCCAGCCCATGCCCTGCACAAAGCCGCCCTCGATCTGCCCCACGTCGATGGCCGGGTTGATGCTGCGCCCCACGTCGTGCAGGATGTCCACTTTGAGCACTTTGCTTTCGCCGGTCAGCGTGTCGATGACGACCTCGGTACACGCCGCGCCATAGGCAAAGTAGTAGAAAGGGCGGCCGGTCAGCGTGGTCTTGTCGTAGTGGATTTTGGGCGTGCGGTAGAAGCCGTCGCTCCACAGCTGGATGCGGTTGGCGTAGGCCAGCTTCACCACTTCATCGAAGCTGCGGGTGGTGACGGGGGAGAACACCTCGCCGCCCTTGAACTTGATGGCGCCCGCGCCGCAGCCGTCCAGCCCGCAAACGAACGCTGCCAGGTTGTCGCGCACATGGCGTGCCGCAAACTGGGCGGCGCGGCCATTCAGGTCGGTGCCTGCGCTGGCCGCGGTGGCCGATGCGTTGGGCACCTTGCTGGTGTCGCTAGCCGTGCACAGCACGCGCGCAAACGGAATGCCCAGTTCGTCCGCCACGATCTGCGCCACCTTGGTGTGCAGGCCCTGGCCCATTTCGGTGCCGCCGTGGTTCACCTGCACGCTGCCGTCGGTGTACACATGCACCAGCGCGCCAGCCTGGTTGAACAGCGTGGCGGTGAAGCTGATGCCGAATTTGACCGGTGTGATGGCAATGCCGCGTTTGAGCACCGGGCTGCTGGCGTTCCAAGTAGAAATGGCCTCTACCCGGCGTCGGTATTGCGCGGATAGCTCTAGTTTTGATAGCAAGGGCTGGAGGATGTTGTCCTCCACTTTCATCTGGTAGTGGGTCGTATCCCGCTTCTGGTCGGTGCCGGCAATGGCCTCGTCGCTGTAGAGGTTGCGCAGGCGCACGTCCAACGGGTCCAGCTTCAGCGCGCGCGCAATGTCGCCCATGATGGCCTCAATCAGGATCACGCCCTGCGGGCCGCCAAAGCCGCGAAACGCCGTGTGGCTCTGCATGTTGGTCTTGCAGCGGTAAGACGTGATGTCCACATCCTGCAGGTAGTAGGCGTTGTCGCTGTGGAAGATGGCGCGGTCGGCCACGGGGCCCGACAGGTCAGCGCTGAAGCCGCAGTTGGCCGCCATTTGAAGCTGCAGCGCGGTCAGGCGGCCGCTGTCGTCAAAACCCGCGCGGTATTCGTAGGCAAACGGGTGGCGCTTGCCGGTGACCATGAAGTCGTCGTCGCGGTCCATGCGCAGCTTCACCGCGCGCTTGGTTTTCACCGCGGCCACGGCGGCCCACACGGCCAGGTGGCCGGCCTGCGTTTCCTTGCCGCCAAATCCTCCCCCCATGCGCCGGCATTCCACCTTCACGGCGTGGTTGTCGATGCCCAGCGCGTGGCTCACCCAGTGCTGTACCTCTCCGGGGTGCTGGGTGCTGCTGTAAATCCACCACTCGTTTTGCTCCAGCGGCATGGCGTAGGCAATCTGCCCTTCCAGGTAAAAGTGCTCCTGGCCGCCCACTTCCAGCGTGCCGTGCAGGGAATACTGAGCGTTGGCGAGTGCGGCGGCGGCGTCGCCACGGCGCACGGTTACGGGCGGCAGCACAAAGCTCTTGGCGTCCAGCGCCTGCTGCACAGTCAGTACGGCGGGCAGTGCTTCAATGTTGAGCTTGACCTTGCGGGCCGCATGGCGCGCTTGCATGGCGGTCTGGGCCACCACCACGCCCACTACCTGGCCGACAAACTGCACGGTGTCCATGGCAAACACGGGCTCGTCGCCGGCAAAGGCGGCCAGCATGGGGTCGCCGGGAATGTCCTCGCTCAGCACCACGCTCACCACGCCAGGCATGGCCAGCGCGGCGCTGGCGTCCACGCCCAGCAGCTTGCCGTGGGCCACGTTCGAAAGGATGGGTGCTGCATGCAGCGTGCCGCGCACTTCGGGCAGGTCGTCGATGTAGTGCACGGCACCAGCCACCTGGGCCACGGCGCTTTCATGCGCGTGGGACACGCCAGCGGCGTGGGTGGGCAGCAGGCCGGTGATAGGCGTGTTGGCGTTCATGCGGCTTCTCCTTCCAGCACAAAGCTTTCCAAATTGATGGCGCTCAGGCCTTGGCTCTCCAGCCAGTAGCGCTGCAGCAGGTTGCCCAGCACCTCGGTGCGGTAGGCGCTGCTGGCGCGCATGTCCGAGATGGGCGAGAACTCGGCACGCAGCGTGGCCATGGCGGTCATCACCGTGTCGGCCGTCCAGGCCTGGCCCAGCAGCGCCGCCTGGGTTTTGACGGCCCGCACCGGCGTGGCCGCCACACCGCCTACGCCAATGCTGGCGTGCACCACCTTGCCACCCACGATGTGCAGGTTTAGCGCCAGACATACGGCCGAAATGTCGTCCTCAAAGCGCTTGGAGATTTTGTAGACACGCGCGCGTTCTTTGGCAACCGCCTTGGGCACCTTGATCCAGGCCAGCACCTCGTCGGGGGCCATCACGTTCTTGCGGTAGCCGGTGTACAGGTCTTCCAGGCGCAGCTCGCGGTGCACGACCTTGCCCCGGCGCAGCGCCATCAGCACCACGTTGGCACCCAGGGCAATCAAGAGCGGCATGGAGTCGCCAATCGGCGAGCCATTGGCCACGTTGCCGCCCAGCGTGCCCGCGTTGCGCACGGGCAGGCCGGCAAAGCGGCTGGCAAAGGCGCCCAGCTGCGGCCGGTCGGCCACCAGGGCGGCAAAGGCGTCGGTCAGCGTCACGGCGGCACCGATGGCGATGTGGTGGGGGTACTGCTCCACGCGCTTCAACTCGGCCACCTGGGTCACGTCCAGCACCTGGGGAAAGTCTATGTGCATCTTGTTGACCCACAGGCCCACATCGGTACACCCGGCCACGATTTGCGCCTGTGGATGCTTGGCGCGTGCGGCCAGCAGGCCTTGCAATGTTGTGGGCGATTTATAAGACAAATCGGTCTCTAGCCCCCGTGGAATATGCGCGAGCAGCTTCAGTTTTGATAGCGTTTTTGCCTCGTCCACCGGCACGGCGGGCAGGCCCAGCATGGTCTGGGCGGCGTCCAGAATCGGCCGGTAGCCGGTGCAGCGGCACAGGTTGCCGCTCAGTGCGTGCTGGGCGTCGGCCCGGGTGATGGGCTGGCCAGCGTGGGCGTGCTGCTGGTACAGGCCAAACAGGCTCATGACAAAACCGGGGGTGCAAAAGCCGCACTGGCTGCCGTGGCACTGCACCATGGCCTCTTGCGCGGGGTGCAAGCAGCCGTCGTCCGCGGCAATGTCTTCCACGGTCCACAGCGCTTTGCCGTCCAGGCTGTGCGCCATCTTGATGCAGCTGTTCACCGCCTTGGTCTGCAACTTGCCATCCACTTCTTCGCCCACCACCACGGTGCAGGCGCCGCAGTCGCCTTCGTTGCAGCCTTCCTTGGTGCCGGTGCAGTGCAGGTCCTCGCGCAGCACCTCCAGCAGGGTGCGCGTGGGGGGCACATGGGGCACGGTGACGATCTCGCCACGGCGTACGAATCTCAAAACTTGGGTTGTCATGGAATGGGTTCCTCGTGCGGGAGGGTAAGTCGGGAGGGGCATCGCTCCCATACGCATTAGCATATGGCACCAATTTACACGCCTGTATGAGAGACCAATCCCTTTTCGACAAGATAGACCTTCATCTGATCAGGGTCCTTCATACCGTGTTAACCGAGCGCAGCGTTTCCAAAGCCGCCATCCGTCTGGGCATGCACCAGCCGGCGGTGAGCGCGTCGCTGAAACGCTTGCGCGACTTTGCCGGCGACCCGCTTTTGGTGCGCTCCGGCTCGGGCATGGTGCCCACCGAGACGGCGCTGCGCATGCTGGAGCCCAGTGCCAGCATATTGCGTGCCGCCGAGATGCTGTTTTCTGATGCACGGGGTTTTGAGCCCGCCACCGCACGCAACACATTCCGCCTGGCTGCCAGCGATTACCTGGACCCGCTCTTTCTGCCCCAGCTGGTGGCACAGATCAAGTCCCACGCGCCCATGGCCGAGATTGAGATCCACGCCCTGTCTGGCGCCAGCGACTACCGCACGCTGCTGGCCCAGGGCGATATCGACGTGGTGATCGGCAACTGGCCGCAGCCGCCCGACGACCTGCACCTGGGCCGCCTGTTTGGCGACGAGGTGGTGTGCCTGGTGTCCAAAAAGCACCCGGCGGTGCGCCGCGGCTGGGACCAGACTTCGTGGCTAGAGGCCGAGCACATTGCGCCCGGCGCCACCCACCCCGGCGCCAAGGGCGTGATTGACGACCACCTGACCAGCCTGGGCCTGCAGCGCCATATCGTGGCGCGCTGCCCGCATTTCGGGCTGATTCCGGGCATGGTGGCATCAACCTTGCTGGTGCTCACCACCGGCCGGCAGTACTGCGAACGGTTTGTGGACTCACTCCCCGTCAAAATACTGCCGTGCCCTGTGGAGTTCCCCCGCATGATGTATTACCAGCTTTGGCATGCCCGCACCCATACCAGCGCTTCCAACAAGTGGCTGCGCGAGCGCATCAAGTCGGTCGCTGCCGAGCTCCGAAAAGAATAAGAGACACGCACCCATGGCCACCCCCGCACCCGATTCACCGCATTCCTCCGTTCCCAGGCTCCAGCTCACCGGCATCACCAAGGCCTACCCCGGCGTGGTAGCCAACAGCGACGTCTCGCTCAGTGTGCTGCCCGGCCAGACCCATGCGGTGCTGGGGGAAAACGGCGCCGGCAAGTCCACCTTGATGAAGATCATTTATGGCTCGGTCAAGCCCGACGCCGGCCAGGTGCTGTTCAATGGCAAGCCGGTCACTATCCGCAACCCGAAAGAAGCGCGGGCGCTGGGCATCAGCATGGTGTTCCAGCACTTCAACCTGTTTGACACCATCACCGTGGCCGAGAACGTCTGGCTGGGCCTGGACAAGGCGCAACGCCTGGAGCAGGTCACGGCCAGCATCACCGCCAAGGCCGCCGAATACGGGTTGGATATCGACCCCAGCCGCCCGGTGCACACGCTCAGCGTGGGCGAGATGCAGCGCGTGGAAATCATCCGTGCGCTGCTGACCAGCCCGCAGCTGTTGATCCTGGATGAACCGACCTCGGTGCTCACACCGCAGGCGGTGGAAAGGCTGTTTGTGGTGCTGAAAAAGCTGGCTTCGCAGGGCTGCAGCATCCTCTATATCAGCCACAAACTGCACGAGATTCGCGAGCTGTGCAATGCCTGCACCGTGCTGCGCGGTGGCGTGGTCACCGGCGTGTGCAACCCGGCCGAAGAATCGAACGCCTCGCTCTCGCGCCTGATGATTGGCGCCGAACCCCCGCAGTTGGAGCACCGACCCCTGCATGCAGGCGCTCCTGTGTTGAGCGTGAGCCAGCTGAGCCTGGCGCGCGAAGACCAGTTTGGCGTGGACCTGGATGGCATCTCGCTGACGGTGCATGCGGGCGAGGTGGTGGGCATTGCCGGTGTGTCGGGCAATGGCCAGAAAGAATTGTTGTACGCGCTGTCGGGTGAAGACTGCCGCGCGCCCAAGGGCAGCGTGCGCATGGGGGCGACCGATGTGTCGGCCCTGCATCCCGGCGCACGGCGTGCGCTGGGCCTGCACTTTGTGCCCGAAGAGCGTCTGGGCCGCGGCGCCGTGCCCACGCTGAGCCTGGCGCAAAACATGTTGCTGACCCGCACAGGCTCTATCTCCATGCCCAAGTTTGCCGGTGGCTGGATCCGCGTGCGCCAGCTTGAAGAACATGCCGCCCGCATCATCAAGGCCTTCAACGTCAAAGCCAATGGCCCGGGTGCGGCAGCGCGCTCGCTGTCCGGCGGCAACCTGCAAAAGTTCATCGTCGGCCGCGAGATTGACGCGGCGCCTAAGCTGTTCATCGTGTCCCAGCCCACCTGGGGGGTGGACGTGGGCGCGGCGGCGCAAATTCGCGGCGAGATATTGGCGCTGCGCGATGCGGGCTGCGCCGTGCTGGTGGTGAGCGAAGAGCTTGACGAATTGTTTGAGGTGAGCGACCGCCTGCATGTGATTGCACGCGGCAAGCTATCACCCTCGGTGCCGTTGGCAGAGGCCACGGTGGAAAAGATTGGAGAGTGGATGAGTGGTTTGTGGAACGCGCCTGCGCAAGCGGAGGTGGCCCATGGCTGATTTCCGTTTCAAGCTGGAGGCCCGCCAGCAGCCCTCGAAATTCTGGAGCTACGGCTCCCCGGTGCTGGCACTGCTGTGCACCGTGCTCATCGGGGTTGCGCTGTTTGCCTTGGTGGGCAAAGACCCGGTGCGCGGCCTGCAAGTGTTTTTCTGGGAGCCCATCAAGAGCGGCTATGCCTTGGGCGAGCTGGCGGTTAAGGCCACGCCGCTGTTGCTCATTGCACTGGGCCTGGCGGTAAGTTTCCGCTCCAACGTCTGGAACATTGGGGCCGAGGGGCAGTACATCATTGGCGCGGTGGCGGCCAGCGGTGTGGCCCTGATGGCCGAGAAGACCACGGGGGGTTGGATCGTCATCCCCATTCTGCTGGCAGGCATCGTTGGCGGCATGCTGTGGGCTGGGCTGACCGCGTTTTTGCGCGACAAATGCAATGCCAATGAAATTCTGGTCAGTCTGATGCTGGTGTATGTGGCCGTGCAGGTGCTGGGCTATGTGGTGGTGGGGCCGTGGAAAGACCCCGCAGGCTATAACTTTCCGCAAACCAAGACCTTTGAGGTGGCTACCCGCATCCCGCGTTTGTTCCAGGGATCGCGCCTGAGCATTGGTGCCATCCTGGCGCTGCTGGGTGTCGCGGGGCTGTGGGTGTTTTTGTTCCGCACCCGGGCTGGCTTTGCCCAGCAGGTGGGCGGCCTGGCACCCGCCGCTGCGCGCTATGCGGGCTTCTCGTCACGCCGCGCACTGTGGATCGCGCTGCTGGTGTCCGGTGGCATGGCCGGTCTGGCGGGTGCGCTGGAAGTGGCTGGGCCCATTGGGCAGCTCACGCCTTATGTGCCTGCCGGTTACGGTTTTGCCGCCATCATCGTGGCCTATGTGGGGCGCCTGCACCCGGTGGGCATGGTGTTCTCCGCGCTGCTGATGAGCATGTTCTACATCGGTGGTGAGCTAGCGCAGTCTCGCCTGGGCCTGCCCAAGTCACTCACTGGTGTGTTCCAAGGGCTGCTGTTGTTTTCCTTGTTGGCCTGCGACACGCTGGTGAACTATCGCTTTAAACGGGTCGCGCAGGGAGGGAAAGTCTGATGGAATCCTACGCACTTCTGATTGCGGCCACGCTGAATGCGGGCACGCTGCTGGCCATTGCTTCGCTGGGTCTACTGATCAACGAGAAAGCCGGCATCGTCAACCTGGGGGCCGAGGGCATCATGCTCTGCGCCGCCATTGCGGGCTTTGCCACGGTGGTCCACACCGGCAGTGACACCATGGGTTTTGTGGCCGGCATGGGGGCCGGCGCGCTGATGGCGGCCATTTTTGGCGGCCTGGTCATCTGGCTCAATACCAACCAGTACGCCACCGGCCTGGCGCTGAGCCTGTTTGGTGGCGGCTTCTCGGCCTTTGTCGGCACCTCTTATGTGCAAGAGAAGATTCCCCAGCGCCCGGTCTTCGCCATCCCCGGTCTGTCGGACATCCCTTTTCTGGGATCGGCCGTCTTCAAACAACACCCACTGGTGTACCTCACCGTGCTGTTTGCCGGCGCCCTCATCTGGTTTTTGTACCGCACCCGCTCGGGCCTGATCCTGCGCAGCGTGGGGGAGAGCCCGGAGTCTGCCCATGCCCTGGGCTACCCGGTGCGCCGCATCCGCCTGCTCGCGGTCATCGTGGGCGGGGCCTTGTGCGGCTTGGCCGGCGCGTACCTGTCGATTGTCTACACCCCCGGATGGACCCAGGATATGGTCGCTGGCAAGGGCTGGATCGCACTGGCACTGACGACCTTTGCCACCTGGCGTCCGGCACGGGTGTTGCTTGGAGCCTATCTGTTTGGCGGCGTCACCATGCTGGATTTCCATTTGCAGAGCATTGGCGTAGACATTCCCAGCCAGTTGCTCAGCAGCATGCCCTACGTGGCCACCATTGTGGTGTTGGCCCTCATATCGCGAAACCCGCGCTGGATTCGGATTAACATGCCTGCTTCCATTGGCAAGCCGTTTTATCCGGGCTCGTGATACCTCATTGTTTCGTTTTCATCCCTCGTTTTTTTATAAGGAAGTGACATGACAGATTTGCAGAAACGTTCATTGCTCAAGATTGCGGCCCTGACGGCCGTTGCGAGCGCTGCCCTGGTGGGTTGCGGCAAGAAGGAAGAGCCGGCACCTGCGCCCGCACCGGCACCTGCCGCGTCGGCTCCCGCACCAGCCAAGCCAGAACCCCTGAAGATTGCATTCGCTTACGTGGGCCCTGTGGGCGACGGCGGTTGGACATTCGCCCACGACAACGGCCGCAAGGCGCTGGAAAAAGAGTTTGGCGACAAGATCGTCACGTCTTTTGTGGAAAACGTGCCTGAATCGGCCGACGCCGAGCGCGTGATCCGCGACATGGCTTCCCAAGGCAACAAGCTGATTTTCGGTACCACTTTCGGCTACATGGAAACCATGCTCAAGGTCGCCCCTGAATTCAAGGACGTGAAGTTCGAGCACGCTACCGGCTACAAGACGGCCGAGAACATGGCCACCTATGACAGCCGTACCTACGAAGGTGCGTACATGGCGGGCGTGATTGCCGGCAAGATGACCAAGACCGGTACGCTGGGCGTAGTGGCTTCGGTGCCAATCCCTGAAGTGATCCGCAACATCAACAGCTTCACCTTGGGCGCCCAGAGCAGCAACCCCAAGATCAAGACCAAGGTGGTGTGGGTGAACGAGTGGTTCAACCCACCCAAAGAAACCGAAGCCGCTACCAGCCTGATCAATGGCGGTGCCGACGTTCTGTTCCAGAACACCGACTCTCCAGCCGTGCTGAAGACCGCCGAAGCCAAGGGCAAGCGCGCCTTCGGCTGGGATTCCGACATGACCGCCTACGGTCCCAAGGCTCACCTGGCTTCCAGCGTGATCAACTGGGGTCCGTACTACATCAAGACCACCAAAGATGCGCTGGCCGGTAAATGGGCCAGTGGCAGCAGCTGGTGGGGCGTGAAGGAAGGCGCGATTGACATCGTGTCCATCGCGGAAGACGTGCCTGCAGAAACCAAGGCCAAGGTCGACGAAGTGAAGAAGGGTCTGAGCGACGGCACCTTCGCCATCTGGAAGGGCCCGCTGAAAGACAATGCTGGCAAGGAAGTCTTGAAAGACGGCGAAACGGCCGACGACAAGTTCCTGTCTGGCGTGAACTTCTACGTCAAGGGCGTGGAAGGCAAGGTCCCCGGCGCCAAGTAATGGCAACGGTGTGATGCAAGGGCCGCCTCTGGGCGGCCCTTTGTGTTTGGAAGGCGAGACAACATAGAGTGAAAGACCAAGGCATGATGGAAACTGCCCTGTGGCACCCGGTGGCGCTGGCCAGCGAAGTCGCTGCGCAGCCTGTGGCCGTGCGTTTGCTGGACCAGGCGTTGGTGCTGTGGCGTGATGCAACGGGCCACGTCCGCGCCTGGGCCGACCGCTGTCCCCACCGCGGCGCCCAGCTGTCGCTGGGTCGGGTGTGCAACGGGCATTTGGAGTGCCCCTACCATGGTTGGCAATTTGACGCCCATGGGCAATGCACGCATGTGCCGGCCCTGCCTGGCTTCAAGGCACCGGCCACCCATGTCGCGCATACCCATGCGGCGCGAGAGGCTTACGGCTTGGTGTGGGTGTGCCTGCAGGCCGATGCGGCGGATGGCGTTGCCTTGCCCGCATTTGCCGCAGAGACCGATGCCCAGCTGCGCAAGGTCAACTGCGGCCCTTACGAGGTGGCCGCCAGTGCGCCGCGCATCATCGAGAATTTTTTGGACATGGCCCATTTCGGCTTTGTGCATGACGGCTGGCTCGGCATGCGTGAGGCCACGGCCATCGACGACTACACGGTGGAACCTACACCCACCGGCTTGCGCGCCACGCAGTGCAAGGCCTGGCAGCCGCAGAGCAATGTGCATTCCACCGCGCCCGCGCAGGTGGAATACACCTACGAGGTGGTGGCGCCTTATACCGCGGTGTTGACCAAGGTGCCCGATGCCGCCAGCGTGGCCTTGCAGGGGTTCCGTGAATCGATCGCGCTGTTCATCTGCCCGCTGACACCAGAGAGCAGCCGCGTCTGGTTTCGACTGGCCATGGCCGACTTCACCAGTCCCGACACCAAACTGCAAGATTTCCAGCACACCATCTTCATGCAGGACAAGCCGGTGCTGGAGTCGCAGACCCCCAAGCGTCTGCCCCTGGACCTGCGGGCCGAACTGCACACGGCCGCGGACAAGGCATCGTCCGCCTACCGCCGCTACCTGAAACAACAGAACATTACCTTTGGAGTTTGCTAATGGCCTCTACGCACCCCACCATCAAACCCGTTGCGGCAGACCGCATGTCGGCCCTGCTACGCGCCATGCCCAAGGCCGAGCTGCATATGCACATTGAAGGCTCGCTCGAGCCCGAACTGATGTTTGCGCTGGCCAAACGCAACAACGTGCCGCTGCGCTTTCCCAGCGAACAGGCACTGCGCGATGCCTATGTGTTCAACAACCTGCAGGAGTTCCTGGACATCTACCACGAGGGCACCATGGTGCTGAAGACCGAGCAGGACTTCTACGACATGACCTGCGCCTACCTGGCCAAAGCGCAGGCCGACAACGTGCTGCACACCGAAATCTTCTTCGACACGCAAACCCACACCGGCCACGGCCTGAGCGCAAATGTGGTTATCAATGGCCTGTACCGCGCCTGCGCCGATGCACCCGCCAAGTTCGGCATGACGGCGTCGCTGATCCTGTGCTTTTTGCGGCACCTGAGCGAGGAAGAAGCCTTTGAGTGCCTGGAGCAAGCGCTGCCGCTGCGCGACAAGATCGTGGGAATCGGTTTGGCCTCCAGCGAGGTGGGCCACCCGCCCGAAAAGTTTGCCAAGGTCTATGCCCGCGCCAAACAGCTGGGCTTTCGCCTGGTGGCCCATGCGGGCGAAGAGGCGCCACCGGCCTACATCTGGAGTGCGCTCGATGTGCTGAAGGTCGAGCGCATCGACCACGGCGTGCAGGCCATCCACGATGCGGCCCTGATGCAGCGCCTGGCCAAGGACAAGATGCCGCTCACCGTGTGCCCTTTGTCCAACCTCAAGCTGCGCGTGTTCCCTACGCTGGCCCAGCACAATATTGGAACCATGCTGGACGCCGGCATCATGGCCACCGTCAACTCCGACGACCCGGCCTACTTTGGTGGCTACGTGAACGAGAACTACACCCAGACCTTTGCGGCCTTGGGTTTGGGCGCGCAGCATGCCTACACGTTGGCACGCAATAGCTTTGACGCTAGCTTCATCGATGCATCGCTGCGCCAGCAGTACCTGCAGAGGCTGGATGCGGTGTTCGAGACCTTCAGGTAGGCGCCTGGGTCTCCAGCAAGGCGGTCACGATCTGCCCCAGGCGACGCAGGCCCTGTTCCACGTCATGCTGGTGCGGCCAGCCGCAGTTGATGCGCAGGTAGGAGTCAAAGCGCAGGCTGTTGGAAAACATCTGCCCCGGTGTCACCAGAATCTGCTGCGCCAGGGCAGCGTCAAACACGCGCCGGCTGGAGAGCTTCTGCGGCAACTCCACCCAGAGCGACAGGCCGCCATCGGGTACGTTCAGGCGCGTGCCTTCGGGGAAATAGGTGGCAATGGCCTGCGCCGTTTTTTCGCGCTGCACATGCAGGGTGCTACGCAGGCGGCGCAAATGGCGGTCGTAGGCGGGCGAGGCCATGTAGTCGGCCAACGCCAGCTGTGACAACTCCTCGTTGCTGCGGGTCTGGCTGAACTTGAGCATTTCCACCCGCGCTTGCCAGCGGCCTGCCGCCATCCAGCCCACACGGGCACCGGGCGCCAGTATCTTGTGCAGCGAGGCGCAATAGATCACGTTGCCCGTGGTGTCCCAGGATTTCATGGCGCGTAAGGGCGTGTCGCCGCGGGTACTCTCATTGACCAGCTCGCTATAGGTGTCGTCTTCAATCAGGGCAACGCCCTGGCGTTCGCAGAGTTGCACCAGGCCCTGTTTGTGCGCGTCCGGCATGATGCTGCCCAGCGGGTTTTGCAGGTGTGGCACCACCACCACGGCCTTGATGTTGTCGTAGGTCTGCATCGCCATCTCCAGCGCGTCCAGCGAGATCCCGGTCTGGGGGCTGGTCGGTATCTCCAGCGCACGCAGGCCCAGCGCTTCCAGCACCTGTAGCAGGCCGTAGAAAGTGGGGGACTCCACCGCAATGGTGTCGCCGGGCTGGGCTACAGCGCGCAGTGCCAGGTTCAGCGCCTCAATGCAGCCGTTGGTGATCTGCACGTCGGCAGGTGACAAGGTGACGCCCAGGCTTAGCGCACGCTTGGCCAGTACCGCGCGAAACTCCGGATTGCCGCGCGGGGACGATGCCGACACCAACAACTGGGGGCGTGTACGCAGTACCCGCATCGCGGCCAGCTTCAAGGCCTCGGCGGGGTAGAGCTCGGGCGCACAGCGCGCCACGGCCAGGTTGGTCTTGACCATGTGCAGCCGGCCGCGCGCGATGAAGTCGGACACCCGGGCATGGATGCCGACGTACTGCGCCGGATCGGGCGTGATGTCCATGCGCGGCTCGCTCACCGTGGCCAGGGTGTTGCGCAAGGGCTTGCGCACGAAGTAGCCCGAGCGTGGCCGCGCCTCCAGCCAGCCTTCACTCTCTAACTGTCGGCTCAGCTGCATGGCGGTGGACAGACTGACCTCATGCTGGCGCATCAGGCTGCGCAGCGAGGGCATGCGGTCGCCCATGACCAGCGAACCGGCCTGGATGGCGCCACGGTAGTGCGCGGCCAGGCGCTGGTAAATGGGCTCTGTCGCGGGTGGGCTGCGGTGCGCTGCGCGGGTGGTCAATGCGGTGTCCATGGCCGATGGTCCTTCATCCGGGGTGGAGAGAACAGATACAGATTTATCAAAACCGTACCGTAACAGATGCCCATCGTCACGTCTGTTCTGGCCAAGACAGTACGCCGCTGTGCCTGTTGCGAACACAGGGGGACACCTACGATTTCTCCCATGCCCGACCCCATCCGGCCGGGTCTTTACCGCAGCAAACAGGAGGTGTTGTATGTCAAGTGGCGCAGGATCATTCCAAACCCGCCAGCTGAGCCTGGCCAAGGGGCAGTCCCTGTTCGACAAAATGCCGCGTGGCACGGTGATCCGGGTCGCCGTCGGCACGGTGGTCCTGGTGCAGCGTATCGCTCTGGACCAGAGTACGCTGGTCCAGCGTACGGTGTTGGCACGGGGTGCGGTGCACTGTGTGCAGGTGTCGGACTGGCTGGACCTCGTGGCCCAGTCCGATGCCGAGCTGGTGCTGCTGGTGCCCCATCCGGTGTCCTGGCCGCCGCTATGGGGGGCGCTGGCCGCGTGCCTGGCTAAGGCGCTGCCGCGTCGGGCAGGGCGTCCAACATCTGCTGGCCAACCGCCTGAAACGCGGGGTGCGGTGACTGCAGCAGTTGCTCCCCCGCCAGCCGCTTGTAGCCCGGGGTAGCCGTTAGCGGCACCTTGCGCAACCAGTCCAGCGCTTCGTCCATCTGGCCGCGGGCAGCCAACAGGCTGGCGTAGTTGAACTGGCCGCGGAAGTCGCCGCCGCGCGCACCACCTTCAAACCAGGTGAAGGCGGCCGCGGCGTCTTGCGCCACCACGCGGCCATCTTCGTAAAAATAGCCGATCTTGGTCATGGACTTGGCGTGGCCCTGGGCCGCGGCCTTGCGGTACCACTGCAGGGCGGCTTCGGCGTCCTGTTTCACGCCCTGGCCCGTGGCCAGCAGGTTGGCGTAGTTGTACATGCCCGCATCCAGGCCCTTGGCCGCTGCCTGGCGGAACCAGTTGGCGGCAGCAAACATGTCCACCGCCGTGCCCCAGCCATTCTCAAAACAACGCCCTGCCATGGTGATGCCCAGGGGGTGGCCCTGCGCCGCTGCCTTGAGAAACCAGGCCAGGCCATCCGCCGGGTTGCGTGCCAGCCCGTGGCCATTCAGCAGCCACTGGCCCAGGATGGTCTGGGCATCGGCATGGCCCATGCGGGCGCAGTGCAGCATCCACTGCGCGGCGGCCCCCGGTTCTGCCGCGCTGGCGGCTTGCCAGTCAGCGGGCGTCAGCCCCGCCAGTGCCTCCGGGGTCTGGGGCAATGGTGGCAGGGGGGAGGGGGCAACAGCAGGCGAGGACATGACAATAACTCAAATAGGAATTGTTCTCAATTATGCCAAGCTTGCCACCCCCCTTTTTCAGAGTTCGTCGATGGGCGTGACCGTGGCCGCAGGGGCGCCCGGGTCGGCCATGGCAAAGCGGTCGCTGGAGCGCACATAGAAGCTGGCGCCAAAGCGGCCCACCGGGTGGTAGTCCTGCAGGCGCACGCGCCAGGTCTCGGTGTCAATCAGGCCATCGCGTGCATGCATCCACACCACCTTGCCGATGAAGATCTGGCGGCTGGCCGTTTCCAGGGTTTCCCACAGCGTGCATTCAAAGGCCACGGGCGCCTCGGCAATGCAGGGCGGTGCCACCGCGCGCGAAGGGCGGGTGTGCAGCCCCACGTTGTCCAGCTCGCTCTGGTGGGCCGGCAGGCGTTCGCCGCAGCGGTGCATTTGTTCGGCCATGGCCTCATCGGTCATGTGCACCACAAACTCCTTGGTGCGCACGATGTTGGCGGCCGTGTCTTTCAGGTGTCCATCGTTCAGCCGGTTGATGCTGACCATCACGATGGGCGGCTCCTCGCCCAGCATGTTGAACATGCTGAACGGCGCGGCGTTGACCACACCGTCCGCCCCCAGCGTGGTGATGAGCGCAATGGGCCGCGGCACGATGAGGCTCGCCATCAGCTTGTAGCGCTGGTATTCGGTGAGTTGGGTGAAGTCGATGTCCATAGCTCAGCTGGCAAGCAAAACCTGCGCCACACAGCACGGCCGCTCACCGGTTAAAATATGCTCCGAGGCCCGCTGCTCCGGCGGGCTTTGTCTTTTGTGTTCGGAGCCATGTAGAGGACTACCATGTATAAAAACCTCGTAGCCACTGCCGTGGCCGCTTGCTGTTTCTTTGCCGCACCGCAGGGTGCTTTCTCCCAAACCCCGAACAACGGAAAACCTGAACCGCTCAAGGTCGGTTTTCTCTATGTCGCCCCGCTGGGCGACGCCGGCTGGGTGCGCCAGCACGAAGAAGGGCGCCAGGCCGTGATGGCTGCCCTGGGTGCCAAGGTGCAGACCACCTATGTAGAGAACGTAGCGGAAGGCCCGGATGCCGAGCGCGTGATCCGCGATCTGGCGCGCCAGGGCTACAAGCTCATCTTCACGCCCAGCTTTGGCTATATGGAGCCCACGCTCAAGGTGGCGCAAGAGTTCCCGGATGTGAAGTTCGAGTCCATCACCGGCTACAAGACCGCGCCCAACGTGGCTACCGCCAATGCGCGCTATTACGAAGGCCGCTACCTGGCTGGCGTGGCCGCTGGCCGCATGACGAAGAGCAATGTAGCCGGCTATGTGGCGGGTTTTCCCATTCCTGAGGTGCTGCAAGGCATCAACGCCTTCGCCTTGGGCATGCGCTCGGTGAACCCGCAGGCCCAGGTCAAGGTGGTGTGGCTGGACGAGTGGTTCAACCCCACGCGCGAGCGCGATGCCGCTATGACATTGTTCAACCAGGGCGTGGACGTGATCGCGTTCCACACCGGCTCCACCGCCGTAATGGCCGCAGCGCAGGAGCGCGGCAAGCTGGCCGTGGCCTACCACTCTGATATGCGCAAGGTGCTGCAGCCGATGGTGTGCCCTGTCAGCTGCGAGGTCGTGGCCTACCACTCGGACATGCGCAAGATCGCACCCGACGCGCAGATCGTTGCCGTGACCCACCATTGGGGCGCCTACTACACGGCGCGCACCAAGGCCGTGCTGGACGGCAGCTGGAAGACCGGGAACGTCTGGGGCGGCGTGAAAGAGGGAATGATCCGCGTGGGCGACTTTGGCAGCAAGGTGCCCAAGGCCGTGCAGACCGAGGTGTTGCAGCGCCAGAAGGACATTGCCGCGGGCAAGCTGCACCCGTTTTACGCCCAGGCCGACGTGTTGGACAACGAGGGCAAGCTGGTGATTGCCAAGGGCCAGACCTTGAGCGACGTCGACATTCTGGGCATGAACTGGCTGGTGGCCGGCGTGCAGGGCAAGGTCAGCCACTGAGGGCGCGCGATGACATACCAGATCAAAGAAATTTTTTACACCCTGCAGGGCGAAGGCTCGAATGCAGGCCGCCCCGCCGTGTTCTGCCGTTTTGCGGGCTGCAACCTCTGGACCGGCCGCGAGCAGGACCGCGCCAACGCCGTCTGCCAGTTTTGCGACACCGACTTTGTGGGCACCGACGGCACGCTGGGCGGCAAGTTCAAGACCGCGCAGGCGCTGGCCGAGCGCATTGCCGCGCAGTGGCCCGATACCGATGCGGCGAACCGCTTTGTGGTGCTGACCGGTGGTGAGCCGCTGCTGCAGGTGGACACTGCGCTGATTGATGCGCTGCATGCGCAGGGCTTTGCGATTGCGGTGGAAACCAATGGCACGATTGCGGCGCCCGAGGGCATCGACTGGATCTGCGTGAGCCCCAAGGCCGGCTCCACCTGGGTGCAACGCAGCGGGCACGAGCTCAAGCTGGTATGGCCTCAGCCCGGCATCACGCTGGCCGACTGCGAGGCGGCGGACTTTACCCACCGCTACCTGCAACCCATGGACAACATCCTGCGGGCCGACAACACGCGGGCCTGCATTGCCCAGTGCCTGGAGCGCCCGCAGTGGCGCCTGTCCCTGCAAACCCACAAGATCACAGGCATCCGATGACCCAAGCACCGTCTATCCCCATTCCCCGCCGCTGCGAGGTGAGCCAGAAGTTTTTCTTTGACGCCGCCCACACGCTCAAGCGCACGCTGGACGACGCGGAGGAGGTCGCCGGCAGCCGCCGCATCCACGGCCACACCTACCATGCTGAAGTCACCGTGGCTGGCAATGCCGACGAAGACACCGGCATGGTGATGGACCTGGCCCACCTGCGCCACGCCATCGCGGTGCTGCGCCCGTGCCTGGACCACCACCTGCTGGACGAAGTGGAGGGCCTGGGCCCCGCCACGCTGGAAAACCTGGCCGCCTTCATCTGGCGCGCCATGGCGGTGGAGTTCTCCGGCCTGTGGCAGGTGCGCGTCTGGCGCGAAGGCATTGGCGACAGCTGCACGCTGCGCGCCTGATGTGCCATGTGACGCCATAGGGGCTATGCGCCGCTTGGTATAGAGATTGCTGCGCCGCGTACTATGCTTACCCGCATGAAAGCCTACCGCGCCTCCCTCTTGTGGTTTGCCCCCGATGCCCCGGGGCAGGCCCTTTTTGAAACCGATGGCCTGCTCGTCGTCGGCCCCAACGCCCAGGGCACCCAGGTGGTGCAAGCCATTGGCGCCTACAGCGCCATCGCGCCGCAGTACCCGCAGGTGGCCGTGCAGCACTTCCCGGGCCGCATCATCGCGCCGGGGTTTATCGACCTGCACATCCACTACCCGCAGACCAATGTCATCGGTTCGCCCGCACCCGGCCTGCTGCCCTGGCTGGAAAACTACACCTTTCCAGAAGAAAAACGCTTTGCAGCCCCTGAATACAGTGCGCAAGCAGCTACTTTTTTTGTAGCAGAGCTGTTGCGCAACGGCGTCACCAGCGCGCTCACTTTTGCCACCTCGCACCCTGAATCGGTCAATGCCTTGTTTGCCGAGGCCCAGGCCCAGCGCCTGCGCCTGATTACCGGCCTGTGCCTTATGGACCGCCATGCGCCTGCCGATCTGCTGAACCAGGGCCAGGGCAGCGTGAGCGGCACCGAGCAGAGCCTGCGCGACACCGAGGCGCTGATCCAGCGCTGGCACGGCGTGGACCGGCTGGGCTACGCCATCACCCCGCGCTTTGCCCCCACCAGCACCGAGGCCCAGCTGCGCGGCGCGGGCGAGCTGGCCAAGCAATACGCGGCTGTGTGGATCCAGAGCCACGTGGCTGAGAACAAGGACGAGATCACCTGGGCGCGCGAGCTGTTCCCGGCGTCCCGCAGTTACCTGGCCACCTACGACGACTTTGGCCTGATGCGCGACCGCGCCATCTACGCCCACTGCATCCACTTTGACGACGACGACCGTGCCTTGATGCGTGACACTGGCGCGGCTGCGGCCGTCAGCCCCACGAGCAACCTGTTTCTAGGCAGCGGCTTTTTCGACTACGAGGGCGCCAACCGTGTGGGCTACCACTACGGTCTGGCCAGCGATGTGGGTGGCGGCACGTCGTTCAGCCCCTTCCACACCATGCTGGCCGCCTACTACGTGGGCCGCGAGGGGCAAACCAAACCCGGCCTCTCGCTCTCGCCCCAGCACCTGTGGTGGCAGCACACGGCGGGCGCGGCCGCGGCCCTGGGGCTGGGCGGCGTGGTGGGCAACCTGCAACCCGGCTGCGAGGCCGACTTTGTCGTCATCAACCCCCAGGCCACGCCCCTGCTGGCCCGCAAGACGGCGCTGGCGTCCAACCTGGACGAGTTGCTGTTCTCGCTGATCGTGCTGGGCGACGACCGCCTCATTGAGCACACCATCATTTCTCAAGCCCTGTGAGACGCGAGCCCATCCCAAGGAACCCATGACCGCGACAGAAGCGTCCGCGCCGTTGACACGGCTACAGTTTTTTATGGTGATCGTCGCGCTGGCCTGCGGCGGTTTCGCCATCGGCACCGGCGAATTCGCCATCATGGGCCTGCTGCCCGATGTGGCCAGCACCTTTGCAGTGACGACCCCGCAGGCTGGCTACGTCATCAGCGCCTATGCCCTGGGCGTGGTGGTGGGCGCACCGCTGATAGCGATTGCAGGCGCCAAGTCCTCGCGCCGCACGCTGCTGCTTATCCTCATGGCGGTCTTCACCCTTGGCAACCTTGCCAGCGCGCTGGCGCCGGGTTTTCTGAGCTTCATCGTGCTGCGCTTTCTTTCGGGCCTGCCGCACGGGGCCTACTTTGGGGTGTCCGCGTTGGTCGCCGCGTCCCTGGTCCCGTTGGACATGCGGGCCCGCACAGTGGGTTACGTCATGCTGGGGCTGACCGGCGCAACACTGGCCGGTACGCCGGTCATGGCGCTCTTTGGCCAGTACCTCAGTTGGCGCGTCATGTTCCTCTCGGTCGGACTGATCAGCGCGCTGACCGTGACGCTCATCTGGATCTACCTGCCACGTGACAAGCCCGCCGAGGGCGCCAGCGTGGTGCGAGAACTGGTGGCGTTCACCCACCCGCAGGTGTTGCTGACACTCACATTGGCCGCCACTGGCTTTGGCGGCATGTTCTCTATCTTCTCCTACATCGCCAGCACGGCCACCGAGGTGGCGCACATGCCAACGGGAATGATTCCTGTGATCATGGTGCTGTTCGGCATCGGCATGAACGTGGGCAATGTGGTGGGCTCCAAACTGGCGGACATCGCGCTGATGGGGACGATAGGTGGCATGCTGGTCTTCAACATCGTGGTGATGACGCTGTTCAGCCTCACCGCTGCCTCGCCTTGGATGCTGTGCACGTCGGTGTTTCTGATTGGGTGCACCTTTGCAGCGGGCCCGGCCGTTCAGACGCGGTTGATGGACGTGGCGTCGGACGGCCAGACGCTGGCGGCCGCGTCGATGCACTCGGCCTTCAATATCGCCAACGCCCTGGGCGCCTGGCTGGGCGGTCTGGCCATTGCGTTTGGCTACGGCTATGCCGCCACTGGCTATGTGGGTGCCGTTCTGTCTTTCATTGGCTTGTTTGTGTTCGGGGCGTCTGTCATGTTGGAACGACGCGGTAGCAGCCCAAATTCTCAACTCGGATCGTTTACGTCTATTCGGCCGCAATGATTGGGTTGGGAACGGTTGGGTTGAGCTTCTGATTTTCGGCGGAGGACATCCAAAGAATCACCTGAACGGGACAGCTAATCCGTGTATTGACGGACAGAATCGCTGTGGAAGCGAACATGAGAACTTTCATCATTGAGCTATCCAGTCCATGCTATGTCCAACAATTAGGTCGATATAAACTCATCTTATTTGGAGAGATTTAGCATGAAGGTCACCATCGTAGTTGGCGGGGTATTTCTCGCACTATTGCCAGCAATCTACGGGATGGAACTTGCGCTTAAAACCAAAAATCCTTTGGGTTATCTACTGCTAGTTTTGTGGATTCCATATTTTGCATGGCTAACCGGCAAGCTACACGCCAAGAAAATCGTCGATAAAAACATTTCGAGGATTGGGGGTGTTTTGGCTGTGTGTGCTTTCGCGTTTGGCTTCTATCAACGATATTCGTAGTAAGAAATGGGTTTGCCATGGGCTCACATGTCCAGGTGAATAGTGCTTATGCCGCAAGCGCTGCTCACGCGCTTCCGTCGCTCCCAACCCAGCTGGCGGACCGACCACTTAAGCTATCGTCTCACCCTATTCGCTAGCGTTGCTTTGGGTTGTCCGCTTTGGAGAGCAATGGAGGTCGGCTATCAGTCTGTAGACGCCTGAAACCCGACGACTCCGATCCAGATTGTCGATTTGTGCTCACCTTCACGGATAAGGCTCTCCTAGTTGAGAAGAATGGACGTGATGGGCTGTTTGGAAAACATGTTGGAGCGGTGGGAACATACAAACGGATTTCTAGCAAACGGCCAATATTTGGCGAACATCAGTAGGACTTGCTATGAAGATGTCCGTATTTATATCGAACGTCAATGTTGGTCTAGAGTTTGCTGAATGAACGCAATTGGCCTGTTGCTGTCTTGGCCGAGGGCAGAAGTGGCCCCTAGCACATGATGTCCATAACGGTCCGAAGCAGACGCCTGCAACGCGTTTCTCATTGTGTTCACCCGTACTTTAATCAGACAACATGATAAAAATATTTGTATGTATTCTTGTTTTAACACTATCCGTTTTCGGCGGCTTTGCAACCGCGAAAGCGTCACCATTGGAATGGTGGGCAGAGGAGCCGGTTACCTTGACGATAAATGGCCAATCCATGGGTTTTTCCAATCTGCTGGGTGTTCAACAAGTCGACGACCGAATTTGCGCGATTCATTACATGAGATTTATGGGTGACGAGACAGCGCATTTGTTTCGGGGAAAAAAGCTGTTTGGGCGAAGTGAGCTTGTCAAAGTCCGCAGAATTCGTGGCGATATGAATGAGTCTCCAAAGATGGAGTTGTATACAGGCGTTACGGGCATTGCGCAGAGACTGTACGTAGGTGGAAGTGATGAGCCGAGGTTGCTTTTTTTATCCCCAGCGACTGTTCCCCTACAGACGCGTCAATCCATCGAGCTTTCCTCGGAATGCGCAGAATAGATTTTTCCTCCTATCGCGATTGCGCGCTGTGGCTCGATCTGAGAGGTCGATTTTTCATAATGCCCCCATTCCCACCATTAAATTCCGCGTTTTCACACAGCCTCAGTCTGTAGACGTCTGAGCTATGCGGCGGAAGCGGCCTTTCACTCAATGAGTTATTGCACAGATGTTTGATAGCTACTTTTTGCCTTTGTGCGCCATTCTTGCTACCGTTGTGGCGGTCATCTTATTTGCGATTTATAACAAACGCGGTCAACGTGACAGTCGATTCGACAGAGCATTCAAGCAGTTTCTTGCAACATCAATTCGTTCGGAAAACCCAAGGTACTCGTTCGATGGCCGTAGCGCGAATATTGTTCATAGAGAACTGGACCGGAGCAACGGAGAAAGTACAACCTACGCGCTGACCATTTACGCCCGAAATGAAAGTGGTGAATATTTCAGCTTCAAATCAGATGGCGAGAATCCCTTGGTAAGACATATGGAACATCGCATCGCCAAAATAGTTTTAAAGAGCAGATATTTAGCTTAAATGCTCGCCATCAGTCTGTTGACGCTTCAGCGACACGGCGGAAGTGAACTTTCAATCTTCGTGCGCAGGATTTCAACTTGGACGAGCCGTTGTTTTCCCTGATAGTCTTGGGATACGACCGATTCCATTGATAAACCGCACGCCCCTAGCCTGAACCAGCACATCCATGAAAAACCTTCCCTTGCTCCACTGGCATTCGATGTTCATGGGGGTGGCGCTGCTGGCGTCAGGCCGCTCCAAGGACGCACGCAAGCGCAATGGCGCCTGCATCGTCAGCCCGGACAACAAGATTTCCGGCGTGGGTTACAACGGCCTGCCGCGCGGCTGTGACGACAATGACGAACAGTATTGGCAGGACGACGACACCGACCCGCTGAACTCGCGCCATAGCTACATCGTCCATGCCGAGCAAAACGCCATCCTCAACTGCACCACGCTGCCGCTGCACGGTTCGACCATCTACGCCACCCAGTACCCCTGCCCCAAGTGCGTGCAGTCCATCATCCAGGTCGGCATCAAGCGCGTGGTCTATCTGGAGAAAAAGGCGCACCAGGAGCGCGTCAACGGGGCGTCCGAAAAAATGCTGGCCGATGCCGGCGTCGAGATCGCATCCCTGCAGGAACTGCACCCCGAGTCCGCCGACTGGTCGGGCGAACTGGCCCAGTTCATAGAAAACTCGACGGATAAAAAGACCACATCGTGACATTGCCAAAGGCCTGTGGGCCTAACCAGACTAGTTTGCGGTCACTTACAAAACGCCTTCAGACAAGCCGCGGTCAATAGACTTCCTTTTCTCCTACAGCACGTCGGCCGTTTGGCTGATGGTGGCGGGGAGGCCGGCTCCATAGGATTCAGTCAGGTTCTAGACCTCGCACTGTCAATAGGAGCTCAACATGGCAGCCACTGAAACATCTACCGGTTTTTCGTCTACCGCTGTGGAGGGCAGCTTGGCGCATTCCTGTCGGTATTGGCCCTGCGAACTCCTGTCAGCGTTCATGCTGCAAATGGCGGCCAAGGGTCAGTGTGTGAATGAATCCATGATGCTGGGCAGCCGTGCATACGCGGTGGGCACGCTTGCGCATGCCCAAACCCTGAACGACGACGGTCTGCGCGAACTGGCGGTGCGTATGGGGACCTATTTTGACGATGAGCCTTGCCATGCCGTGGCCGCGCTGGTTGCGGCATCGCAGCACCACTGAGCGCTGACCGTTTGCCTGCACTGCAGTACAGTGGCGCAGACGTTGGCGTATCTGCCAGCACCCCCTTGCGCTCTACAGGACGAGATCAGTATGAAATGGGAAGGTAACCGCCAATCGGACAACGTGGAAGACCGCCGCAGCGGTGAAGGCGGTTTCAGCGGTGGCGGCCTGGGCGGTTTGCTCGGCGGCCTGCTGGGCAGCCGGTTGGGCGTGGGCACCATCGTCGTGGCGCTCTTGGGCGGCTGGGCGCTGGGTATCAACCCGCTCACCATCCTGGGCATGCTCAGTGGCGACGGCGGCCCCGCACCCATGGTGCAGCAAGCCCCAGCCCAGCGCCCACCAGCGGACGACCGCATGGCCCAATTTGTGTCCACCGTGCTGGCCGATACCGAAGACGTGTGGACCGAGGTTTTCAAAAAGGGCGGGGCGGATTACCAAAAGCCCAAGCTGGTGCTGTTCCGCGGCGCCACGTCTACCGCCTGCGGCCAGGGCCAGAGCGCCATGGGTCCGTTTTACTGCCCGGCGGACCAAAAGGTCTACATCGACCTGGGTTTTTACGAAACCTTACAAAAACAACTGGGTGCGCCAGGTGACTTTGCCCAGGCCTATGTGATTGCCCACGAGGTGGGCCACCATGTGCAAAACCTGCTGGGCATCAGTGAAAAGGTGCAGCAGGCGCGCAGCCGCGCCAGCGCGGCCGAGTCCAACGCCCTGAGCGTGCGCCTGGAGCTGCAGGCCGACTGCCTGGCCGGCGTATGGGCCCACCACGCCGACAACGCCCGCCAGTTGCTGGAAAAAGGCGATGTGGAAGAGGCCATGAACGCCGCAGCCAAGATTGGCGACGACGCCTTGCAGCGCGGCAGCGGCCACGCCGTGGTGCCCGAGAGCTTTACCCACGGCACCAGCGCCCAGCGCCAGCGCTGGTTCGACAAGGGCCTGAAAACGGGCACCGTCAAGGCCTGTGACACCTTCTCCAGCCGATCGCTGTAGCCTCCCCGCTCCGGGGAAATTGCCGTTTCACGGGAGTGGGGGATAATACGGGGTTGCCCCCGGCGTCGGGGCGCAATCAGCTATCGGATGGATAGCACCCTTTATGGCTATGCCTGACCGACTTGACTACTGAACAGACTCCCACCCCCGCACCGTCCAACGAGCTGACGGCGGACACCCCCATCATGGCGTTTGCCCAGCTGCAGCTGGCCGCACCGATTGCCCGTGCCGTGGCCGAAATGGGCTACGAAACCATGACGCCCATCCAGGCGCAGGCCATTCCCGTGGTGCTGACCGGCCAGGACGTCATGGGCGCTGCCCAGACCGGTACCGGTAAAACCGCCGCATTCGCGCTGCCCCTGCTGCAGCGCATGATGAAGCACGAAAACCCCTCCACATCCCCCGCCCGCCACCCCGTGCGCGCGCTGGTGCTGTTGCCCACGCGGGAACTGGCCGACCAGGTGGCCCAGCAGGTCAAGCTGTACGCCAAGTACACCAACCTGCGCAGCGCCGTGGTGTTTGGCGGCATGGACATGAAGCCCCAGACCCTGGAGCTGAAAAAAGGCGTGGAAGTGCTGGTAGCCACCCCCGGCCGTCTGCTGGACCACATCGAAGCCAAGAACGCCGTGCTCAACCAGGTGGAGTACGTGGTGCTGGACGAAGCCGACCGCATGCTGGACATCGGCTTTCTGCCAGACCTGCAACGCATCCTGTCCTACCTGCCCAAGCAGCGCACCACGCTCTTGTTCAGCGCCACCTTCTCGCCCGAGATCAAGCGCCTGGCCAACAGCTACCTGCAAAACCCCGTCACCATCGAAGTGGCCCGCTCCAACGCCACGGCGTCTACGGTCGAGCAGCACTTCTACAGCGTGGGCGAAGACAACAAGCGCCACGCCCTGCACCAGATCCTGAAGACCCGCGGAATGAAGCAGGCCTTTGTGTTTGTGAACAGCAAGCTGGGCTGCGCCCGTCTGGCCCGTTCGCTGGAGCGCGAAGGCCTGAAGACTGCCGCCCTGCATGGCGACAAGAGCCAGGACGAGCGCCTGAAGGCGCTGGAATCGTTCAAAAAGGGCGAAGTGGACTTGCTGGTGTGTACCGATGTGGCCGCCCGCGGCCTGGACATCAAGGACGTGCCCGCAGTGTTCAACTTCGACATTCCCTTCAACGCGGAAGACTATGTGCACCGCATTGGCCGCACCGGCCGCGCTGGCGCCTCCGGCCTGGCCGTGACCTTTGTGGGCGGTGGCAATGATGCCCGCCTGCTGGCCGACATCGAGAAGCTGATCAAAACCAAGATCGAACTCGAAGCGGTGGAGTTTGAAGAAGACCAACCCGACATTCGAAAGCAAGGTCGCATCAACGATGGCCGCCGCATGTACCACGAAGACGGCAGTGCGGTGACCGACAACGGCCGCAGTGGCGGACGCGGCGAGGGCCGTGCCCCGCGTGACGATGGCGACCGTGTGCGCGTACCCCGCGCCCCGCGCAACGACTACAACCGCCCGGTGCAAGTCTCGCGTGACCCGTTCTTCGACAAGCCCTACGAGCCCACCGCGGCTGCGCCCGAGGCTGCACCATCGTGGGAAGCCACGGCGCGCACTGCCACGCGCAGCATCTCGGCCAACATCAAGCCCAAGCGCAAGGTGGCGGCGCTGTTCAAGGCAAATTAAGCCTCATTCCCCCGGCTTTTGTGACTGCTCGCAGTGCACCTGCAGCAGCTCAGTGCGCCAGGGCGTGTCCGCTACGCCAGGCTCCACGCGCAGCGCGCTCAGGCAGCCGCCCCACACACAGCCCGTGTCCAGCGCCAGCACGTCGGGCCGGCCCAGCCAGCCCAGCGTAGACCAGTGGCCAAACGCCACCGTCACCGTCACATCCGTCGTCAGACGCCCGGGCACCGCGTACCAGGGCAGGTAGCCGGCAGGCGCCTGGTCGGCTGCGCCGGAGGTGGCGAACTCCATGGCGCCTTCGGGTGTACAAAAGCGCATACGCGTCAGCGCGTTCACGATCACGCGCAGCCGCTCTATGCCGGTCAGGTCGTCACTCCACTGCTCGGGCGCATTGCCATACATGGCGTGGAAGAAGGCGCCCACATCGTCCGAGCGCAGCACGGCCTCTACCTCCGCCGCAAGTGCTATGGTTTTGGTAGCTGTCCACGCAGGTAATACGCCGGCGTGCACCATTAAAAGGTCTGAACCACCCACGCGCTCTAGCATCGCCATGCGTTGTTGGCGCAGCCAGTCCAGCAGGGCGGGGCGGTCGGGGGCGGCCAGCAGGTCGTCCAGCGTGTCGTGGCGGCCGGGCTTGCGTGCACCATGGGCCACGGCCAGCAAGTGCAGGTCGTGGTTGCCCAGCAGGCAGTGGGCGGACGCGCCGTAGCCCATCAGGCGGCGCAGCACCGCGGCCGAGTCGGGCCCGCGGTTCACCAGGTCTCCCAGCAGATACAGCGTGTCGCGGCTGGGGGAGAAGTCGATCAGTCGGGTGAGCTGGTCCAGGGCGGCGTCGCAGCCCTGCACATCACCGATAAGGTACATTGCCATGGTCTCGATTCTCGCTTGGGTTCCATGGATTTTTTGCTGATCATTGTTCTGACCTTGTTGAACGGCGCTTTCGCCATGTCAGAGCTGGCGCTCACCGCCAGTCGCAAAGTGCGGCTGCACACCATGGCCGATGCCGGCGACAAGGGGGCCAAGGCCGCCCTGACGCTGATGGACAACCCCACGCAGTTTCTCTCGTCCGTGCAGGTGGGCATCACCTCCATCGGCATGCTCAACGGCATCGTGGGCGAGGCCGCATTCAGCGACGGCGTGGCCCACTGGCTGGACGCTACCTTGCCCATCTCGCACCGCGCAGCGGAGATATCGGCCACCGCGCTGGTGGTCACCATCATCACCTTTGTCACCATTTTGTTTGGCGAGCTGGTGCCCAAGCGCATTGGTCAGCTCTACCCCGAGACCGTGGCGCGCATCATGTCGCGCCCCATGACCTGGGTGGCCACCGGGGCCAAGCCCTTTGTGCGCCTGCTGTCCATGTGCACCCACGGCATGCTCAAGCTGTTGCGCATTGACACCACCGACACCCGTGCCGTCACCGAAGCCGAAATCTCTGCCAGCCTGGAAGAGGGCGTAGACGCCGGCATCATCGAAGAGCACGAACACCAGATGGTGCGCAACGTGTTTCGCCTGGATGACCGGCATCTGACCTCCATGATGCTGCCACGCACCGACATCGCCTGGCTGGAGGCAGATTCCACAGTGGAGCAAGCCCTGTCACTGGCCAGTGGCGGTGGCGGCAAGGGTGCGCATTCTTGGTACCCGGTTTGCAGAGGGTCTTTGGACGATGTGGCCGGTGTGGTTAGTGTGGCGCGCTTGTTGGAGCGCGGTATACGCTATCCCTACAGCATTGGCGCACTGGTGGAGCCCGCCGTGTTTGTGCCCGAAACGCTGAGCGGCATGGAGCTGATCGAGCAATTCCGCGTCAAGTCGGCGCGCATGGTGTTTGTGGTGGACGAATACGGTGTGGTGCAGGGCCTGATCACCCCGCACGACCTGCTGGAAGCCATCACCGGCGAACTGCAGCCCGACGCGCAAACCGAAGCCTGGGCCACGCTGCAGGACGACGGCACCTGGGTGCTGGACGGCCTGATGCCCGTGGGCGAGCTGAAAGCCCGGCTAGAGATTGACGACGAGCTGCCCGACGAAGAGCGTGGCCGCTACAACACGCTGGCGGGTTTGCTCATGGCCGTGTCGGGCAACCTGCCTGCGCAGGGCGAGCGAATCATCTGCGCGCAGTGGGCGTTTGAGGTGCTGCTGCTGGAAGGCCACCGCATCGACAAAGTGCAGGCCCGCCGCACCCTGGGCGAGGCCTGAGCTACATGCGCCCGGTGAGCTTGTAGGCCACTAGGCCCAGCAGCTCGTGCAGCGCCAGCTGCCAGTTCGTCGCACCACCCGCCATCGAAAAGTCCAGCCAGTCGCTGCTGTCCCCGGTGCGAAAGTCCACCGGGTAGGCCGTCACATTCCAACCTGCCTTGGTAAACGTGGCCATGGAGCGCGGCATGTGCCACGCGGAGGTAACCAGCAACCAGCGCTGCGTGGGGTCTACGCCCGGCAGCTGCGCGGTCAGCACCGCGTTTTCATAGGTGTTGCGGGAGGCCGATTCGTACTGCACCAGCGGCCCGCTCACGCCCATGCTGTCAAAGAACATCTTGGCGCGCTCGGCTTCACTCTGGCCAACGCCCATCAGTGATCCTTCGCCACCGGTGTACAGCATGCGCAGCTTGGGGTTGCTGCGCAGCGCAGCCACGGGGGCCGTCATGCGCTCTGCCGCGTCGTTGAACATGGGTTGCACATGCGCCATCTGCGTGCGGCCCGACTCGGTGGCCCCGCCCAACACCACCATACCGGCGTAGCCGCTCAAGTCGGCCTGCGGGGCCAGTTCAGGGTATTGGGCCTCCAGCTGGCGAATGATCAGCTCGGGCAGTGGCTGCCAGGCGGTCAGCACCATCAGTACCAGCGCCAGGCCCAGCAGGCGCTTGCCAGTGCGCGGGCGGCGCTTCAGCACCAGCAGGCTCAGCACCATCAACACAAACACCCACAGCAGCGGCTGGGACAAAAGGCCAAGAAGTTTGGAAGCAATGAACATGAAGAAGGGGAATGGATAGGGCGGTTATTTGGTGTCGTCCGGCATGGGGCGCGCTTGCTGCATGGCGCCCTCTACCGATTGTTTGACCTGTTGCTGGATCTGTTGGCTTTGCTGCTGCGGGGTGGCACCTGGCGTGGCCCCGGGTACCACGGCGGTGGTACCGCCCAGCTGTTTCTTGGCCAGCACGCCCACGATGGCCAGAACGACCAGCAAACTGACGATTCCAAAGAGTGCACGCATAGGGTCTCCAATCGAGGGCGGAGCCGCATTTTGACCGATGACCAGCCGCACCGTGGCAAGATGGGCGCTATTTTGAAATGTGTGGGAGAACCATGGCGCGCATTCTTGTCGTTGACGACGACGCAGACCTGCTGAAGTCCCTGTCCATGCGCCTGCGCTACGAGGGGCACGACGTCACCTCGGCCGACGGTGGCCCCATGGCGCTCGCCAAGCTCGACCTTGAAGTGCCCCACATGGTCATCACCGACCTGCGCATGCCCGAGATGGACGGCCTGCAGCTGTTCGAGGCCATCCACCGCCGCTTCCCGCTCATGCCCGTGGTCATCCTCACGGCCAACGGCACCATCCCCGATGCCGTGCGCGCCATGCAAAAAGGCGTGTTCGGCTACATCACCAAACCGTTTGAAGGCGCCGCGCTCATGCGCGAGGTGGACCGTGCCCTGGCCATCTCCAGCGCGCTGGGGGCCGACATGCCGGGCGACGGTCCGGGCGAGAGCTGGCGCGAAGCCATCATCACCCGCAGCCCGCGCATGGAGAAGCTGCTGGCCGAAGCCCGCCGCATGGCGCAGAGCGATGCCTCGGTGCTCATCCACGGCGAGAGCGGCACTGGCAAAGAGCTGCTGGCCCGCGCCGTGCACGCCTCCAGCACGCGGGCGGACGAAGCCTTTGTGGCCGTGAACTGCGGCGCCATCCCTGAGAACCTGGTGGAGGCCGAGCTGTTTGGCCATGTCAAAGGTGCGTTCACCGGCGCCGTGCGCGACAACCCCGGCATGTTCACCAGCGCCCACAAGGGCACCATTTTTCTGGACGAAATTGCCGACCTGCCGCTGGCCATGCAAGTCAAGCTGCTGCGCGTGCTGCAAGAGCGCGAGGTGCGCCCCGTGGGCGCCAGCAAGCCGCACAAGGTGGACGTGCGCGTCATCTCCGCATCGCACCGCACGCTGGCGGCCGAGGTGGCCGCCGGCACCTTCCGCGAAGACCTGTACTACCGCCTCAACGTGGTGAGCCTCACGCTGCCGCCGCTGGCGGATAGACGAGAAGACATCCCGCTCTTGGCCAACTACTTTTTGCAAAGCCTGGCACTGCGCTACGCCAAGCCTGTGAACACCTTTGCGCCCGGCGGGCTGGAGCAGCTCAGCGTGGCGCCCTGGCCCGGCAATGTGCGGCAGCTGCAAAACGTGGTGGAAAAGTGCGTGGTGATGAGCACGGGCGCCGTCATCCCCGCCACGCTGGTGCAAAGCGCCATCAGCACCCAGGGGCCCGAGCTGCTCTCGCTGGACGAGGCGCGCAAAGAGTTTGAGCGCGACTACCTCACCAGCCTGCTCAAGATCACCAACGGCAACGTTGCCCAGGCCGCCAAGCTGGCCCAGCGCAACCGCACCGACTTTTATGCGCTCATGGCCCGCCACCAGCTGGAGCCCGCGCAGTTCAAAAACTGAGCCTGCGGGCCGGCCCAAACTGTCGGCAAACGCCGACACCCTAAGTTGTTGATTTCATTGGAGTTTTGTTTTGGGGCACAGGGCCGTGTCGGCGTTTGCCGACAAACCACCACCCCCGTTTTTCGCTAAGTGGTTGATTTCATTGAAGAAAAGTTTTGGCACGCTTCGTGGGTAGTAGTGCGGGTCTTATTCAACAAGTACCCCAAGGTAAACACCATGAACTCCGAACAAATCAACCTCGTCCAGGCATCCTTTGAAGAGGTGCGCCCCATCGCCGCCACCGCGGCCGAGCTGTTTTACGACCGCCTCTTCACGCTGGACCCCTCGCTCAAGCACCTGTTCAAGGGCGACATGCCCAACCAGGGCCGCATGCTCATGTCCATGATCGGCTCTGCCGTGCACGGCCTGAAGGACCTGGACAACCTGGCCCCCGTGCTGCGCAGCCTGGGCGCCCGCCACGTGGGCTACGGCGTGCGTGAAGAACACTATGTGACCGTGGGCACCGCCCTGCTGTGGACGCTGAGCGCCGGCCTGGGCGAGAAGTTCACCCCCGAAGTGCGCGAAGCCTGGACCGCTGCCTACGGCCTGCTGGCCGATGTGATGCAGTTTGGCGCGCTGGAAGCGGAGCGCATCAAGCGGCATCAGGAGAGCGCTGCGGCATGCGCATAAGTTTTGCGGGATCGGCACTAGGAGTCTGATGCTCTGGGGATGAGGATCCCCGGACGAGCGTGTCTCGAATTACTTCCGGGTATGTCTAACGCGCGGTCAATGATTGACGCTGCGTGAGCGCCTGTGCAAGCTTGTATTTACATTGCGATACAAATTGCTTTATGCTTCTCCAATTGGCCGGCGGACAAAACAACAGATACGGCTAAAAAGGGAGAAAAATGAATTGGTCTGAAATTGGCAAATGGGCGCTTGCCGTATTGGGCGTTATTGTTGCTGGAGGCTTTGTCTTCAAAATTGCGGTAAACCGCAAGTCCTCAAGTGTTGTGCAGATCGGCAATACTGCAGGCGGCGATATCGTCGCTGGCGACAAAAAAACAAACTCGCATAACAAGCGGTAGCGCTAATGTCAGTCGTCCAAATCGGCAACGATGCTGATGGTGACATTATTGGTGGCTCAAAGTACGTATACGTTACGCAGCCAACGTCACTTTCACGCCTGTACCAGATACTCCGGGATGCCGAACAAGCCTCATCGCATAAGTCCACAATTGCAGAAGTGCTTAGGCACTATTGCGCGCCAACAACCACGGACGTTCGTGGTCTTGAGGTAAAGTTAAATGAAAGCGGACGCGTAGACTTGCTTGCGGAAGCCGTCTTTTGGAAGCAGCGCGCTGCGATGTTGATCATGCAATGGCAAACATCGCCTGTGACGCACGACATCATCACTCACATCCTCTCTAGAATTCACGCTGAGTTCACTCTTCACATAAGACCCGCGATCGAGAGTGGACAGCCGCGCAGCGAAGTTGATCGACTGATTAGTGAAAAGGTTATTGCGCCGACCAATGAAATGCTCGGTGAGAACGACCTTCAAATTACATATCATGACCTTCTTGGCATGCTGTACTACCTTGGTGGAAATTGCCACATCAGGTGGGACAAATGCTGATCTACCACCCCGCCTTCGATGCATATCACTGCATACACCGCCTAATCGCCATCACGCATACCAATAGAGAGATTGAATTCTCCAAGCTGAGAATTCTTGATTTCTATCTTTGCTTTCCAGCAGAAGTAGCAAGTATTGAGCTCCCACAGGCACATCAGAAATACCGTGTCAGTGCACGCGAAGTGAAAAATAAATTCCGAGGCCCCGTGAATCCGCTAAGGACATTTCGGGACATGGAAACTATCCATCATGCCGCCACACGCCTATTGGTGGCCTCCAAAGTATTCGACTCTGGAAAGTTAGACGCTGGCACCGTTTCTAGAACTAGCTGGGAAGAGCCCGCGACACTGAAGCTAGCAGTAGATGTATTGCCGTCTGTTTCTATCGAACTTACCAAATATATTTTGACGCAACTGAGTGCACTCCCTCTCGGTGGCGTAGGTGGACTCAAACAGCGAACCGGGCTAATGGAATATCGATATGACGCGATTTGACCCCACTCTTATTGTCAATGAATTGCGTGTATTCAAGGACGGGTATGTAGTTCTTGAAGAGACTTTTCACGTAGGACTCAACGTGGTCAAAGGGCATAACAGCTCAGGAAAAACGACCACGCTTGATTTTCTCGCCTTCGGTCTTGGAGCGGAAGAGATCCCCTGGAAGAAAGAAGCGTTGTTGTGTGATTCCGTTGTCCTCGAAGTTTCGCTAAACGGCCAACGTGTGACGTTAAAACGTGAGATCAGTCTAGATCGATTTCGGCCAATGCATATCTTCTGGGGGCCCCTGCTTGAGGCCTCTGCCTCCGCTCTTGAAGGCTGGGAGTTGTATCCCTTCAAGAGAAGTGAGCATAAGCTTGGGTTTACTCAGAGTCTGTTGCTCGCGTTAGGTATGCCGGAGGCACAAGGTGATGGTGTATCAAATCTGACAATGCACCAGTTTCTACGTGTAATGTATGCAGACCAACCATCGCTACACAATCCCATTTTCAGACACGATACTTGGGATAGTCAATTGACACGCGAGACCGTCGGCAACTACATCTCAGGGGTGTACGACGATAAGCTCTATTCAGCGCAACTCCGTAAGCGGGACCTGGACAAGGAGCTGGCTGGGGCTGAGGCAGAACTCAAGAGTATCTTCACTGTCTTAGCGAAATCACAGCAGCATGTCGGACTTGAGTTTTTTGGACAGCAAATCTTAGAGGCTGAAAGACGCCAAGAGGTGTTGCGAGCTGAAATTGTTCGTTTAAAGGCAGAGCGTACCGTTCAGCACGATCAAAAGCGGCAAAGCGAAGAAGCTCCGATTCGCGCCAGTCTAGATAGTGCTAAACGTAAGCTTACAGGCGTGTTGGACGAAGTAGCGAAAAAAGAGGCAGAGCTTGCAGACACAAAAGCCTTCGTGGCTGAGATTGAGTCTCGACTTCTGAGTCTTGAGGAATCGGAATCTACACGCAAATATTTTGGCGGACTGACCTTTCAACTATGCCCATGCTGCCTTTCCGAAGTTAAGCCAATTTCGGATGCGCAGGAGGTCTGTTCTCTTTGCAAAAACCCCCTCAGCGGCGCATCTGCAGACGCGCAATTGCTACGCATGAAGAATGAATTGCGCTTGCAACTGAAGGAGTCTTTGTCAATTGTCAAAAGGCGTGAAGACGAAACTAGTCATCTTCGAGGTGTTCTACCCGCGCTACGTCAGGATCTTCGTAGGTTGGAGAAAAGATATAGTCAGGCCGCCGACTCGTGGTCAAGTGAACTTGAAGTTGCACTAGAGGCTGCAGTCAGAGAAGCCGGAGCACTAGACCACGAAATCAAAAGCCTCTATGAAAACCAACGACTCGCGAGTGTCATTAAGGAACTCCAAAGAAAACGAGACGAACTAAAGCACGAGATCGATAATCTCAATTTGATGATTGGCACACTTGAGGATGCTCAGGACAAGCGCAAACGAGATGTGGCATTGGAAATTTCCACGACACTTGGGCGTCTGCTTCGAAAAGACCTCTACCGACAAGCTGAATTCAAAACTGCAGAAAGTGTTCACTTTAGCTTTAGCGAAAATCGCATTGCGGTCGACGGATCTGACCGATTTTCCGAGAGTTCCACGGTCGTGCTACGGCACCTGTTCCACGTTGCACTCTTAAGTGCTTCCACCAAGATTAGTGCTATGCGCTTTCCTCGATTTCTAATGCTAGACGGTATTGAAGATGGGGGTATGGAGCTCCCCCGCTCTCATTTGCTCCAACGAATCATCGCGGAGGAATGTGCTACTTATGAAGTCGAGTATCAAATCATCATGGCGACATCGCAAATCGCTTCCGAGCTTGATAGCGAAAAGTTTGTAGTCGGTCGAGCGTTCACGGAGGATGACCGCTCTATTCGAATCTAGTCACGATCTGACTCGGCTATCACTTTATTACCCAATTTCTCCACCAGCTTCTGCGCTTCATTAAAGCGAGAAACGATGACTGAGTCTGTGAATAGTGTTGCCTTGCGCCGCACTTTCTTGATGCCGTCAAAGTGTGGTGCTCCCTTGAGCAGCCAAAAAAAACCCGCAATGCCAATAGGCATGCGGGTTTTTGGCTATTTTTTTCGAGGGCGCGTAGCCCTGTACAAAAATGTGATTTGGTGCCGGAGAGATGAATCGAACACCCGACCTTCTCATTACGAATGAGATTGAATGGATAGTTGATGAAAGTCAGGGTAAGTCGATGCCAGTTAAATCAACGACTTACAGCTATTTTACTTGAATCGAGTGTTGCCAATTGGCTTCAGTTCTCATAGTCGTTGTGCCAAGGCTGTGCCAAGGATCAGTGTTCGCTTTAGGATCGACGGCAAGATCCTTTCAGTTTTGTGTTGCAGCATCGGTCATCACCAATTCTGCTGCTTCAAACTCTTTCACTTTGAGCTCTGTGTCTACACCGTGGCCGTCGGTTGATAGGTCATGCGGTACAGCGAAATGATGAATTTGCGCTGGCGCGATGTTCTGCTTAACGAGCAGGGACTGTGCAGTTTGGCGGTTCTGCAAGAAACCAAGAACGGTGACCACCGAGGGGTACCGCTGACTGGAAGAGGACAAAGCTCCATGGACACCTTGCGCCAAGCCCATCTGCTGGTCAACGGTGGGAAGGTCAATGACGACTTGCTGCTATTCCCCAGCGCGACCAAGGACGACAAACCCGTTGAATTGCGCAAATCCTGGGAAACGGCCATGAGACGAGCCGAAATTCAGGATTTTAGGTTTCACGATCTGCGACACACCGCAGCCAGCTATCTAGCAATAGGGGCGCAACTGGCCCCGAGATTGCCGAAGTGCTCGGTCACAAGGACTTGCAGATGGTCAAACGCTATGCCCACTTGAGCAAGGCACACATCACGGGAGTGCTGTTGCGCATGAGTCAATCCAGATTGACTGGTGATGGCAACACACCGGCGCAGCCGTCCCCCACAAAACCCAATCCAGAAACAACCTGATCTCCCGTACGGCGATGGGACGCAAATGCAACCAATTTGCTTCTACTACCCTCGGATTGAGGGCCCCTCGCGGAGGCCACAAATTTTCGCTCCAGTATAATTCTGGCCTGTCAATCAGACATACGCCGATGTAGCTCAGTTGGTAGAGCAACTCACTCGTAACGAGTAGGTCACCAGTTCGATTCCGGTCATCGGCACCAATCCCAAAAAGGGGTTCTCAGCGCAATTGAGAACCACTTTTTTATTGGCCCGCAGAGCCTCCTCGCCTAGAACGATGCCATTCACTTCTTTGTTGCAGGCTGCCAAAGTTATTCAACTCGACCAAGCTCAATGCACCTCGGTTAGCATCCGCTTCGTTTATCGCTTACCTGGTGGCACTAAATCCCAGTGAACACCAGGGAAAAAATCAGTGCCTGCCAAAGTCAAATAGCCACCCCCTAGTTGAAACACGCAGCTAAAATTTAGCTGTCGAATCAAACTTTCACTCGCTGAACAGCCAGATTTGACCAAGCGCACAGCAGTGCAGCCAGAAGCGAATTGAGTCCTAAGCCTCAATTCCGCAGACGAATCCCTCTCCATTCCTAGCTTTTTGGATTCCCACCAATTCCGGTGCGGCTGCCGCATGGACGCTTGCTTCCTTCAACCCCCATCAGGAGTAAGAAACCATGGCAACTACAAAAACCATATCCGCAACAGCAAGCCCATTCCCCGAAGGCTTCGTCTCACCTTTCACCCGCGTAGAGATGGAACCCAATGCCCGCATAGACGATGGACTGTGCTGTGTGGCCATGCTGGTCAACCAGCCTTTGGACAAAATCAAGAAGCTCGCCTACCAACTTGGTTTGGCTGAACATGGCCCGGCGTGGGTGTATTCCGATCTGCTGCGCAAGCTGCTTTATCAATACGACCTCGTCGCCAGCGAAGACAAGGAAGTACCAACCATCGACGCGCTGCCAGATGTTGCACTGATCACCGCCCACTACAACCCCAACACCCAGTTCGGCCGCTGGGTGCTTTGGCACCACGTCAGGGGTAAAGGCGATTCACCTAGCTTTCACTACGCGCTTGACCCCGCGTACTGGATAGATTCCAAGCATCACGTCACGAGAGACTTCAAGGCGTTGATAACACCCAAGCATCCCGTTTACTACATCGAGATCACGCCCAAGCCCAGCCCAAGGGGTAGTGGCAAGTAGGAATCCCCGGCCGCAGGCTAAAGGCAAGTAACGGTGACTCCTGCGGAACTGATCGGTACCAAAGTCCGGCACGTCATGGTGCACGACGTCAAGGAGATGCATTTGTCTGATGGGGCAACGGTGCAATGTTCTGGTGCGGTGGACATATGGACCGAAGATCATGTCATCGTGCTTCGCTCCTCATCGCTGTACAGGTGCCAGCGCCTGTGCTCGGCTATGGCGGGCAGGGCGTCAACCGGCGCAACGGTCACGGTCTGTTCCCATGAGGAAGCTGATCGCCTGTCAAGCAGATTGAGCCCGCGCTGGGAGCCTAAGATGATGCGCAGCCAAGTAATCGCCGCATTCGACCCAGCCGAAGCTGCAGTCTGCCTGCGGTCGAGAAACTGGCAGGACACGTGGATCACCTACCGTGCAGACTTAAAGCGGTTCGTTGTTGATGGCTTGGTGCGGGAGGCCCAGCCGTGAGTGACTTGGACTAATGCACGCTATCGCGCGGTCGGGCGTACCGTTTCAGCAATAGCAAACAGTTCAGCAGGTGAGGTACCCAGACCATGTGCAACGCGCACGATATTGAACAGCGACAAATTCTTTACGCCACGTTCAATCTGGCTGATGTAAGTTACATGCATATCGCTGAACTCTGCAAGCTGTTCCTGCGTGAATTTTTTGTCGTCACGCACTTGGCGGACGGCCGCACCAAAGCCATGCAGAACTACGTCCTTGCTTGGCGGTTTGGCGGTTGACTTTCCCATCCGGGAAGTCTCATTTCCCTAGGCCTATAAATCCATAGACAATGAATCTATATCTGGCAAACTATGCAAGATAAAAAGATCAATAAATCTACAAACAGGAGGATCAATGTTTATTCCCACGCCCCTACTACGCCCATGGGTGCTTGTTGCACCTGCTGCCGCTCTCTTGACCGCGCTACTGTCAGGCTGCGCCCCCAAACCTCCGGACTGCGATGACCCCCAGGTCGTCGATAGATTCCACCGGGCCATAGTGGACGGCGGCGTCAATCTGATCAGCAGCAACATTGAGGCCGCTGGAAACTGGCGGCGCGCAGGTGCCGACCGACTGCGCGCCCAACTCGATGCATTCGGGAAGTCCATAAAGGTGGAGTTGGTGACCATCACAACGAACGGTTATGACGCCGCTGCCAAACTACATTCCTGCTCGGCAAACTTGATGGTGGCAACGGATGGTTCGCCCGTGCAGATAGAACGCATGCCTTACAGCATCCAAGGCACGGCTGATGGCAAGGATTTCGTGCTGAGCTCGCCGCAGTACCAGCTCGTTCTTGCCGGCATCATGGGCGCTTTTGATGTCTATCAGAGCAAGGCTAGGCGCGCTGCAAATAGCGGTCAGGCGCCAGTTGAAGAAGCTAAGTGAATTCGAGTGGCTGGAAATCTCCATCTCTCAACCATGCATAGGTAACCATGAAACGCTTGCATTCTTCAAAGAGCACATGAGTGCGGCGGACTGACACAGAAGTTCGAGCGCGTTTTCGGTCAACCGACATCGCGGATTCTTCATTTCCGTTTCAACCCTCTTGAGTTCAACATGACACGCCTTATCAAGTCTTCGATTCTTTTTGCACTTGTCTTAGCGTGCACAGCGACGCATGCAGAGAGCCCCAGCGAAAACGGTGTCGCAGCAATACCCGATTCGTGGCTGCTTGCAAGCAAAGGGCCGTCATGGTGGTACACGTCCAAGCCCAGTCCCAGTCCGGTTCAGCTTCAAGAACGCACACCCTCTGCTGCTGAGCAAGTGGTCATCGACAAGGCACGCGCTTTGGTAGCGACGAATCCCGCAAAGGGGTTCGCTTTAATGGATGGCAATACCGTCCTGTACACCGAGTTCAATGCCCCGGCGAATGCGGACTCCCTGTTCATGGGCATGTCAATGGGCAAGACTGTGACGGCCATGGGAGTTGGTAAAGCCATTTGCGCTGGCCATCTCCGCTTTGATACCAAAGCTGGTGATGCCGTGCCTGAACTAGACGGCACCGCACTCGGAAAGGCGACCGTGCGTGAACTGTTGCGTATGTCGTCTGGGACGGCTACTTTTAATGCGGATGCTTCTGTATGGACACCTGAACAAAACGATGCGTGGAACCGGGGAACGCTGAACATCTTGGAAATGCTTGCAGCAGATCGCGTAAGCAAGGCGGCCAAGGGTGTGTTCTCAGACTACAAGCCTGGCGAAAAGATGGAATACAAAGCCACAGACCCCATGACGCTTGCAGTAGTCACGGCGCGCTCAACCGGGACGGCCTGGTCGCAATGGCTGCAGGAACAAGTGTTCAACCCTATGGGAGCGGCGAAACCCGGTCTCTATGGTCAAGACCGGAGCCTCAACGGGCTGGCGGATAGCGGGATGCGCCTGCGGATGGATGACTGGATGCGATTTGCACTGTGGGTCAAGCAGTCCTCAAAAGAGCCGGGATGCTTCGGTGACTATGTGCGTGCCGCTATGACGACGCAGATCACCAACGGACCTGCATCAACCAGAAAGAGTGGCAAATTGTTTGGTGGCTATGGCTACTTGATGTGGACGGAGAACGACGGTGCTCCGAACACCGTATGGGCCGTTGGCTGGGGTGGTCAGCGTATCAGTTGGAGTACAAAGAATGATCGCATGCTGGTGCTGTTTTCCAGCAGAGAAGATTTCATGGGCAAGGTCTATGCACTTGCGAAAGAGTGGAGCGCTATACCGGCCCAAACGGCAAAACCATAAATAGATAAGCACCGGAGTACCCATACCATGACACCACGCTTTATCAAATCTTCCATCGCGACCGCCGCAAGAACCTGCATGTTGCTGGCACTCGGTATCTTCTCCCTGACCGGCGCAGCGATTGCGCAGGACGACGCGCTGAAACAACTTCGCGCTGCCGAAGACAACGTCCTCTTGGCTCGGCAACAGGGGCTGCCGTACTGGTGGTATGTGTCTAAGCCCAGCCCTCGGCCCGTTCCGTTGTACCAGCGTGCGTCGTCTGAGGGTGAGCAGTCCATCGTGGACAAAGCCAATGCCATGCTTGCTTCCGGCGAACTGCGCGCCTTTGCCATGTTGGACGGTGACAAGGTGATTCACTCTGGCTTCTCTGGCCACGCCAATAGTGACTCCCTGTTTTATGGATACAGCATGGGAAAAACCATTACCAGCATGGCAATCGGTAAAGCCATCTGTGCTGGAAATTTGGAACTCACCAGCAAAGTCGGTGACGTTATCCCTGAAATGGACGGAACCGACCTCGGGGAGTCGACGGTTCATGACCTTCTGCGCATGGCCTCCGGCACGCGCATGAACAACAACTATCCCTCCCTGATTCACCCATCGCAAGAGAGTGAACTGATACTCAAAAAATCCAGCTTCTTTGATCTGATGCTGGACCCAGCGGTCACCAGCGCCCACAAGTCTTTCTTCGGAAACAAGCGCAAACCAGGGGAAGCTTTTGAGTACAAGGGCACGGAGCCGATGACTTTGGGCGTGATGATTGCGAAGGCTACAGGTATGCCGTTCAGCCAGTGGATGCAGGAACAAGTTTACGACCCTATGGGTGCTGCCAAGACTGGAAACTTTCTCGAAGATCCGCAACGTATCGGTATGACCTCCGGCGGTTCGCGTCTGCGCTTTGAAGATTGGCTGCGCTTCGCCGTGTGGGTGAAGAAGTCCAGCAAGGAGCCGGGTTGTTTCGGCGACTATGTTCGTACATCCCTGAAGAAGCAGATAAACAATGCCCCGCGCAACAACCGCCACACTGGGCACTACTTTGACAGCTACGGATATCTTGTGTGGACTGACAACATCATCGCGCCCGACACTGCTTGGGCCCAAGGTCGTGGCGGTCAACTCATTGGCTGGAACTACAGTAACGACCGCATCCTTGTGACGTTCTCGAATTACGATTCGACCAACAAGAAGGTGTACGAGATGTCCAAGGAATGGAACGCCATCAAATGACCAGCACACTCGGACTGAATCGCTAGCACCCCATCTTCCCACCCCGGCCAAAACCGGTTCATCCAAGCACTTAGCCCGCGCCCACCCAGGCGCGGGCTAAGTGCTTTTTGCATTTCTGATTCCACTTGAAAGGTTCAACCATGCGTACTGACCACGTACCCGTGCCAGACCGGCACATCCAAACCGTCAAAACTTGCGGGCCACCCTTGTTCGCCATGGGCCAGGTCGTGGCAACGCCAGCGGTGCTGGAGCACCTCGACAAACACGGTGTCTATCCCTCCGTGCTGCTGAGTCAGCATTGCCATGGCGATTGGGGTGTGGTGGATGCGCATGATGCCAAATGCAATGACGCTGCGATCCACAACGGCGGGCGGATTGTGAGCGCCTACGACTTGGAAGGTACGCGCATCTTGGTGATCACAGAGGCTGAGTCCGATGGTCCTAACCGGCAGCGCGTCAGCACCTGTTTGCTACTCCCGGATGAGTATTGACATGGCCAGCCGGATGGTTGCCCTTCGGCCCATGCGGGACTTGATGGCTCGCCTGCCCACACTCCCGCTCACCGACGAACAGAAAGTGGACTATGCCGCCGCCGATCCCGCGCTGCTAGTGGCCATTGCCGAGGATGCGGAAATCCTGGTGGGCACGATGCACAACGGTGTCGGCGCCATCGGGCAGTTGCTGGCGAACTCTGCCGTCATGGTGGAGGACGGCACCATCAGCGCCGATTGCCTGGAAGCGCTTGGGTTCTTGATGGCTGAGCTGGGGGATATGGCCGCAGGCTGTATGGCCCTGGCCGCACACTGCCGCCGCGAAACCGCCGACTACAACCCATCGTAAGCAACAGCGCAGGCTGCCACCAAAAAACAGCCAGGCGCTGCAACAGTTCTTCAGCCGTACGCATACCGGCCACCACTTTCCCTTGAACCCTCAAAACGCGGCCACGCGCGCCGCGCAGTGACCCATGGAAGAAGCATGAACACGCAACACCCCACAACCACCAAAACCAAAAACCCGAAGCCAAAATCTTCGCAGCTTGTCCTCAGCTACACCGATGCCGCCCAGTCGTCCTCGACCAAGCGCAGCTATGCGCAGGATGTGCGGCACTTCAAAACCCATGGCGGAAAGATTCCGGCCACACCCGAGATGGTGGCCGAATACCTTGCCAAGTTTGCCGGGGTGCTGGCGGTGGCCACGTTGGCCCATCGTTTGATTGCGATCCACCGGGCGCATACAGACCGAGGGCTGGACAGTCCCACCAAGGACCGGCTGGTCAAGCGCACGATGCAGGGCATACGCCGCACCCTCGGGGTGACGCAACGGCAGGCAAGGGCGCTGGTACGCGACGATCTTGTTGAATTGCTCGTACAAGTTGCCAAGCAGAAACCCTTGAAGGCTGCGAGAGACAAGGCGATTCTCCTGCTCGGTTTCGCCGGTGCGTTCCGGCGATCGGAACTCGTTGCTCTGCGGATGGATGACATTACGCCGCACGCCCACGGTATTGAGTTGCTAATTCGCCGTTCCAAGACGGATCAGGAAGGAGAGGGCAGGACTGTTTTTGTTCCGCTGGCTAAGTCGGAGGAGCGCTGTCCGGTCAAGGCCTTGGACGGCTGGCTGGAACTGGCGGGAATCGGCGAGGGGCCTTTGTTTCGGCCCGTGAACCGGCATGACAAGGTAGTGACAGATCAAGCCTTGACGCCGCAGTCCGTGGCTTTGATTGTGAAGTCAGCGGTTGGGAAGGCCAAAGGTGCCGATGCGGCCAAGCTGGTATCGGGACATTCGTTGCGGGCTGGGTTTGTGACCGAGGCTGCAACCGTGGGCATGCCCACGAGCGCGATCATGGGGCAGACCGGTCACAAATCTTTGGAGATGGTCTATCGCTACATCCGGCCTGTTGAAAAGCGCCGCATACAGAGTTTGTTATGACGCATACGAATCTTCCCTACCCCGCCGGTTCGATGCGCAAGATTCTTTTTCTCGACTTCGATGGGGTGCTCCACCCCGCTTGGGGGAACAGCTTGCCTGAGTTTGTGCACGCGCACGCTTTGGCTCAGGCCCTAGCGGGGCGACCCTGCGAGATTGTGATTTCGTCTACATGGCGTGAGCATTACTCACTGGCTCAGCTCAAGGGATTCCTTTTGCCTGAGTTGGCTGGACGAGTCATTGGTGTTCTGGGACCAGATCAACGTCCACCCTTCGTGCGTTCCAAAAATATCGAAGGGTGGTTGGCGACGCAAGCCGGGGCGATAGATTGGCGGGCATTGGATGACTCGAAGTCAGATTTCCATGAGTGTCTCAATCTGATTCTGTGTGACGGTGCCATCGGTCTGCAACGGGCTCAAGCCGAGCAAGTGTTTGAGTGGCTAGACGATAGTGGCTACCAGACTCCTAGTAGCCTAAGTTCTTAAAAAGTGCCCCTGTTTTATGAATGTGTTCCCAAAGACAGAGCAATCCTCTGGGGGGGGCATCGTCAACTATGGGCTGGGAACGACCGTTTACGAACGTCCGGTCACCGTTTGCAGGCGGCGCTTCAGATTGGTTGCTAGCGCAGCGATACCTTCTGCATTGGGCAGGTAGTTGATGTAGCGGATGTGTTGGAGGTCGAATGGCACATCAGTTTGGTGCTGACTGATTAGGATGACCTCCGCACCGATGGCGTGCGCGATACCAGCCTCATAGAAGACGTTGGGATTTCTGCCGCTCAAATCGCAGATAACCACTTTGGCCTTACTGATCAGCGATACGACATCCTGAATGATATGTGTGTGAATCCAGATGTCGTCGGCACGCTGGCAGGTCATGCCAAGTTCAGCAGCGACACCCTGTATAGCGGTGTAGACACTTGCGAAGTTCGCGGCGAAGGGCATCATCACGGAGATGAGGTTCTCGTCAATCGGCGGTGGTGCTAGTTGGAACACGGTCGGCTCGCGGGGTGGTGGCTTGATGCCGCTCTTCAGAAGCACGCGATACAGGTCCACGTCCTTGATAGCCCAGTGGTTGCGGTTGAACTCCCATTCGTCGATGTCGAGTACAGGCGCAAGTTGAGTCAGGCGAGCTTGCGTGATTGGCGGCACTTCTACGTCATAGACGTACTCGACTTGGTAGTCATTGCCGATGGTGGTCACGTTCGTGATCGACCCCAGGCGCGCGAACTGTGGTTGATCCCCGTGGGTTTCACCGGCGAACAGCGCCGGGATGCCACGCACGCTGGCAACGTCAAGTGTGCCCATCACGCCGCCCGGTTTGAATCGTTCCTTCAGAATTTCGGCCGTGTGTTCAAACACACGTGTGCGATTCATCGTGCCACGGGTTCCGTTCCAGCCCATGTATCCGGTCATTAGCAGTTGGTACATGCCGCGCTCCCTATTATTCAGATATCCATCGTACCCGTCAGGCGGGCCAAATCTGAATGTCCGCGATCCGGCAATGAATCTGGGTTGATCGAAGATTGCTTTGGGTCGAAAGCTAATTCGATCAAATAGCTTGATGTTCGATGCTCAACCTGAATGGGTAAGAAGTTAGCGCTCACGAATTGACAACCACAAATCATCAATGTATGAGACCCCTTCGGCTTCAACATGCTCTGGCCAATACGCGACTAATTCTTCGACCAATCAAGGTCTCGCAAGGTGAATCCCAATGCTTGTAGTGCGAGCTCCGCATCTTCCTCAACGATGGGACGGTATCCCTTTTGACGCTGCGCGTTGCTCTTGTTCCGGCTGTGGAGCTTCGCGCAAACCTTGCCCAAGTTGCCAGCGCAAATCCTTTCATGCGGAGCTGCTTCTACCGCGGCGGCGATTTTGGCGAGTTCGTTTCCAATCACAGCGTCGGGAGATCCGTTCTGGGCCAGCCATGACGAGAGGATCGCCTGCATGGCGTCTCGGCAGTTGTCCACAACAGAGCCAGGCGACTCCCTGAACGCGGAGTCAAGTACCCGGGCGAGCGCTTGTGTCACTGCTGGCCTGAACCGCTCTTCGACCTTTACTGTATCGAGTTCAGGCAGGATTCCATAGACCGACAAGGCTTTGAGCGTCACCATCACGGCACCGCTGTAAATCGCTTCGGTTTGCACGATGCGCCACGCAGAGGCTCCGTGGGACGAACCGAGAGCCAACACCAAACCTTGCCCCTGATTCGGCTTATGCAGAATGTCAGTGCATGACCTGTAGACGAACATCGATTTGCGCGTCGCTTTGTCATAGCCTGGTAGCAGGCCCCTGTCATACGGGTGAGCGGAGACAGTGTGCTGCTCGGGCTGCGTGCCTTCCTTTTTTTGATAAAGGCGGCCTCTGCGCGTGCGGCTCACAGCGTCGAACGAATCCTCTCGAAACACGAGCCCGAATGCTTCTGAGGGTCCAGGAAGGGATTTCCAATCGGCAGGCTGTTCGATGATCTTTGCGTGCACCACGCTTGGCATCGGGATGGCGGGTATGTCAGGGTTGCCTGTTCCCTCGTAGATCAGCCCGGTGTGCCGCTCAATGCCAAGATACATGCGCGCTCCTTGATGTTTATATGGGAGTATGACTGCTCCTGGCGCACTCAGTTCATATTCATGCCCGAGCTACAGGCATATCTGCCCACTTCGTGGTGTATCCCGGAGTGCGCCGCTCCTGCTTCATAGACCAGACCCGGCGCTTACCTTCTGCCCCCGCGCTAGCCATCAGCACAGTCCCCTTGCCATACCGCTGGTTCAGTCCATCCAAGGCTGACATGAGCTTGCCGCGATCCTCCCCATGATCGTCCTCAAGGTCCAGCTCGCACTGCTGCTGAGAGTCAGGCTGCAACTCCAGCAACATCACACCCGCCTTGGCGTATTTGAATCCCGGTCTGTATATCTGCCGTAGACCAGCAAGGGCGGCGCTCACGAACGCCGCAGTGTCTGCTGTGGGACGGCGAAGGGGAACTACGGTGGTACGGCTGTACTGTGCTTCTGGTCGGAAGGGACTGGTGCGAACAAAGACCAGTATCCGACCTGCCAGACTGTTTTGCTTGCGCAACTTCTCTGCCGCACGCGATGCGAACTCGGTGATTGCTTCGGCGAGGTGATGCTGCTCCAGTACATAGTGCCCAAACGACCGGGTACAGGCGATTTCCTTCTTGGCTGCAGGGGTGTGCTCCAGGTCAATGCAAGGCGTTCCCTGTAGTTCCCGAACCGTACGCTCCAACACAACCGACCACTTGCCCCGTACAGTGGCGGCATCCAGTCGGGCAAGGTCCAGGGCGGTATGAATACCTTCAGCATTGAGCTGCTTGGTGATCTGCCGCCCAACCCCCCAGACCTCGTTGACGGCTGTGGCGGCGAGCACGGCATCCCGCTCTTCTGGGCTCAACGCCTCAAGGTTGCAAACCTGGGCCAGCTTCTCGGGGTAGCTGCCTGGCTTGCGTTCAGCGGTCTTGGCGATGTGATTGGCGAGTTTTGCCAGGGTCTTGGTGGAGCCGATACCTATGCCGCAGGGAATGCCTACCCACTGCAGGATGCGGTCTCGGACTTTGTGGCTACGGGCGAGTAGGTCACCGCGCACACCCGTGAGTTCGATGAAGGACTCGTCAATGCTGTAAATCTCCTGCACCGGCCCTAGACCCGCCGCCAGGCTCATCATGCGGTCAGACATATCGCCGTACAGCGCGAAGTTGGCGGAGAGTGCGACCAGTCCTGCATCCTCAGCAAGGTGTCTGATCTGGAACCAGGGGGCGCCCATGGCAATACCCAGTGCCTTGGCTTCATTGCTACGGGCGATGGCACAGCCGTCGTTGTTGGACAGCACGACCACCGGAATACCGTTCAGGCTGGGTCGGAAGACTCGCTCACAGCTCACATAGAAGTTGTTGCCGTCCACCAATGCGTAAAGGGGCTTGGCAGTCACAGCACAACAATCTCGACGCTACTCGTCAGGATGGGTTTGCACAGGATCTTGTAGCCGTCCGCATCAAAACCCGCCGTCATGGTGTCCAGCGTCTTGGCCTGGCTCACATCACTGACACTGCCTAGGTAAGTCCAGTTGCGAACCACGTGCACCTGGCATTCGTCCCCATGGCGCTCCACCAAGCCCACCGCGCCAGAAAACGGCCAACACGCCACACGCAGACCGTCCAGGGCGTCCTGTAGCCGTGCCTGGTGTGCCTCCAGGCTTTCATCGCCGCGGCACGCCCCAGCGCAGTGGTGAATCATGGCCCGAAAGCATGGCTTTCCTCTCACCAGTTTCTCCAGGCCAAGGGGGCCGTAGCAGAGCTTGTGCTGATCCGCGAGATCGCGCAGGGCTTGCAGCGCTGCGTGCTTGCTGGAGAACAAACCATGTAGGTCCGCTTCCGTCGCAAAATTCACATCCTTGGAATAGACCACTTCGGGCTTGCCTTGGACCAGTCGTAGGGAGCAGAGCTGGCGGCTTCGTCGCAAGCGCTGATTCATCAATGGGTTTTGCTGCTTGATCATGGCGGCCTCCAGCAGCAGGGCACCAATCTCACCAGCGGTACGGATGTGGCTGATCCGTTTGGTTTGCCGCAACAAGCGGGCTTCATCCGCATTGCGCAGGTGTGACAACACCCGGTTGCGCAGGTTCACGCTTTTACCGATGTACAGCGGCAGGTCACCTTCTTCCCCGTGAAAGACATAGACCCCCGGTGCGGCCGGCAGGTCCTCGATAGCTTCTCGGAGGTGTTGGGGGTATTCGTAGATGCGCGTCTCATCGAACTCAGGACGGCGGCGACGGGGCAGTTGCATGGTCAGGCTCCAAACTGCTTGATGCAACTGGTGACCACGCCCCAGATTTGGATCGTCTGGCCGTCTTTGGGCACTATGTCCGGGAAAGTGGGGTTGGCCGCCATCAGCTTGACCCGCCCAGCACGCTGGTAGAGCTGCTTGACAGTGAACTCTCCGTCCACGACCGCTACGACAATCATGTTGTGCCTGGGCTTGATGGCTTTGTCGATCACCAAAATGTCATTGTCAAAGATTCCAATATCCCGCATGGAGTGACCGGCAACGCGCTGCACATAGGTGGCTTGGGGATGGATGATCAGGACTTTGGTGAGATCAATGCGTTCGTCACCCTCATCTTCTGCAGGGCTAGGAAAGCCCGCGCACACGGCGTTGGGTACCGAGTCAATCAGACAGGGAAGGGCGGAAATGGGGATCGGGGGACCGGCTGGCACTATACTGTACATAAATACAGTTTAACCATCGAAGCCGCACTATGCAATGTCGCAATGCCCGCTACCAGAAAACGACGATATGTCGCCAACTGGCGGGCTACTATGCGCGCATGTACAACCTGTACGTTACGCTCAATCCGCATGTGAAGGACAAGCAGGGCGTGTTGCCTGTTGAAGGAGGTTGATATGGACGAGTTCTACCCGGACCTTCCTGAGAACCCGCTGCTTATGCGCCCTGACACGCGCTTGGTGATCGACATTCGAGACTTGCATACAAAGGTCCCCGTATCGGGGGACGCCTTGAGGCGTGGGCTGGAAGCGGCTCTGCCAGTATTTGAACGCAACGGCGTGAGCGCCTATGTCGCGTATTGCTCGAACTTTCTTCTGTCACTTCACAAACACGATGACCTGGAAGACCCAGACGTCACAGAGGAAACGCTGACTTACTACTACGCGATGGGTGCATGGGGCAATGTCTGGGTGGAGGCGCGTTTTGTGGCAATGGAAGAAGCTTTGAGCGACATGCCCGATGGGGACTACGAATGCAGATTCCTCGTGGATTGGGATAACCGCGGCGCAGGTGAAACCGATGAATACTGGGGTTGGCACAGGAAGCGTGCTGGCAGTACGTATAGACCGATTTGGTTTGCGCCAGGCAACGAGGTTGAAGGTGCGCATTAGTCTCACGAATGGCCGCAAGCTGGCCACCGCTATGTTCTTGTGCCTGGGTGCATTTGTTTGCAACCCAGTTCACGCCTGGGGCGAGGATGGCCATGAGATCATTTCCGCGATTGCCGAAGCCAAGCTGACACCGGCGGCTAGGAAAGAGGTTGCACGCCTTCTGGCGCTGGAGCCTGGACAGACGTTAGCCAGTATCGCCACTTGGGCAGACAAGCATCGCAACCCCACGACTGCACCTTGGCACTACGTGAACTTTCCGAGAGGCAACTGCAACTATGACCCACAGCGTGACTGCGTTGATGGGAAGTGCGTGGTGGCCGCAATCGACAGGCAGATTGAGATACTGCGCACAAGCGGTGATGATGAAAAGCGACTCACGGCTTTGAAATACCTAGTGCATTTCGTGGGGGACATTCATCAACCATTGCACGCAGGTTTTGGTGACGACCGAGGCGGGAATAACTACCAGCTTCAGGCATTCATGCGCGGCAGCAACCTGCATGCTGTTTGGGACACCGGACTCATCAAGTCCTTGCAGCAAGAGAACGATGCAATCGTGAGGGGATTGCTCATCAGGCCCTTACCTAACCCGCAGGCGGGCTTTGCAGCTGCTGGTGCGGCCGAAGAGTCGTGCCGAATCGTTTCCAAGCCGGGGTTTTATCCTGATCGCCTAGTCACTCCGGAATACGTACAGAGTTACACGCCGGTCATGCTTTACCAGTTGGCTCTGGCGGGGTCACGGCTAGCTCAGGTGCTCAACGTGGCACTCGGTTAAATCCAGAAGTCGTTTTTGGGCCAGAAGTGGACAAAATCGAATGTCAGCTATCAGGCCCGCCATTCTTCAATTTCGTTCTCAATATCCCCCATTCGGGGGATACACAATCACATGACTTTCGGGTATTTTGCTGTTTGAACAGGTACAAGCTCACCACTGAAGCGAATTGACCTATTCAGCTATAAATAGAGGTAACCAACAACATGAAACCCGTGACATTGGCCAAATCGGAATGCGCAGTGAAATATGCATTTCTGTTGGGAATAGTCCTGCAGTGTGTTGCTTGCGGTTCACTTCTGCCAACGGCAATTCCGCCTAACCCAACAATCATGGGCTTCGCAAACTTCAAGGTTTTTATGCTCAGAGATGATATGAGCTGGGAAATTGGAAATACTGGGGTTTTCGTCACGGTACCAGCTGGTTTCGTCTCTGACTTAGCTAGCGTGCCGCAAGTGCTGTGGTCCTTTGGTTTATCTCCTGCAGACAAGTACACCCGAGCAGCGATCATTCATGATTACCTCTATTGGACACAGAGTTGTACCAAAAGACAGTCCGATAATTTGCTGGCGATTGCCATGAAGGAGAGTGATGTAGGCTGGCTTAAAAGTACGTCGGTATATACGGGCGTGGTAGTTGGTGGCCAGGACAGTTGGGATAAGAACACCCAAGCTCTGTCAAGGGGTATGCCAAAAATTGCACCGCCTCAGTGGCGAGAAATTCCAGCTGGAATTGACTGGGATGACCAGCAAAAGGCCATGTTCACAAAAGGTGTTAGGGATACTAAGGTCAATAAGGACCTGCCTTACTGTAAGTATGGAGACTCAACTAATGTGCCTTTTGATGCAACCAGGCCAGCGAGTGCGAAAAGCTATTTCAACGAATTGGGCGACTTGGTAACGGTCTCTCATGTCACACGCAAGTTCATTTCGGAGGGTGGTCAAATCCCACCGGGTGGGACAATTACCAGGCAGGTTCTGCCTGCACATGGTTCTCCGGTTGTGGCTCCAGCCAATTGAAGGAAGCCTATGGAAACGAAGAAAATCGTGCCTCGCGAAGAACTAGATACGTGGATGACCCAGAAATTGAGTCAGCACGACGACTGTGGTGGAAGTTCGTTGACGGTCAGGTACTTGCTCCAAGCCCCGGATGACAACGGGTGCAATTGGTCCGGTGATTACAGTCTTTCGGCTGGGCCTAAAACTGATGTACGTCAGATCGCCCCAATTGCCGCAGCCATAGTGGCAAGTGCCCAGGCTCAATTAACTTGGCCAACTAGATTTGGGAAATCAAGCATGCATGGCGTTCGACCAATCTACTGCCCGCTCTGCGCAAGTGAATGTGATCAGCCGATGGGGCGTGGCGTTAGTTGCTCGCAGTGGGGTGGTTTCACCCCGCAGCTGCAAGGCTCAATCCGCGCTGCTGTCTATGGCGTTGATCCGTCAAAGAATGCACCGCGAAAACCGGCGCTCGCGTCGTGGCTCTGGTGTCCAAGTTGCACTGGGGAGCTTGACGAATACGACGAAATGGGCCGGTTCTTGCGATGCCCTCACTGCGCCCTACACCTGCGCGGCGCGAGTCTGGCAGAACTCATTGAGCTTAAATCTGAACATCCGAAACCAGATGCCGAACGCTGGTAGGGCGATTTACATCAAGGAAAGCCGATGTCTCAGTTTGACTGTGTGCTGCAAGGCTTGACTTGGCGTCGACACCCACCAACCAACTACGTGCGCGATTTCAATTTCTGACGCACGACCTGCAGTGCTGTTACGAGACGCGCGCGATAGTCATGAAATTGAGGGTCATTGAGTGCCTTCCGGATACCAGTTGCACGGATGGCTGCTGGTTCGCCGCCGCGCTTGAGTCGTGCCTGGTAGATTTGGTCCACTGGCGTTTCTGGCCGAATCGTTGCGCTGGCTGCGATTTCTAGTGACATCAGTCGAATCCACTTTCGAGACGTCGCGTCGAGCTGGCCAAATGATTCTTTGAATGACGCCGACAGGCTCGTGGCCAATGTCAGCGCTCGCACCACGGAAGGCGGATGGCTAAGGCCTGGTACGCCCTCCCATTTGATCTCCCGAGGCACAATGCGCAGCACGGCGGCCATAGCGCCAACGCCTATGAGTATGGCCAGCACGCGTTGATAGGATTGCTGCTCTTCCAAACTGAATGTCCGAACCTCCCACAGCTTCGAGAGAAGCTTGGCCATAGCACGCTTGGCTAGCGTCAGGCCTATCAGGTCGGCCTCGTGTTCAAGTGCTTGTGCAGTCAGCCATGGACCGAACTCCAGTGCGTTTGACGTGTACAACTGCTCGGCGTGAGCGCCATTAACAAAGTGTCCGTCGTGGCCCGCTAGATGATGTCCCGCTTCATGGCCAGTAAAGAACGCGATAGCGCCAAAGTAAATGAGCGAACTGAGCGTCGTTCTGAACCCCGGTAGGGGATCTTGCTGGAGTAGGCGTAGAGTCAGCTCCGAATGCATCACTTCCGGAAACGCTGCAATGAGTCGGTCATCGAGTATGTCTGAACCGCTCCGAAGTAGATCCATCAGGCCATGACTAAGAACAATCCAATCATTGCGAGAGTTGGTCCACACCGCCAATGCGTTCGCTTCTGTGGACGCAGATATCGCAGCGACCAGTCGTTCGGGCTTGCTTGCATATCTTGATCGAGCATCTTGGACAACCCAAGTCATGACATCGACCGTGGATGAAACCAACATGGAGGCATTTGGACGCAATAGCTCATCCGTCAGGAGGTGCGCGATGAGCTGGTGTTTCAGATCTTCATCACACATGGCCATTTCGAAACTGGCTGCGAAGTCGTGCACGGGCGCTGGCATGAAGTAGCTTTCGATTTCGTTCTGAAAAGTCTGCAGCGTTTGCGGAAATTACTGTGCTTTCCCTATACATCCGAAATCTGACAGGATCACTGAAGTGGGGTTAGTAAGGGGGATTTAGGCTGGCGCAATGCAGGGACAGCAGGAGCCTGCTGACCAGCAAGTCTCACTATCCGACGTGCTCTGGCCAGTCATAAACTATTGAGAGTGATCCAGACTTACATCCAGATTGCCTGCCCGAGAACGTTGCGAATCTTCACTAGAGTGGCTTCGCCGATGCCATAGATAGCGTCCAAGTCAGCATCCGGCGCGTCAACCAGAGCACCGACCGTTGCATAACCCGCAGTTTGAAGTAGTTGAATTTTGTGATCGCTTAACCGCCCGATCAAAGCAGTAACCGCGACTTCAAGAAGTGAGCGTGTCAAAAACGGACCGTACAGAGAGATCCGTTCCGGCGACTGTGCCCCCAGCGCATTGAGTTCGCCCAAGATCGACACTAATATGGTGCGTAGGTGGAGCAATATTTTCGACAACTCGCAGTCGCCCTGAGCAGTATCGACTTCACCGCCACCACATACCAAAGTGGCTAGCTTTTTTAGTTCTGCCATCCCTTTTTCCTCTCTGTTGCACCTAGGCTCTCGGTGAGAGCCTCGCACGTACACTAACGAAGACTATTCTGCCTCAAGCGGCACTTAGGGCAGCACCACGCTTGTCAAGCTTCACACCTAGATAGGCTTGCTCTCAAGTAGCTGCCCCACTGACAAGCTTTCGCTAACTACTAACCATCGATATTGCCTGTATCACGCGATGCCTCGCAGACCGAGTATTCTCCGGAGACCGGTCTGCGGCTGGCTGAATTGCTCAGGGTTCTGGACAAAAAGTCATGAAGTGCATCGGCAGTCTTGCATGACCGAACGCTCACAGCGATTCAGCCGATAGACGTTGCGGCGATGATCTCGGATTATGTGTGCTGTGTAGCTATCGGAATACGCCCAGCCGCTACGCACAGCGGCAAGAAGCCCCCATGCACACTCGGTCCGCAATATGCGGTAATCCAAGTGCCAGTTACTGTATGTCTGATGTCATCCTGTAGCGAAATTTCGTTTGCAATAACTTGCCCCAGCAGTGGCGTCAAATTCATTTGCTGAGAGCAGGCACTTGCGAACGGCAGCAAAGGCCTATTCCGGGCGTACTATAGATCACTCACCAAGAAATGTGACCGTCAAGCTTATCGCCTAGCTCGTAGTCGTCATCCACATTTACTGGCCTTCCGAACATTTCTGTCAGCATCTCTTGGTTGTAGTAGGCAAGGCCGACAGGATAAGCGCCAGCGGGAGACCAACTTGCAAGGTGAATATCATCTACTTCGAGGCATTCTTGAAGGGCCGCTTTTAAATGGCCAGATGCTTCAAGCACATCAATCTTGAACCACTCGGAGTAAGCGATAAGTGTGTCGTCATCTAGCGTGTGTGCTGGCCTGTTGCCGTGCGGACGAATGTGCTCTGCAAACCTAATGCGACAGCTTTCAAACCAATCATGCACCCATTTTTCGATGTGTTTGATTTCACCCATTGATTCAGGAATATAAAACGACCCAACCATTGCCATGTATGGATCGCCACATCGGAGCTTCGCCAATCGCTCAATCGGGTTGTTCTTGGTCTTCCCGATCTTGACCCTGTTTCCATCGCTTCGCGTCATCAGTATGTAGATCCACCCTCCAGGCTCTGCTCTTGGAGCAGTCGGGATGGTGGAGAGCAACCTGTCGTTGCTGGAATAGAAGCTTGTCATCTTTAACTCTCGCTTTCCGAATCAATAAGTTCGCGCCGCCCCACCAACTGGGGGCGTTCCCTTGCGCCGACAAAGTGGGTGCATCAGTATTTGAATGACTGCAAAGAGTCGGTGGTGCCAACTTTGCTCAAACCGGACTGGCTATGCTGAATCAGATCAGCCGTCATTGCCATGGAGTATTCAGTCCCGAATTTAAAGTGGTCATACTAGATGCTGGCACTCAATTGTCAGGTCACGAACGCAGCTGTCGCTCGGGCTTCCCGCCATGCAGCTATGCGGCTGAAAATCGACAATGTTCGATTAACAATACTCAGCCACTGCGGTTGCACATCGCGCAATGCTGCGTTCGACCCAAAGCGGGCGTAGCGTGGTTCGAATTTAGCGCCCATAAGCCGACGTTTGCGGATGCAAGAAACCACATACCGTTCTCGAACAAGGTTACTTTTCGGCGATTGCGTCACGCAACGCAGCGGCCCACAGATCTTTGCACCCCAAGCGTCCGGGCCAGTGCGCAGGATATCCGGATTGCATAGTGTCCGCCTCAATCGATCCCCAGGAAAGGTAGCGCCGAGTGCGCTGTTCGCTACTGCACGAAGCTGTCCCCTATACTAGAAAGTGAGGTAGTGCCACTTTATGCTGACACTTAATTTCAGGGGGACGCATGCGAATTACAAAGGTGAAAATCACCAACTTCAAGTGTTACGAGGACACCTTCTCGCTCGTCTTGAACGATGGGCTAAACATCATCGTTGGTAACAACGAGTCAGGAAAAACGACCATCCTGGAAGCGATCCAGTTGGCGCTAACGGGGTTGTTAAACGGCCGCCCCCTTAGAAACGACCAAGCGGGGTACCTCTTCAACCTGTCAACTCAGGACAAGTACGTGAAGAGTCTGGGTACGGCTACACCGCTTCCTCCACCCGCGATCACGATAGAGCTTTTCTTTTCGGGTGCTTCAAGCGAATTGGCGGAGCTTGAGGGCGACGGGAACTCGGAGAAGGCCAAGGTCAGCGGTGTCGTATACAAAATTGAGTTCGACGAGGAGAACTACAAAGATGCCTACGATGAGCTATTAAAGGCAGGCGAACTACGTTCCATCCCAGTCGAGTACTACAACGTCGGCGCCAAATCCTTCGCACGCAAAGGGATTACGCCCCGCAACATTCCTATCAAATCCGCGCTCATTGATTCATCCAGCACTCGACTGCAGAACGGCTCGGATGTCTATGTATCTCGAATCATTCGCGATGCTCTTGAAGAGCATGAACGCGCGTCGATTTCCCAAGCCCATCGGAAGCTGAAGGAGGCCTTCTTTGACGACAAGAATCTGAAGGTTATCAACGAACGGATCACCAACGCTGCAAAGATCAGCAGCAAGGCCGTCAGCATTGCCGTCGACTTGTCCTCACAGACTGCGTGGGAAAGTAGTCTGATGACATACATCGATCTCATTCCTTTTCAGTACATTGGCAAAGGTGAGCAGTGCGTTATCAAAACCAAGCTTGCACTAAGTGCCAAGAAGAACGCCGAGGCTACAGCTATTCTGCTGGAGGAGCCCGAAAATCACCTCTCTCACACCCGCCTAAACGAGCTCATCGCGGATCTGACCGAACAACATGGCCAGAAGCAAATCATCATCTCCACTCATAGCAGCTTCGTGGCCAACAAGTTGGGGCTCGAACATCTGATTGTTCTTCGCGACGGTAAGGTCACGCGCATCGCGGAGTTGGTGGCCAGCGTTTTTTTCAAAAGACTAGCGGGCTATGACACCTTGCGGCTGACACTTGCGCGTAAGGCAATCCTGGTGGAAGGCGACTCGGACGAGTTGGTCGTCCAGCGAGCGTATATGGATGCTAACAAGGGGCGGCTGCCAATCCAGGATGGCATTGACGTCATTTCCGTTGGCACTGCGTTTCTGAGATTTCTTGAGCTAGCCAATAAACTGCAAATTCCAGTTGCTGTGGTTACCGACAACGACGGTGATGCCGATGCAGTCGCTGCAAAATACGCCGACTACGACAGCTCCGATACCATCAAGATTTGCTTCGACCCCGTCGTAGATGCCGGCCCCCTGAAGACTAAGGACAAGCCATATAACTACAACACGCTTGAACCTAAGCTCCTGAAGGCAAACAGCTTGACGGCTTTGAATGGGATTCTCGCTACATCGAAAAAGACCGACGATGAGCTTCGCATCCACATGCGGGCCAACAAAACTGAGACCGCCCTGGCGATCTTCAATTCCAAGACCGCGATCAACTATCCGGACTACATCATCAAGGCCATTACGCCGTGATGGGTGCCAATATGATCGTCATAGCCGCAGCTGGTTCGGGGAAAACCACCTACCTCGTCCAGGAGGCTATCAAGGTCAAGAACGAGCGGGTCTTGATCATGACCTACACCCAGTCCAACGAAGCGGAGATCCGTCAAAAGTTCTACGAATGTGCGGGCCGTATTCCGGCAAATGTCACGATCATGACTTGGTTCAGTTTCTTGATCACGCATGGCGTAAAGCCCTTCCAGGGCGGCCTGTTTGACTTCTCCGTTGCAGGCATGCAACTGGTTTCGTCGCAATCGGGGATCCGCTTCGTCAACAATCTAGGGATTGGGGTGCCGTGGCCGGAGGACGAAATCGAAAAGCATTTTTTCGACTCCACGCGGCGTGTCTATTCGGACAAACTTTCAAAACTGGCGATGCGTTGCGACGACAAGAGCGGTGGAGCAGTAATCGATCGGATTGCTCGCATCTTCCCGCATGTCTTCGTTGACGAGGTTCAAGATCTGGCAGGGTACGACCTTGACATCCTGAAGGCTATTGCCAAGAGCTCCGCGCGCCTGCTCATGGTCGGCGATCCGCGACAGGTGACCTACCTCACCCACCACGAGCGGCGCTACACCAAGTACGTCGACGGCGGTATTGTTAAGTTCCTGAAGCAGGACCTTCCGACGTGTCTGGTGGTGCGAAGTTGTGCTACCCGAAAACGTGAATAGGGAGATTGCCCACCAGAGAAAGGCGATGGTCACGACTTGGTTACGTCGTGTTGCACCGGTCATTGACGCTCAGGTCGCCAGCCAATCTTCCGCTCCGATTCTCTGGCGATGTGTGTTTGACTCCGGCAGTTTGGCGGCTCAACGCACGTCGAATACGTATGACCGGGCAGCGGCGCGTAGGACGATTCAGGTCAATACGGATTGCGGGACGGGGATCATTGAATTCGTGATCTCCGCCGAATTCGACAGCGCCTCCTTTAGCGAGGAAAACATTGCCGAGCAGGCGTTGGTTGAGGCGCTTCTTGACGGGGCCGCTGCGTTCGCTGAGCGGCCACTGTCCACGAGGCAGCGAGAAGCGTTGCTTTTGGAAATCGTGCCAGATACCTTCGCTCGCCAATCCCACGTTTTCACTGCCAAAGACTTTCGGGATCACATCGACTCCCTGCAGCATTCATCCGTTCTGACAATCAGCAGCTATGACGATGCGGGCATGAAGATTGGCCTCGGTTGGCGTGTTCGAACCATGCAAGAAGGTGGGGAAATTAATGGGAAGTCTGAATGCATTGAGTACTTAAATCGACTTGTAGGGTCCTTGGAGGACGCGCTTTGTGCTCAACTGCAGAGTTTTAATCGCCGCGGCCTCATTGAGGCATTGATGTCGAATTACGAGAAGGCTGCCCAACAACGCACCTGGTGGAGGCGCACCGCTGCAGCGCAGCTTTCATTGCACAAGGACAAGAAAGCTGTCCTTGAAGCGATGGGGCTCAATGAGACAAAACTCAATGGCGTGTTCCAGGCAACCCGGATTCTGATTGAGATGGCGGTCTGTGAATGCCCAGCGAAGGATGGCGTGTCGCCAGGGGACTTGGATTTGACGCAATTGATGGTTCTTGCGAATACGTTGTTCAGCATGGGCGGCTGGTCCGATGCCATTCGTTGGGACGTCATGCCTGCGCGTGTGGTGATTCGACCAATGGGTGATGTTCACGTCCATGCAGACTTCTTTGATCAAGTCATCACTCCATTTGGCCGTACGACGAGCGATAGACGTTTCAATGATTCCGCAATTGACTATGCCCTGAATCTCCAGGAGCACAAAGGTGTTCCTACTGCGGACATTCCCACAATGGGTGATTTCTTCCAGGCATGGCAGCAGGAATTCGGATTCTCAATCGACACATTGCGTCGATACATAGACGCAGTGGAGGATCTAGGTATTGGACAGCAGAAATTCCTCTTGACCATGCGCCGTAGCGAGTTTGTTCAATTGCTAGGAGCAGAGGGTTCTACAGAGAAAATCCTCAATCTATTCACGCTTGCGCACAGGCCCAACTGGCGGAGTGTGCCTGAGGGTTTCAAACCCGCAGATCGGCAACCGTGGCGATTTCGTCGCCGTCTCAGCACATTGCGGCGACCATTTTTGCAAGTCGATGACGGCGAAGACCCCACACTTTTGGTGGCGCCGGGCTTGTTGCGCGAAGGTTTCAGCTACTCACTTCAGAATTACTACCGCGGGGATTTCCCGGATTGGCAGCTGGGGGCACCAATGTCGAAGTGGTGTGGCCACAGCCGACGTGCACGAGGATTGGAGTTCAATGCAGAAGTTGCAGACAAGCTGCGTAGCCTTGGCTGGCAAGTTGAACCCGAAATTAAACTTACGAAGATCCTGCGGCAGGCCTTGGAACGCGACTACGGTGATATCGACGTGTTTGCTTGGGACGTCTCACGAAATCGGATTCTGGTCATTGAATGCAAGGTTGTCCAATATCGAAAGACAGCAGGTGAGATCGCTGAGCAGCTCTCAGATTTCCGTGGGGAGATCATGCCAAACGGAAAACCAGATCTGCTGCGCAAACATCTTGAGCGAATGGAGGTGTTGCAACGACACGCTGATGCTGTGTGCGCCTTTACCCAGATGCCGATGGCAAGTCGCATTGAGAGTCACTTGGTCTTCAAAAACCCGGTACCCATGCAGTTTGTATCAAGTCGCGCGGACAGTGTTCGAATCTCCCTGTTTGATGACTTGCAAAGCCTTTAGGTGCGTTTGGTCAGGCACCAGGTTGCTTAAGGATTGCGATGCATCGACTGAGCAGTTCTGCATTACCAATGATTACCAAGTTCAACTTCTTTCTACACCTGGAAATGTTCTGAAATAGCATTTTTGGCGGATCATAGTAAACCTTGCTTCTGTAAATTAAGTCACCATTTTCATCATAGGAAAAAAACTGATCCAGCGTCACCGCTACGCCGTCAAACTCCTGCCCGATTACCTGATGCGATGTTTTTTTTGATGCCTTGGAGTATTTTTCGTGATGCTCATTGTCGTACTGCGATGGAGTGAACCGCAACACTTCCCACTTGCTCGCGTCAAGGCCATCTAAGTAATTTTTTGCGTCTTCTGTCGTGCTGAAATAGTTTATTTCTATGTTGCCGTTGCTTGATATTGGTAGGGATCTCTTGTTATTGAAGAGCATTTTTATGAACGCAGCAATCTCTTTGTTGGTTCTTATTTTTTCTGACAGCCTGTAATGCGAGATTGAATGAATTGAAGCGATCTTTGCGCTGATTTCCCTGTGCACCTCCCAACTGGCTAACGTTTGAAGTTTGTCATGCGAGAAGATGCCGCAGCCATTGGCCTGTTTTACTTTTTCGACGATGTCATTCAGTTGATTTTGGCGAATGCGCTGGGCCTCATCAACAATGACCACATCAAAATTTGCAAGGTCGTGGTTGCCGTAATTTTTAATTGGAACTATCGTCCAACCATTTTTCATCAACTCAAAGTGGCCGCTATTGAGTTGTCCGCAGTGGATGATGAGCGACTTCTTTTTAGCATCGAAAAAGCTTCTGGCAATATCGTAGGTTAATAGAGTTTTGCCCGTTCCAGCGCTACCTATGATGGATATGAATTTCGCCCCTTTGGATTCTGTCAGAGAAGCCAATATTTGATTTTTCACGTCTTCTTGCTGGTGGGTCAGAAAATATTCACCAGCCAAGAATTTCTTTGTTGAATTGAAGGGTGAAACTAGGTAGTCGGATGGGTTGAATAGGGCTTCCAAGACTTCCGAATCATCGACCTCCTGATCGGCAAGCATTTTTGCTAAAAGCTCAATCTTGACTTTTTCCAGTTGTCCTCCCTCATGGAGGAAGTACAACTCTTTGGACTCTGACACAAAAGTGAAAGTCAAAACCTTCCGCCCAATAAAGCTCAAATAGTATTTGTTCCGTAGCAGCTGCTTTTTTATTCTGTCCTCTGGACATTGACTCTTGAGTTCAATGTTGACGATGTATTTTTGACCTAACCGCAGCAAGTCAAACTCTTTGCCTATCTGTGGAATTTTGAAGCCCACATAGTGCCTGTCGAAATTTTCCATGCTGCATCCAGCAGCACTCAGCACATCCGATAGGCATCTCAGATCTTCAATTTCTGCATCTTTAATTTCGATGCCATAGTGCTTCAAGAAATCTTTGAAATCGGCTTCTTTTAAGGAGTCTTCTGCTTGCAATAGCGACTTGATATTGACTCGTTTCAGCATTTTTACTGTTATCCCTTCAATGACGGTGCGTCTATTGTGATTGCACTGTCACGCTTGTCCATCCCCTAAACGGGTGATCCTCTTTTTATAGAAATCTATGCCGGTAACAGAAAAGTCAAAAAGACTGGCTGATTGCGAGAACACTAGCCAATGGCATCCAGCGCACTACACATTGAGGAATAAATGTCATTTCAGCAATTGCAGGGCATAGCTTGAACCTAAAGTTACGCTAATGCCCTGCAGCATTTGCTTCGGTTTTAGTGCAGATTGGTCCTACTTTTGAATGGGTTCTCCATAGCAGACCTAGCTCCAATATCGAAATTCAACTCCCAATCCGTCTTGATGTGCTGGCCATTGAGCTCAAACTGAAACCAAGACTTTCCGCTTTTTTTGCAGAAGGCGACCAACCGATCCGTGAAGACAACATCGCGACCTTCCAGCGAGACAATCGCCAAAGCTCTCATATCTATGCACATCTCTTCGTTCTCCTCTTGTCTTCGTGCTGCGGTAACTAGGTTGTTCAGGTCTTCGCGGTTTTTGATTGAGAGGAAGATGTCGATTCCACTCATATAGGGAACTACACCGAAGGCTGCGTAGTGCTGCTCATACCTTTCACCAGCTTTTAGATAGTTGCTGGGATCGAACTTTCTTCTCTTCCGTATGGTTTCCGTCATGCTCATGCTTCCTTGCTCTTAGGGTTGTTCCACCACTGCCTGAAGAGATCAGGGTTGCGCCGTAGCTCCAAGGGAAGTTCTGCCGCGCGATCCGGCCGGAGAACCTCATGCAGGCCATGGACAAGGAATTCGTGGCGCGCGAAGGGTACGTCCACGTCGTAGCCGTGCTCCAACATGTACTTCTTGTAGCGGGGCGTGGAGCCGCTGCGGGGGTTGAATGCGGATCCCTTCTTACCGTTACTGAAGAAGTGCTTCGCGTACTCCACGAAAGTGGGATGCTTGGCGTAGACCGACGCCGGGGTAAAGCCGTCTTGGTCAGCCCGGAAAGCGACACTCAGGCCGAAGCGCTGGTAGCGGCTCTCAAGCAGACGCATGACGGTGGCAGAATCTTCCCAACCGGCGATGGTGTCAAGCCCGGCAGACTCCAGTTCACGCTTGTTGAACATGATTTCCACCCGCAGATGCCACTCTATGGCGTTGCACAGCGAGGTCCACGCTTCGACTGGGATGTGCGCAGGTCGGCCGTTGTTCTTCTTCTGGATAAATTTGATGCAAGGATCGTAGGTTCGGCAGGCTCGGCTACTTTTGGACTTGCCGATGCGGATCGTTCCTGGGTTGTCGAGAGTGCGACCCTCATTCGAGTACCGGGAGGGGAGCAAGACCATCTGCATTTGATCGATTCTGCGCAGAGCATCCGCCTTGTCGATGCTGTCTGGGATGATGTGGTGCCGGGTTAACTCTGCCCGCTCGATCACGGGTTCAAACTGCTCGGGCAACAACAGACCAGTTAGGTCACGCAAGGGGTTAGACACGATCTGCGTGATGGCACGCAACTGTGCAGCCTCATTAGTGAAGACGTGCAAGTTGTGGCCGAAAAACGTAGTTGTGACGCCGCCTGAACAGCCAATGCTCCGGTCGGTCAGGTTGACGCGGTACAGCCAGCGGCCCTTGTAGGGCCCGATGGGCAGCGAAAACAGTATCTCTTCGGTGTTCCTCTTCGGGTCAGTGCGATGAGTCACCTTGATCTTGCGTTGCGCCAAAGCGGTGACAAGCTCGAAAGAGTTGATGGTCGTATCTAAGATACGAAATGACGTGTTGTCCATGATGATTCCTTTTTGGTTCTGCCGATGACCGGCAAAGACTGATTCACAGTTTCGTTAATGGCGAATGGGTGGTGCATGACGGCACGGTGAAGGCCGCATGCTTGGTGGCGTTTTGCTGACGTAAGCGGTACACAGCGCCGTTGATACGCGAGCCCTGGACCCTAAGGTTGCGCGGTTGCACGCACTAAGCACGCGCAACCGCGCAACTCTTTAAGCGCCTTCGCTCTCATCGGCAACCAACCCGCCAGCTTTCGCCGCTTTGATGGTGTCGAGTGCCCGCCCAATGGTGGATTTGTGGCGACCAACAATTGCTGCAATTTCGGTGTTGGTTTTGCCAAGCTTGTGAAGTTTTTCGATCTCTTCTAGCTTTTCGTCGCGAGGGCTCTGCACAGATACCGAATCAAACTTCATCACACCGTTCTCTGAGTACACGGTGAAGCGAAAACTCCCACGCAACTGAGGCAGGTGGTCTCGAAGCTTGGTGTGGTCCACGTCAAAGACAGTCTTGGCGGGGTCCTCATCGGGCACGGGGGTGATTCTTATGGAGTAGTCCAAAAGGTCTTCGTGGGCGCTCGTGCCGCGTTGCGCCCCTGATTTCCCTGCGTGATGAAGCATCAGGACGGCCATTCCGCTTAGCCGCTTGCCAAGAAGCCAATGTTTGATGCTCTGCCATGAAGTACCTTCGCCGCCGTTTTCTGTCCACGCGGCAAGGTTGTCAATAATGAGAATCTTCGTATCGAGGGGTATCAGGGCATCGATTTCCCTTTGGCCACTTTCTGTATCGATGTTGCCAATCGGTTGTGCAGCAAGATCCCGACTGATCACATGGAAGTTGTCTGCGCCCATTGACACCGAATCTGGATCACCATTGAATGCGGAGAGTTGCCGTATGCGTTCCTGGAAACCGCGAATTCGCATTTCCCCGTCGAGGTAACAAACGAGGTTGCCAGTGCCCTCGCCCCAAGGATGAACTTTCTTTGCGGCTGCAGTCGCATATGCAATGATCATGGCCAAAAGCGATTTACCACTGCCGCGAGGGCCAAACATCATGCCGATGGACCGCGCTATGAACATAAGACCGAGAAGTTGCACTTCAGCGGAAAACTTCATGTTCTTCAGTTCGCGCAGCGATACTGCCTTAGTGATGGATTTTTGTTCGTTTTCCATCATGCCTCCCGACCAGCTTGGCCCATGGTCAGCCACCGCTCGAAAGCCTCCCAGTTCAGCAGAATCTTGCGGCGACCGCCGGGCCGGTAAATCACCGGCAGAAACCCGTTTGACTTCAGGTTCGCCGTCGGGTTACGTGCGTAGGATTCAGCCTGCCAGATCAGATGACGCAGTGCTGCTTCGGTGGTGATGCTTGAGTACGCTTGCGCAAACTGTTTGACCGTACCAAACCGATTGCGTTGATTGAGTTCTTTGGGCGGACGGTTTTCGCTGCCGAAATGCTGGCTATAGGCCACGACCGTCGGCACACAGCCGAGGCCAAATGGGGGATGCTTGTTCGGCCCAGTAACTGATTGAGTTATGGGGTGGAGTGAAGACGAGATCACGGTGAGTTCTCCTGTGAAAGTTAAAAAATACTTTGACTGACCAACGTATTTTTTTCCTCACAGGCATTTACGGCCACGTGACTTATCTTTGACTTTCGGAGCCTCCTCTGACCAGTCGTGCCGAGCCAGTTACGGACTTGGTTTCAGCGTCTGGACGGCATCCTCGAACTGCCTTGACGCCACGAATTCATACCATCCAAGCACCATGCCTTTACCTAAATCCAGTGCCTCCCTGATTCTGTTGAGATGGCCGGCTTGACTTCTTGCGTTGAGTCCTTTGACCTTGTGTGGAGAAACAGAAAGTCCTCTGAGTTCGTAATAGGCCGCGTTGTCGTCGCAGTAGATCGCTTTGTTCATGGCCAGTTGTGACAATCCTGCTCCGTCCTCGCTGAGACTGTGTTTATGCAGTTCAAACACACATAGCGCTCGCTTCAGCGTGTTTTCACGCACATTGGTTTCTCCACGCGAGCGCTCGCGTATGGGAAACGTGAGCGCAGGGCCGAGGGCCTCCTGATCGTCCTTTAAGCGTTGGACGACCTCGGTCTTTTGCTCTGGCAGGGCGGCGGCGACATCAATAGTCACAGCGCACCAGTTTTGGCGCATGCGCACTGCGGCCTGGCCCAAAACCGAATCGATGCCGTCTTGATGCTTGGTTCCATGTGCGGCCAGACGGACGATGTCAATAGGTACTCGGGCCGCGCCGCGCTGAACGACTTTCTTGTCGTATTGTTTATGCAGCGCCAAAAGTTCTGCCGCAACACGAAAAGCCATGTCTACCTGCGGCTGAACGTATCCGTCCAGGCAGACGTAAAACTGTAACTGAGTGGCGGTCAGCCCGTTTCCCATTAGGGGCAGAGGATTACCTACGTGTAGGGCCATCTCCATCGGTACGTGGTCAACGCCATCGGTCTTGAAAACCGTCATTTCCAGGACTCTCTTGGCGACAGAACTCGTTCCTATCTGGACAGTTTGGTTGTCCACCAATTTCCGAAGTACGGGCTCAGCGGGAGCCAGTGACCAGGTGTTGACCCTCCAGATGGGCTCGTTAACGTTAAAAAACCATGAAGCACGCCAGGGCGGCGTCATTTCACCGGTCTGCTCAGCGAGGTTTGCACCAATTTGGGCTGACTGCAGCGATGGCAATTGTCGAGTCTTGGGGTCAACCCATGCACCTATTCCATAGTCTTTGGCAGCATCGAATTCTCGGACGCATATGCGCTGAAGTAACTCGGCATCGCGATGCTCGTTCAAATATTCGGCCAAGGTGATGGCTCTATATTGAAGGTAGCCCGATTCATTCCCAAGTGGATCGCCATCCAAGGTGAAATAACGAGAGTCAAGATTGCCAACTTCGCTTGGCAACACAATCGCAGGCGGTGCAATATTGCTCTTCTCCGGTAGCGGCGTGATCTGTGGGAGGCGAGGCACCACTAACCTGTTTTTGGGATATTGGTTTGAGAGATGCCCCCAGTTTTTTTCCCGTCCGCTCCAGAGTTTGAAGTCATGCTGATACAAGGGGTTGAGCCTTAGGAAAAGCCAGGCCCATTCGTCCAGGCTGAAGCATTTCTCTTCTTCTGTCAGGGAAAACGGGTAACTACCTTCAACCAATGGGAGCGTGAAGATGTGTTTGGAAAGTTGGATTTTGGCGTTCAACTGAGTCTCTTGTTGGGGTTGAATTATGTGAGACTTACCATGGCGGCGATAGAGAATTCGGCTGTCGCCTTGGCCATTTTGACGGCGTGGTCCTTGGCGAAGTGTGTGTAGATCTGGGTGCTGCGGGGATCTACATGGCCCAGGATTTCACCGATTTCGGGCAGGCTATAGCCGTGACTAGCGAATCGACTGGCTGCGGAGTGGCGCGTGTCATGGAAGCGGAACCTGTTGATGCCAGCCACCTTGAGACAGGTGGTCCAGGCAGAGCGAAGCATTACAGGCCTATCCTTGTTCTTCTCGCTTGAGAACAGCAAGGCCTCGCTGTAGCCATCTCCCAGCGGCAGACGAAGCGCGACCACCGCATCCAAGGCATCCGCGACAACCGGCACGATGCGCTGGCGTTTGTTTTTCGGCTTACGGATGGTCACCAGGGCGTGGTCGGTCCTGAAGTCGAAATCATGCCATCGCAGTCGCATGATCTCGTTGTAGCGCATGCCCGTGCGCAGTGCCAGCTTGATCACAACATGCAGGAACCTGTTTTTCGAGTGTTGCGCGGCGGCCAGCAGTCTGGCTTCTTCGGCAGGTGCCAGGGTGCGGGGGATCTTGATGACATCCTCTTTGGGTCGAATAACACCGCGAAGGGGAGACTTCTCAAGCCACTCTAGTTGATCGACGGCAACGTTGAAGACCCGGGAAATTACGCCCAAGTACCGAACTCCTGTTCCGACAGAAGTCAACTTCACCGGTTTTACAGATGGGGGCTTCGCCCTCCGACGACGTGCAGCCTGTTCCGCAATAATCCGATGTACCGGCGTAATGGTGGTCGTGATGTGTGGAGACGGCTTCTTTTTGCGCTGGTTGTTTGGCGACGCCATCAGTTCGTTGAGGCAGGCCTGAATTGTTTTGGGCTTGATGTAGATCAGCCGAACCGAGCCAATCCGGTCCTCCCACCAGCCTAGGATTTGTGTGTAGCCCTTGGTACACGAAGGCCGCATGTGTTCTTCCTTGAACTTTTTGCACAGTTCAGAAAAATCGCGGTTTTGGGCTTCGTTGACGACCTGGAAGCGACCTGACCTAATCAGCCGCTCGGTGGCTTCGGCCCATGCTTTCGCATCAGTCTTCCTGTCGAAGGACTGTGTTTGAGGTTCATGCCCCAGGACACGCACTTGAGCGTGCCATTTTGATTTGCCGTTAGCGTTCTTGCGCTCACGAATTGCGGCCATGTCGAATCTCCATACGGTGTTAGAAGCGCGCGAGCGTGCGCTGTGTACGTATCATTCCTCTCAAGAGGTTTGAATTCCACGGGATTTAATTTGGGGTTTCAGTCCGGTGCGTGGACTGGTGCTATTAATGCTGGCGTTTGAACGCCGCAAGTGCTCAGAGCTAGTGTTGGTTCATGAACCGGCGTCCGCATAGCGGAGCGATCTCGTATGGACCAGCGCTAGGACCTCGGCGCATGACGCGGTTGAGCGGTTGGGACTACAGTTGCCCGTCGTAGTGCGGCAGCTGTGACACTCGGTCGAACTGTGCTGAAGTTCGCCGAGAGTATTGCTGGCGTTGTGCCAACACTGTGCCAGGAGGGCACATTGGCTGCCGGTGAAGAGAGTGCTCTGCGTTGATTTGCAAAGACTTTTTGGTGTGTTCTCGGTAGTTGGCGCATCATTACGAATGAGCTGCTCTACCGACTGAGCTACACCGGCAACTAAGCCCGCAATTATAGCGGGCCGCCTCTCCCAATCAGGCCGCTTCCGAGTGGTAGCGCGTGGCGCGCTCCACCTCGTTTTTCGATCCTAGGAACACGCTCACACGTTGGTGCAGCTTGGTGGGTTGGATGTCCAGAATGCGTTGCTTGCCATCGGTGGCGGCGCCGCCAGCTTGCTCGATGAGCCAGCCCATGGGGTTGGCTTCGTACAGCAGGCGCAGCTTGCCTGGCTTCTCGGGTTCGCGCTTGTCCCAGGGGTACATGAAGACGCCACCGCGGGTCAGGATGCGGTGCACATCGGCCACCATGCTGGCAATCCAGCGCATGTTGAAGTCCTTGCCGCGCGGGCCGTCTTTGCCCTGCAGGCATTCGTCAATGTAGCGCTTCACGGGCTCGTCCCAGTGGCGCATATTGCTCATATTGACGGCGAACTCTTGCGTGTCTTCGGGCACGCGCACGTTCTCTTGCGTCAGCACAAACGAGCCTTGTTCGCGGTCCAGCGTGAACATGGCCACGCCTTCGCCCAGCGTCAGCACCAGCGTGGTTTGCGGGCCATACAGGCAGTAGCCGGCGGCCACTTGCTGGGTGCCGGGTTGCAAAAAGTCTTGCTCGCTCACGGCGGGACCTTCGGGCGACTTGAGCAGCACGCTGAAGATGGTGCCGATGCTGACGTTCACGTCGATGTTGCTCGATCCATCCAGCGGGTCAAACATCAACAGGTATTCGCCTTGCGGGTAGCGGTTGGGCACCACGTAGATGCCTTCCATTTCCTCACTGGCCATGGCGGCCAGGTGGCCACCCCATTCGTTGGCTTCGATCAGCACTTCGTTGGCAATGATGTCCAGCTTCTTCTGGATTTCACCCTGCACGTTTTCGCTCTCGGCCGTGCCCAGCACGCCGCCCAGGGCGCCCTTGGTCACGGCCAGGCTGATGCTCTTGCAGGCGCGGGCCACCACTTCCAGCAGCAGGCGCAGCTGGGGCGGAATGGCACCCTGGCCGGCCAACTGGCCTTCGTGGCCGCGCTGCTTCTCGATCAGGTAGCGCGTGAGCGATATACGTTGTGTCATGGAATGGTCCCTAAGTTAAAAATCAGTCGGCTTGTTCGCGTTCGGTCAGTTCGTCCAGCCGGGCTTGTGCGTCTTCCAGCAGGTCTTCGTCGCCGCTGGCGCGGGCGATGGCTACGCGCTGCTCAAGCAAGTCGCGGGCCCGTGCCGCGTCGCCAGCCTCATGCGCCAGCACGCCTTGTTGAAACAGCGTGTCCAGCACGATGTCGTTGTCTTGCAAGGCCTGGCCCAGCGCCAGGCGCTGCTGCAGGTAGGCCTGTGCCTGGGCGTGGTCGCCCAGCTCGTAGGCGTTTTGGGCCAGGTTGTTGATGACGCCCGAAAGGCGTTCATCGGTGCCCGTACCAAAGGCGCTCTGCGCATCGGCCAGCAGCTGCTGGTTGTGCGCCAGCGCCTCGGCATGGCGGCCGGCCTCGTGCAGGGCGTAGCCAATTTCTTCGCGGATGCCCAGCTTTTGGTCCAGGCTGAGCGTGGCGCTGGCGTGCCCAGACCATTCGGCGGCCTGCTGCAGGTGGGCTACTGCCGTGTCGTATTCCTCGGCCTGCACGGCCGACTTGCCGATGGCGTAGTACTGCTCGTAGCGGTCGGTGGGCGTCAGGCCGCCACGCGACTCGCGGATGGCCAGCGCGCGCAGGCCCAGGGGCAGGCCCTCAGAATCCCACTGGCGCTTGGCGAACACCACAAACTGCAGCCACAGCAAGTCAGCCAGCTCGGCAGACTCCGCGCCCACCTTCTCCGCCAGGGGCAGCAGGGCTTCCAGGTCTTCCGACATGGCGGAGCCGCTGAACATGGCGTCCGCGTCGTACACCGTGTCGCGCAGCGGGGTGAACCGCCGCGCAAACTTGTCTGCAGGGGATGCGAAACCGAAGAGGGCCATGGCCGTGTGCCTTGTGCTTAGTCGGCCAGCGCGCGGTCTACCACCTCGCGCACGTCGTTGCTGAGGTCGGGCTTGGCGGCCACACGCACCAGCGCTTCGCGCGCGGCGCTGCGGTAGGGCTCGGCCAGCTTCTTCCAGCGGTCCAGCGCGCGGGCCAGGCGGGCCGCCACCTGGGGGTTGATGCCGTCCAGCTCCATCACGCGGTCGGCCCAGAACACATAGCCCGCGGCGTCTGCACGGTGGAAGCCGCCGGGGTTGGCGCTGCAGTAGCTGAAGATGACGCTGCGCGCGCGGTTGGGGTTGCGCAGGTTGAAGTCCGGGTGGGCCATGAGCTGGCGCACGGCGGGCAGCACCTGGCCGCCACGGTCGCTAGTGCCTGCTTGCAGGGCAAACCATTTGTCCAGCACCAGCGCTTCGTCCTTGAACAGCGCGTGGAAGCGGGCCAGGGCCTGCGCCGCTAGCGCGTGGCCGCTGCCCACCAGGGCGGCGAGTGCGTTGAAGCGGTCGGTCATGTTGCTGGCGTCTTTGAAGCGCTGTAGCGTCTTGCCGGGCCACACGGTGTCACCGCTTTGCACGGCAGCCAGGTTCAAGAAGGTGAGCGCCAGGCCAACCAGGGCGCGGCGGCCGCTGGACACGGGGTCTGGCTCATAGGCGCCGTTGTGCTGGTGGGCATCAAACGCCCATTCCCAGTCGGCCTGCAGGGCGGTGGCCAGCTGCAGGCGCATGGCTTCGCGCACCGCGTGGATGCGCTGCGGGTCCACCACGTCCAGCTGCTCGGCGATGTAGGTCTCGCTGGGCAGGGTCAGCACCAGTTCCTTGAACGCGGCGTCCAACGTGGGGTGGCGCAGCACGGCGCGCATGGCGTCGATATAGGCATCATTTAGCGGTGTAGCCCCCGTGGAATCTGCGCCAGCAGCTATGCAATTGATAGCGCTGCGCAGCGCCAGGCGCTGGCCCGCTTCCCAGCGGTTGAACGGGTCTGGGTCGTTGGCCAGCAGGGTGAGCAGTTGGGCGTCGGTGTAGTCAAAGTCCAGCACCACCGGCGCGGAGAAGCCGCGCAGGATAGAGGGCACGGGCTCTTCGGTTACGTTGTTGAAGGTCAGGCTTTGCGCGGCCTCGGTCATCACAAACAACTGGGTGTCGGTATGGCTGGTGGCGCCCACCAGGCCCAGGCTCACGGGGATGACAAACGGCTCTTTGGCCGCCTGGCCCGGCGTGGGCGCGCAGCTTTGGGTGAAGTGCAGGGTGTAGGTCTGCGCCGCGGCGTCGTACTCGCCGCGGGCGGCCAGGCGTGGCGTGCCGGCCTGGCTGTACCAGCGCTTGAACTGGGGCAGTAGGCGGGCCAGCGCCGAGTCGGGGTTGGCGTCGGCAATGCTTTGGGCGAAGTCGTCACACGTCACGGCTTGGCCATCAAAGCGCTCGAAGTACAGCGTCATGCCCTTGGCAAAGCCGGCGCGGCTGGTCAGGGTCTGCATCATGCGCACAACCTCCGCACCCTTCTCGTAGATGGTGACGGTGTAGAAGTTGTTGATCTCGATGTAGCTGTCGGGCCGCACCGGGTGGGCCATGGGGCCCGCGTCTTCGGGGAACTGGGCGGTGCGCAGCACGCGCACGTCTTCAATGCGCTTGACGGCGCGGGCCGATGGCTCGGCGCACAGGTCTTGGCTGAATTCCTGGTCGCGGAAGACGGTCAGGCCTTCTTTCAGGCTGAGCTGGAACCAGTCGCGGCAGGTGATGCGGTTGCCGGTCCAGTTGTGGAAGTACTCGTGGCCCACCACGCTTTCAATATTGGCGTAGTCCACATCGGTGGCCGTGGCCTGGTTCGCCAACACGTATTTGGTGTTGAAGATGTTCAGGCCCTTGTTCTCCATGGCGCCCATGTTGAAGTCGCTGGTGGCGACGATCATGAAGCGCTCCAGGTCCAGCGGCAGGCCGAAGCGGGCCTCGTCCCAAGCCACGCTGGCCATCAGGCTGTTCATGGCGTGTTCGGTCTTGTCCAGGTCGCCGGGGCGCACATAGACCTGCAGTAAGTGCTCTTTGCCCGCGCGGCTGGTGATGCGCTGCTCGCGCGCGACCAGCTGGCCGGCCACCAGCGCAAACAGGTAGGAGGGCTTCTTGTGCGGGTCTACCCACTTGGCGAAATGTCGTGGACCGTTGGGGCCGTCTTCCAGCGCGCCGTGCTCCACGAGGTTGCCGTTGCTCAGCAGCACGGGGTAATTGGCCTTGTCGGCGCGCAGGGTCACCGTGTACATGGCCATCACATCGGGGCGGTCCAGGAAGTAGGTGATGCGGCGAAAGCCCTCGGCCTCGCACTGCGTGAAGAACGATTCGTTGCTCACGTACAAGCCCATGAGCTTGGTGTTCTTCACAGGCGCGCAGGTGGTGAAAATTTCCAGCGCAAAGGGCTCGGTGTCTTCGGGCAGGTTTTCCAGCACCAACTGGCCGTTTTCCATCTTGAAGCTGGTGCCCTGGCCGTTCACCAGCACGCGGGCCAGGTTCAGCTCTTCGCCGTCCAGGCGCAGGGGCTGGGCCGCTACATCGGGGTTGCGGCGCAGCGTCATTTTGTTGAGCACGCGGGTCTTGGCGGGGTCCAGGTCAAAACTCAGATCGACGGTGTCGATCCAGTAGGCGGGGGCGGTGTAGTCGCCGCGGTGGATCACCGAAGCTGGGCCCGAGGCCTCACGAAGTTGCAACATGGTGTGTCTCCAGAAATTGGGATGTGATCAAGGCGTGGTAATCGGGCACCACGGCCAGCACGTGCGGGCCGGTGAGTTCTTCGGGCGCGTGGCTGCTGGCAATGCCTACGGCGCGCATGCCGGCGCGGCGTGCGGCTTCGATGCCCAGCGGCGCGTCTTCAAACACGATGCAGCGCGCGGGCGCCACGCCCATGCGGCGCGCGGCTTCCAGAAAAATGGCGGGCTCGGGCTTGCCGGGCAGGCCTTCATCGCCGCCCACGGTGGTGTGTGGGGCGATGGGCATTTGCAGGTTCGCGTAGGCAAAGGCCTGGTTGTGCCGGTCGCCCGCGGTGCCCACGCCCAGCTTCAGGCCGCGCGCATGCGCCTGCCCGAAGAAGGCCTTGAAGCCCGCCACCTCGGCAAAGATGGGCGCAAAGATTTCGCGGTACACGGCTTCTTTTTCGTGCACACGGGCCATGGCCTCGGCCGCATCCATGTCGGGGCGGCCAAACAGATCGCGCATGCACTCCAGGCCCGTGCGGCCGGTGGTGCGACGCATCAGGTCGGCAATGTCCACATCCAGGCCCTGGCGCCGGGCAAACACCGCCCAGCTCTCCTGGTGCGAGGGCATGGAGTCGATCATGGTGCCGTCCATGTCGAAGATCAGGGCATGCGTGGTGAAAGTGCTCATGGCGCGCTCGCTGCGGCTTGGAGCGCTTGGCAATATTTGGTATTCAGTTCCTGGAGTCCCACCGGATTGCGTTCGCGGTAAGTACGGAAGCCACTCGTATGAAAACCAAATTCACAAGCATTTGTTACATACATCTTTCGGAACTTCTTGTCCGTCATTTTGACGGTGGAGGCTTGCCAATCAATGTATTTATCCACCCAGTTTCTGGCCTCTGCGTCTCTTGTCAATTCAAAAAGTGCGTCTGCAATGCTTGCGCCAGATCCTTGGCCTTTGTCTTTGGGGCGCTGAGAAACGGATTGAATCCAATCGTCAATGAATTCTCCAGTCGCGCTGCCGCCAGTAACAAACTCGAATTTCCCAAACAGCGCATTCAGGCCGATCGAGAAGTCATAGGCTGGGTACTTTGATTGCCCCAGTTTGCTGATTTCGATGCCTTGTTTTAACAGATCGATTTGCGCTTCGCGCGAATAGCCCTTTTGGGCTGCAAGTTCTGCCAGCAATTCATACCGCGCTGCGTGTTGATAAACCACACTGCCCTTGTCATCCTCATCCGCACTCAGTGAGATGGCGTCTTCAAAGGATTGGGTCGCGCGCAGCGCATCGGAGTCATTTCTCTCCAGAATCCCGCGAATAAACAATGCAGTTCCTTGGTCCTGTAGCGCAAAGCGGCGCCAGTGCTGCAGTTCATCTTTCCATGCCGCATTCAACTGGACAATGAGATCGATTTTTTTCTTGGCTGCGGCCTCATTCGAAACGGCGCTCTTCTCTACCTCGTTTGTCAAATAGGAAATCAATTGATACCTGTGAAACTCAGAGTCTTTCTTGTTTATATTGGCTGCCCGAATTGAATCGATGGACTTGAGCGCCATGTCGCCGAATATCAAGGCCTCTTCGGCAAATGCCTTCTCTGCCAGCGCCAGCAACTGTGCATCATTTGGCGCTGCAAAGGCGGGCTGCACAAAAAACAAAAACCAGCTTGCTGCGGAAGTAAGAATGAAGTTGGTAATGGGATGTTTCATGGACTGGGTTCTGAGGCAGCGTCTGGTTGTTAAATGCCCTGCTTCAACGATGCTTGGATGAACACATCCAGATCGCCGTCCAGCACCTTTTGCGTGGCCGAGACTTCGACGTTGGTGCGCAGGTCCTTGATGCGGCTGTTGTCCAGCACGTAGCTGCGGATCTGGTGGCCCCAGCCCACGTCGGTCTTGGTGTCTTCCAGCTTTTGCTGCGCCTCTTGCTGCTTGCGCAGCTCGAAGTCATACAGGCGGCTGCGCAGGCGTTTCCACGCCACATCGCGGTTGCTGTGCTGGCTGCGGCCATCCTGGCACTGCACCACGATGCCGGTGGGGATGTGCGTCAGGCGCACGGCCGAGTCGGTCTTGTTGATGTGCTGACCGCCGGCGCCGGACGCGCGGAAGGTGTCGGTGCGCACATCGCTGGGGTTGATCTCGATCTCGATGGAGTCGTCGATCTCGGGGTACACAAAGACGGACGCGAACGAGGTGTGGCGGCCACCCGATGAATCGAACGGGCTCTTGCGCACCAGGCGGTGCACACCAGTTTCGGTGCGCAGCAGGCCAAAGGCGTATTCGCCTTCGATCTTGATGGTGGCGCCCTTGATGCCGGCCGTGTCGCCATCGGTGATGTCTTCTACCGTGGCGGTGAAGCCCTTGCGTTCCGCGTATTTCAGGTACTGGCGCAGCAGCATGCTGGCCCAGTCGCAGGCCTCGGTGCCACCGGCGCCGGCCTGGATGTCCAGGAAGCAGGGCAGGGGGTCGGCCGGGTTGTTGAACATACGGCGGAATTCCAGGCCCTCGATGATCGTGGCTTGTTTGGCGGTCTCGGCCTCGATGGTGAGCAGGCCGGCTTCGTCGCCGTCTTCCTTGCTCATCTCGAACAACTCGGTGTTGTCGGCCAGGTTGCTGGTCAGGTCATTCAGGGTAACGACCACGCCGTCCAGCATCTTCTTTTCTTTGCCCAGCTCTTGGGCGCGTTTGGGGTCGTTCCAGACGGTGGGGTCTTCTAGCGATGCATTGACGGTGCGCAGGCGCTCGGCTTTGGCATCGTAGTCAAAGATACCCCCGAAGTTCCTGGGTCCTGCTTGTCAGGTCTGCCAGGGTGGTGCCGATAAGGTTGACGCGCTCTGCTTCGATCATGGTGTTCTCGTTCTGCGGAAAGGGAAAACCTCGATTTTCTCATGCTTGGGGCCTGCGCCCCGCACAGGCGGCTAGCGGCCGAACAGGCCCTTTAGCACATTGCCCAGGCCGGGTACGCCCGGCACTGCGGGCAGCAGCGATTTGTTGGACTGGGAATCGTCCGCTCCCTCGGGCTTGGCGGGGGCCGCGGGTGCTGCAGCACGGCCGTTGGCCGAAGCGTCCAGCGGCAGGGTGGCCACGCTCTTCACGCGCACGCGGGCCGCCCAGTCGGGCGCCCAGGGCACTTTTTTGTCGGTGGGGCGGGGTGGGTAGACCAAGTTCAGCTCTTGCCCATAGGCAATGCCCCGCACCATGGCGCCGTTGGCCTTGGCAAAAATGCCGGCCGGAATAGCGCACTGGGTCTGGCTGGTGGGCAGCAGGGTCTTGTCGGCCAGCCACAGGTCCAGGTTGGCGGTGCTCAGGTAGTCCATCAGGCCCCAGCCGGGCTCGGGGGTTTCGGCCGAGCTCCACAGCACCATCTCCCCATCGCTACCGCCCATGGCGTTCAGAAAGTAAGCGCGCGCCTGCGGCTGGGCCGGCCAGGCCATGCTGGTGGCGCTGGCGCCGCCGCCCGTGGCCGCCAGGGCCAGCGGCGGCATGAAGTCTTGCACCTGGCCGATACCAAACTGCAGGCTGGCGGGAATGCCGTCGCCAGCCACCTTGTGGTCGCCCACCAGGGATGCGCCCTTGGGCACAAGTTGTTTGTTTTGCGGGTTGGGCCAGATGGCGTTGCCCGGGGCAGCAGTGGCGCCGCGCTCCCGCGTGGCGCGCCCCAGCATGAACTTGGCGTAGTCCTCGGGCTTGGTGTTGGCCAGGTCCAGCACCTTGGGCTGGCCGGCACGCACCGTGTCGCCGCAACCCCAGTACATCAGGATGCGGCCCTTGGGCTGCTCCGGCACGCCGTCTTCGGTGTCGCGGCCTTGGGGCGTAGCGGGCTTGCTGGCCACGGGCTCAGGGGGCAGCAGCATCAGGCTGGCGCCCAGGTTCAGGCCGGGGGGAATGGTTTGGGTGGCGGTGGTGCCCGCGGGTTTGCGCTGGGTGGTGACTGCAATGTCCAGCCAGCGGCCGGGCATCATGCCCTTGGTGGCGCCAAAGCTGGCCTCGCCCATGCCTTTGACACCCGCCATGCTGGCCGCCAGGCCGCCCATGGCGCCCAGGTTGGGCAGCTCGTCCATGTCGGCCATGCGCACCGTGGCCACATCCATCCAGTACTGGGCTACGGGGGGCTTCACCACCTGGGTTTGCGTGTGGCCGGGCGTGGCGCCCAAGGCCATCAAGGCGGCGGTGGCGAGTAGGCTGTGGCGGTGGCTGGGCATGGGGTCTCCTGGTGCAAGGGGGCTCTCAGCCAACCATTATGAAGCGCCTAGGCGATAAAGCGTTCGATTAGCCCTGCCAGCACCTCGGGCTGGTCGTGGTGCATCATGTGGCCGGCATCCTCAATGCGGGCAATCTCCACGTGGGGCACCACCTTCAGGCGCTCGTGGTATTCGGCCATGGTGTATTTGCCTTTCCACCACAGGTCCAGGCTGTTGTCTGACGCTTCCACGGCCAGCACGGGCATGGAGAGGCGCTTGTAGATCTCCTGCACCTCGTCCACACGGTACAGCTGCGCATTCGTCACCTTGTGCGCAGCGTCGCCCTGAATGGCCCACTTGCCATCCGCCGTTTCGGCCGCCCAGTGGCGGGCCAGCCAGTCGGCCTTGTCCTGGCCCAGGCGCGGGTTGGTCTTCATCAGGCGGCGGGCCACGCCGTCGGCACTGTTGTAGGCCTTCAGGTCCATCTCGCCCGCGTGCAGCTTTTTCAGCTCGTCCATCCAGGTCGCCAAGCGGCCGGGCGCCTGCGCGGGAATGGTGGCGGGCATGCCAAAGCCTTCCAGGTTCACCAGGCGGCGAATGCGCTCGGGGCGCACGCCGCCGTACATCATCACCACATTGCCACCCATGCTGTGGCCCACCAGGTTCACGGGCTGGTCTTGCACGTAGTGGTCCAGCAGAAAGTCCAGGTCGGCCAGGTAGTCGGGGTACCAGTAGTTGTCGGTGTGGGGGGCTTTTGTTTTCCCATAGCCGCGCCAGTCGGGGGCAATGATGTAGTGGTCGGCCGCAAACGCGTCCACCACAAACTGGTAGCTGGCGGCCACGTCCATCCAGCCATGCACCATGACCAACGGAGTCTTGCCGGGCGCGGGCTGGCCCCAGACCTGGACGTGGTAGGTGAGATTACGGATGGGGACGAATTCGCTTCGGCAGGGTCTTTTGACTTGGTACATTCACCGAATCATAAGGAGACACTGCATGCCAGTCAGTCAACGCAGAGACAAGACCACCCCCGCCTTGCCCCCCGGCTACGCCGCGCTGCATGCGGGCTTTGGCTGGCAGGTGCCGGAGTTCTTCAACATGGCGCAGGCCTGCTGCGGCCGCTGGGCGCAGCAGCCGGACGCTACTAAAAGAATAGCTGTTCGCGCATATTCCACGGGGGCTGGAAGCACTTTTCACACCTATGCCGAGCTGCAGGCGCAGGCCAACCGCCTGTCCAATATCCTGCACCAGCTGGGCGTGCAACGCGGGGACCGCGTGGGCATTGTGCTGCCGCAGCGGTTTGAGACCGCGGTGGCCTACATGGCGGTGCTGCAGCTCGGTGCGGTGGCCATGCCCCTGTCCATGCTGTTTGGCCCCGAAGCGCTGCAATACCGCCTGCACGACAGCGAGGCTGTGGTGGCGATTTGCGATGCCACCTCACTGGAAGCGCTGAGCAGCGTGCGCGACGATTGCCCGCTGTTGCGCAGCGTCATCGGCGTGGGGGCCGCCGCCGCCACGCGCAGTGCTGACCAGAACTACGCCGCCGCGCTGGCCAAGGCGCCCAAGCATTTCACTGCGGTGGCTACGCGCGCCGACGAGGCCGCGGTGCTCATCTACACCAGCGGCACTACCGGCAACCCCAAGGGCGCGCTGATTCCGCACCGCGCGCTGATTGGCAACCTACCGGGTTTTGTGGCCAGCCACAACTGGTTTGGCTTCAATGGCAAAGACAACCAGCGCTCCAACGCCGTCTTCTGGTCGCCGGCCGACTGGGCGTGGACCGGCGGGCTGATGGATGCGCTGCTGCCCAGCCTGTACTTCGGCCGGCCCATCGTGGCCTACAACGGGCGCTTCAGCCCGCAGACGGCACTCGAATTGATGCGCGACTGCGGCGTGACGCACACCTTCCTCTTCCCCACCGCGCTCAAGGCCATGATGAAGGCCTACCCCGGCGTGAAGGGCAAGACCGTGCGCCAGCAGTTCAAGCTCAAGCTGGACGCCATCATGAGCGCGGGCGAGGCCGTGGGCGACGCAGTGTTCGGTTACTGCGAGCAGCAGCTGGGCGTGACGCCCAACGAGATGTTTGGCCAGACCGAGATGAACTACATCGTGGGCAACTCCAGCCGCCACTGGCCCGCCAAGGGCGGCAGCATGGGCATGGGCTACCCCGGTCACCGCGTGGCGGTGATTGACGATGCGGGCCAGGAATGTCCAGTGGGCGTGCCCGGTGATGTGGCGCTGAATCGATTCGACGTGCACGGCCACCCGGACCCCATCTTCTTCTTGGGCTACTGGAAGAATCCCGCCGCCACGGCCGCCAAGTTCACCGGCGACTGGTGCCGCACGGGCGACCTGGCGGTGCGCGATGCCCAGGGCTACCTCTGGTACCAGGGCCGCAGCGACGATGTGTTCAAAGCCGCGGGCTACCGCATTGGCCCCGGCGAGATTGAGAACTGCCTGGTCAAGCACCCGGCCGTCATCAACGCCGCAGTGGTGCCCAAGCCCGACGCCGAGCGCGGCGCGCTGGTCAAGGCCTATGTCGTTATTGCTCCTGATTTCATAGCTGCTTGCGCAGGAGATACGGGGGCTATAGGCCAATTGCATGCCAAACTGACCGTGGAACTGCAGGCCCATGTGAAAGGCCAACTGGCACCCTACGAATACCCCAAGGAGATCGAGTTTGTGGACGCCCTGCCCATGACCACCACCGGCAAGGTGCAGCGCCGCGTGCTGCGCCTGCAAGAGGAGGCGCGCTATGCAGCTGCCCGCGTTTAGACCGACGCTGCTTCGGCGTATTAGCTGGCTGAGCTGGGGCAAGTGGCTGGCGGTGCCCCTGTTCTCCCTCATGCAGTACGCCGCCAGCCCCTGGCGCAGCATGTTTTTTCTGGCCCTGGTGCTGAGCGGTGCGCTGTCCGTGTTTCTATTTATTGCTTTGCGCGCCTGGGAGCTGAGCCTGCGCCGCCAGTTTGTGCGCGAGGCGCCGCTGCCGCGCTTTCTGGGTGCCAAGCTCATGGCGCATTACCCGCAGCTCAGCGCGCGCGACACCGAGCTGGTGCTGCACGGCCTGCGCCAGTTTTTCATCGCCTACCTGCGCAGCAACCAGCAGTTCGTAGCCATGCCTTCCAAGGTGGTGGACGCGGCTTGGCACGAGTTCATCTTGCACACGCGGGGTTACGCACAGTGGTGCCACGCCGCGTTTGGCAGCCTGCTGCACCACAGCCCGGCCGAGGTGCTGGGCCGCGACGCCAAGCGCAACAGCGGCCTGCGCCGTGCCTGGTTCTGGGCCTGCAAGGAAGAAAGCATCAACCCAGGCGCGCCCACGCGCCTGCCGCTGCTGTTTGCGTTGGACAAGAAGTTCGCCATTGCGGGCGGCTTCACCTATGTACCCAACTGCCGCGATATCGATAACAAGGCCGGCTCCGACGCGTACTGCGGCACCAGCTTCAGCGATGGCGGGGGCGGCGGATGTGGGGGAGGGGGCGATGGATCGTCCGACGGCTTCAGCTTCAGCTCCGACAGCAGTTCGGACAGCGGCTGTGGCGGGGACAGCGGATGCGGGGGAGGCTGTGGTGGCGACTAGGTCTTTCACTCCGCGCTACCATCGCCCGACTTCTCCTTCAACCCACCTTCTTTTGCGAGCTGCCTTTCCATGAAAACCGTTCAACTTGGCTCCAGCGACCTGCACGTCACCCCCATCTGCCTGGGCACCATGGTGTTTGGTGAGCAGGTGGACGAACCCACTTCCCACGCCATCCTGAGCCACTCGCTGGAGCGCGGTATCAACTTCATCGACACGGCCGAGATGTACGCCGTGCCGCCGCGCGCCGAGACCTTCAACCTGACCGAAAAAATCATCGGCAACTGGATCAAAAAGAATCCTATGGCCCGCGAAAAGCTGGTTATCGCCACCAAAGTGGCCGGCCCCTCGCGCGGCATGCCCTGGGTGCGCAATGGCAGCAGCAACCTGACGGCCGAAGACATCGTGGCGGCCTGTGAAGGCAGCCTCAAGCGCATGAACATCGAGACCATCGACCTCTACCAAATCCACTGGCCCGTGCGCCACGTGCCCATGTTCGGCGGCATGTACTACAACCCCGCCAATGAAAACGTGGGTGGCAGCAGCATTGAAGTGCAGCTGCGCGCCATGGACACCCTGGTGAAGGCCGGCAAAGTGCGCGCCATCGGCCTGTCCAACGAAACGCCTTATGGCGTGCATGAGTTTGTGCGCGTGGCCGAGCAGCTTGGCCTGCCGCGCATTGCCACGGTGCAGAACAACTACGGCCTGCTGTCCCGTACGGTGGAAAATGGCCTGGACGAAACCCTGCACCGCCTGGGCGTGTCGCTGCTGCCGTACTCGCCGCTGGCGTTTGGCCTCTTGACCGGCAAGTACGACGAATCCGGCCTGACCGGCGAAGGCGCCCCCAAAGACGCCCGCCTGGCCAAATTCGAGTCCACCCGCAAGCAGCGCTGGGGCCGCCCCGATGCGCTCAAAGCCGCACGCCGCTACAACGCGCTAGCCAAAGAACACGGCCTCACACCCACCCAACTGGCCCTGGCCTTTTGCTACACCAAATGGCAAGTCGCCAGCACCATCATCGGCGTGCGCACGCTGGAGCAACTGGACGAAAACATCAACGCCTGGGGCACCACGCTGTCGCCCGAACTGCTGACCCAGATCGACGCCATCCGCTGGGAGATTCGCGATCCGGCGGTGTGAGGGGAAACGGGCAAGCGATTACTCTGCTGGCGACCTAAGTGTGATAGCTGCCTACTTTCTTCCATCACCCGCTAAGGGGCCTCAATGAATATCTTCTCGCGAATCAAAACACGTTTTTTTGGTGCCAGTGCGCCTAGGGCACAAGTGGAAGAGGAGCTCGATCTCACACAATTTATCTACATCAAGATACCCGGCAATATCGGCCCTATTGATCGTGGTGAACTGTTCGAAGATCAAATTGATCCTGTCCTTGAGAAGGAAGGGCTTGGCGCGGTTTCTGGCGGAGGCTCTTCGCTCGGGGAAGAGCAGCCAGACGGAACGAGGCAGGTGGAATTCTGCGGTATCGATGTAGATGTCACTAACCTTCATCGAGCCAGAGAAGTGCTTCGCGATCTACTGCCGAAGCTCAATTCACCTATTAATACCGAGCTTCAATTCACCATAGGTGGTGAAAAGCTGCAAGACCGGTATGACGGTATGACTTGGATACTAGAGGAACCGAGACATGCTTTGCATCCCGGATTCGGCGTTTAACAAAACACGCGTATTGGGATTCACTCCAATGAGTCGCCATTGAACTGGTGCCATGAACTCAGGTCTTATAGCTCACAGAATTCCTGCGCCTGAGCTATACGTGGTGGCGCATGCAACCGTAAGGGGCCGCGAGTGGGTTCGTGATCTTTGGCGCCTTTGTATCGGCGTGGTGGCGGAGCCCTCGGCAGTCGAAGTAGACGATGAGAAGCAATTGAGCGCTGAAGGCGACGTAGACGAAGCCGTGCTCAGCATTACCTTGCCAATGCCTGCCGAAGGAGTTCAACGACTAACTGAAGAGCTTCGGGAAAAGCTTGCTAGCGGTGTAAATGCTCGACTTGTAAAGGCAGTTCAGCCTGATGGTTTTCGCCTTCACTCTGCGCATATTTTGGTGGAGTACTTCCGGCGCGAGTTTGCGGTCGATAGTCGAATGGTGGTTCATGTGGCTAGCTGCGTGAAGCTGACCCATGTACCAAGTGGAACGGTAGCGCGCAGTACCCGCCACCGTTCGAGAGCTCTAAACCAGAACGACGCTCTTTTGTTGCTGGAGTCGCTCGTCGCAGAGCGCCACGATGCGGCATAACCAGCCGCTGCAATCGAGCACCCACGGGGGCTGAGCGGTGACGTTAAAGATTGGGTCAAATCGTATTCAAGGATCGTGAACAATCATTTTCGGTTCGGCCAAAGCGTATGAAAATACGCCCCTATGGCCAAAAAAGACCACGTCTCTGAAACCCCCGCGACCCAGCTGCTGAAGGCGAACAAGATCGCCTTCAGCGAGCATCCGTACGAGTACCTGGAGCACGGCGGCGCGCAGCACAGTGCCGAGGTGCTGGGGTTTGATCCGTTTACCGTGGTGAAGACGCTCATCATGCAAGACCAGGACGCCAAGCCGCTGGTGGTGCTGATGCATGGCAACCGCAAGGTGTCGACCAAGAACCTGGCGCGCCAGATTGGCGCCAAATCGGTGGAACCCTGCGCGCCCGAGGTGGCCAACCGGCACAGCGGCTACCTGGTGGGCGGCACCTCGCCGTTTGGCACGCGCAAGACCATGCCCGTCTACATCGAATCCACCATTCTGGAGCTGCCCCGCATCTGCATCAACGGCGGGCGGCGCGGCTACCTGGTGGGGATAGACCCTAGTGTTTGCGTCCAGTTGCTGGGCGCCAAGCAGGTACAGTGCGCTCTGGACGATTGACCCGCGCACCGCGCATGGATTGGAGACTGGTTTGAATTCTGTTGCAGCTTTTTACCCCGCCCTGGCGGCGCTGGCGGGCTACCTGGTGGGCTCGCTCTCGTTTGCCGTGATTGTGAGCCGCGTGATGGGCCTGAACGACCCGCGCACCTACGGTAGCAAAAACCCTGGTGCCACCAACGTGCTGCGCTCTGGCTCCAAGGCCGCGGCCATCGTGACGCTGCTGCTCGACGCCATCAAAGGCTGGCTGCCCGTGGCAGCCGTAGCCTGGTGGGGCAAGCTCTATGGGTTGGAAGAAGGCACCATGGCGCTGGTGGGGCTGGCTGCGTTTTTGGGCCACCTGTACCCGGTGTTTTTCCGCTTTGTAGGCGGCAAGGGCGTGGCCACGGCCATGGGCGTGATTGTGGCCACCAGCGGCTGGCTGGGGCTGGCCGTTGGGCTAACCTGGCTGATCATTGCGTATGCGTTCCGCTACTCGTCGCTGGCCTCGCTGGTGGCGGCAGTGTTTGCGCCGGTGTACTACGCGTTTGGCGACGGTGTGGCCTGGGCCATGGACAAGAGTTTGCTGCTGTCCACCATCGTGATGTCGCTGCTGCTGATCTGGCGCCATTCGGAAAACATCTCGCGCCTCATCAAGGGCACGGAGTCCAAACTCGGCAGCAAGAAGAAGGCCTGACCTGGCAGGCGCCCCGCCGGCTCAGGCCAGCGCGTGGCTGCCCAGTTGCAGGATGTGGAAGTGGTTCAGCGGCGAGCGCACGGCCGCCGAGGGCAGGGCCGAGCGGATGCGTGGATACGCCTCCGCCGTGCTGTGCAGGCGGGGGCTGGGCTCCAGCTCACCACTGGGCTTGCCCACCACCACCACAAAGGGCTGGTTGTTTTTGTTACTGCGCCGCACCACTACGGCCAGCTCTTCGTTGTCCAGCCGCACATAGGTGCCGGGCGGGCACAGGCCCACGGCGCGCACCAACGCATGGCCAATTTCATCAACGGACGAGGTGGCCCGGGTCATGATGGAGCGTGCGGATTCAATGGCGCTGCGGCCCGAACGTGATTTGCGCGGGCTGATCATGGCCGCGTAGCGGTCCACCACCATCAGCGTGCGCGTGAGCCGCACCGACACAGCTGCGGTGCGCAGGTCTTCTTTGTCCAGGCTGTCTTCGTGGTGGCTGGAGACGATGTCCAGCCAGTCGTTATCGGCCACGCCCAGGTTGGCCAGCATCATCGCGCCCTTGATGGTGTGGGCGCGGATCGCGTCTTGCTGCTGCGGGCTGGGCTTTTCCACCTGGCCGGCCAGCTCGTCCTGCAGGGCCGTCATGGCTATGTTCATGGTCAGCGCGGCGTGTACCAGGCTGTTGCGCTCTTTGGGGGGCAGGGCCAGTTCGGTGGCCACCAGGTGGCACAGCACACCACACACCAGCGAGTGGGAAGCGCTGTAGCCCACCGGCGAGTTGCTGGCCAGCTGGAACAGCAGGTACAGGCCCACATCGGGGTCGCGTTGCAGCAGGCCCTGCATCCAGCGGTCGTACTGCACCACGCGGTGGGCAAACTGCTGCGTGTTGGCCGGGTTGCTGAGGATGATGCCCAGACCACTCTCCAGGTCCGACCATTGGCCCAGCAGGTCTTCGTATTCGTTTTCGTCACGGACTTTCATGGCCGAATCAATAACGCTTTTCCAGTACCATTTGTTCGTTGTTGCGATTCATTTGAAACCGGTTCAGGAAACTGTTTCCGAGCAACACATACGGCATTCCAGCTGAGGTCACTATCGCATCTACGTTGTTTATAACGACATCACCTATGCGTACAGTGTCCAGATTGACACGCCAACCCTGGGTCATGCCATTGGCAGTGCCCATTTGTACGGATTGTCCGCTCTGGTAATTGAGTCCAATGCGTTTCGCATCTGTTGCACCCATGGAAACCATCGTGGCCCCGGTATCCACCATGAACTGCACTACGCGACCATTGATTTGCCCTTCGCTGAGGAAGTGCCCCCCCGGCCCTGCAACCAAAACTACCCTGCTCCCGCTATTTTGTTGCCCAGAGGTACTACCCACGCTGGCCGGCGCATCGCCCACGCGCATGGTCTGGCGCTTGCCGCCCAGGTCCAGCGTGACCTGCTCGCCCTGGATGGCCAGCACTTTCACGCCCTTGTAGGTATCGCCCACGGCCACTGCCTTGGGGAAGCCGCCGTCCACAATCAGCAGCGCTTTGCTGCCCAGCAGGCCGTTGATGGCCACCGACTGGCCCCAGGCGCTGTGCGCCAGGAGCAGGCAGGCTGCTGCGAGGAGTGGGCGGGCGGGGAACATTAGTCGCGGAAGTTGTCGAAGCTCAGGGGAATATCGGTCACGTCCTTGCGGATCAGGGCCATGGCGGCCTGCAGGTCGTCGCGCTTGGCGCCGGTGATGCGCACTTTTTCTTCCTGGATGGCGGCCTGCACCTTGAGTTTGCTGTCCTTCATCAGGCGCTGGATTTTCTTGGCCAGTTCGCTCTCGATGCCGTTGCGCACCTTGATGACCACTTTGACCTTGTCGCCGCCCATTTTCTGCACATCGCCGCGGTCCAGAAAGCGCACATCCACTTCCTGCTTGGTCAGTTTGTTGCGCAGCACGTCTTCAATCTGGTCGAGCTGGAACTCGGCATCGCCGACCAGGGTGATCTCCTTGTCCTTGATCTCGATCTTGGCGGACGTGCCCTTGAAATCGAAGCGGGTGGTGATCTCTTTGGCGGTGTTTTCCACGCCGTTTTTCACCTTGACCAGGTTGGCTTCGCAGACGGTATCAAAAGAGGGCATACGGGACTCGAAATGGCAGTGAGACAATCCCGTCATGTTAGTCGAGAAAAACGTTCCCCTGCAGGCCTTCAACACCTTTCGCATCGTCGCCAAAGCCCATGCGCTGGCGCGCATTGCCAGCGAAGCCGACCTGCAAGCCCTGCTGGCCGACCCCCAGTGGGGCCCGGCCCCGAAGTTTGTGCTGGGCGGGGGCAGCAACATCGTGCTGACCGGCGATGTGAAGCCCCTGGTGCTGAAGGTGGAGGTGCCGGGCCGCCGCCTGGTGGCCGAGACCGACAAACACTATGTGGTGGAGGCTGGTGGCGGCGAGGCCTGGCACGACTTTGTCACCTGGACCCTGGACCAGGGCTACCCGGGGCTGGAGAACATGGCGCTGATACCCGGCACCGTGGGTGCCGCCCCGGTGCAAAACGTGGGTGCCTACGGCGTGGAGCTGCAGGACCGGTTTGAGTCGCTGGACGCGGTAGACCTGCAAACCGGCCAGGTCTTCACGCTGAACGCCGCCCAGTGCGCCTTTGGCTACCGCGATTCGGTGTTCAAACACGGCGGCACTCTGCCTACGGCGGGCGGCCAGTCCCTGGGCCTGAAAGACCGGGCGTTGATCCTGCGCGTGCGATTCGCGCTGCCCAAGGCCTGGAAACCTGTGCTGGGCTATGCCGACCTGGAACGCAAGATGGCCGACAGCGGCATCGCGCAGCCCACGGCACGCCAGATTTATGACTGGGTGTGCGAGGTGCGCCGCGCCAAGCTGCCCGACCCGGCCGTCATTGGCAACGCCGGCAGCTTCTTCAAGAACCCCACGGTGAGCGTCGAGCAGTGCGCCGACATCATCGCCCGCGACCCCAAGGTGGTGCATTACCGCATGGACGACGGCTCGGTGAAGCTGGCCGCCGGCTGGCTCATCGACTCCTGCGGCTGGAAAGGCAAGAGCGTGGGCCAGGCCGGCGTGTACGAACGCCAGGCCCTGGTGCTGGTGAACCGCGGCGCGGGCGTGGACGGCAACGGCGCCACAGGCGGCGAGGTGATGACCCTGGCCAAGGCCATCCAGACCAGCGTGTACGAGCGCTTTGGCATCCGGCTGGAGCCGGAGCCGGTGGTGGTGTAGCCATCTTGTCCCGGCTGGGAGGTGGCAAAGCTACTATGCTTTTGATAGCTGCTGGCGCATATTCCACGGGGGCTACGGGCTAATTTTGCTTGTAAAGAACTGGTGCCCACGGGTTTCGGTCCGTCGGGCCCTTCTATTCAAGCCCGCTTTAATAGCGGCGCTTTCTATTAAAGACATCTTTCACACCATGTGCGTCATTGGCATCTGAGTGCTTTGTGGGTGCTGTATGAAATAACAGTATCATTGCCAGGCATGGCGAGCCAACCCATAGACAGGAATCTGACATGAGCAGCACCCGACTCATCCGCAACAGCACAGCCGAATTCCTGATCTTTACCGGTCAAGCCGGCGAGCAGAGCATTGAGGCCCGTTACGAGGACGAAACGGTCTGGCTTTCGCAAAAGCTTATGGCTGAGTTGTTCGCGGTGGATGTACGCACGGTCAGTGAGCATTTAAAGAACATTTACGCAACCGACGAGCTGGTTCGGGAAGCAACTCTCCGGAAATTCCGGACAGTTCAACCCGAGGGCGGTCGTGACGTTACGCGCAACGTCGATTTTTACAACCTCGACGCCATCATCTCGGTTGGCTACCGGGTCAATTCTGTGCGGGCCACGCAGTTCCGCCAGTGGGCTACCGGTGTGCTGCGCGAGTTCGCTATCAAAGGCTTCGTTCTCGACAAGAAGCGGCTGGAAAACGGAGCCTTCCTTGGGCAAGACTACTTCGAACGCCTACTCGCCGAGATACGGGAGATTCGCCTTTCGGAGCGTCGCTTCTACCAAAAGATCACCGACATCTATGCCACGGCCGTGGATTACAACCAGGATGCCCCCACCACCCAGGCCTTCTTTGCAAAGGTGCAAAACAAGCTGCACTTTGCCATCCATGGCCACACCGCTGCAGAGCTGATCGCGAAACGGGCAGATGCCACCCAAGCCCACATGGGCCTGACAAGCTGGGAGAAAGCGCCGGACGGAAAAATTCTCAAGACCGACGTGTCGGTTGCAAAGAACTATCTGAGCGGCGAAGAACTGCAGTCCCTGGGGCGCATCGTCAACGCGTATCTTGATCTGGCCGAGGAACGGGCCATGCGCAAAATTCCCATGAGCATGGAAGACTGGGCCAAGCGGCTGGATGCGTTCATCGCGTTGACCGACCGCGAAGTCTTACAAGACGCCGGCAAGGTCACCGCTGAAATCGCCAAGGCACATGCAGAAAGCGAATTCGAGAAATACCGCATCGTGCAAGACCGCCTGTTTGAGAGCGACTTTGACCGCATGGTGAAGCAGCTTCCCCGCGCGTCGGACGACTGAACTGTGCCCATGCTCCCTCTGGCAAGAAGGGGGATGGGGTGCGGATCAAATCCGCGGACGCCAAGTCCAAACGCTTGGCGTTGCTGTAAGACCTGCGCGTGGTTGGGTGGTGGCTGTTTGACTGGGAGGCTATGTGAATAAAAAATTTGTATCTGGAACATTCCCCAACCATCAGCTTCCTCATGACGAAGCTCCCTTGCCGGCCACCCAACATCTGGCTACGCTGGTGTACTGGGTTCGGAGCGAAAAGGTCATGTTGGACGCTGATCTGGCTGCACTGTATGGTGTGGAAACGGGTGCGCTCAACCGAGCAGTCAAGCGCAACCTGGATCGCTTTCCGACTGATTTCATGTTCCAGCTCGGCGATGCGGAGTGGGAGAACTTGAAATGCCAGATTGGCATCTCAAGTGCACACGGGGGGCGCAGAGGCATGCCCTACGCCTTTACCGAGCAAGGCGTTGCCATGCTTTCCAGCGTGTTGCATTCGCTGCGCGCCGCGCAGGTCAATATCGCCATCATGCGCACCTTCGTCCAACTGCGCCGGCTGATGGATTCCAACCGCGACCTGGCACGCCGCATCGACTCGCTGGAAGCCCGCTATGACGAACAGTTTGCTTCTGTGTTTGATGCCATCAAACAGCTCATCACCGAAGATAAGCAACGCAAGAGCAAACGCCCCATCGGTTTTCTGTAGCGCCCCGGTGTCGATTTCTGCAGCGGTATAGTCTTCCTGTTACAGGGAGATACAAATACCATGCTGATCAAATCGGCTGACGATAAGAGCAAGCGCCTGGCGCTGCTGGAAGACCTGCAAAAGTCCAGCCTGCTGGACAACCGCCAAAAAGACTGGCTGCGCGACGAACTGCGCAACCTAAATGCAGGCATCAAAGGCGAGCGCGCCGCCGCCTTTTACCTGGACGGCCACTACAAAGATGGCCAAAACAACGTGCTGCTGCACGACCTGCGCCTGCAGGTGGACGGCGAAGTTGCCCAGATCGACCACCTGGTCATCAACCGCACCGGCTACATGGTGCTGATCGAGACCAAGAACTACTCGGGCGACCTGGAAGTCAACGCCCACGGTGAATTCACCGTGCGCTATGGCAAAGACCGTTATGGCATTCCATCCCCCTACGAGCAAAGCCGCCGCCACGCGCGCATCTTGGGCAAGTTGCTGGAGCGGCTGGAGATCAGCACTCGCACCGACAAGCTGCCCGAGTTCCACAACGTGGTGATGATGCACCCCCAGGCCATCATCCAGCGGCCCGACCCCAAGGCGTTTGACACCAGCTTTCTCATCAAGGCAGACCAGTTCCCCGCCTGGCACGACAAGCTGGTGGATGGCATTGGCGCGGGCAGCTTGCTCAAGGCGCTGTTCAATATGCGCAGCTCAGACACCATCCAGGAATGGGGCGAAAAGCTCAAGCGCCAGCACCGCGCGGCGGACCTATTGGCTCTGCCGGATTTCATGCAGCCGAAGCCGCATTTGGTGCCAGCGGCACAGGCACTCAAGCCAGTTGCGCCCGTGACCAAAGCGGAGCCTGCAGCAGTGACACCGGCCGAGGCTGATGCGTCACTAGCCAAAAAGCTCATTTGCGCTCACTGCCGTGAGAAGATCAGTTTCCCCGAGGGCAAGTTTTGCTGGAACAACGCCAAGCGCTTTGGCGGGTTGCAGTACTGCCGGGATCATCAAGGTTTGTTTGCGTAGAGGCTAATTTACTTTTCAGGGAGACAAGATGGAACAGGCATCACTACTAGAAAATCAGCCGTACCACTACGATGAAAGATTCCTCAATAAATATGCAGGAAGCATCATCTCCGACCCTTCGACTGCAATCGTTGAACTAGTTGCAAACTGCTGGGATGCCTTTGCCACCGATGTGCAAATCACTCTTCCCGACAAAAAGCAGGGTAGGCACTTCAAGATTGTTGACAACGGTAAGGGGATGACTCGCGAGGAGTTCGCTTTTATTTGGCAAACGTGGGACTACAACCGAATTAGCCATCAGGGCTCTAAAAGTGAGCCGCCGCCTGAAATCAACACGCATCCAAGAGCAGTTTTTGGAAAGAACGGGAAAGGTCGCTTTGCTAGCTTCTGCTTTGCCAGCGAGTACCTGATCACCTCCCGGAAAAACGGGCAGGAGTTCATATGCAAGGTCAGTAGAACAACAACACGGCCTCTTGTACTGAAAGAGGTGTCCTTCACTGTTGACGGCGTAGAGGGTCATGGTACGACCATCGTAGGCACTGGTGAAATTCCATACCTCCAATTCGCCGAGGAAAAAGCTAGAGAAATACTTGGAAGCCGCTTTCTAGCTAATCCTGCCTTCAAGGTGTCAATTGGAAGTCGGGCAATTTCCTTCAACGACATACCCGATTACCTGAGCAAGGTAGAGGTTGGAGTTGAGGGTTTGGGAGTCGTCACCATCCTGCACATTGATACTAAAAAGGCCGACAAGACTACCAAGCAGCATGGTATTGCTTGGTGGATACAGGACAGAGCAGTAGGCCAGTGCAATTGGAGCGCTAGCGACTACACCCAAATCCTTGACGGGCGAACTACCGAGGCCAAGAGATTCACTTTCATAGTGAAGGCTGATTTCTTGAATGAGCACGATGCAGTCAAAGAAGACTGGAGCGGATTCAAAGAGGACAGTGAGGTTTGGGGTAAGACCAGGGCTGCTGTCCAGGATCGCATTTGCCAGATCATTGACGACACTAGCAAGGAGGAGCGAGCTGGTACGAAGGCCGCGGTTAAGGAGAAGGTGGGCAACACGATCAACAAGCTCTCACCTATCAGTAAGGAGCGAGTTACTAACTTTGTTGATGAAGTTGTGGATACGTGCCCTCACTTTGGTGAAGCGGAGATTGTTCAACTGACCACTATTCTTGCAAAGTTGGAGCAGTCCAAGTCCCGCTTTGGTCTCTTGGACATTCTTCACAAGTGCGGGCCTGATGATTACGACAATCTTCATGAGATGTTGACCGAGTGGACCATAGGTATGGCAAAGCTGGTTCTAGATGAAATCCAGAACCGTCTGAGACTCATTGGCGAGCTAAGGATCAAACTTCAGAAGGTTGGGATTGATGAAGTTCATGAGCTTCAGCCTCTATTTGAAAGAGGCTTGTGGATGTTTGGTGCGCAGTTCGAATCCATCGACTTCACATCAAACGTGGGGATGACTCAAGTAATCAAGACGATCTTTAAAGACAAGGCAGGCAAAGGCACTCGGAACCGGCCTGATTTTGTCGCCCTACCAGACTCTAGCGTGGGTTTTTATGCCCGGCCCTCCTACGATGACAATCATGATGAAGACGGTGTTGATCACCTTGTCATCATTGATCTGAAGACGACCGGGTTGCCGCTAGGGCGAGATGAAAAGGGTCAAGTTTGGAAGTACGTGAAAGAGCTTCGCGCAAGAGGCTATTTGAAACCCTCTACTAGGGTTGATGGCTTCCTACTTGGTGACAAGATCGAAAATGGAGAAGCCGAACCAGAAGCTCAGGGTGAGTCGGTGACTATCTATCCGATGCTCTACGACACCATCTTGGTTCGTGCTGAGAAAAGGCTTTTGAACCTTCACAAAAAGGTTAAGGATGCGCCATTTCTTATTGAGCAGCAGGAGTCCTTAAAAAGTTTTATGGAACCGTTACCCGTTGCGCAAATGGAGTTGGTGGAAGACGAGGAACGGTGACCAAATAGCTCGAATAAGTTAACCTTACTAAGAACAAAACCCGCCAAGCTTTCACTTGGCGGGTTTTGTTTCATGGCAAGCCAGTCGAGACTTACTTACCCAGCTTCAAGAAATCATCCCCCTTGCCCAACTCCAACATCCCCGCATTGGAGTAGACCTGCAGCTTGGCGCGGGTATCCGTAATGTCCAGATTGCGCATCGTCAATTGCCCAATGCGGTCCAGCGGCGAGAACGGCGCGTCTTCCACCTTCTCCATGCTCAAACGCTCAGGCGCGTAGGTCAGGTTGGGGGACTCGGTGTTCAACAGCGAGTAGTCGTTGCCGCGGCGCAGTTCCAGCGTGACGGTGCCGGTGATGGCGCTGGCGATCCAGCGCTGGGCGGTTTCGCGCAGCATGATGGCCTGGCTGTCGAACCAGCGGCCTTGGTACAGCAGGCGGCCCAGCTTGCGGCCGTTGTCGCGGTATTGCTCGATGGTGTCTTCGTTGTGGATGCCGGTGACCAGACGCTCGTAGGCGATGAACAGCAGCGCCAGGCCGGGGGCTTCATAGATGCCGCGGCTCTTGGCTTCGATGATGCGGTTTTCGATCTGGTCGCTCATGCCCAGGCCGTGGCGGCCGCCGATTTCGTTGGCCTTCAGGATCAGGCTCACTAGGTCGGGGTACTGCACGCCGTTCAGCGCGACGGGGCGGCCTTCTTCAAAGGTGACGCTCACTTCTTCGGCCTTGACGACGCAGTCGTCTTTCCAGAACGGCACGCCCATGATGGGGTTCACGATCTTCATGCCGCTGTTCAAGAACTCCAGGTCTTTGGCTTCGTGCGTGGCGCCCAGCATGTTGCTGTCGGTGCTGTAGGCCTTCTCGGCGCTCATCTTGTAGCCAAAGCCGTTGGCGGTGATGAAGGCGCTCATCTCGGAGCGGCCGCCCAGTTCGTCGATGAACTGCTGGTCCAGCCAGGGCTTGTAGATCTTCAGCGCGGGGTTGGTCAGCAGGCCGTAGCGGTAGAAGCGCTCGATGTCGTTGCCCTTGAACGTGGAGCCATCGCCCCAGATGTTCACGTCGTCCTGCTTCATGGCGCTGACCAGCATGGTGCCGGTCACGGCGCGGCCCAGCGGCGTGGTGTTGAAGTAGGTGTTGCCAGCGGTGGTGATGTGGAAGGCGCCGGATTGCAGGGCGGCAATGCCTTCAGCGGCCAACTGCGGGCGGCAGTCGATCAAACGGGCCTTGATGGCGCCGTATTCCATGGCCTTCTTGGGGATTTCGTCGTAGTCGGACTCGTCGGGCTGGCCCAGGTTGGCGGTGTAAGCGTAGGGCAGGGCGCCCTTTTGCTTCATCCACAGCAAGGCGGCGCTGGTGTCTAGCCCGCCCGAGAAGGCGATGCCGACCTTTTGGCCGGCGGGGATGTTTTGCAGAATGGTGTTTGACATGAAATGTGCCTCTAGCCCGCGTGGAATATGCGCAAGCAGCTATGAAAATGGGAGCGAATGCGTCTGCGTGGATTAACCAAAATGGCAGATGTAGTGGTAAGCCTCAAAGCCCTCAGAAACGCGGATCTGGAACTTGGCGTTGCCGGGCACGCTGAACTTCTGGCCTTCGCCGCTGGTGACCCAGGCGTCGGTGCCGTCCAGCTTGTAGTCGCAGCTGCCGCCCACGCATTCCATGATCTCGGGCGCGCCGGTGTTGAAGGTCAGCGTGGCGGGCAAGATCACGCCCACCGACTTCTTGGTGCCGTCGGCCAGGGTGAAGCCGTGGCTCACGCACTTGCCGTCGAAGTAGACATTGGCCTTGGTGGTGACGGAAACGTTGTCGAAGTGGGTCGTGGTCATGGTGCTGGGCAAAAAGTAATGGAAATGAGGGCCCGGCGCGCCAGGCACCGGGCAACCCGCGATTTTACGGGAGGCGGGCCTGGAAGGCCGCGTCGCTGAAGCCGACGGTGACGGTCCCGTCGCCCCAGACGACCACGGGCCGCTTGATGACGCTGCTGTGTTCCTGCATGACGGCGATGGCGGACGGCGTGTCCACCACGCGGGCTTGGGTGGCCTCGTCCAGCTTGCGCCAGGTGGGGCCGCGGCGGTTGATCAGGGTGTCCAGGCCCGCGGTGGCAATCCAGCCGGGCAGCAGGTCGGTGGGGACGCCCTGCTTTTTGAAGTCATGAAACTGGTAGTCCACCCCGTGTTGGGTGAGCCAGTCGCGGGCTTTTTTGACGGTGTCGCAGTTGGGGATGCCGTAGAGGGTGGTCATGGGTGCTATTTTGCACTCGCCCGCAGCGGAGCGGGGGTAGGCACCGCCGTTCGTGTCCCCCGCGCTGCGCGCTCCTCCTTGACCTCACTTTGGTGCCTACCCCCGCTCCGCTGCTGGAGCAGCGTCACGCCGTGGATATTCCTTCTAGGCGCGCCAGCACGGTGGCAGATCAGGTGGGTTGGGCGTTCTGCGTAGGTCAAGGAGGAGCGCGCAGCGCGGGGGACACGAAGCAGAACACCCAACCCACCTGATCCGAAGCACACCGCCTGATCCAAGGAAAACACAGCCCTGCGACAATCCAACCCAATGGAAAACACACCGAATACGCTACAAGGCTGGCTAGCCCACTGCGAGCGCCTGCACCCCAAGGGCATCAACGGCATCGAACTGGGCCTGGACCGCGTGCGCGCCGTCGCCCAACGGCTGAATCTGAAGTTCAGCTGCCCCGTCATCACCGTGGCTGGCACCAACGGCAAAGGCTCCACCTGCGCCATGCTCGAATCCATTTTGGGCCAGGCGGGCTACAAGACCGGGGTGTACACATCGCCCCACCTGGTGCACTTTGAAGAACGCATGCGCCTGAACGGCGAGGCCGCACCTGCTAGCAAATTTGTAGCTGCTTTCGCAGACGTGGAGCGGTCTAGACTGGGAAATGATGGCCAACATGGCCCAGAAATCTCACTCACCTACTTCGAATTCACCACCCTCGCCATCCTGCTGGCTTTGTCCCGCGAAGGGCTGGACGTGGTGATTCTGGAAGTAGGCCTGGGTGGCCGGCTGGACGCGGTCAACATCATCGACACCGACTGCGCGGTGATCACCAGCATCGACCTGGACCACATGGAACTGCTGGGCAACACCCGCGAGGCCATTGGGTTTGAGAAGGCCGGCATCATGCGCACCGGCCGCCCGGTCATCGTCAGCGACCCCGTGCCGCCCCAAAGCGTGCTGGACCGGGCGATGGAAGTGGGCGCTGACCTGTGGCGCGTGGGCACAGACTTCAACGTGTCGGGCGACAAACAGCAATGGGGCTGGGCCGGCCGGGGCCGGCGCTACAGCGGCCTGGCCTACCCGGCGCTGCGGGGTGCCAACCAATTGGTCAACGCCTCTGGCGTGCTGGCCGCACTGACTGCGCTGCGTGAGAAGTTGCCCGTCACGGCCCAGGCCGTGCGCGTGGGCTTGGCGCTGGTGGAGCTGCCGGGGCGCTTTCAGATCATTCCGGGCCAGCCCACGCTGGTGCTGGACGTGGCACACAACCCGCATTCGGTGGCCGCGCTGGCCGCCAACCTGGACGCCATGGGCTTTTACCCCACCACCCACGCCATCTTTGGCGCCATGGTCGACAAAGACCTGGCCCCCATGCTGGCCCGGGTGGCGCCGCTGATGGACCGCTGGTATTTCACCGATTTGCCCTCGCCGCGCGCTGCGTCGGGCGCCGAGTTGCAGGCCCAGTGGAGCGCCCAGAACACGCGCAAAGACGCCTCTGCCCAGGCCTTTGCCGACCCCATGCAGGCCCTGCAGGCGGCCATCGCTGCTGCAGACCCCGCTGATAGAATCGTGGTCTTCGGATCGTTCTACACCGTGGGTGGTGTCTTGCAGCAGGGCACGCCCAGGTTGCACGCCAAACACTTCCCGCCCCAAGCCACCTGAACCGTCACCCCATCCATGGCCTTTTTCAAGTTTCGCAAAGGCGGCGACGAGCAGCCCACCCCACCCACCGCCGCCGAGAGCGTGGAGGCCATGCGCAAGCGCGCACGGCACCGGTTGATTGGGGCTGCGGTACTCGTGTTGCTGGGCGTCATCGGCTTCCCCCTGCTGTTTGACAGCCAGCCGCGCCCCATCGCGGTGGACATCCCCATCGAAATTCCCGACAAAGCAAAAGTGCGCCCCCTGGGTACGCCGCAGGTGAATGTAGCCGCAGGTGCTCCATCGCAGGTCAGCGGTGGCGCCATTGAGGGCGAAACGCCCACACCGGTGGCTTCCGCCCCTGTAAAGCCTGAAGCCAAACCCGAAGCGAAGCCTGTCCCCAAGCCAGAGCCCAAGGCCGAAACCATCATCACCGAGTCCAAACCGGTGCCCAAGGCAGACGCCAAGCCCGCGGCCAAGGTAGAAGCCAAACCCGAGTCCAAACCCGCAGCGCCGGCTGAAAAGCCCGCCGCCAAGGTGACCGAGGCCGCCAAGGCTCAGGCCCTGCTGGATGGCAAACCTGCGGTGGCAGCGTCCGCCGCCAAGCCCGCTGAGAAAAAGGCCGACGCAACCGATGGCCGCTATGTGGTCCAGGTTGGCGCCTATGTAGAAGCCGCCAAGCTGCGTGAAGCGCGCCAAAAGGTGGAGTCGCTGGGCTTCAAGACCTACACCCAGGTGGTGGGCACCAAGGACGCACAGCGCACCCGCGTGCGCATTGGCCCCTTTGCTAACAAGGCCGAGGCGCAAAAGGCGGCCGACAAGATCAAAAAACTGAGCCTGCCTGCGGCCATCTTGGAACTGTAAGCAACGGCCCCACATGCCCACCTTGGACTGGATTTTTCTGGCGGTGCTGCTGCTGTCCATGGTCATAGGCGCCTGGCGTGGCTTGGTATTTGAAGTGCTGTCGTTGCTGACCTGGGCCGCGGCCTTTGTGCTGGCGCAATGGTTTGCGCCCGATGCGGCCGGCTGGCTGCCCATGGGCAATGCGGCAGAGCCGGTGCGCTATGCAGCCGGGTTTGTGCTGGTGTTCATACTTTCGATTTTCGCGGGCAGCCTGGTGGCGTTCCTGATCAAGAAATTGGTGGCGGCGGTGGGGTTGCGGCCCGCCGACCGGCTGTTGGGCGCGGGCTTTGGCCTGGTGCGCGGTGTGGTGCTGTTGTTGGCCGTGACGGTGGTGGTGGGCATGACGCCGCTGCACACCGGCACCTGGTGGCAGGAAGCCACCGGCCCCAAGGTCACCAGCGTGGTGCTGGGCGGCCTCAAGCCCCTGCTGCCTGAAGAGTTTGGCAAATATTTACCTTGAGTGAGTGAAACCCTATGTGTGGAATCGTTGGCGTTGTTAGCAATGCACCTGTAAACCAGCTCATCTATGACGCCTTGCTGCTGCTGCAGCACCGTGGCCAGGACGCAGCTGGCATCGTCACCCAGCAAGAGCGCAAGTTCTTCATGCACAAGGCCAAGGGCATGGTGAAGGACGTGTTCCGTACGCGCAATATGCGCAGCTTGCTGGGCAACTGCGGCCTGGGCCAGGTGCGCTACCCCACCGCGGGTAACGCCTTCAGCGAAGAAGAGGCGCAGCCCTTCTACGTGAACGCCCCCTTCGGCATCGTGCTGGTGCACAACGGCAACCTGACCAACGCGCACGCGCTGAAGGCTGAGCTGTTCAACACCGACCACCGCCACATCAACACCGAGAGCGATTCCGAAGTGCTGCTCAACGTGCTGGCGCACGAGATCGAAAAAACCACACGTGGCCTGCCGCTGCAGCCCATGGACATCTTTGCCGCGGTGCGCAACGTGCACAAGCGCGTGAAGGGCTCGTACGCAGTGATCGCTCTGATCGCCGGCCACGGCGTGTTGGCGTTCCGCGATCCCTATGGCATCCGCCCGCTGTGCATGGGCAAGAACGGCGATGGCAATGTGATGCTGGCCAGCGAATCGGTGACGCTGGAAGGCACGGGCTTTCAGTTCGACCGCAATGTGGACCCCGGCGAGGCCGTGTTCATTGACCTGGACGGCAAGGTGCACGCCCAGCAGTGCGCCGAGTCGCCCACGCTGAAGCCCTGCATTTTTGAATTCGTGTACCTGGCCCGCCCGGACTCGGTCATGGACGGTATATCGGTCTACCAGGCCCGCTTGAACTTGGGCGAAACCCTGGCCAAGCGCGTGATCTCTACCGTGCCACCCAACGAGATCGATGTGGTCATTCCCATCCCCGAATCCAGCCGCCCCAGCGCCGCACAGCTGGCGCAACTGCTGGGCCTGCCTTACCGCGAAGGCTTTGTGAAGAACCGCTACGTAGGCCGCACCTTCATCATGCCCGGCCAGGGCGTGCGCAAGAAATCGGTGCGCCAGAAGCTCAACGTGATTGCCAGCGAATTCAAGGGTCGCAACGTGCTGCTGGTGGACGACTCCATCGTGCGCGGCACCACTAGCAAGGAAATCGTGCAGATGGCGCGTGATGCCGGTGCCCGCAAGGTGTATTTGGCCAGCGCCGCGCCGCCCGTGCGCTTTCCCAACGTCTACGGCATCGATATGCCCACCAGCAGCGAGCTGGTGGCGCACGACCGCACCGTAGAGCAGATCCGCGAGATCATCGGCTGCGACGCGCTGATCTACCAGGACGTGGAGGGCATGAAGAAGGCCATCGGTTCGCTCAGCACCAAGCTGGCGGGCTTTGACGCGTCCTGCTTTGACGGCATTTACGTCACCGGCGATATTTCGTCCGACGACATCGAACGCCTGAACGAAAAGCGCGTGGGCGGTGAAGAGAACCAGGAAGACACCTCGCGCCTGGCCCTGCCCAACCCCGCGGACTGAACCATGGCAGCACAACAGTTACCTGACGACTTGCACCTGGACACTCTGGCCGTACGTACGGCCCTGGAGCGCAGCCAGTACGGCGAAAACTCCGAAGCCCTGTACCTCACCAGCGGCTACGTGCAATCCAGCGCCGCCTCCAGCGCCGCGCGCTTTGCCATGGAAGAAGAGGGCTTCACCTACTCACGCGTGGGCAACCCCACGGTCAGCAGCATGGAAATGCGCCTGGCCGCCCTGGAAGGCACCGAGGCGGCCATCGCCACTTCGTCCGGCATGTCTGCCGTTCTGCTGCTGGGCATGGCCGTGCTCAAGGCCGGCGACCATGTGCTCTGTTCGCAGTCGGTGTTCGGCTCGGTCATTCCCATGTTCAGCCGCGAGTTTGCGAAGTTCGGGGTGGAGACCACCTTTGTGCCGCAGACCGATATCGCCGCCTGGAAGGCCGCGGTGCGCCCCAATACCAAACTGCTGTTTGCGGAAACACCGACCAACCCGCTGACCGAGGTGTGCGACATCCAGGCGCTGGCCGACATCGCGCACAACGCGGGCGCCTTCCTGGCCGTGGATAACTGCTTTGCCACGCCCGTGTTGCAACGTCCCGTGCGCATGGGCGCGGATTTCATCATCCACTCGGGCACCAAGTTTCTGGATGGCCAGGGCCGTGTCATGGCCGGTGCCATCTGCTGCACGCAAAAGCAGCGCGATGAGCTCTTCCTGCCCGTCATCCGCACGGCTGGCATGGTGCTCGCGCCCTTCAATGCCTGGGTGCTGCTCAAGGGCATGGAAACCCTGGCGATTCGCGTCAAGGCCCAGTCCGCCAGCACGCTGGCCGTGGCCCAGTGGCTGGAGGCCCAACCGCAGGTGGCCCGCGTCTTCTACCCCGGCCTGCCCAGCCATGCCCAGCACGAACTGGCCATGCGCCAGCAGTCGGGGCAGGGCGGCGCCGTGCTGTCGTTTGAAGTGAGGGCTGCTGACGCGGACGCCGCACGCAAGAACGCTTTCCATGTGTTGGACAGCATGCAGGTGCTCTCGCTGTGCACCAACCTGGGCGACACCAAAACCCTGGCGGCGCACCCCGCCAGCACCTCGCACGGCCGTCTGTCTGAGGCGCAGCGCCAACTGGCCGGCATTGGCCAGGGCTTGATCCGCGTGGCCGTGGGCCTGGAACATCTTGATGACATCACCGCCGATTTGGCGCGTGGTCTGAACACCCTTTGAACATGAGCAAAATTCGCACGCGCATTGCGCCTTCCCCCACCGGTTTTCTGCATCTGGGCACAGCCCGCACCGCGCTGTACTCGTGGGCCTATGCCCGCCACTTTGGTGGCGAGTTTGTGCTGCGCGTGGAAGACACCGATGTGGCCCGTTCCACGCAAGACTCGGTCGACCAGATCCTCGCTTCGATGAAGTGGTTGGGCCTGGAATACGACGAAGGCCCGGTCTACCAGATGCAACGCCTGGACCGCTACAAGGCGGTGGTGGACCAGCTGATTGCCGAGGGCAAGGCCTACTACTGCTACAGCACGCCCGAGGAATTGGATGCGGTGCGAGAAGCCAAGAAGGCGCGTGGCGAGAAGGCACTGTACGACGGAACCTGGCGCCCCGCGCCCGGCAAGACCCTGCCGCCCGTGCCGGAAGGCGTGAAGCCTGTGGTGCGCTTTTGCAATCCACCCGACGGCGATGTGACCTGGAACGACTTGGTCAAGGGCCCCATCACCATCAGCAACCGTGAGATCGATGACCTCATCATCGTGCGCACCGATGGCATCCCCACCTACAACTTTGCAGTAGTGGTGGACGACTGGGACATGCAAATCACCCACGTGTTTCGTGGCGACGAGCACATCAACAACACGCCCTGGCAGATCAACATCTTCAACGCACTGGGCGCAACGCTGCCGCAGTTTGGCCACTGCCCGGTCATCCTCGGCGACGACGGCCAGAAGCTGTCCAAGCGCCGCGGCGCCGTCAGTGTCACCGCGTACGAAGAGGGCGGCTATCTGCCCGAGGCCATGCTCAACTACCTGGCCCGCCTGGGCTGGAGCCATGGCGACGAAGAGCTGTTCACGCGCGAGCAACTGGTGAGCTGGTTTGACGGCACGCACTTGAACAAGAGCCCCGCGCAATGGGACCCGGCCAAGCTGCTGTGGGTCAATGCGCACTACATCAAGCAGGCTGACAACGCACGCTTGGCCACGCTGGTGGCTGCGCAGTTGGTCAAGCAAGGCATTAGCTTGTCGGAAGACGTCATTGCTTCCCACTTGCCACTGGTCTGCGGTTTGCTCAAAGACCGCTGCGACACCACCGTGGCCTTGGCCACGTGGGCCGCGAAGTTCTACAGCGACGTGACGGTGGATGCTGCGGAGAAGGCGCAACACGTGACCGATGCTGTGCAGCCCGCCATTGCCTTGTTGAAAGACAAGTTGGCAACGTGCACCTGGGACAAGGCGAGCATTGCCGCCGTCATCAAGGAAGTGCTGACGGCCACCGGCCTGAAGATGCCGCAACTGGCCATGCCCGTGCGTGTGCTGGTGATGGGCACGGCGCAGACGCCATCACTCGATGCGGTGCTCGAATTGAGCGGAAGAGAAAAAGTTATCGCCAGACTTGCCAGGGGCTGAAAAACTTGTATATAATTTGAGGCTCGGAAGATAAGAACACTGCAAAACAATCGTTAGCAGATTTCTTAGGATTAGGGGGTATAGCTCAGCTGGGAGAGCGCTTGCATGGCATGCAAGAGGTCAGCGGTTCGATCCCGCTTACCTCCACCAAATCTTCTGAAACGGACAAGTTCCAAGGTTTTGACCCTATCGTCTAGAGGCCTAGGACATCACCCTTTCACGGTGAGTACCGGGGTTCGAATCCCCGTAGGGTCGCCAAGTTTTTGCAGCAATGCAAGACGGCACAAGTTGGTAACCGCAAGCCCGCAAGGGCAGGCGACTTGGCTCGAAAGAGCAAACGTTACTACTACCAGGAGTGGTAGTTCAGTTGGTTAGAATACCGGCCTGTCACGCCGGGGGTCGCGGGTTCGAGTCCCGTCCACTCCGCCAAATTGAGAAGCCCTTGCATGCAAATGCAAGGGCTTTTTCTTTGTCTGCCTGCGATCGGCTCAGCGCCAGTGGTGGTGCCAGCCACCGCCCCAGCCATAGCCAAAGTGCAGGTTGACGGGCGGGTAGTAGGGCCGCGTGTAGTAGATGGGGTACACCGGTGGCGACATCACGACCACGGGTGGCTGGGTGTAGACGGGCTGCGGCGGTGCCGCCGCATAGGCGGGGGGCATCTCTTGCTGTGGGCTGGCGCCCACGGGGGCTACCGACAGCTGGATGGTGGGGCCCGGGTCGTTGGGCATTTGTACCGAATACTGCCTGCCCGCATATTCGTAGACCACGTTGTAGGCCACGGTGCGGTTTTCGTAAAAGTTTTGCGTGCCGCAGGTTTGCACGGTCTGCACCTGCGGCGCAGGACTGCCCTCAATGCGGTTGCCCACGATGGCGCCACCAATCAGCCCGATCACCGTGGCAGCCGCCTGGCCAGAGCCGTGGCCGATGGCGTTCCCCATAGCCCCGCCCGCAATGGCGCCCATGGCCGCACCGGCGCCCGATTTTTGCGGCTGCACCGCTACTTGCTGGTTGGAGCAGACTTGGCGTGGCACGGCTACCTGCTGCTGCACCGGCGTGGACGAGAGCACGCGGCCCACATCCTGCGGCTGGGCCTGCGCAAGGCAAGCACTGCCCAAGGCCAGGATGGCGGTGGACACAAGGGTTTTGGCAAGGAATTTCATGGTGTGGGTTCAACGACGTTGTATCGGTGGAGTAAGCAAACTCCTCCTTTAACGCGGTCCCTTCTGTCGCGCGTTGACAGGGTTCATGTAAAGCTGCGAGTCGCCCATTTCATGTTGCGGTGCAACACGACGACAATGGCTTATGCGCAAACACTTCTCTGAAACCACGGGTCACCAGCGCTTGGTCTATGGCGCGATCGCGGGCGGGTTGATGGCGGTGTTGCCGCTGCCTATTGCCGCGCCCTCGCAGGCCCTGCTGGCCTGGACCGTGGGTGCCAGCACCTACCTGCTGCTGGCGTGGTGGCTGGCCGTGGAGTTTGATGCGGAGCGCACGCGCGCCCGTGCGCAGGCGCAGGACCAGCCGGGCATGATGCTGTTTGCGCTGCTGTTGCTCTCGGTCTTCGCCAGTTTTGCGGCCATCGCGCTGATGCTGCTGCACGTCAAGGACTTGTCGGGTGCGCAACGTGCGGCGCACCTGGGCCTGAGCATGCTTGCGCTGGCGTCCACCTGGTTGTTGATGCAAACCATCTTTGCCTTCCGCTACGCGCACCTGTACTACCAGGAAGAGTTGCGCGGCCATCCGCTGGGGGCTGGGCTGGAGTTTCCAGGCAAGTTGCCGCCGGATTATTTCGATTTCATGTACTACGCCCACGTAGTGGGCATGACCTCGCAGGTGTCGGATGTGGTGGTCACCGCGCGCCATATGCGCCGCCTGACCCTAATGCACAGCGTGAGCGCCTTTGGATTCAACATGCTGGTGCTGGCGCTGTCCATCAACGTCATGGCCGGTGCGATCCAATGATGCCGGTGGACAGCGAAGTCCCCAGCAAAATCACCAGGCCGCAGCCCACCATCCACGGTGTGACTACCTCGCCCAGCAGCATCACGCCGTAGAACACGGCAAACACCGGCGCCGCAAAGGTAACCGCCAGCGCCTTGGCCGGCCCGGCACGTTCGATCAAGCGGAAGTAAAGAATGTAGGCAATGCCGGTGCACACCACGCCCAGCGCCAGCACGGCCAGCCAGGCCTTGGCACTTACGGTGTGGTCCGGCCAGAAATACCACGCCAGGGGTGCCAGGCCCAGCGTGGCTCCCAGCTGGCTTCCGGTGGCCAGCACCAGCGAAGGTACCCCGGCCAGGTAGCGCCGCGCAAAGCTGGCCGAGAAACCGTAGAAGAAGCACGCCGCAAGGCAGGCCAACACGGCCCAGCCGGTGGACACGCCCTCGGCATTGGGCTTGAAGCTGGCCTTGTTCCAGGCCAGTAGTGCCACACCCAGAAAACCGATGAGCAGGCCCAGAATGCGCATGCCGTGCGGCCGGTCCTTGAGCCACAGCCAGGCAACGAGTGCACCAAACAGCGGTACGGTGGCGTTCAGGATGGATGACAAGCCGGTGGAGATGGACAACAGCGCGAACGCCAGGCAGGTGAACGGAATGGCCGAGTTCATCACGCCCACGGCAAACAGCAGCTTCCAGTGTTGGCGCAGCGTGGCCACCTGGCCTTTGAACGCCAGCAGCGGCAACAAAAACAGCGCGGCAATGCCCACGCGCACACCGGCCGTGGGCAGCGCGCCAAACTCCACCGCGCCCAGGTGCATGAACAAAAAGGACGAGCCCCAGATGGCGGCCAACAACAAAAAATCTCGCACCCAGACGGGGGCGTGCGAAGGGGACGAAGCGGTGGGTTCGGTCACTGAGGGCTTTCAAGTTTCAACAGGGCCACCTTGCGGTCCAGGCCTCCGGCGTAGCCGGTGAGCGCACCATTGGCACCCAGCACGCGGTGGCAGGGCACGATGATACTGATGGGGTTGCGCCCCACAGCCGCGCCCACCGCCCGCACAGCCTGCGGGTTGTTCAGCTGTTGGCTGATGCGGCCGTAGCTCACCGTGGCACCGCTGGCAATGGCCTGCAGTTGGGCCCACACGCGCTGCTGAAAGGCGGTGCCGCCCGACAGGTCCAGCGGCAGGTTAAATGTGGTGCGCTCATGGGCAAAGTACTGCTCCAGTTGCTCACCGGCGGTTTGCATCACGGGGTGCTTATTCACTATCGGCCAGGCGTCGGTATCGGGTTGGTGGCTTTGCCCGTCAAACCACAGGCCCACCAGCGCGGTGTCGGTGGCAGCAAGGATGATGGTGCCCAGCGGGCTGCGCAGGGTGCTGCGTGTGGTGGTGGATGGATATTTCATACAAATAGGCCTCTAGCCCCCGTGGAATATGCGCGAGCAGCTATGGTTTTCATAGCGACTCGGAGGTGGATGGATCGGCGTGGTCGCCCGACCAGGCGCGCACCGTGGCATAGCTGCGCCAGGGTTGCCAGGCCTGCGATGCTGCTTCGGCCGCCAGCGCCGGGCGCTTGGCATCGCGCACGCCCAGCGCCTTTTGCAGTGCCACATCGCCGGCCGGAAACGCATCGGGCCAGCGCAGCGCGCGCATGGCGATGTACTGCGCGGTCCACGGGCCAAAGCCCGGCAGCGCCTGCAGGGCCGCCACGGTGCCGAGCACATCGGCACTGGGGTTGAGCACCAGCGCGCCGTCGGCCACGGCAGCAGCCAGCGCGCGGATGGCGTTTTGGCGCTGGCGCACGATGCCGAGCTGGCCCAGGTCATCGTCACTCGCATGGCGCAGCACCTGCGGTGTGGGGAACAAGTGGGTAAGACCGGCCACGGGTGTAGCCAGCGGCGCACCAAAGCGCGCGACCAAGCGCGCACCCAGCGTGCGCGCGGCCTGCACGGTGATCTGCTGGCCCAGCACGGCGCGCACGGCCAGCTCAAACCCGTCCAGCGTGCCGGGCACGCGCAGGCCCGCACTGCGGGGAAAGCTGTTGCCCAGCACGGCGTGGATGGCGTTGGGGTCGGCGTCCAGGTCCAGCAGCGCGCGCAGGCGCACCAGCACCAGGGGCAGGGCGGCAATTAACGATTCGCTGACCAGCGCTTGCACCTCGCAGCGCGTGGCGTCGATGCGCAGTTGCACCCAGCCTTGCAAGTGCTGGCCCGCCCAGTCCAGCGCCAGCGTACGGGCCAGCGTGTGGCTGGGTAGGTCCACGTGTTCCACGCCGTCCAGCCCACGCGTGGCAAAGAATTGCAGCAGCGCCCTGGCGTCCAGCGGCGGGCGGTAGGCCAGTTTGCAGCGCACGCCGCTGTGGTCCGCCGGCACTGTGCCCTCGGCATCGCTTCCGGCCTTGCGCAGTGCGCGGGGTTGAAAACGGTATTGCTCGGCAAACACGGTGTTGAAGCGCCGCACGCTGGCAAAGCCGCTGAGCGCTGCCACTTGGGCAATGGGCAGTTGCGTGTCGGTCAGCAGCTGCTTGGCGGTCAGCAGGCGGCGTGTCTGCAAATACTGCAGGGGAGATACGCCCCAGTGCGTCTCAAAAATGCGGCGCAGGTGGCGTTCGCTCACGCCCAGGCGAAGGGCCGTTTGCGCCATGCTGGGGCTGCCGTCGCTCCACAGCTGCGGCGCGTCCAGCAAGCCCGCGGCCTGGCGCGCCAGGATGGCGGAGGCGTCTTGTGTGGACCAAGCCCGTGCGCCCAGCACATGCAAAGCCGAGGGCGCCAGCTCGGGCCGGCAGCGCATGCAGGGTCTAAAGCCCGCGGCCTCGGCCTGCGATGCCAGCGTGAAGAAGCGGCAGTTCTCCGCCCGCGGCGTGCGCACCTTGCAGACCGGGCGGCAGTAGATGCCGGTGCTGGTCACGCCCGTGAAGAAGCGCCCGTCAAAGCGGGCATCGCGAGCTTTGAGCGCCAGGTAGTTCGCCTGGTCACTGCTGCTGGCGGTGTCGGTTTGGTTGGGCGCTGTTGGGGTAGGCATGGGGTCATGATACGCAGCCGTTGGCGACAAATGCGCCGTTTTCGGACATGTGCCTACGGCCACGGGGTAAGTGGCACCCTACAATCCACGGCCAACCTGAAAGTACGTTTTCCTCCATGCAAGTAGCGGCCAGCCTGTTCAAGGCCTATGACCTTCGCGGCATCGTTCCCGCCACGCTCACGCCCGATGTGGCGCTGGGCCTGGGCCGCGCCTTTGGCACGCTGGCCATGGCCAGCGGCGAGACCACGGTGGCCGTGGGGCGCGATGGCCGCCTGAGCGGCCCTGCGCTGGTGGCTGCCGTCATCCGGGGACTGCAGGACACCGGCGTGCAGGTGATCGACGTGGGCATGGTCACCACGCCCATGCTGTACTTTGCTACCAGCACCCTGTGCCGCAGCGGCATCCAGGTCACGGGCAGCCACAACCCGCGCGACTACAACGGCTTCAAGATGGTGCTGGCCGGTGCGGCGCTGTATGGCGATGCCATCCAGGCCCTGCGCCAAACCATGGAGGCCGAGACCTGGTTGCTGCAGCCCGGCGGAAGCTGCCGCAGCGCAGACCTGCTGGCCGACTACACCGCACGCATCGCGGGCGACATCCGCTTGGCGCGGCAGATCAAGGTTGTGGTGGACAGTGGCAATGGTGTGGCCGGTGCTTCTGCCCCTGGCGTGCTGCGCGCCATTGGTTGCGAGGTGCAGGAGCTCTTCAGCACCGTGGATGGCAACTTCCCCAACCACCACCCTGACCCCAGCCAGCCTGAGAACCTGCGCGATCTGATTGCCGCACTGCAGGCGGGCGACGCAGAACTGGGCCTGGCCTTTGATGGCGATGGCGACCGGCTGGGCGTGGTCACGCGCGATGGCGCCACCATTTACGCCGACCGACAGATGGTGCTGTTTGCGCGCGATGCACTGTCACGCGCGCCCGGTGGCACTGTGGTGTTTGACGTGAAGTGCTCGCAGCAACTGGCTCCGGCCATTGTGGCTGCCGGCGGCACACCCTTGATGTGGAAGACCGGCCACTCGCTGATCAAGGCCAAGATGCGTGAGGTGAACGCGCTGTTGGGTGGCGAGATGACAGGCCACATCTTTTTCCAGGAGCGCTGGTATGGCTTTGACGACGGTACCTATGCTGCAGCCCGTCTGCTCGAAATCCTGAGCGGCGCGCCCGATGCGAGTGCCGTGCTGCAGGCCCTGCCCAACAGTTTCTCTACGCCCGAACTGCATGTGGCCTGTGAAGAGGCGCACGCGGTGGTGGCGCAGCTGGTGACCGATGCACAGTTCGACGCGTCGGCCACAGTCAGCACCGTGGACGGCCTGCGCGTGGATTGGCCCGATGGATTTGGCCTGGTGCGCGCCTCCAACACCACACCCGCTTTGGTGCTGCGCTTTGAGGGCCAGACCGAAGCCGCGTTGCAGCGCATCCAGGCCGATATGCTGGCCCTGCTGCGCACGTTGCTGCCGCACGCCCAACTGAGCAAGGTGACCCATTGAAAGCTGCGACTATCCAACGCATTCTGATCGTCAAGCTCTCGTCGCTGGGCGACGTGGTGCATGCCATGCCCGCCGTGCAGGACCTGCGCCGCGCCTATCCGCTGGCGCAGATTGACTGGGTGGTGGAGGGCGCGTTTGCGCCGCTGGTGGCGCGCTGTGAAGGCGTAGGCCAGGTCATCGCCTGCGACCTGCGGCGCTGGCGCAAGGCGCCGTTGGCCGCCACTACACGCCGCGCGTGGAAAGCCTTCAAGACGCAGCTGCAGGCCCAGGCCTACGACGCGGTGATTGACCTGCAGGGCCTGAGCAAATCGGCGTTGGTGTCCTGGCTGGCTCGCACCACGCCCAAGGGCAAGCGCTATGGTCTGGCCAACCAGACAGAAGGCTCAGGCTTTGAGGCGCCCGCCCGCTGGGTGGCCGATGTGGCTATTGAGATTGAGCCCCATGTGCACGCGGTGCAGCGTTCCCGCATTCTGTGTGCTGCCTCGCTGGGCTATGACTTGCAGGGCTCCGCGCTGTGCGGCCTCAAGCCTGGTGACTTGGCCATCGTCCAGCCCGGTCCGATTGGCCAGGCCGACAACCCGTTCACGCCCAAGAAGGCCGTGGTGGCTTTGGTGCATGGCACTTCCCGCGCAGACAAGGAATGGCCGCTGGCTGCCTGGGTGGAACTGGGCCAGCGCTTGAACCACGCGGGCTTTGCCGTGGCCCTGCCGCATGGCAACGCGACCGAGAAGGCGACGAGCGAGGCGATTGCCAAGCAGCTGCAAGACGCCTGGGTCTGGCCCGCCATGGCACTGGACGCCATGACCGACACCCTGGCCCACTGCGCCGGCGTGGTGGGGGTGGACAGCGGTGTGAGCCACATTGCCGTGGCGCTGGATTTGCCGCATGTGCAGATCTACAACTTTGACACCGCCTGGCGCACCGGGCCCGAGGTGCTGGCCGGCACCGACGCGGCCACCGCGCCGCGCCTGCCGCTGCGCCAGCTCAGCGTGTTTGGCCAGCCGCAGCCCACGGTGGATGCCGTCTGGCAGGCCTGGGACAGCCTGGCCACGCCGGTGCTGTGCCGATGATGCGTGCGCTGTACTCCTGCGCTACCTGGCTCATGCAGCCGCTGGTGCGGCGCAAGCTGCGCCGCCGCGCTGTGGCGGAACCTGTGTACGGCGAACACGTGGAAGAGCGCTTTGGCCACTACACACAACCTCCATCCCCAAGCGGTCTTGGTCCACTGGTGTGGCTGCACGCGGTGTCGCTCGGCGAAACCCGGGCTGCCGTCGCATTGCTGAAGGAGCTGCGCCTGGCGTTGCCGGGTATGCGCCTGCTGCTCACGCACGGCACGGCCACTGGGCGCGAGGCCGGTCGCAGCCTGTTGCAGCCGGGCGATGTGCAGGTTTGGCAACCGTGGGATTCGGTGGGCGCCGTGCGCCGCTTCCTCACCCATTTCCGGCCACACATCGGCCTGCTCATGGAAACCGAGCTCTGGCCCAATTTGGTGGCAGAGAGCGCGCGCGCTGGTGTGCCGCTGTGCCTGGTGAACGCGCGCCTCAGCGACAAGAGCCTGCGCCAGGCGCAGCGCCTGGCCTGGCTGGCCCGGCCTGCGTACCGTGCCCTGCATGCAGTGTGGGCGCAGTCCCAGGCCGATGCAGACCGCTTGCGGCAACTGGATACCCCGGTGCGCGGGGTATTCGGTAACTTCAAATTCGACGCCACGCCCAACGCAGCACACCTCGCCCTGGGACAGGCGTGGCGCACTGCAGCGGCGCGTCCCGTGCTGATGTTTGCGAGTTCGCGTGAGGGCGAAGAAGCCATGCTACTCGAGGTTTTGAAGCGAAATAGGCCTCTAGCCCCCGTGGAATATGCGCAAGCAGCTCCTGAAACCATAGCATCCGACGTGCAGTGGCTGATCGTGCCGCGCCATCCTCAGCGCTTTGACGAGGTGGCTGCGCTGTTCACCGCGGCGGGCTACACCGTAGCGCGCCGCAGCCAGTGGGGCGATGCAGCGCCGCCTGTGGCCGACGTGTGGCTGGGCGATTCGGTGGGGGAGATGGCGCTGTACTTTGGCTTGGCCCAAGCCGCACTGCTGGGCGGCAGCTTTGCGCGCCTGGGCGGGCAAAACCTCATCGAAGCTGCGGCCTGCGGCACGCCCGTGTTCATGGGGCCACACACCTATAACTTTGCCGAGGCCGCGCAGTTGGCGGTAGAGGCTGGCGCCGCGTTTGCCTGTGCGGATCTGGCGCAGGCCGTGGACCGGGCCACCATCCTGCTGCACACACCGTACGCCCTGGCTGCGGCGCAGCAGGCTGCGCTGGGCTTGGGCGCTGCCCACCGCGGTGCAGCGCTACGCACCGCGCAGGCCGTGGCCGCGGTGTTGAAGATCAGTTTGTGAGCTGGCTGTTGATGGGGTTCAGGTCTTCGGCCTTGAGCGTGCCGTTGGCCTGGCGCAGCTTCAGCCCGCCCACCAGCACGTCGTAGCGCGCCTTGGCCAGCTTGGCTTTGGTGTCAAACAGCTGGCTTTGTGAATTCAGTACGTCGATGTTGATGCGCACACCCACTTGGTAGCCCAGCTTGTTGGCGTCCAGTGCGCTTTGGCTGGATGCCTCGGCCGCCTCCAGTGCCTTCACCTGGCCTTGGCCCGACAGCACGCCGAAGTAGGCGGTGCGCGTGCCCTGCGCCACGGCGCGTCTGGCGGCTTCCAGGTCGGTGCGGGCCTTGTCTTCCAGCGCCAGGGTTTCCTTGATGCGGTTTTGTGTGGAGAAGCCCGCAAACAGCGGCAGGTTGAAGCTCAGGCCGATGGTGGCCACATTCACCCGGCTGTCGGCAATGGCCGTGGAGGTGCCGTTGTTATTGACGGCAGAGTAGCTGCCAGTCAGGTCCAGCGTGGGCTTGTGGCCGGCTTCGGCCTTGGCGGTCTCCAGCTTGGCCACGTCCAGTGCCACTGCCAGTTGCTGAATGCTCGGGTGGTTGGCTTCAGAGGCCAGTACCCAGGCTTCCGCATCTGCGGGCTGCAGTGGCGCCAGCACTACGGGGGCGGCCAGGGGCTTGGGCTGGGCATCGGTCTTGCCGACCAGCTGGTTCAGCGCAATGGTCTTGACCAACAGGTCGTTATCGGCGGCCAGTTCCTGGGCAATCACCAGGTCGTAGCGGGCCTGGGCTTCGCGGCTGTCGGTGATGGTGGAGGTGCCGACCTCAAAGTTGCGTTTGGCCGAGGCCAACTGCTCAGCGACCGCGGTTTTCTGGCTCTTCACAAAGGCCAGGCTGTCGCTGGAGGCCAGCACGTCAAAGTAGGCCTGGCTCACGCGCACGATCAGGTCCTGCTCGGCTGCCTGCAGCTGGGCTTGAGCCAGCGCAGCTTGCTTGTTGCCCTGCTCGTAGCTGGCCCAGTTGGCGGGGCGATACAACGGTTGGGAGGCGCTGATCGTGGCGTTCTGCGTCCCATAGGCGCGCTCTGGCGTGGGCAGCACTTCCTGGCTGGTGCGGCTCATGCCCAAGCCCAGGTTGGCGGTGGGCAAGATGGCGGCACGGGCCTGATCGCCCTTGGCCAGCGTTGCATCAAACTGCGACTTGGCCGACTGGTAGGTGGCATCAAAGCCGCGCGCGGCGGTGTACAGGTCGACCAGGCTTTGGGCCTGGGCGGATGCGGCCAGGCAAGAGGCCATGGCCACAAACAGGGGCAGCAGGCGCAGGTGGGTGGAGGCAGTAGATCGGGACATGGAGTGCTTTCTCAGGCTCGGGGAGGTGGAACTATCGGGTGGGGAATGACGCCGGTTCAGTAGCGCGCCACGCTGGCGTCGCGCTCTGCCGACCAGGCGTCAATGCCGCCGGCAATATTGGCCACATGGGTGAACCCGTGGCTGTGGAGAAACATAGCCACCTGCATGCTGCGTGCACCGTGGTGGCACAGGCAGGCCACAGGCCTGGAAGCGTCCAGCTCAGTGAGTCGCTGCGGCACCGTGCCCATGGGAATGGTCAGCAGCTCAAACCCGTCGGCTTGCACGCTGGCAACGGCCAGTTCGTGCGGCTCGCGCACGTCCAGTACCAGCGGCGCACCGTGCTCGGCCACGCTGGCAAACCAGGGTGTAAGTTGGGAAGGGCGGACTTGGTCAATCATGGGCAGGGCGCACAGCGTGAACTAGCGGGTTAGAGGGCAGGTTAGAAAGAAAAGCGCGAAGGCTCGGCAAAGTGCTGCAGGCGCGGCGCGTTCACATCCCAGGGCTGGGTGGTGCGGAATTCGTTGGTGCTGGTGCGGGTGACAAAGGTGGCGCGCATCTGCGGCTCATCACCCACCACAGCTGCCAGACGGCCACCCACGTTCAGGCGTTGCAGCAGGTCCTGCGGCACCTGGGTGACCGAGCCGCTCAGCAGAATCACGTCAAAGTTACCTTCGCCGGTGGCCAGCTTGGCGCCATCGGCCTCGCGCACGGTCACGTTGTTGATGCCAGCGGCAGCCAGGTTGGCGCGCGCCATGTTGACCAGTTCGGGTACCAGGTCAATGCTCAGCACGTGGTGGGCGCGGTGGGCCAGCAGCGCGGCCATGAAGCCGGAACCGGCACCGATTTCCAGCACCGACTCGTGCGGCTGGATGGCCAGGTCTTGCAGCAGGCGCGCTTCCAGGCGTGGGGCCAGCATGCACTGGCCGCCAGGCAGCGGAATTTCCAGGTCGGCAAAGGCCAGCACCTGGTGTGCCTTGGGAACAAAGTCCTCGCGCGGTACCGTGCTCAGCAGTTCCAGCACGTCGGTGTCGAGCACGTTCCAGGGGCGGATCTGCTGCTCAATCATGTTGAAGCGGGCTTGGGCAAAGTTCATCGTTTTCTCTCCTTCGGAATTACGGTCGGCAAAGGGCCAAATTTTACGGGGCCAGGGTGCTGGGAGTGCTGCCCCACAGGCGCTTGGCCCAGTGGGCCAGATCGTCCATGTAGCAGTACACCACGGGCACCACCACCAGCGTTAGCAGCGAGGAGGTGATGACCCCGCCAATCACCGCCTGGCCCATGGGGGCGCGGGTCTCAGACCCTTCGGTCAGCGCAAACGCCAGCGGCACCATGCCAAAAATCATGGCCAGCGTAGTCATCAAAATGGGGCGCAGGCGCACCTTGGCGGCCAGCAGCAGGGCCTCAGACCGCTCCATGCCGTCCTCACGTGCGCGGATGGCAAAGTCCACCAGCAAAATCGCGTTCTTGGTCACCAGGCCCATGAGCATCACCACGCCGATGATGGAGAACATCGACAGCGTGGAGTTGAAGATCATCAGCGCCAGCACCACACCAATCAGCGTAAGCGGCAGCGCGGTCATCAGCGCCAGCGGCTGCAGGAAACTCTTGAACTGGCTGGCCAGAATCATGTAAATGAAGATGATGGCCATGGCCAGCGCCGACACCGCGTAGGCAAACGACTCTGCCATGTCTTTGGTGGAGCCGCTGAACTGGTAGCTGTAGCCCGGGGGCAGGGCAATGCTGTCCATGGCCGTCTTAATGTCCGCTGACACCTCGCCCGCCGATCGGCCTGACACGTTGGCGCTGAAGGACACCTCGCGCGTGAGGTCGCGGCGGTTGATCTGGTTGGGGCCCGTGGACTCGACCACCTTGGCCACCTGGTTCAGGCGCACGATGCGCGGGCTGCCATCGGTATTGGTGCCCAGCGCGAAAGGGATGCGTTCCATGTCCAGCGCGCTGGCGCGGGCTTCGGGCGCCAGGCGCACGTTGACGTCGTAGGTCTGGTCATCCGGCGCACGCCAGTTGCCCACGGTCTGCCCGGCCACCAGGGTGCGCAGGGCTGTGCCGATCTGGGCGATACCCACACCCAGGTCAGATGCGGCATCGCGCTGCACCTGCACGTCCAGTGTGGGTTTGTTGGGTTTGACGCTGGAGTCCAGGTCCACCAGGCCCACCACCGGGCGCACTTTTTCAAGGGCCAACTGGGTCAAGCGCTCCAGCTCTCTGGTATCAGGCCCGAGGATAGAGAACTGGACCTGCTTGTTGCCACCCACCGAGTCCAGCAGGCCCACATGGGTCACCGTGATGCCGGGCACCTGGCGCAGACGGTCGCGCAGCAGCACGGACATGGCGTCCACGCCCCGCGTGCGGGCCTTGCGGTCCACCAGGCGCACATAGATGCTGGCGTACATCTTGCCCTGGGCGTTGCCGGTGTTGATGGTGGTCAGTGTGTAGCGCACTTCGGGGAATTCGCGGATGATGGTTTCGACCTGCCTGGCCCGGGCCTCGGTCACTTCCAGCGATGATCCCACCGGTGTGTAAAAGTTGAGTGAAGTTTCGGAAAAGTCTGACTTCGGAACAAATTCAGTTCCCAGCAGCGGCACCATGAAGATACTCAGTACAAAGATGCCCACAGCCAGCAACACGGTGGCCAGCTTATGGACCAGCGACCAGCGCAGGATGGTCTGGTAGGCGTCGGCCAGCCAGTCGGTGCCGCGATCAAACAAGCCGGTGACCCGGCCAATGGTTTTGTCGTAAAAGGTAACGGGCGGGCCCTGGCGACCATGCGATTCAATGCTGGGGTCGTGCCAAATGCTGGAGAGCATGGGGTCCAGCGTGAAGCTCACAAACATGGAGATCATCACGGCGGCCACGATGGTGATGCCGAACTCGTGGAAAAACTTGCCGATGATGCCGCCCATGAAACCGATGGGCAGGAACACCGCCACGATGGACAGCGTGGTGGCCAGCACGGCCAGGCCGATCTCCTGCGTGCCGTCCATGGACGAATCAAAGGCACTCTTGCCCATCTGCACATGGCGCACGATGTTTTCGCGCACCACGATGGCATCGTCAATCAGCAAGCCCACGCACAGCGAGAGCGCCATCAGCGTGATCATGTTGATGGTGAAACCAAACAGGTTCATGAACAAAAAGGTGCCGATCAGCGCGATGGGCAGCGTGAGGCCGGTAATGACGGTGGAGCGCCAGGAGTTCAGGAACAGGAACACGATAAGCACGGTCAGCACCGCACCTTCGATCAGCGTGCGCCGCACGTTTTCCACCGACACCCGGATCTGGCGTGAGCCGTCCATGATGGGTTCCAGCCGCACGCCGGGCGGCAGCTGTTTCTGCATTTCCGTCAGTGTTTTGGCCAGACCATCGACCACGGCAATGGTGTTCTCGTCCTGCGACTTCTGCACATTGAGCAGCAGGGTGCGCTGGCCGTTGTACAGCGCCAGGCTGTCCACTTCCTGAGCGCCGTCAGAGATACGGGCCAGCTGCTGCAGCAGCACGGGTGCGCCGTTCTTGCGGGCCACGATGATCTTGCCAAAGTCTTCCGGGCGTTCCATGCGCCCGGCAATCTGGATCACACGCTCCTGCTGATTGGAGTGGATGGTGCCTACGGGCACGTCCTGGTTCTCGTTGCGCACCGCGCTGACCACTTGGTCGGGCGTGATGCCAAAGGCTTCCAGTGCTTGGGGATTCAGGTACAGGTTCAGCTCGCGCCGGGTGCCGCCCACTACCGTGACCGAGCCCACGCCGCGCACGTTTTCCAGGCGCTTCTTCAGGGTCTGCTCGGACCAGTTGGTCAGTTCCACGGCGCTCAGGGCCTTGGCGCCGGCCGTGGTGTCGGGCAATACGGCCACCGACCAGATGGCACGGGCCGCCGGGTCAAAGCGCAGCACGCGGGGCTCTTTCACTTCCGTGCGCAAATTCGGCTTCACTGAGGCCACTTTCTCGCGCACATCCTCAGCAGCCTTGCGGCCATCGATGTGCAGGCCGAACTCGATGACGACCACCGACTGGCCTTCGTAGTTGCGTGAGGTCAGCGCCTTGATGCCGGCGATCGAGTTCACGCCTTCCTCGATCTTCTTGGAGACTTCGCTCTCCACGATCTCGGGCGAAGCACCGGGGTAATCCGCGATCACCACCACCACGGGAAAGTCGATGTTGGGGAACTGGTCCACCTGCAAGCGCTGCAGCGAGAACAAGCCCAGCACCACCAAGGCCAGCATGACCATGGTGGCGAACACCGGGTTCTTCAGGCTGACTTTGGTAAACCACATGGTCTACTGCGCCGCGGTTTGGGCTTTGGCGAGGGTACCTTCGCGCACCGTGCCCACGGTACCGCCCAGCACCTGCGCGCCTTCGGCCACACCTTGCACCGCCACCATGGTCTGGCCGTCGACGTCGCCGCGCGGGCCCAGGGCGACCGTCTGGTGCACCACCTGCCCATTGCTCAGCACCTGTACATAGGGCTGCGGCTTGTCGGTGCGCACTGCATTCAGTGGCACGACCAGGCTGTTGCCCTTGCCGGTGGCCAGCGTGCCCTGGGCAAACAGGCCTTGGCGCAATTTAGAATTGCCCTCGATCGACAGGTAGGCCAGTACAGCGCGGCTGCCCGCGACGGCGCTGGGGTTCACGCGCACCACTTTGGCGGTTAGTGGTTTGGCCGCACCCTCTACGGTCAGTTGGGCGGTTTGCCCGACCTTGATGCTGAGGGAATCGGTGGCGCTGAGGCTGGCCTCGAGTTCCAGGCGGCTCAGGTCCACGATCTCCACCACACGGCCGTCGATCGCCACACGTTCGCCGGGTTGTGTCAGGCGCTGCGCGATCTGGCCCGCAATCGGGGCGCGCAGCACCGCGTCGTCCAGCGACTTGGTGGCCACGTCCACCCCGGCCTGGGCGGCGTGGTAGGTGGCCTCGGCGGAGGTCAGCGTGGCAATGGACGAGTCCAGCGCGGTCTTGGAGATAAAGCCCTGGTCTACCAGCGAACGGTTGTTGTCAAAGTTGCGCTTGGCAATGTCCACCTGAGCCCGGGCACTTTCGGCCTGCTGCTGGGCCTGGCGCACACGTGCCTGGAATTCGGTGGGGTCCACGTGGGCGATGATTTGCCCTGCCTTCACAAAGTCGCCTTCGCGCACGGCCAGGCCCTGCAGCTCGCCAGCCACGCGGGCTTTGACGAAGGCAGAGTTGACAGCTTTCAGCGGGCCGGAGATGGACAGGCCCTGGGTCAGCTCCACGGTCTTAACCGTCACCACGTCGGTAGCGGGCAACACCAGGGTGGCTTGGGCCTTTTGCGATGCCTGTTGGGCTTCCAGCTCTTCTTGTTTGGCTTTGCGGGCCGAGAGCAGGCGTGCGGCAACTGCCACGATGACGGCGATCACCAGCCCTATAACAATCCATTTCAGCCAGCGTTTCATGGGGGTGTTCAGGTGGAGGAGGGTGTAGGGGCTGGGCGCATGCACAGGCCGTACAAAATATTGTCGACTTGGGAGTTGATGTACTTCACGGGGTCCAGCGGCTCATTGGCTGGCATGCAGCCGCTACCGGAGTGTTTGGAAATGGCCAAAAACAGCATGGGGGCCAGCACGTTGTAGACGCCGTAGGTCAGGTCCATGGGGCGGAATTCGCCGCTGTCGATGCCCCGCTGCAGCACGCGGCGGATCAGCTCGCGGCCCGGCATGATGACTTCGGCTTGGTAGAAGGCGGCCAGCTCGGGGAAGTTGCCGGCCTCGCTCATCATGAGCTTGGAAATACCGGCGGCCTGGGTCGAGCCCAGGCGCTCCCACCAGGTGTTGACGCAGTGGCGCAGCAGATCGGCGCTACTGCCTTGGTACTGCTCCAGTTCCACGCGCCATTCGACAAAGCGCCCGGACAGGTTTTCCCGCACCACGGCCTTGAACAGTTCTTCTTTGCTGGAAAAATACAGGAACAGCGTGCCCTTGGACACGCCGGCGCGTTTGGCCACTTCCTCGGCGCGGGTGGCGGCAAAGCCTTTTTCCACGAACAGCTCCAGCGCCGCGGCCAGCAGTTCACCGGGGCGCGCGTCTTTGCGGCGTTCGCGCTTGGCGCGCGCGTTGGCGGCGATGTCACAGAGGTTGAAGGGCGTGGACATGAAAGTTACTGACTGATTGGTTATTAATGTAGCCGTGCGCCTGCGGACTGTCAAACGCGGAGCTTGTAAAGCTATGCCCTAGCGCGGGTTTTGGGGGGCACTGCGTAAGATGGGATGGTCTGGGGCGACTAAGTTGCGTGAGCCCTGTTGATCTTATTGGAGAACCCATGTCTGAATTCCTTCAAACCCTGGTGCTGGGCGGCGGCTGCTTTTGGTGCACCGAGGCGGTGTTTGTGCAGGTTAAAGGTGTGGTGGACGTGGAATCCGGCTACAGCAACGGCCACGTGGTCCAGCCCACTTACGAAGACGTGTGCACCGGCAGCACCGGGCACAACGAAGTGGTCAAGCTGGTGTACGACCCGGCGCAAATCTCCACCCGCGAGGTACTGGAGATCTTCTTTGTGATCCACGACCCGACCACGCTGAATCGCCAGGGCAACGATACGGGCACCCAGTACCGCAGCGGTATTTATGTGTCCGCGCCCGAGCAGCAGGCGGTGGCGCGCGAGGTGATGGCCGAAATGGCCGCCAGTGGCGTTTACAGCCGCCCCATCGTCACCGAGGTGCTGCCAGTGGACAACTACTGGCCGGCCGAGGCCTACCACCAGGACTTTTTTGAGCGCAATCCGCACCAAGGGTATTGCATGGCGGTGGCTGCCCCCAAGGTGGCCAAGTTTCGCAAGACGTTTTCGCGTCTGCAAAAGCCCTAGCGCCGCAGGGGCGAGTCGCCTGCGATGCCCCAGTTGGACACCGGCTTGGCAATCTGCGGCGGGCCTTGGACCTGGTCGACATACCAAAGGGCGAGGCCCACGCCGCCGATCAACACGACGGCTCCAACAACGAGTTTCAAGATGGTGACCCAGAGTTTGGGTTCTTCATTGCGCTTCATGGCACTTTCTCCAGTTGGCAATATTGTGCCTTCCTGGCCGTAACTCCCGCGCAGTGTGCGCAGGAGTTACTACAGATATAGCAAAAACCGGCTTTAGTTCAAGCGCATGCCAGTCACCAGATGCGTCACGTTGTAGCGCATCATCTGCAGGTAGGTGGTGGCGTCGGGCTGGTCGGCGGCAGATAGGGCATCGGCATATAAGGTGGGGCCCAGTGTGGCACCGGCGTCCTTACTCAGCTGGGCAATGAGCTTGGGGCTGCCCATGTTTTCGAGGAACACCGCGCGTATTTTTTCGCGCTGGATCTGCCGGATCAACTGCGCCACCTGCTTGGCGCTGGGCTCCGCCTCCGTGCTGATGCCCTGGGGCGCGAGGAACTGGACGCCGTAGTGCGCGCCAAAGTAGCCAAATGCGTCGTGCGAAGTGATCACCTTGCGTTTGGCCGCGGGGATGCTGGCGATCTGCGCCTGTGCCCAAGCGTCCAGTGCCTGCAACTCTTTCACATAGGCCTCTGCGTTGGCCTGGTAGCTGGCGGCGCCTGCGGGATCGGCCTGCGCCAGACCGTGGGCGATGTTGCGCACATACAGCACCACGTTTTGCGGGTTTTGCCAGGCGTGGGGGTCGGCCTCGGTGTGGCCGTGCTCATCGGCCAGACTGCGCGGCCTCACGCCCTTGGCGGCCACCAGAACGGTGCCGCGGTAGCCCGCCGATTTGACCAGCTTGTGCGCCCAGGGCTCGAAGCCCAGACCGTTGGTGACCAGCAGCTTGTTGGCCAGCACGGTCTTGGCGTGGCCGGGTGTGGGTTCAAACACATGGGCATCCTCATTGGGACCGACGAGCGTGGTGACAGCCACGCGGTCGCCACCCACCACGCGCACCAGATCCCCCAGGATGCTGAAGCTGGCAGTGACGGGCAAGGGCGTGTCCGCATGGGCGGAGCCCAGCAGCGCCAGGGCGACAGCACTGGCGAGCAGGAAGCGGCGGGGAAAGGTGGCAAAGGCGGGGGCGTGCGGCATGAAAGCTCCAGAGAGTGGATGAAGAGAGAAGGGGGCGGAAACGTCAGGCCACACGGTGGGCCGTGCTGCGCAACCGGGGCAGCCAGCCGCCGGGGGCGATGAGGAGTGAGGTGGCGTAGAGCGCACCTGCACAGCCAATGATGGTGGGTCCTGAGGGCGTGTCGCAGTGGTAGGACAGCAGCAGGCCGGCCACACCGGCCAGCGCGGCCTGGGCGCTCGCATTGAGCAGCTGGGCGGGCAGGGTGTCGTGCCAGAGGCGCGCGCTCACGGCGGGCAGCATCATCAGGCCCACGGCCATCAGCGTGCCCAGCGTCTGGAAGCCTGCGACCAGGTTCACGACCACCAGCACCAGAAAGCCCTGGTGCCATACCCACGCGGGTAGGCCGTGGCGGTGGGCGGCCAAAAACACGGGGTCCAGCGTCTCCAGCACCAGGCCACGGTACATCAGCGCCAGCGCCAGCAGACTCACGGTGGTCACGCCAGCCACCAGGCGCAGGCCTGCCGTGTCCACGCCCAGCGCGCTGCCAAACAAAATGTGTAGCAGGTCCAGCTGCGTGCCGTGGCGCGCAATCAACGTCACGCCCAGCGCCAAGGCGACCAGGTAGATGGCGGCCAGGCTGGCGTCTTCCTTCAGGGTGGTGAAACGGCTGATTGCTCCGGCCACACCCGCCACCAACAGTCCGGCCAGCACACCCCCCAGCGCCATGGCCGTGAGCGACAGCCCGCTGACCATAAAACCCAACGCCACGCCGGGCAGGATGGCATGGCTGAGCGCATCACCCAGCAGGCTCATGCGCCGCAGCGTGAGGAACACGCCCAGTGGCGCGGCGCTGAGTGCCAGCGCCAGCGTGGCCACCAGCGCACGGCGCATGAAGACGAATTCGGTAAAGGGGGCGATGAGGGTGTCCCACAGCGCGGGCATAACGGTCATGGCAGCGCTACTTCTTGATGCTGCGCGGAACACCGTGGAGCCGGCTTTGCCGGGCCACTGGTGTTGCCCCCTGCAAGGGGGAAAGCGGCCACACGCAGTGGGCGAGCCGGGGGGTGTTCGTCAGCCTCCCAAGCCTCAGCCATGGTGCGGGCGCGTTGCAGGTTCGGCGCGGTCAGCACCTGGTCCGTTGCACCCCAGGCCACCAGCTCGCGTGCCAGCAGCAGCGTTTGCGGAAAGTGCGTGCGCACCTGGGCATCGTCATGCAACACGGCCACCACCGTGCGGCCTTGCCGGTGCCACTGGCGCACCAGGTCCAGTAGCGCGGCGGTGGTGTTGGCATCCACCGCGTTGAAGGGTTCGTCCAGCAGGATGAGTTGCGCGTCCTGCACCAGCAGGCGCGCAAACAGCACGCGCTGCAGCTGGCCGCTGGAGAGTGTGCCCATGGGCCGGTGCGCAAAGTCTTGCAGGCCCACGGTGTGTAGGGCGGCGTCTACCTCACGCAGCATGGCTGCGGTGGCAGCGCCAAAAGCGCCGCTGCGACGCCACAGGCCCAACAGCACGCAGTCGCGCACATCCAGGGGGAAGCTGCGGTCCAGCTCGCTCTGCTGGGGCAGGTAGGCCAGCTGCTGGCGCGGCAGGCCCAGGCGCACGCCTGCCGCGGGCAGCAGCCCGGCGATGCTTTTGAGCAGCGTACTTTTGCCCGCGCCATTGGGCCCCACGACTGCGGTAAGCGTGCCCGCGGCGAACTGCCCGCTGACATAGTGCAGTGCCGGGTGGCGGCGGTAGCTCACCGTCAGGTTGTCCAGGGTGACCAGGGCGCTCATAGCGGCGCCACCTCGGTGCACGCCCAGGCCACGGCCAGCCACAGCAGCACCAGCGCGGGCACCACCACGGCGGCGCGGCGCCAGGCGGGCCAGGCCAGCACGCTGGGGCGGGGCGGGCGGTGTAAAGACTGGGTAAACGGTGGCGGGCTGGACGATTTCATCGTTAATAATGCAACTCGATTGCGGTAAATGGAGTGCAAATATAACGCAACTTTGTTGCGTTATGGAATTTATTGCAACACAATTGCATTTTTAGAAAGCGCCCTATGGCTTCCTTGCCCCCGCCTGCCGACCCGATTGATGCCCTGCTGTCTGCCCACGGCCTGCGCCGTACGGCCGCTGCCCGCCAAGTGCTGGGCTGGCTGCTGGCCCACCCGGACACCAGCTACACCCACGGCCAGCTGCAGATTGCACTGGCCGACGATGCCGAGGCTGCGCTGGACCGCGTGACGCTGTACCGCCTGATCGACCGGCTCACCCAGGTGGGCCTGCTGCTGTGCCGCGTGGACAGCCAGCGCGTGCGCCGCTACCAGGCCATGCCCACCAGCGTGCACGCCATCCCCCATTTCGAATGCCAAAGCTGCCACCGCGACAGCCCGCTGGCCGGCGCGCTCAAGGCCAATGCCAACGACCTGGAGAAGGCCGCGCAAACCGCGCTGGAAACGCTGGCGGCGTTGGGCTACCAGGGCATGAGCATGGACTTTGCGGTGCGGGGCGTGTGTGTGGATTGCGCTACCGGTGCCGCCGCATGATCCGCACGCAGGGGCTGGTCTATCGCTATGCGGGTGCTGAGGCTGCGCTGCAGTTTCCCGATGTGGACGTGGCGCAGGGCGTGGTGCTGCTGCTCAGCGGCCCTTCGGGCTGCGGAAAATCGACCTGGCTGGCGCTGGTGGCCGGGCTGGTAGCACCCACCACGGGCACGGTGGAGGTGGCCGGGCAGCCGCTACATGCTCTCAAATCTGTAGCTGCTGACGCATGGCGGGCGGGGGCTATCGGCTTTCTTCCTCAGAAATTGCACCTGAGCGCGGCACTCACCGTGCAGCAGAACCTTGCCATGGCGCAGTGGGCCGCGGGCCAGCCCGAAGACACCGTCGCCATCACCACGGCACTGCACGCACTGGGCGTGGCCGAGCTGGCGGGACGCAAGCCCGCACAGCTGTCGGGCGGGCAGGCGCAGCGTGTGGCGCTGGCGCGGGCCGTGCTGCTGCAGCCGCGCGTGTTGCTGGCCGACGAGCCCACCGCCAGCCTGGACGATGAAGCCGCGGCCGACGCCGTGGCGCTGTTGCTGGCCACCGCCCGCACCCATGGCGCCACGCTGGTGATTGCTACCCACGATGCGCGCGTGGCGGCGCTCATTCCCGCGGATGTTAATGGTCAAATCGGCTTCCAGCCCCTGCGTTTATTGCGTCAGCAGCTATTAAAAGAGGAGCAAACCGCATGAAAACCCTGCTGTTTGCCTGGCGCTACCTGTGGTCGCGCCCACTCGGCGCCGCACTCAATGTGCTGCTGCTGAGCCTGGGGCTGGCATCCATCACCTTTCTGCTCTTGGTGGGTGCGCAACTCAGCAAGGCGTTTGACCGCGATCTGGCGGGCATCGACGTGGTGGTGGGCGCCAAGGGCAGCCCCATGCAGCTCATCCTCTCGGGCGTATTGCATATCGATGTGCCGCCCGGCAATGTGCCGCTCAAGGCGGTGAAAGAGCTGGCCAAGAACCCGCTGGTGGCGCAGATCATCCCCATCAGCCTGGGCGATAACTTTGCGAGCTACCGCATCGTTGGCACCTCGCACGCCTACATGGACCACTACGGCGCCACACTGGCCCAAGGCCGCGCGTGGGACGCACCCATGCAGGTGGTGCTGGGCGCCACCACGGCGCGCAAGCTGGGCCTGCAGCTGGGGCAAAGCTTTGTCGGTTCGCACGGCCTAGGCGCGGGCGGCCACTTGCACGGCGATAACCCCTACACCGTGGTCGGCATTCTGGCGCCCAGCGGCAGTGTGCTGGACCGCCTCATCTTGACCGACACCGCCTCCGTGTGGAAGGTGCATGAGGACTACACGGCAGTGGACGACGATGACCGCAAGGTGATGGAAGAGGAGCGCGAAATCACCATGGCGCTCGTTAAGTACAAGACGCCCATGGCGGCACTGAGCTTTCCGCGCTATGTGAATACCAGCACCGAAATGCAGGCTGCCGCGCCGGCGGTCGAGATCAGCCGCCTGTTGCACATGCTGGGGCTGGGCACCGATGTGCTGCGCGCCTTTGCCGGTGTGCTGCTGCTGACTGCGGGCCTGAGCGTATTCATCGCGCTGTGGAGTGCCGTGCGCGAGCGCCGCGCCGACTTGGCGCTGCTGCGCATGCTGGGCGCGCCGCCGCACAAGGTGGCAGCGTTGTTACTCAGCGAAGCCTTGTGGCTGGGCCTGGTGGCCGCCGTGCTGGGCGTGCTGCTGGGGCAGGCCTGCACCGCTGCGCTGGCCTGGCTGCTGCAGCTGGACAACTCGCTGCTGATTGGTGGCGTAGTCTGGCCCGTGGAGCTGTGGATCGTGCCCGCGCTGGCGCTGGGCGTATCGCTGGTCTCGGCGCTGCTGCCGGCTATAGGCGCCTACCGCGTCAGCGTGCTGGAACTTTTGCAATCCCGATGAACCAACTGAAGAGGTATTTATGAAAAAAGCACTCCTAGCCCTCGTATTCCTTGCGCAAGTAGCTACGGTTTCCATAGCAAAGGAAAGCGCAGAAGACACCAAGCAAGACGTGTTGAAGCACCGCGCCATTGCCGCCGCACACCTGGCTGCAGCCACCTGCCGCGAGTCCGGCAAGGACGAAGACGTGTGCAACAAGGACCTGCAGGCCGCCTGCAAGGGCCTGGCAATTGGCAAGTTCTGCGGCATGAAGCACGAACACTGAGGGCGTAAACTAGGCCCGTTGGAGACCACACCATGAAACCCTTGGCCCGCGTGCTTGCCCTGTCCCTCAGCCTGGTGGCTGCGGTGGCGTCTGCCCAACTGAGCTCGCCCATGGGCGGCGCAGCCATCCCGCCCGGCGGTATTCCGCTGGGCAGCGGCCCTGGGGTGCATGGCCCCAACAGTCCGTTCGCCCCGCTGCAAGACCGCGCCGATGTGTTGCCCTGGTCGGTGCTGACTGCCGTGAAGACCAAGAACGAGAAGAATCGCCTCCTGCCGGTGTTCCCATCGGATGTGCAGGCGCTCAACAAGAAGAGCCAGCGCATCCAGGGCTTCATGATGCCGCTGGAGCCGGGGGAGAAGCAGAAGCACTTTTTGCTGAGCTCGGTGCCGCTGACCTGCGCCTTCTGCGTGCCCGGTGGGCCCGAGAGCATGGTGGAGGTGAAGACCAAAACCCCAGTCAAGTACTCGCTGGAGGCCGTGGTGGTGGAAGGCCAGTTTGCGGTGCTGAGCGACGACCCCTACGGCCTGTACTACCGCATCACCGACGCGGTGCCCGTGAAGTAAAGCGGTTACGCCGCGTATGGCCTTGGACCATCCGGTCGTCTCGTCCCTGTTGCCGGTGGTTCTGCTGATTGTGGTGGGGCTCATCACCGGCAAACTCAAACTGATCCGCCAGGAGGCGGTGCGCGATCTCTCCAACCTCGTGTTTCTGGTGCTGACGCAGGCGCTGCTGTTTCGCACCATGAGCAGCGTGCACATCGAGACGCTGGACTTTCGCCCCGTCTCGCTCTATTTCGCCGTGGCCGCAGGCCTGTTCACTGCGCTCTTGTTGATACAAGGCGCCAGCAGCCGCGCGGCGGTCATTGCGCTCTCGGGCACGTTCAGCAACACCGTGATGATCGGTATTCCGCTGGTCGGCCTGGCTTATGGCAAAGAGGCGCTGGTGCTGCTGTTTACGCTCATCTCTCTGCACGCGCTGGTGCTGCTGACCATGGCCACCGTGGTGTTGGAACTGCTGCACGCGCGTGAGCAGTCCAGGCACAGTGACGCGCCCGAGCGCCACCCGCTGGTCTCCATCGGCCTGGCCGTGCGCAACGCGGTGATTCACCCCGTGCCCATGCCCATCATTGCGGGCTTGCTGTTTGCGCAAACCGGCTGGACCCTGCCCGACGTGGTGGACCGGCCCCTGCTGTTGCTGGGCAACGCCTTTGGCCCGGTGGCGCTGGTACTGGTGGGCGTCACGCTGTCGCAGGCCTCCATCGGCCGACATCTGAAAGGCGCCCTGGTCGTGTCTGCGGTGAAGACCCTGCTGCACCCCGCGCTCATGGCGCTGGCGGGCTATGTGTTTGGCCTGCGCGGCATGTCGCTCACGGTGCTGGTGGTGGCGGCGTCGCTGCCCATCGGTGCCAATGTGTTCTTGTTCTCGCAGCGGTATCAAAAGGCGGAGGATCTGGTCACGGCCAGCGTGGCGGTGTCTACGTTGGTGGCCTTGGTCAGTGTGACCTTGGTGATGACGTTGGTGCCGTTGATTGCCTGAGCTTTTAAGTACCGTTTTTTTAACACCCACTCCCCCAGCCCCTCGCCCCGTCGGCGAGGGGAGTCTTAACAGCCGTATCTTGTTGTGTCGCGCCGGCTACGTTGCTACTGGCGGTGCTTTAGATCTGCGGTTTCTCTCCAAGGCCCACGCCTGCGTTGGAGGGTCTTCGGAGATGTAGGGTGGTCAACGCTGGCGGCTGCGCTCGCCAGTGGGGGGGGCGCAACCTGTTCGAGTTCGCCACAACCGTTGGTGCTGGCCGCAGAGCGAAATAACGGTGGCAACCTCACTGAATTAATTCCGTATTCGGCGCGCAGACACCAAATCGGCTGTTAAAGGCTCCCCTCGCCGACGGGGCGAGGGGCTGGGGGAGTGGGTGTTAAAAAAGCGGCGCAGCTGAACAAAAAAATTAGGGCGCAAGCCGCTCGCGCCGCCAGCCGCCGCTGTCTTCCAGCGTGTAGCGTAGCCGGTCATGCAGGCGGCTCCTGCGCCCTTGCCAGAACTGCCAGTTGTCCGGCTTGAGCCGGTAGCCGCCCCAGTGTGGAGGGCGCGGTGGCTTCAGTAAAAACTGCGCGGCGTACTTGGCGGCGTTGGTCACCAACACGCTGCGCCCTGAGATGACCTCGCTCTGTGGCGATGCCCACGCGCCAATGCGCGAATCCAGCGGGCGGCTGTGGAAGTAGGCGTCGCTTTCTTCTGGGCTCACCTTCTCCACCACACCCTCGATGCGCACCACGCGCTCTAGCTCCACCCAGTGGAACTGCAGGGCCGCGTACGGGTTGCCGGCCAGCTCGTGGCCCTTGCGGCTGTCGTAGTTGGTGTACCAGACGATGCCTTGCGCGTCATAGCCCTTGATCAGCACCACGCGGGTGCTGGGGCGCAAGTCGCTGCCCACGGTGGCCAGCGTCATGGCGTTGGGCTCGGGCACCTCGCCTTGAATAGCTTCTTTCAGCCATTGGTCAAACTGCTGCAGGGGGTCGGCGTGCGAGGCTTTTTCGTCCAGCTCGGCGCGCTCGTAGCTTTTGCGAAGGTCGGCGATAGAGGTCATGGGGCCAGTATAGGGAAGCCCGGTTTCAGGCGACTCCATGGGGTCATGCTTATTAGGGATTCCCCTTGCTGTGCTGGAGCCCGGCAGTGACTACGCTGTGTTGGCTAAGGCACCTTCAACAAGGAGACACCCCCATGAGCGTCAAATTCCAAGTCAATGGCAAGGCGGTAACCGCGAACGCAGAGCCTGATACCCCGCTGCTGTGGGTGATCCGCGATGAACTGGGCATGACCGGCACCAAGTTCGGTTGCGGTGCCGCACTCTGCGGGGCGTGCACGGTGCATGTCAATGGTGCGCCTGTGCGGTCCTGCCAGACGCCGCTGTCCACCGTTGCGGGCAAGAAGGTGGCCACCGTGGAGGGGCTGTCGCGCAACAACACCCACCCGCTGCAGGTGGCATGGATCAAGCACGACGTGCCGCAGTGTGGCTACTGTCAGTCGGGCCAGCTCATGAGTGCAGCGGCATTGCTCGCTGGCAACAAAAACCCCTCCGATGCGGACATCGACGCCGCCATGAGCGGCAACCTCTGCCGCTGCGGCACCTACCCCCGCATCAAGGCCGCCATCAAGGATGCGGCCTCCACGATGCGCAAAGTCTGAGGAGCAGCACCATGACCAAGATCCAAAACGCTTCGCGTCGCGACTTCCTCAAGACCTCCACCGCCCTGGCCGGCGGCGGCCTGCTCATGGGTATTGCAGTGCCCGGCGCGCTGCAGGCAGCCGGCACCGTGCACACGCCCAATGCCTGGGTGCATATTGCTGACGACAACACCATCACCCTGATTTCGGCGCGCTCGGAAATGGGGCAGGGCGTCTACACCTCCATGCCCATGCTGATTGCCGAAGAGCTCAACGTGGACCTGCGCAAGGTCAAGGTGCGCATTGCACCGCCCAACGCCAAGCTCTATGGCAACCCCTTGTTGGGTGGGCCGCAGCTCACTGGCGGATCGACCTCGGTGCGTGACGGCTGGGAGAAGCTGCGCATCGGTGGCGCCCAGGTGCGCGAAATGCTGATCAGCGCCGCCGCCAACCAATGGAATGTGGACCGCTCCACGCTGAAAGCGGTAGACGGCATGGTGATAGGCCCGAACGGCAAAAAGGCCAGCTACGGATCGCTGGCGGCCGACGCCTCCAAGCTACCGGTGCCGGAGAAGGTGAGCATCAAGGACCCCAAGGATTTCACCATCGTGGGCAAGCGCACCAAGCGTCTGGACACGCCCATGAAGGTCAACGGCACGGCCGAGTTCGGCATCGATGTGAAGCTGCCCGGCATGGTCTACGCGGCGCTGGAGCAGTGTCCGGTGATCGGCGGCAAGGTCAAGTCGTTTGATGCGGCCAAGGCCAAGACCATGCCCGGCGTTATTGCGGTGGTGGAGATCCCCGACGGTGTGGCCGTGGTGGCCAACAGCTGGTGGCGGGCCAACACCGCACGCAAGACCGTCAACATCACCTGGGACGAAGGTGCGGGCGCCACACTGAATGAAAAAGCCATGCTCGACAGCCTGCGCGGTGCGGCCAAGACCGGCACACCGATTCCGCTCAAGGCTGTGGGTGACCCGGACGCGGTGATTGCCGCGTCGGACAAAGTGGTGCGCGCCGAGTATGCGAGTCAACTGCTGTCGCACTCGCCACTGGAGCCCATGAACTTCACCGCCGACTACAACAACGGCAAGGTGCGCCTGATCGGCCCCACGCAGTGGCAGGACGCAGCGCAAAGCGCGATTGCTGCCGCTGTGGGTGTGAAGCCCGAAGACGTGAGTGTGGAGACCACCTTCCTGGGTGGCGGTTTTGGGCGGCGCATCGACATCGACTTCATCATCCAGGCCGCACAAATCTCCAAGGCCGTGGGCAAACCGGTCAAGCTGGTCTGGTCTCGTGAAGACGACATGACGCACGACTTCTACCGCCCGCAGGCCATCCACACCATGGCGGCGGCCCTGGGGGCCGATGGCAAGCCCAGCGCCATGACCTTCCGCCTGACTTCGCAGTCGGTCACCGGTCGCATCTTTGGCCTGCCTGCGCCGGTGCAGGACCCGCTGATGACCGAGGCCGCCGTGGCGGGTTACGAGATTCCAGCCTCGCGCCACGACGTGGTCAAGCACGATGCCGGCCTGCGCGTGGGCTACTGGCGCTCGGTCAGCCATGCGCTCAACGCCTTTGCCAACGAGAGCTTCATCGACGAACTGGCGATTGCCGCAGGCAAAGACCCCTACGCCTACCGCATGAGCCTGTTGGAGAAACAGCCCCGCTTTGCCAATGTGCTCAAGCTCGCGGCGGACAAGGCCGGCTGGGGCACTCCATTGCCTGCGGGCCGCTCGCGCGGTATCGCGCTGATGGAAGGCTACGACACCTACATGGCCCAGGTGGCCGAGATCAGCTTGGAGGGCGGGGCCGTCAAGGTGCACAAGATGACCGTTGCGGCCGATCTGGGCCGCATGGTGAACCCCGACACGGTGGAGGCGCAGATCCAGTCCAGCATCGTGTTTGGCCTGGGGGCCGCGACGATGCAGGAGATCACGCTGGTCAATGGCCGCGTGCAGCAGACCAACTTCAACACCTTCCCGCTGGTGCGCATGTACGAGGCACCGGTGATCGACATCACGCTAGTCAACAGCACCGAGAAGCCCGGCGGCATCGGCGAGCCCGCCACGGCCCTGGTGGCGCCCGCCATTGCGAATGCGGTGGCAGCGCTCACCGGCAAGCGTGTGCGCAAGCTGCCCATCAACGAAGCGGCGATCCGGGCCGCCTGAGCGGCCGAGTCGCTACAGTGCAGGTATGGAAAGTCTGGATTTAAGGGTGCTGGGGGACGCGCTGGCCTGGAAGCAGGCCGGTCACGCCGTCACGCTGGTGACGGTGGTGGAGACCTGGGGCAGCGCGCCGCGCCCGCCGGGGGCCTTGCTGGCTGTGCGCGACGATGGTGTGGTCAGCGGTTCGGTCTCTGGCGGCTGTGTGGAGGACGACCTGATCGCCCGCACCAAGGCCGCGTTGAACCAGCCGTCGGAGGCCTCGCCCCCTCATCCTTCCATGATGGCCTATGGCGTGAGCAAAGAAGAGGCCGCGCGCTTTGGCCTGCCCTGCGGCGGCACGCTGCGCCTGGTGCAGGAGCCGCTGCATGACACGGGCTGGATCCGCACGGTGCTGCAGCGCACGGCAGAGCACCAACTGGTGGCGCGCACGCTGACTTTGTCGACCGGTGCGGTCACACTGCACCCTGCGGCACGTGGCCAGGCCATGCAGTTTGACGGCTCCACGCTCACCACGCTGTTTGGCCCACGCTGGCGCCTGTTGCTCATCGGTGCGGGCCAGCTGTCACAGGCGGTGGCCCACATGGCAACGGCCCTGGACTTTGAGGTGCTGGTGTGTGACCCGCGCGAGGAATACGCCGCCGTGCTGGAGATGGCTGCTGTGCCCGGCGTGCGTCGGGTGGAGGGCATGCCGGACGACGTGGTGCGCAACCTGCAGCCAGACGCCCACACCGCCATCGTGGCACTCACCCACGACCCCAAGCTGGACGACATGGCCTTGCTGGAAGCGCTGGGCAGCGATGCGTTTTACGTGGGGGCACTGGGCTCGCGCCGCAACCAGGACGTACGCAAGCAGCGCCTGGCCGAACACTTTGACCTGACCGAGGCCCAACTGTCCCGTTTGCATGGCCCGGTGGGATTGAAGATTGGCGCACGCACCCCGGCCGAGATTGCCGTGTCCATCCTGGCCGAAATCATCCAGGTGAAAAACACGGTGGCCACGTCCGCCTTGGCCCACGCCGCTTCCAGCTGTGCTACCTGAGGCGCAGCGCCTGCCTGTGGTGCTGGTGCTGGCCTCGGGCCGGGGTGAGCGCTTTATCGCCTCGGGCGGCACCACCCACAAACTGCAGGCCGACCTGTGCGGCGCCACCGTGCTGCAACGCACGCTGGACGCAGTGCGTGCCAGCGGCCTGCGCTGGCACCTGGAAGACGCGGGCCACCCCGGCATGGGCGACAGCATTGCGGCCGCGGTGCGCGCCACGCGCGGTGCGACGGGGGGCTGGATGGTGCTGCCGGCGGACCTGCCGCTGTTACAACCCGACACCCTGGTTACCATCGCCCGCGCGCCCATGGCAGGGGAAGTTCTGGTACCGTGGTTTGAAGGCCAGCGGGGCCACCCGGTGCGCTTTGCGGCCAGCTGTGGTGATGCACTCGCTAATTTAATGGGAAATCAGGGTGCGGCCCCCGTCGTCTCTGCGCGAGTAGCTAGCAAAATGATAGTGACTGACGCGGGCTGTGTGCTGGACATTGACACCGTGGACGACCTGGAGCAGGCGCGTGCCGCGTGGCGGCAATTCCGTTAGTTCGTACCCGCCTGGTAACTCCGGCCATACACAAGCCTGTGTTTCCAAGTTACTATCAGAATCTGTAATTTAGTTACAAGAGCACCATGCCAGACACCACCCCATCCCCTGCCGCTTTGCACCCCGTTGTCGAGGCCGTTACCCGCCGCATCCGCGAGCGCAGTGTGGTTACCCGCACCGCCTACCTCGCCCAACTGGACCAGGCCGCCAACCGCAAACCCGGCGCCGACCGCATGGGCTGTGCCAACGTGGCCCACGCCTTTGCCGCCATGCCTGATGCCGACAAGACCCGCGTCACCGGCTTGGACAAGCTCAAGATCGTGGAAGAGAAGGGCGCCAACATCGGCGTCGTCAACGCCTACAACGACCTGCTCTCGGCCCACGCGCCGCTGCAGCACTACCCCGACCTCATCAAGGTGGAAGCCCGCAAGCACGGCGCCACGGCCCAGGTGGCCGGCGGCGTGCCCGCCATGTGCGATGGCGTGACCCAGGGCACACCGGGCATGGAGCTGAGCCTGTTCAGCCGAGACGCCATCGCCATGGCCACCGCTGTGTCGCTGAGCCACGATGTGTTTGATGCTGCGCTGATGCTGGGCGTGTGCGACAAGATCGTGCCCGGCTTGCTGATTGGGGCGCTGCACTTTGGCCACCTGCCCACCGTGTTTGTGCCCGCCGGCCCCATGACATCCGGCCTGCCCAACAACGAAAAAGCCAAGGTGCGCGAGAAAGCCGCCCAGGGCCTGGTGGGCCGCCCCGAGCTGCTGGCCGCCGAGAGCGCCGCCTACCACGGCGAAGGCACCTGCACCTTCTACGGTACGGCCAATAGCAACCAGATGCTGCTGGAGGCCATGGGCCTGCATGTGCCCGGCACTGCCTTCATCAACCCCGGCCAGGACGTGCGCCAGGAGCTGACCCGCGAAGCCGTGCGCACCGTGCTGGCCATCACCAAGGCCAAGCGTTTTGCACCGATTGGCAAAGTGGTGGACGAGCGCTGCATCGTCAACGCCATGGTGGCCCTGCTGGCCACCGGCGGCTCTACTAACCATTTGATCCACTGGGTGGCCGTGGCCCGTGCCGCCGGCATCGTCATCGACTGGAACGACTTTTCGGCCCTGTCCGATGTGGTGCCGCTGCTCAGCCGCGTGTACCCCAACGGCAGCGCCGATGTGAACCAGTTCCAGGCCGCGGGCGGCCCCGGCTATGTGATCCGCGAACTGCTGGACTTCGGCTTTATGCACGCCGATGTGCTGACCGTGCGCAGCGGTGGCCTGCGCGAGTTCACCGCCATTCCATCCGCCAAGGCCGACGGCGCCTTGCAGTGGACCGACCCCGGCGCCAGCAAGGACGAATCCGTGGTGCGCCCCGCCAGCGCACCCTTCAGCGCCAGCGGTGGCCTCAAGCTGCTCAAGGGCAACCTGGGCCGCAGCGTCATCAAAGTGTCCGCCGTGCCGGATGATCGCCACATCATCGAAGCACCATGCCGCGTGTTCGATTCGCAAGACGCGTTGCACAAGGCCTTCAGCGCCAACGAGCTGAACCACGACGTGATTTGCGTGGTGCGCTGGCAGGGCCCGCAGGCCAACGGCATGCCCGAGCTGCACAAGCTCACACCGCCGCTGGCCGTGTTGCAAGGCAAGGGCTTCCGCGTAGCGCTGGTCACCGACGGCCGCATGAGCGGCGCATCGGGCAAGGTGCCCGCCGCCATCCACGTGTCGCCCGAAGCGGCCGCCGGTGGCCCCTTGGCCAAGGTGCGTGATGGCGACATCATCCGTCTGGACGCGAATGCCGAAACCCTGCAAGTGCTGGTGAGCGACGCCGAATGGGCCGCCCGCCCACTGGACACCATGCCCGAAGAACTGCGTGCCGCCAACGGCATCGGTATGGGCCGCGAGCTGTTTGCCAACTTCCGCCGCAACGCATTGGCCGCCGAAGAAGGCGCCTGCACCTGGTTCTGAACCTAACAACTTACAACGTCGATCTGGAAATCTCCCTATGTCCAAAGCCCCCGCCTTTACCGCTCTGCAAGTGATGCAGGACGCCCCCGTCATTCCCGTTATCGTGTTGAACGATGTGGCCCACGCCGTGCCCATGGCCCGCGCCCTGGTGGCCGGCGGCGTGCGCATGCTGGAAGTGACGCTGCGTACCCCCCAGGCCCTGGCCTGCATGGAAGCCATTGCCCGTGATGTGCCCGAAGCCGTGGTCGGCGCCGGCACCGTGCGCAGCAAGGCCGACGCACAAGCCGCCGCCAACGCCGGCGCCCGCTTTGCCGTTAGCCCCGGCTACACCAGCGCTGTCGGCCAGGCCTGCCGTGACCTGGGCCTGTCGCTCTTGCCCGGTGTGGCCACCGGCAGCGAAATCATGATGGCGCAGGAAGATGGCTTCACCCAGCTCAAGTTCTTCCCCGCCATGCAAGCCGGCGGCCCAGCCATGCTTAAGGCCTGGAGTGGCCCGTTCTTTGACGTGAAGTTCTGCCCCACCGGCGGCGTGACGTTGCAAAACGCAACGGAGTTTTTGGCCCTGCCCAACGTGATCTGCGTAGGCGGTTCGTGGATCGTGCCGGCCGATGCGATGGTGAAGGGCGAGTGGGACAAGATCACGCAGCTGGCCAAGGACACGCAGGCGTTGCGGAAGTAAGGCGTGTTGGTGATTCAATAACAAGGGGGCTGAGGCTCCCTTTGTTATTGCGCGAGCAGCTATTATTTTTGTAGTGGATAGTGCTGCTGATGTAGAAGCAGCTCCAGATTCGAGAAATGAAATGTCAATCTAAAATCGAACAAAGCACGGAAGAAAAGCATGGATCTATGTGGCTTTTTTCGTCAGACGTGTTTCACTTTCATCATAGGTTGGACCTCTCATGCCGAGTCTCACCATCTTCCTCCGACAAGTCCGCAGTCGCTCGCTCGAACATCAGCGGGCAATGCGCCTTCTAGCCGAAGCCAGACTAGCCGGGCAAATGGTTTCTGTCCTGCGACAGGAACTGGACTCAATGGTTCGAGTGATCTATTTGCTTGCACAAGGTTCTGAGCGCCGGGATCTACTCATCGAGGCTTCCGTACGCGGAGAGAAATGGTCGCAAGCAACCTCGCGCGCCAAGGTGGCCGATAAGGAGATGGTTGACCTTGCGCAAACACTTCAAGGCTGGACGCAGTCTGTCTACAAGTTCGGGTGCGCGTTTATTCATCTGTCTGGGTTACACGACTACAACGACCGTGATCCACTCCTGCAATTACCCGTTGAAGAGCGCAGAGACATCCTTTCGCACTGTCGGAATTACCATGGCGGTCCAGATCCCAGTGCTGAAAGCTTCAATGATCTTGTTCAGTTTCTTCCGCGTGTCTTTGAGAAGATTGCAGGGAACCTTGAGTGCTACCTCAAGGCGCTGGAAAATGGCGAGGTTCTTAGCGTCTGCGACATCTGAAAAATCATGGCCGTCAATAGTTTTAGGCTGTGCTTAATTCTGACGCTAGGCTTTGCAAGCTAGAGCGTACTGACACCAACAACTTCAGGAGTCCCCATGTCTAAACTTCGCGTAGAAAGCTTCACCATCTCGCTGGACGGCTTCGGTGCCGGCCCTGACCAAGATCTGAACAACCCACTCGGTGTGGGCGGGACCTCCTTGCATGGTTGGGCGATACCGACGCGAACGTTTCAGAAGCATCTGTTTGGCAATGAGGGCGGAACCGTTGGCATCGACGAGGACTTTGCCCAGCGCGGCTTTCAGAACATGGGCGCCTGGATCATGGGGCGCAACATGTTTGGTCCTGTTCGCGGGCCCTGGCCGGATGAGAGCTGGCGCGGCTGGTGGGGCGAGAATCCCGTCTACCACGTGCCCGTGTTTGTGCTGACCAACCACGCGCGCCCGCCGCTGGTCATGGAGGGCGGCACGACCTTCCACTTTGTCACCGAAGGCCCGGAGGTCGCGCTGGAGCGCGCCCGAGCGGCGGCCGGGGGCAAAGACGTGCGGGTGGGTGGTGGCGTCAACACCATCCAGCAGTACCTGCGTCTGCGCCTCATCGACGAGATGCACATTGCCATCTCGCCAGTGTTGTTGGGGGCGGGGGAGCGGTTGTTCGAAGGCATCAACCTGCCTGCTTTGGGCTACGCTTGCACCCGGCACGAAAGTTCACCACTGGCCACACACGTGGTTTTTACGCGGCAGTGATCACGGTAACGCTAACCCAAGGAGAATGCCCATGACCCCCAAGAACACGATTTGTATCTGGTACGACGGCGGCGCACTGGAGGCCGCTGAGTTCTATGCCAAGACTTTCCCCAACAGCACCGTAGGTGCAGTGCATTACGCCCCCGGTGACTACCCCATGGGCAAGCAAGGCAATGTGCTCACGGTGGAGTTCACTGTGATGGGCATTCCGTGCCTGGGCCTCAATGGCGGGCCGATGTTCAAGCACACCGAGGCCTTTTCGTTCCAGGTGGCAGTGGACGACCAGGAAGAGACGGACCGCCTGTGGAATGCCATCGTGGGCAACGGCGGCCAGGAGAGCCAATGCGGCTGGTGCAAGGACAAATGGGGTCTGTCGTGGCAGATCACGCCGCGCGCCCTGACAGACGCCATGGCGGACCCGGATCGTGCCGCCGCCAAACGGGTGTTCGAGGCGATGATGGAGATGGGCAAGATCGACATCGCCAAGATTGAAGCCGCTCGGCGCGGCTGACGTGATGGCTGCCATGGCGCATGGCAACAGCAGAAAGGCACCGCAGATGCAATCTTCAGACACTCCCACCCTGTACGAATGGCTGGGTGGAATCGATACGCTCAATCGCCTGACGACTCGCTTTTATGAGCATGTGAACCAGGACGAACTCCTCAAACCCGTTTTTGCCCATATGGGTGCGGACCACCCTGAACACGTGGCAGCATTTCTGGGCGAGGTTCTCGGTGGTCCTGCCGTTTACTCGGAGCAGCATGGTGGCCATCCACACATGATTCAGCAACATCTGAATCGCCACCTGACGCAGGACAAGAGGCGTCGCTGGGTCGCCCTGCTTCTCGCAACCGCGGATGAGCTGGGGTTGCCGGACGATCCAGAGTTCAGGTCTGCACTGGTGGGCTACCTGGAATGGGGCTCCAGACTGGCGGTTATCAATTCCCAGCCAGGTGTCACCGTGGATGAAAACGCACCGATGCCCCAGTGGGGCTGGGGAGAAGTCAAGGGGCCGTACAAGGGCTGAGTTTTTGCGTAGCAGGGCCCGGCACTTCAGTCGTTCCTTGAATAAAGCACTGTATTCATATACAGTGCTTTATTCAATACGAAAGGCTAAAAATGCTACGAGGTAGTTGCTGCTGTGGAGCCATCCAGTTCACGTTGTCGAGTCCCCCCACCATGATGGGTACCTGCCACTGCACACGCTGCCGAAAAAGCGGTGCCAGTACATTTGTGTTCGTCAAGCGCGATGCATTCGAACTTCTTTCCGGTGCAGGCGCCATCACCACCTACCAACCAGACGCGCCCTACAAGTACCACCGTTGCTTCTGCTCACATTGCGGAACGTCACTGGGCGAAGTCACATCCAGCGCGGCATCTTTTCCGGTGGCGGCCAACTGTTTCGATGACGCCTTGGATATCAAAAATCAGTTTCATGAATTCGTCGCAGAGAAACCAGATTGGTATGGCATTTGTGATGAGGCCAAGCAGTTTGTAGGGCATCCCCACCAGTAATTGCATGGGCACGGGTGGCGTGGTCTTCAAGCCATCCGCCACCCCATCCACAAGGTCCACACCGCGGTCAGCACCAGCAACCCGCCCAGCCAATGGCTGAATGTGGTTTGGCTTTTCGAGCTTCCACGTAACCACACGCGCAACTGCGCAGCCGCCAGCGCCACGCCGCCATACACGGCAATTTGCGCCGCAGCGGTGATAGCGCCCAGGGCGGCGGACTGGGCTGCAACGTTGCCCAGCTGCGGTCGGATGAACTGCGGAAACACGGCCAACATGAAGATGTAGGCCTTGGGGTTCATGAGGCAGGTGAGGGTGGCGCGCAGGAAGGTGCTGTGCAAGGGCCGCGAGGGCTGGTCTTGCACGTCGGACAGTGCCTGTGTGTTGCGCAGCAGGCCGTAGCCCATCCACGCCACATACAGGCTGCCAGCCAGCAGCAGGGCATTAAACGCCATGGGGAAGTGCTGCAGCAGCAGGCCCACACCCAGCGCACCCATGGCCACATGCACCATGCCGCCCAGCACGATGCCCGCCACGGCCGCAGCGCCGGAGCGCCGGCCGTCCACCAGCGTGCTGGCCAGCACGAAGGCCATGTCCATGCCCGGCAGTACCACGATGCCTGCCACCAAAACTGCATAAAGCCAAAGGTGTTCCATCTCGATTCCTTGTTAATTGCTGAAGATGGGTGTGAGTGTGTGCGGCAATAGTTGCCACCGAATGTCAGCTTTTAGCGATACGATGCAGATATGCGTGCTAGTCGCCTTTTGACCATCCAGATGCTTTTGCAAACCCGTGGGCGCATGAGCGCGCAGGCGCTGGCCGAGGTGCTGGAGGTATCGGTGCGCACGCTGTACCGCGATGTGGACCAGCTCACGGCGGCGGGTGTGCCCATCTATGCGGAGCAGGGCCGCAACGGCGGCTTTCAGTTGGTGGAGGGGTGGAAGACCACGCTCACGGGCTTTACGGCGTCGGAGTCACAAGCCGTGTTCATGAGTGGGCTGGCCGGCCCCGCGGCCGAGCTGGGCCTGGGCCAGCAGGTGGTGGATGCGCAGCTCAAGCTCATGAGCGCGCTGCCCGCACACCAGCGCGACGATGCGCAGCGTGTGCAGTCCCGTTTTCACCTGGACCCGGCCGACTGGTACCGCGAGGCAGACCCCGTGCCGCATCTGGCCACGGTGGCCGCAGCCGTGTGGCAAGACCGGCAGCTAAGCCTGCGCTACGACAGCTGGAAGGCCGAGGTGCGGCGCACCGTGCACCCGCTGGGGCTGGTACTGAAGGCAGGCGTTTGGTACCTGGTGGCTACCAGTGACGCCAAGCCGCGCACCTACCGCATCTCCAATATCCTGGGCGCCGAGCTGCTGGACAAGGCCAGCACGTGGCCCAAGCGCTTTGATCTGCCAGCCTATTGGACCGAATCCATCCAGCGCTTTGAGGCCGAGCTGTACCAAGGCCACGCCGTGGTGCAGGCTACTGCCCAAGGCGTGAAGCAGTTGCGCCAGCTCAGCAGCGCGGTGGCCAAGGCCGTGGCGGCGCAGGCACCTTCCGCACAGTCCGGCAAGACGGTGCGCATCAAGATCCCGATAGAAACGATGGACAACGCCAGCTACCAACTGCTGCGCATGGCACCCGATGTGGAGGTAGTGTCGCCCGTGGCCCTGCGTCGGGCCATAGGGCTGCGCCTGAAAGCGATTCAAGCCTGCTATGCGGGCGATTGATAAGGAAATTGGCCTCTAGCCCCCGTAGATATTGCGCAAGCAGCTATCAGTTTGATAGTGAATAGGCGCAGCACAACCTCGCTTTGAGCGACTATGTTCGGTAACGCACTTACGTGCGGGGGAGGGAGGCGTAGGGTCGGTCCACTGTCTGTGCGCCAAACCACATACCCACGGGGCTTCCAACCGTGGGACCCGATCGGCGCAGCGAACGGACAACGCACCCCACCACGGAAGCATCCATGTCAGAACCATTCCCCCAGGCGCCCGACAGCGGTGCCTTGTCGGCTTTGAACCCGACCCACGAGTGGTTGCGGCAGGAGGCCTGGCTCAAGACCGGGGCCTTGCAGAGCGCCATCCTCACCAGCGCCAATTTCTCCATCATTGCGACCGACGAGAAGGGCATCATCCAGCTCTTCAACGTGGGGGCGGAGCGCAAGCTAGGCTACTTGGCGGCGGAGGTGGTCAACAAGATCAAGCCCAGCGATATCCAGGACCCGTTGGAGGTGATTGCCCGCGCGCAGGCGCTGAGCGCCGAACTGGGAACCACCATTGCCCCGGGCTTTGAGGCCCTGGCGTTCAAAGCCTCGCGTGGCATTGAGGATATCTACGAGCTGACCTTCATCTGCAAGGACCGCAGCAGCTTTCCGGCCATTGCGTCCATCACCGCGCTGCGCAATGAGTATGAAGACATCATTGGCTACCTGCTGATCGCCACCGACAACTCCGTCAGAAAGCAGGTGGAGGCGAACTTGAAGCTGGCGATGGCGGCCGCGGAGCAGGCCAATCTGGCCAAGTCGGATTTTTTGTCGGGCATGAGCCATGAGCTGCGCACCCCGCTGAGCGCGATTTTGGGGTTTGCGCAGCTCATCGAATCGGGGATGCCGCCGCCCACGGTGTCGCAGAAACGCAGCCTGGACCAGATCCTCAACGCGGGCTGGTACCTGCTCAAGCTGATCAACGAAATCCTGGACCTGGCGCTGATTGAGTCTGGGCGTTTGTCACTGTCACCCGAGCAGGTGGCCCTGCGCGAGGTGCTGCAGGAGTGCGAAACCATGTGCGAGCCGCAGGCGGCGAAGCGCAGCGTGCAGATGCACTTTCCGCTGGTCAGCACCCACTACTGTGTGCGCGCCGACCGCACCCGGGTCAAGCAGGTGGTGATCAACCTGTTGTCTAACGCTATCAAGTACAACCGCATCGGCGGCCGCGTGACGCTGACCTGTACTGCGCTGTCGACAGAGCGGATTCGCATCGCCATTGAGGACACCGGGGAGGGGCTGACGGGTGAGCAGCTGGCCAAGCTGTTCCAGCCCTTCAACCGCCTGGGCCAGGAGGCCAGCGCCGAGGAAGGGACCGGCATTGGCCTGGTGATGACCAAGCGCCTGGTGGAGTTGATGGGCGGCAGCATTGGCGTGGAAAGCACGGTGGGCCGGGGCAGGGTGTTCTGGTTCGAGCTGAACCTCACCAGTGAACGGTTGCTGGATGCCCACAGCCCCGAACTGGATAGCGTGGTGGTCCCGCCCCCGTCGGACCAGGTCAATGCCTATACCTTGCTGTATGTGGAGGACAACCCCGCCAACCTGCTGTTGGTGCAGGAGCTGATGGCACGGCGACCCGATATCCGCCTGCTCAGTGCCTCGGATGGTTTGCATGGCATTGCCATGGCGCGCGCGTCGCAGCCAGACCTCATCCTGATGGACATCAATCTGCCGGGCCTGAGCGGCATCAAGGCCATGAAGATTTTGGCGAACGACCCCGCCACGGCCCACATTCTGGTGATTGCGCTGAGCGCCAATGCCATCCCGCGCGACATTGAGCGCGGGTTGGAGGCCGGATTCTTCCGCTACCTCACCAAGCCGATCAAGGTCAATGAGTTCATGGACACTCTGGACATGTCGTTGAAAGTGGCAAAAACACGCATGGGAGCGAATAAGAACGAGAAACAGGAACAGACACCATGATCAGTACAGCAGAAATTTTGGCCGCACATATTTTGATAGTGGATGACCAGCAGCCCAATGTGGCACTGCTGGAGCAACTGTTGCAGAACGCGGGCTACACCCACGTGACCTCAACCTCCAACCCGCGCGAGGTGTGTGGCCTGCACCGCGACAACACGTACGACCTGATCCTGCTGGATTTGCAGATGCCAGGCATGGACGGCTTCCAGGTGATGGAGGGGCTCAAGGCCAACGTGGCCGACAGCTACCTGCCGGTGATTGTGCTGACCGCACAGCCGGGCCACAAACTGCGCGCGCTGCAGGCGGGGGCCAAGGACTTCATTAGCAAGCCCTTTGACCTGGTAGAGGTGAAGATACGCATCCACAACATGCTGGAAGTGCGGCTGCTCTACCAGCAACTGGGCGCGTTCAATACGGCGCTGGAATCCGCCGTCCAGCGCAGAACGCAGGAACTGCAGGAAAGCGAGGCGCGCTACCGCAGCCTGACGGAGCTGGCATCCGACTGGTACTGGGAGCAGGACGAGCATGGGGTGTTCACCAAAGTCTCTGGCCCAGTGCTGGACATGCTGGGCATCCAGGTGGACACCCTGCTGGGCGACTCGGTTGGTGCGCCCTCAGAGGGATGGGATGCGGGGGAGCGTGCCGCGCTGCAGGAGAAGATTGCCGCGCGCCAGCCTTTCTTGGACTTTCTGTTCCACCGTGTCCACCCCAATGGCCTGCGCCAGCAGTTCCGGGTGAGCGGGGAGCCGATGTTCGACCGCTCCTGCACGCTCATTGGGTACCGCGGTATCGGTGTTGAAGTGCGCTATGACGCCACAGCATGAGCCGCGCAACAACCAGCTTCTGGCCGCGTTGCCCGCGGCCGACTTTGCGCGCATTGCCGATGATTTGGAGCTGATTGCGCTGCGGCTGGGGGCCACGCTGTACGAGCCGGGCGGGCAGTTGCAGCACGCCTACTTCCCCACCACCGCCATCGCCTCCTTGCACTACGTGACCGAGTCGGGTGCCATGGCCGAAAGTGCCAGTGTGGGCAACGAGGGGGTGGTGGGGTTCTCGCTGTTCATGGGGGGCAACACCACCAACAGTTCTGCGGTGGTCATGACGCAGGGGCATGCCTACCGTCTCGCGGGTCATCTACTCAGGGCAGAGTTCCACCGCGCGGAGTCTTTGCAGCGCTTGCTGTTGCGCCACACCCAGGCGTTGATTACCCAGGTGGCACAAACCTCGGTGTGCAACCGCCACCACAGTGTGGAGCAGCAGCTGTGCCGCTGGCTTTTAATGACGCTGGACCGCCATCCCGGGCGTGAACTGGTCATGACGCAGGAGCTGGTCTCCAATATGCTGGGCGTGCGGCGGGAGAGCGTGACGGAGGCCGCGAGCCGCTTGCAGCAGGTGGGCTACATCCGCTACCGGCGTGGGCACATTGCGGTGCTGGACCGGCACGGGCTGGAGTCACGCGCGTGTGAATGCTATGCCGTGGTCAAAAACGAATTGACCCGCCTCTTGCCGGATATGCGCCGCAGTCCAAGCAACTAATAGCGTATTGGCTTAGCGCAGTCCACCACCTGCGGCCTGCTCCGCGCGTTGGATCAGCTCGATCTTGTAGCCATCGGGGTCGGTCACAAACGCAATCACCGTGGTGCCGCCCTTGACGGGGCCGGCTTCGCGCGTCACGTTGCCGCCAGCGGCCTTGATCTTCTCGCAGGCCGCATAGGCGTCAGGCACGCCCAATGCGATGTGGCCGTACGCGGTGCCCAGCTCGTAGCTTTCCACGCCCCAGTTGTAGGTCAGTTCGATCTCGGCCTGGCCGGGGTTGCCGCCCTCAAAGCCGAGGAAGGCGAGGCTGTATTTGTACTCGGGGTTTTCCGAGGTGCGCAGCACCTGCATGCCCAGCACGTGGGTGTAGAAATCGATGGAGCGTTGAAGGTTGCCAACGCGCAGCATGGTGTGGAGAAATCGCATGCCGGACATTGTGCCGCAGCCTGCGTTTACCCGGGGAGCTTGAGGTCAAACACCAGGCAGGTGGTGGTGGCATGGGCGTAGAGCGTGCCGTCGGGGCCATAGAGGCGAGCCTCGGCGGTGGCGAGCTGGCGGCCGCAGTGGATGACCTTACCTTCGGCGCGGATACGCTGCACCTTGGGGCCGATGGCCTTGACCAGGTTCACGCCCAGCTCGGCCGTGGTGTAGCCGCGCCCGGGCAACATCATGGTGTGCACGGCGCAGCCCAGCGCCGAATCCAGCAGCGTGGCGTACCAGCCACCGTGGATGCCGCCCATAGGGTTGAGGTGGGCCGGGCCGGGCGTGCCCTGGAACAACGCACGGCCTTCGGACACTTCCAGGATGGTGAAGTCCAGCGTCTTGGCAATGGCGGCGTAGGGCAGCTCGCCGCGCAGCATGGCCTGCATTTGCTGCAAGCCATTGAGCTGGGCAATCTGGTCCGGGCGGGCCACACCAGGGCCGGGGCCTGCGTTAAGGCGGACGACAACGGCTGCTTCTTCGGCCAGCCAGGCATCCAGGGCGGAGGGAGTGGTCATGGTGTTCATGGAAATCTCATCAATAGGGGGATTAACAATACATTGTTGCATATGCAACTGATGTAGATACAATAATTGACATGAAAACCCTTGTCAAGCCAACCGCTGTCGCAGATGTTCTCAAGCCGCAGGGCTGCACGAATCTGAAGCTGCGCCAGCTGATGCGCCGCGTGGCCCAGTACTACGACGTGGAGCTGGCCAAGACCGGCCTGAAGACCACGCAGTACTCCCTGCTCTCCCATGTGGTGAAGCTGGGGCCGATTCGCGCGGTGGACCTGGCAGGTGCCATGCGCATGAGCACCTCCACGCTGTCGCGCAACCTGCAGCCGCTCATTGCTGCCGGCTGGATTGAGGTGAACGCGGGCGACGACGCGCGCAGCCGCCTGATCACCGCTACTGATGCGGGGCAGACCAAACGCACCGAGGCGCAGCGCAAATGGCGCATTGCGCAAGAAGGCATCAACGCCACATTGGGCATAGCGCGCGTGCTGGCCATGCACACCCTGATTGACGAATCCCTGGAACTGTTATCCCCCTTGGAATCTGGAGACGACGATGTCTGATACCCCTACGACGACTTCCACGCCCCGCACGTTCGCCGTGTGGGTGGTACTGCTGGCTGCGGCCAGCGCCTTCGCCCTGACGATGGGCGTGCGCCAGACCATGGGCCTGTTCCTGAGTTCGCTCAACACGTCCACGGGTCTGGGCGTGGGCAGCATCAGCCTGGCGTTCGCGTTTGGCCAGCTGTGGTGGGGGCTGACGCAGCCGTTTGCCGGCGCCTTTGCCGACCGCGTGGGCGCGGGGCGCGTGCTGTTGCTGGGGGTGTCGCTGGTGGCGCTGGGCACGTTTATCACGCCCTTGATGACTACCACCGCTGGGTTGATCTTTGCCATTGGCGTGCTGGCCGCGGGCGGTGCCGGCATGGCGGGCCCCGCGGTGCTGATGGCCACCACCACGCGCCTGCTGCCCGCCAACAAGCGCGGCATGGCCACGGGCATTGTGAATGCGGGCGGATCCTTCGGCCAGTTCATCATGGCGCCCATTGCCGGTGCGCTCATGGTCAGCGTGGGCTGGGGCCATGCCATGCAGGTGATGGCGGGATTGGTGTTGATCGCGCTGCCCGCAGCCTTCTTCCTCAAGGGCAACAACGTGCAGGTGGCGGCACCTGGCGTCAAGTCCATGGGCACGGGTGACGCCGTGCGCCTGGCGCTGCGCACGCCCAGCTTTTTGCTGCTGGCTGCGGGCTTCTTTGTGTGTGGCTTCCACGTGGCGTTTCTGGCCACGCACTTGCCTGGCGTGGTGGCCGCGTGTGGACTCCCCACGCAGTGGGGCGCCTGGGCGCTGGGCATTCTGGGCTTGTTCAACATCGTGGGCAGCATCGCCATGGGCTGGGCCGTGGGCCGCTGGCGCATGAAGTCGTTGCTGTCGCTGGTCTACGGCGTGCGCGCCATCGCCGTGCTGGTGTTTTTGTTCGCCCCCAAGACAGGTCCTGTTGTGCTGGTGTTTGCCGCGGTCATGGGCGTGAGCTTTCTGTCCACCGTGCCACCCACGGCAGGCCTGGTGGCCAAGTTCTTTGGCACGGCCCACATGGCCACGTTGTTTGGCCTGGTGATGTTGACGCACCAGGTGGGCGGCTTCCTAGGCGCATTCCTGGGTGGCAAGATTTTTGATGCCACTGGCAGCTACAACTGGGTCTGGTACATCGACATCGTGCTGGCCGTGGGGGCTGCGCTGATCCACTTCCCGATCAAGGAAGCCAAGCTGGTGCGCCAGCCCGCGTAAACTCCGGCCGCATGAGCACCTTCACCAAAGTCATTCTGTTCACTGACACCGACGGTTTCGCCAAATTCCGCGAGGAGACGATCCCGCTGGACGGAGGCACGCCGCAGGCCATGTTGTCCGAAGTGTTTGCGTCCGGGGGCTACCAGTTACGCACCAGCCCGGTGGGCTTTCGCAGCCAGTTCCACTGCTCAGGCCACACGCAGTGGTGCTTCATCCTGCAGGGGCAGATGGAGATTGGTGTGCATGGCGAATCGCGCATCTTCAAACCTGGTGAACATTTCTACTCCGCCGACTTGCTGCCCGAAGGCGCCACATTCGATGCCGCCATCCACGGCCACTGGAGCCAGCAGGTGGGGCCGGATGCGCTGGTGACCTTGTTCGTGCGCGGCTAAACCCTGCTTGCAGCGCCTTGCAGTGCGCCTGACGGAATGCGTTGCACGCCGGGCCGTCCGGCCCGGACGGCCTGCACCAGCCCAGCCGCCACGTCGGTGACCAGGATGGAGCGGTAGTTGGCCGGAATCAGTTGTCCGAGCCAGCGCGACACCTTCAGCGCCAAGAGTTCACCGTTGCGAACGGGTTGGTTCAGCGAGGCCCGGTTGCCCGCCAGCATGGACGGCTGTGCGATGGAAACACTGGCGTAGCCGATGGAAGACACCGCAGCCTCCATCTCGCCCTTGGTCCGGTTGTAGAAAATGCCGGACTTGGGGTCGGAGCCCATGGCACTCACTACTCCTAATTTCGTAGCGCCTTGCGCATAGGCTGCGCGGGCTACAGCCACAACTGCCTCATAGTCGACGGCGCGGAAGGCCTGCTGGCTGCCCGCCACCTTGATGGTGGTGCCCAGACAAATAAAAACATCGTCGGTTCGCGGCAGCTCAGGGAGCGCCGCGAAGTCGACGATGTGTTGGGTCAGCTTGGGGTGTGTGAGGGGCAGCGTGCGCCGCCCCAGACTGTGTACCGCGCTAGTGTGCTTATCGGCTAGAAGAGCCGCCAGGACCTCGCGGCCCACGAGACCCGTTGCCCCCGCCACCAAAGCCACCCGAGCGGCCACCGCCGCCGAAGCCTCCGCCACCACCACCGTATCCGCCACCGCCATTGCCGCCTCCGTTGCGGTTGCCACCGCCGTAACTGCGGCGAGCGCCGCGCTCGGCCATCATATCCACGCTGGTGCGCATCGGGTCAGGTTGTCCTGCGGGTGCGCGGGGCGCACGGGGTTCGTTGGCAAAGCCAGCGGGCTGGCCCATGCCAGGACCGCGGCCGCGGCCTTGACCCTGGGGAGGGCGCGCGCCTTGCGGACGTGGGGGTTGGAATTCACCGCTGCGGTCGGCACCGCGGCCTTGGCCGCCGCCACCATTTCCACCACCGTTGCCACGTTGGCCCTGGCCGCCACGGCCGCCGCCGTTACCACCGTTACCACCGTTACCACCACCATTGCCACCGCCGCCGGCGCGTGCACCGCCCTGGCCGGCCTTGCTGTCACGCACGCGTTGCAGCATTTCGGTGCGGGCGGCTTTGGCAGCGGCCTGCATCACGTCACGGCTAGGTGGCTTGCCTGCGCCACCCCAGATGGTCTGGCGGCCCATGGCGATGGGTTCGCCCTTTTCGCCGGGCTCGGGGCCGAAGCCGTCGATGACCTTGACGTCAATCTTTTGCTTGGTGAAGCGTTCGATGTCCTGCATGAAGCCTTCTTCGTCCAGGCAGACCAGGTTCACCGCGGCGCCATCGGCACCGGCGCGGCCGGTACGGCCGATGCGGTGCACATAGTCTTCGCTGACGTTCGGGATTTCGTAGTTCACGACGTGTGGCAGGTCATCGATGTCAATGCCGCGGGCGGCAATGTCGGTGGCCACCAGGGCACGCACGTCGCCGCTCTTGAAGCCCGACAGCGCCTGGGTGCGGGCGGCCTGGCTCTTGTTGCCGTGCAGCGCCATGGCGCTGATGCCGTTTTTCTCCAGAAACTCGGCCACGTTGTTGGCGCCAAACTTGGTGCGGGTGAACACCAGCACCTGGCTCCAGTTTTGCTCGTTGATGATGTGGGCCAGCAGGGCCTTTTTCTTGCCACGGCCCACGGGGTGGATCACCTGGGTGATGCGCTGCACCGTGGTGTTGCGCGGGGTGACCTGCACGCTTTGCGGGTTCTTCAGCAGGCCATTGGCCAGCTCGCGGATTTCATCGCTGAAGGTGGCCGAGAACAGCAGGCTTTGCTTTTCCTTGGGTACCAGGGCCAGCACCTTCTTCACGTCGTGGATGAAGCCCATGTCCAGCATGCGGTCGGCTTCGTCCAGCACCAGCATTTGCACCTGGCCGAGGTCCAGCATGCCTTGTTGGGCCAGGTCCAGCAGACGGCCGGGGGTCGCCACCAAAATGTCCACGCCCTTTTTGACTTTGGAGATTTGCGGGTTCATGCCCACGCCGCCAAAGATGACGGTGGAGGACAGTTGCAGGTACTTGCCGTACTGGCGCACGGACTCTTCCACCTGGGCGGCGAGTTCCCGGGTGGGGGTCAGCACCAGGGCACGGATGCCAGTGCCGCCAAACTTGTTTTGCGCGCTGCGGCTCATGGAGAGGCGGTGCAGCAGGGGCAGGGTAAAGGCGGCGGTCTTGCCGGTACCGGTCTGGGCGCCGCCCAGCAGGTCATGGCCTTCCAGCACCAGCGGAATCGCCTGGGCCTGGATCGCGGTGGGGGTCTCGTAACCCTGCTCGCGCACGGCTTTGACAATGGCAGGGGCCAGTTTCAGATCTTCGAAGTTCATTGGATAGATGCGTCCGTCCGGGACGCTTGGGAATCGGCCGTTCTGCAGGCACCAGGGCCGGCAGTCAGTCAAAGGCAGATGGATTCAAAAGTGGGACGCCCTGTGTCGTGGGGTCCCCAGCAAGGTGCTGGTATTGCGGGCAACTGAAGCGCCGCAATGGGCCTATTGTCGCATGCTTGTGAGCAACTCCTCAAAATCTGGCCTTTCAGCACAATGGACACAGGCGTTACAGTGCCGTAACAACTTGTCACCAGGCTGGCGCGGCGGCCGGGGATGTGGAGAATGTCGGCACGATGAAAAAATACCTGTTGCGGCGGTTGGGGGTGGCCCAAGACCCGGGCCAAACCAAACCTTCGCTGCAAACTTGCATTGAAGCGGTGTTGGACCAAAGCGATGCCTTGATGGACGATGTGCTGTCCGGGTTGCAGTCAGCCATGTCGCCTGCCAACAACAAGAATCTGCACGCCGGGCGACACCCGGCACGCCGCGCCACGGTTGAGCTGCTCGTACTGCGCCAGGCCGAACTCAAGTCCATATTTTCCAAATCCCTGCGCGCTGCGGTGTATGGCGGAGATACGCAGCGACGCATCAGCCCGGCACGGGTCAAGTTCGACGATTTTCAGTTTCTCGAAGACGAGCAGATCGATGCCAACATCGAGCTGGCGCTGACCGAGCAAGAGGTCCTCTCCGCGGTGGAAGATGTGCTGCCCGCTCTGAATGCCTATGTCAGCAGCCTCTTGGGGTGGTCCAGCGTGCAGCCCCACCTGAACCCGATCAAGCCTGAAGCCTTTGTGTTTTCCCTGCGCGAGGCATTGGGCCAGTTGGTGCCCGAAGACGACGCCCGCGGCGCCGTGATGACCCCTGCGGCCGGCCTGCTGGGCGCGGCCCTGCACCAGCTGTACCGCGAGATGACGGATTGGCTGCGTTCCCAGGGAGTGGAACCGGTGGCTTCGGCCACCTCCAGCACCGGCCCGTTTGGCGGGCAGGTCAAAGTGGCCGAAAACTCGGTGACCCGCACCCTGCTGACGCTGGACAAATTGCGCCGCCTGCTATCGGGCGAGCTGGACCCCAGCGGCGCGGCCAGGGGTATCAAGGACTTCACCCATACCGTGCCCGCCTCCTTCCTGGCCCTGGAGGACATGAAGCTGGTGGAGCCCATGATGAAGCGCCTGGCGGAGCGCGCCAACCTGTCAGGCCGGGCGGCACCCAAAGCGAAGGCCCCTGGCAGGGAAGCGGTGAAAGAGGGCGTGCAAGGCCGGGCGCTGGGCCAGCAGTTGGGCGAAGAGGTGGTGCGCCTGATGCTGGAAAACCTGATGGAAGACCGCCGATTGCTAGCCCCGGTGCGCCAGGGGCTCAAAAGTATGGAGTCGGTACTTATTCGGCTTTCGCAATCTGACCCACGGTTCTTCAGTGAGAGAAAGCACCCAGCGCGCCTGTTTCTGGACAAGATCACCAACCGTAGCCTGGCCTTTACGTCCGTGGATGAGCCCGGCTTCAGTCGGTTCCAAAAGACCTTTGACAACGCGTTCAGCGTGTTGAGCGGGGGGGAGGGTGACGCCAACGCCTTTGCGCGCCTGTTGCGCAAACTCGAAGATGGCTGGACGCAGGATGAAAAAGTGCAACGCGCGCGCGCCGAAGAAGCAGCCCGTGGCCTGCTGCATGCCGAGCAGCGCAATTTGCTGGCAGAGCGCTTCAGCAAGGACTTTATCGAGCGCCTGAGCCGCAAGACCGTACCCGAGCTGGTGGTGAAGTTTTTGCAAGGCCCATGGGCCCAGGTGGTGGCAGAGTCGCAGCTGCGCTGTGCCGATGGCACGCAGGATGCGGATGGCTACCTGGCGCTGGTCGACGACCTAATCTGGAGCGTGCGTCTGCGCCTGGCGCGGCGCAACCGCTCGCGCCTGGTGGAGCTGGTGCCCCAAATGCTGGTGAAAATTCGCCAAGGCTTGCAGCTCATCGAATACCCGGAAGACCGCATTCCCGTCTTTTTCGATGGCCTGATTGCCGTGCACGAGCAGGTGTTTGAGAGTGCCAAGGCCGCTGCCGCAGTAGCTACCCCGGCAGATGCTATTCCCTCGGTGGTGTCCGATGCGCAGGAGGATGAAGACAGCGTGGCACCCGAGGCCGAGGGCTTCTGGATGGCCGAGAGTGAGGCCACCGATTCGGGCTTTTTGCGCGATGGCTTTGAGCCCCCACCCTCGCTGCCAGAGGTGGCTGAGGTGGCAGATCCAGCCCTTCAAACAGCCTGGGGCGCCGACACCTTGCAAACTGGGTCGTGGGTGGACCTGGCGCTGGGCGGTCAGTGGGTGCGTGCCCAGCTCACCTGGGCCAGCCCGCACCGCACGCTGTTCATGTTCATCTCCTCGGGCGGCCTGGCGCACTCCATGTCCCGCCGCACCATGGATCGGCTGCGCGGTCTGGGGCTGATCCACCTGGTGTCGGATGGCCACGTGATGGACAACGCGCTGGACGCGGTGGCCCAGGCGGCCCTGCGCAACGACCTCGGAAACGCTGCCGGCACCAGCTAATTCCGGGGCTGCCCGGCCCAAGCGGAGTGCGGCAGTCGATAATGTCGGTTTTCCCGCTGAAACAACCAGACTCGCAATGGCCCAATACGTTTTCTCCATGAACCGCGTCGGCAAGATCGTGCCGCCCAAGCGTCACATTCTTAAAGACATCTCTTTGAGCTTCTTCCCGGGCGCCAAAATTGGCGTTTTGGGGACCAATGGCTCCGGCAAGTCCACCTTGCTGAAGATCATGGCGGGCATCGACAAGGAAATCGAAGGCGAAGCCATTCCCATGGCAGGCCTGAACATCGGTTACTTGCCCCAAGAACCTCAGCTGGACCCTACCCAGACCGTGCGCGAAAGCGTAGAAGCGGGCATGGGCAAGGTGTTTGCCGCCAAGGCCCGCCTGGAAGAGGTGTACACCGCCTACGGCGCCGAAGATGCCGATTTTGACGCGCTGGCCGCTGAGCAGGCCGAACTCGAAGCCATCATCGCCACCGCCGGAACCGACTCCGAGCACCAATTGGAAATTGCCGCCGACGCCTTGCGCCTGCCACCGTGGGACGCCAATATTGGCGTGCTCTCCGGCGGTGAAAAGCGCCGTGTGGCGCTGTGTCGCCTGCTGTTGTCCAAGCCCGACATGCTGCTGCTCGACGAACCCACCAACCACTTGGACGCCGAATCGGTGGACTGGCTGGAGCAGTTCCTGCAGCGCTACCCAGGCACCGTGGTGGCCATCACCCACGATCGCTACTTCCTGGACAACGCGGCCGAATGGATTCTGGAACTGGACCGCGGCTCCGGTATCCCGTACAAGGGCAACTACTCCGATTGGTTGACCCAAAAGGGTGCCCGCCTGGAGGCCGAGCAAAAGGGTGAAGAAGCTCGCGCCAAGGCCCTGAAGAAGGAATTGGAATGGTCGCGACAGAACCCCAAGGCCCGCCAGGCCAAGAGCAAGGCCCGTCTGGCCCGCTTTGAAGAATTGAGCGACTTTGAATACCAGAAGCGCAACGAGACGAACGAAATCTTCATCCCCGTGGCGGACCGTCTGGGTAGCCAGGTGATCGAATTCAAGGGTGTGAGCAAGTCCTTTGGCGACCGCGTGCTGATTGACAACCTGAGCTTCAACATTCCCGCAGGCGCCATCGTCGGCATCATCGGCCCCAACGGTGCCGGTAAGTCCACGCTGTTCAAACTGATTGCGGGCAAGGAGAAACCAGATTCGGGTGAAGTCGTCATCGGCTCTACCGTCAAGATGGCCTTTGTCGACCAGCACCGTGATGACTTGTCCAACGACAAGACCGTCTGGGAAGACGTGTCCGGTGGACTCGATATCCTCAATGTCGGTAAATTCCAGATGGCCAGCCGCGCCTACTGCGGACGCTTCAACTTCAACGGCGCGGACCAGCAGAAGAAGGTTGGCATGCTGTCCGGTGGCGAGCGTGGGCGCCTGCATCTGGCCAAGACGCTGATTGCTGGTGGCAACGTGTTGATGCTCGATGAGCCGTCCAACGACTTGGACGTGGAAACCCTGCGCGCGCTGGAAGATGCGCTGTTGGAATTCGCCGGCACCATGCTGGTGATTTCCCACGATCGCTGGTTCCTGGACCGTATTGCCACGCACATTCTGGCCGCCGAAGGCGATAGCCAATGGACCTTCTTCGACGGCAACTACCAAGAGTACGAAGCCGACAAGAAGAAGCGGTTGGGCGAAGAGGGTGCCAAGCCCAAGCGCATGCGCTACAAGGCCCTGAAGTAATCCTGTTTATCCCGCCTGTGGAGTGCCCACGACATGACTGAGCCCACCCCCCAGTACGCTGCCCTGTACCAAGCCACGGTGAGGGAGGCGGCTGCGGGAGGCGGTGCCATCATGGGCAAGCTGATTGCGGCAGTGCGCAAATCGCTGCACGCCCGGGTTGCGGGTGCGCGCGACATGCGTGAGCGCGACGTGCATGAGGAGTCGCTCAAGCACCTGTTGGTGCAAGAGCCTGTGCTGCGCGCCCAGTATCCGCAGGTACTGGTGGAAGCCTTCAACAAGCCGGTGCCCTCCGCCAAGGCGCCCAGCCTATCCCTAGCCGAGGTGCACTTTGACCAGCTGGAGCTGATGGACGAAGTGCAGGTGCAGGAAAGCGTCAACATGGCGCGCGCCCAGCAAATGGCCATGCTGGCGGCGGAGGCCAGCCTGGCCGACCTCAATACCCTCATTTGTTCCACGCTGGGCCTGGCCACGGTGCGGCCTGAGCGCAACCCGTTGCGGCCCGAGATGTATCTGCAGGCTCTCAAGCACGTTGTGGAACGTCTGGCCGTGCCCGCGGCGGTGCGGCTGGACTGGCTGACCACCATGGGTGTGTCGCTGGGCGGCGAGCTGCGTGAGCTGTACACCAGCCTGTCACAGCACATGCGGTCTCAGGGCGTCGTCGCGGCAGGCTATGCCGTGGTGCCAACGCCTGGTGGTGGCACGTCCGGTAGCGGTTCTAAAGGTGTGACGGCACAGGCCATCAGCTCGGGCGCGCCGGGCAGTGCGGAGCGAGAAGCGCTGGTGGCCTCCGAGATGCGGGCTGCGCGGCGCGTGAGCGACCCGGCGTTGCTGACCCTGGACCGCTTGCGCCGCCTATTGGCGGGGGAGTTGGACCAACACGGCACACCGCACCGGGTGGCGGCCTTTGCCCAACAATTTGCCCGCGAGTTTGAAAGCGGTGGCATGCCCATGCCGGGATCGGACCAGGATTTCGACGCCACCATGCCGGCCGCTCTGGAAGCATTGACCGAAATGAAACAGGTGGACCGTGTGGTCCAGCGTCTGGAGCAGCGGCGCAGTGCGGGTACCCTGGTCGCCCCCAATGAAAAGGTGGCCCATGCGGCGCGGGAAGCCATACGCCGCAGTGCTGCGGGCATTGCGCAGGCCCTGAGCCTGGAGGTGATCAACCTGATGGTGGACAACATCGCCTGTGATCCACGCCTGGTGACACCGGTGCAGCAGGTGGTGTGGGGCCTGGAGCCCGCGTTGATGCGCCTGGCGCTGGTAGACCCGCGCATCTTTACCGACAAGCAGCACGCGGCCCGCGTCTTGGTGCAGGAGTTGACGCATCGCAGCCTGGCGTTTACTTCACCGCAGAGTCCGGGCTTCGCTGAGTTTTTCCAGCAGGTGCAAGACGCCCTGGCCCCCGTAGTCGACGCCGATATCACCAGTGCCGAGCCCTTTGAACATGCGTTGGCGGATTTGCGCCATCTGTGGGATGCCCAGGCCCGGCAACAGGAGGCCTCCCGTGCGCAGGCTGTGCGAGCCCTGCAGCAGGCCGAGCAGCGCAACCTGCTGGCTGAAAAGATTGCCCGCGAAATTGACTCCCACCCCGATGCGGCCAAGGTGCCTGAGGTGGTGATTGCCTTTCTCTGTGGTCCCTGGGCCCAGGTGGTGGCGCAGGCGCGCCTGCAGGGGGGAGCGGGTTCCAGCGTGGCGGACAAATACCAAGCGCTGATTTCGGCCACGTTGTGGAGTGCCCATCCGGACCTGGCCCGCATGAATGTGTCCAAGCTGACGCGTCTGGTGCCGCTATTGATCAGCACCCTGCGCGAAGGACTGGATACGATCCGCTACCCCGTTACCAAGACCAGCGTCTTTCTCGAAGCCCTGATGGGCTTGCACCAGCTGGCGTTTCGCGCAGGGGCCAAACCGGCGGAGCCGCAGGTCGCTCCTGTCGAGCCTGCAGCGGCCGTGGCGCGTACCCGACCGGTGGAAGATGGCGACCCCTGGGTGGCCCCCGAAGAGGCCCACGATTCCAATTTCATTGAACTGCCGGAGTCTGCGCAGAACGTTGAGTCTGCGACACCTGCCGGTGTCGCAGAAACCCCAGGCGCTGCATCGGCAGAGCCAGCCGCGGCAAGCACAGGTAGCTTGCCCCTGGGCTCATGGGTGGAACTGATGGTCGGTGAGCAGTGGGTGCGCACCCAGCTCACCTGGGCAAGTCCGCATGGCACGCTGTTCCTGTTTACCAGCAGTGCAGGTACGACCCAGTCCATGACGCGACGCACGCACGACAAGCTGGTGGCTGGTGGTCAGCTGCGCGTGATTTCGGGGCAGCCCGTGGTGGACGGTGCGCTCGACGCGGTGGCCCAGCAGGCTATGCGCAACAGCATGGACTCTACGCTCTAGGCCACTTTACGCAGCTTTGCCTGGGAGCTTGGCCTGCAGTTTTTGCCGCACCAGGCCAATGTGGTTGCGCAGGGTGTAGAGCTCGTCGGTGTACGACAGAGGCACGATCACCTTTTCTACCTTGGCTTCCAGGGCTTCCAGCTCTTCAAGGAGCGCGGGCGCCTGTTCGGTGTCCTTCTCCAGCCGCTCTTCAATCTCGCGCAGCTGGCCATACCAGCGGAACACGCGCGAACGCACCCGAAACGCATACAGCGGCGGCGCAATCTTGCCCAGCGGCAGCAGCACGGCGATGATGATGCCCATGGCCAGCCACATACGTTCGATCAGGTTGGACAGGGTGAACGGCAGGTAGCGCTGCAACGAGGGCGTGCCGTTGCGCAGCGTGCGCTCGGCTTCCGGAGCCAGCGGGTACTCGGCATTGGCTGCGTTGGGGTACTCGCGGGCGCGGTTGAACCAGCCGCCCTGGCCATGGACCTGCAACGCCGCCTGGGACAGCAGTTGGCGCAGGGCGGGGTGTACGCCGTCGCGCGCGAGCATGCTGGTGGTGGTAGCGATCAGGTGCACATCTTCTTTGGGCATGTTGCGCGCCAGATCCACAATGCCGTTGGGCAGCACGACCGGGCTGACAAAGGGCAGGCGCCGCGCGTAGGCCTCATTTTGCGAAAAATCCATGAGCCGGATGCCCGGCGTCTGCAGCAGCATTTGCACAATCGGCGCTTCTGGGGCGGAGGCAAACACCACGGCATCGAGCTGACCGTCCAGCAGTTTGACGGTGGCGGGGGTTTGCTCCAGTTGCGAGAGCTTGAGTGCGCGGGGTTCCACACGGTTCATGTCCAGCAAGGTTTGCATCAGAGTGGGCACGCCGCTGCCGGCGGCGCCCACATTGACGCGCATGTGGGTCAGCTGGGTGAGCGAGCTCAGGCGCCCGCTGTGGACCACGGACCGCGCGGATGCGGTGCGGTAGAACAGCCAGATGGGTTCGACAAAGAGGTTGCCCAGCGTCACCAGCTCTTCGGCTTCGTCATCGGGCACATTGCCATTGCCGGTGCCGCCTTGCACAAAGCCGGCGTCGGCCTGGCCGGTGCGCAGCAGGTTCAGATTGGCAGATGAGCCCTCACTGGGCAACAGCACCACTTCGATGCCGCTGGCGGCCAGGGCTTTTGCATAGCGTTTGCCCAGTTCGGCGTAGGCGCTTTGTTCGGGGCCGGTGGCCAGCGTCAGGCGTTTGGGCGGCATGGGGTCCAGCCACCAGTAGGCCAGCCACAGCAGACCCGCAGCCGCCAAAACCAAAGGGCTGGCCGAGGTCAGCAGGTCGCGCAGGGAGAGCAGGACGTGGCGTACGGAGCGGGGCAAAGATGGCATGGATGTGTGGTTAGAGGGGGTGTTCGGTGTAGAACCGCCCGCCGTGGAAGAGCAAGGGGGAGGCGCCTTGCCGGTGGCTGCAGCGTTCGACCTCGCCCACAAAAATCACATGGTCGCCTTCTTCGTAGCGGCTGCGGTTGAAGCACTCAAAGGTGGCGGCCGCCCCTTCCAGCAAGGGGGCTCCACCGGCGCCTGTGGTGAATGCCACACCAGCGTAGCGGTCGCCTTCGCGCGCGGCGAACTGGCGGGCCAATGCTTGCTGGTCGGCACCCAGGATGTTGATGGCGTAGTGCGAACCGGTGCTGAATGCGGCCATGGAGCCGGCCGTGCGTGCCAGGCTCCACAGCACCAGCGGCGGGGAGAGTGACACCGAGTTGAACGAGTTGGCGGTGAGGCCGACCAGGCTGCCATCGGGCGCGCGGGCCGTCACGATGGTCACACCGGTGGCGAACATGCCCAGGGCCAAGCGGAATTCAGCGGACGAGAAATTGGGGGGCACCGCGTGCTGCGGTGAGGGATGCGACGACATGCATGCAATTTAACTGGTTTTGACAGACTCCTGCGGTCGCCAATGGTTAAAACTCCAGTAACCAACGCCCCCTACAATCCGGCCTATGTACATTCGAACCTTGGTGGCGTGTATTTTTGCTATCGTTTCAATAGCTGCACGCGCAGATATGGCGAGGGCTTGCGCCGACTATTCTTCCAAAATCCCCAATGTGAGCCCCGGCATGTGCGAGGCGGCTGCATTGCACGACATGCAGGTGCGCTCGGTGCAGGGGCGCACGCTGTGGGGGCGTGACATCCAGCCGGCAGACGCCAACTTTCGCGTGCTGGTGGTCGGTGGCATCCACGGGGACGAGATGGCATCGAGTTCGCTGGTGTTCCACTGGATAGGCTTGGCCCAGACCCCGCCGTCGGACATGGCGCTCTCGGTGCACTGGCGCTTCATTCCGGCGCTGAACCCCGATGGCCTGTTTGCCCGGCCCTCACGCCGTACCAATGCGAATGGCGTGGACCTGAACCGCAACTTCCCCACGCCCAACTGGGCGCGTGACGCCCGCGAGTACTGGGAGACGCGCACCAAGCGCGACCCGCGCCGCTGGCCGGGCAACAAACCCTTGTCGGAGCCCGAGTCGCGCTTCCTGCTGGAGCAGATGGACAGTTTCAAACCCAATCTGATTGTCAGTGTGCATGCGCCGTATGGCGTGCTGGACTTTGATGGCCCCTCAGTGCCCCCCAGCAAGCTGGGCCGTCTGTACCTGGACCAGGTCGGCATCTTCCCAGGGTCACTGGGCAATTACGGGGGCATCCACAAGCGTGTGCCGGTGGTCACCATTGAGCTGCCCAGCGCTTCCCGCATGCCGCAAGAGGCGGAAACGCGGCAAATGTGGATGGACCTGCTGCGCTGGACCACCGACCGGCTGGGGCCCGCTCACGTGGCCGCTACGCAGTAAGGTTTAACGGTCCGGCGGGGTTGCACCCAGTTGGGCGCTGGCTTTTTCCAGCCAGATTTGCAGGTTGTCCAGCAGACCCTGCTGGCTGAACGAGCAACTCTCCTCCGAAAACAAGGCGCTGGATTCGAGCCGGTCCATGAGCTGCAGCAGCACCTCGCGGTAGCGGGGCCCCAGCGCGTCCAGCAGGGCGTGCTGGCTGCGTGCCAGGTCTGACAGACCATGCGCGCTCAGGGCGCCACTTCGCAGCTGGGCCAGCCCGGTGTTCAGGGCTTCCCATTGCAAACGTTCCGGTGCGTTCATCGCGTTTCAGTGGCCCAGGATCTTGGACAGGAAGTCCTTGCTGCGGTCGCTTTGCGGGTTGTTGAAGAACTCATGCGGCGTGTTTTGCTCCACGATCTGGCCTTGGTCCATGAATATCACGCGGTCGGCCACGGCCTTGGCAAAGCCCATTTCGTGGGTCACGCAAATCATGGTGATGCCCTGGCCGGCCATCTCGATCATCACATCCAGTACTTCCTTGATCATCTCGGGATCCAGCGCGCTGGTGGGCTCATCGAACAGCATGATCTTGGGGGTCAGGCATAGCGCGCGGGCAATCGCCACGCGTTGCTGCTGGCCACCGGAGAGCTGCAGCGGGTACTTGCTGGCCTGCTCGGCAATGCGCACGCGCTTGAGCTGTTCCATGGCCTTTTCTTCAGCATCTTTCTTGGGCATCTTGCCCACCCACATGGGCGACAGCGTCAGATTCTCCAGCACCGTCAGATGGGGGAACAGGTTGAACTGCTGGAACACCATGCCGACTTTCTTGCGCACGTCGTCGATGGCTTTCACGTCGTCGGTCAGTTCCACACCGTCCACGGTCAGGTGGCCCTGCTGGTGTTCTTCGAGACGGTTGATGCAGCGGATCAGGGTGGACTTGCCGGAGCCGGAGGGGCCACAGACCACGATGCGCTCGCCCTTGGTCACGGTCAGATCAATGTCGCGCAGCACGTGGAAATTGTTGCCGTACCACTTGTTGACTTTGTTGAAGGTAATGATGGGTTCAGACATATTCGTTCCTTAGCGGAGTTTGCTTTTGTTGACTTGCTTTTCAATCCACAGGCTGTAGCGCGACATGGAGAAGCAAAAGCCGAAATAGATCAGGGCGATGAACAGGTAGCCTTCGATCTTGAAAGGGCGCCAGTCTGCGTCCGAGTTCAGGGCCAGGCTCATGGAACCCGTGAGCTCGTACAGGCTCACGATGGTCACGAGCGAGGTGTCCTTGAAGGTGGAGATGAAGTTGTTCATGATGCCGGGCACCACCATGGCCAGGGCCTGGGGCAGCACGATCTTGCGCTGGGTTTGCCAGTACGACAGGCCCAGCGTGGCGGCGGCTTCGATCTGCCCCTTGGGCAGGGACTGCAGGCCACCGCGGATCACCTCGGCCATGTAGGCCGCGGCAAACAGCGTGATACCGGCCAGCACACGGATCAGCACGTCGATGTTGAAGCCCTGGGGCATCAGCAGCGGGAACATGAACGAGGCCATGAACAACACCGAGATCAGCGGCACGCCGCGGATCAGCTCCACGTAGATGGTGCAAAAGCTGCGGATGGCAGGCAGTGTGGAGCGGCGCCCCAGCGCGATCAGCAAGGCAATGGGGAAGGCCATGGCCATGGACAGGGAGGACAGCAGCAAGGTCAGCGGCAGGCCGCCCCAACGGTCGGTGTCCACACGGCTCAGGCCCAGCACGCCGCCGTACATCACCACAAAGAAGAAGCCCAGTACCGCGATCCAGGCCAGGCCCAGCCAGGTTTTCCAAAATATGCGCATGCAGCTCAGCACCAGCAGGCCCAGCAGCACCAGCGTGGCGACCAGCGGGCGCCACTGTTCCTCAAACGGGTAGCGGCCAAAGATGATGATGCGGAATTTCTCTACCACCACGCCCCAGCAGGCGCCAGCGCCCTCGGCGTGGCAGGCATCGAAGTTGGGCACCCACACCGCATGCACTAGGGCCCAGCTCAGGAGGCGTGGCAGCACGGCCAGCAGCACCGCGCCAATGATCACGGTGCCCAGCGTGGTCTTCCAGTCGCCAAACAGGTTGGTGCGGATCCACGCCACCAACCCTTCCGTTTTCACGGGGGCGGGACGCGCGGCAATGGGTTGAAAAGTCGTTGCGCTCATGTACGTCCCCTAGCGTTCTTTGATGGCGGAGCGGGTGTTGTACCAATTCATGCTGATCGACGTGAACAGCGAGGTGCTCAGGTACACCAGCATGATGATGGCAATGCACTCCACGGCGCGCCCGGTCTGGTTGATGGCCGTGTTGGCGATGGACACCACGTCGGGGTAACCAATGGCCACGGCCAGCGATGAGTTCTTGGTCAGGTTCAGAAACTGGTTGGTGACGGGCGGAATGATCACGCGCAGAGCTTGCGGCAGCATCACCAAGCGCATGGTCTGGCCACGGCTCAGGCCCAAAGCCGCAGCAGCCTCCGACTGACCCAGCGCCACGGACTGGATACCGCCCCGCACCACCTCGGATACAAAGGCCGCGGTGTAAATCGTCAGGCCCAGCAGCACTGAGAGGTACTCGGGTGTCAGCGCGCCGCCGTTTTCAATGGCAAAGTCGCCCTGCACGGGCATGTTCAGTGCGGTGGGGGCGCCGCCTAGCAGCCAACCCACAATTCCGGTGGCCACGATGATGGCAACCGGCACCCAGAACATGCTCTTGGGCTTGCCGGTTTTTTCGAACATGCGGTAGGCGTAGCGGCGATAGGCCCACGCCAGGCCCACACCGGCCAGCAGGCCCCAGGCGCCCAAGACATGGCCTGCAGCCCATTCGGGAATCGGGAAGTTCAGGCCGCCCTTGCTCAGGAAGAAAGGCCCGAGCACCAGCGGTTCGTTGGAGGCAGGCAGTACCTCGGTGAACATGAGGTACCACATCAACAGCTGCAACAGCACCGGTATGTTGCGGAAGAACTCCACATACACCGTGCACAGGCCGCGTATCAACGCGTTGCGCGAGAACCGGCCCACGCCAATCAGCGTGCCCAGAATGGTGGTGAGGATGATGCCCACCACGGCCACGCGCAGGGTGTTCACAAAGCCGACCAGGTAGGCGCGCCAGTAGGACTCGCCCGAGTCAAACGCAAACAGGCTTTCGCCGATGTCGAAGCCGGCGGGGCTGGACAGGAAATCAAAGCCGCTCTGGATGCCCCGCAACTTCATGTTGGTGGTGGTGTTGTGGGCCAGGTAAATCACGGTGACCAGCACCGCCACGACGGCGATGATCTGGTACACCAAACCACGGAACGCCTGGCTGCGCCAGGACCATGATTTTTTAGGAGGGGAGGAGGGTGTGGACATGTCGGCCCTTGTTGTCACGGAGAATTCGACCAACCAGTTGAAAAGGGCAGCGCATGGTGTCTGCGGCTGCCCTTTTGCGGTGCGAAACGCCGGGTCACAGCGTCTCGCATGGCCTGTTTAACGGACGGGAGGTGCGTATTGCACGCCGCCCTTGTTCCACAGGTTGTTCAAACCGCGTGGCAATTGCAGGGGCGACTTGGGACCCACGTTGCGTTCGAAGATTTCGCCGTAGTTGCCGGTGGTCTTGACGGCGCGTGCCAGCCATTCCTTGTCCAGACCCAGCAGCTTGCCGGTGTCTTCGGTGGAGCCCAGCAGGCGGCCCACGACGGGGTCTTTGCTGGTGGTCTTGAGGTCGTCCACGTTGGCGGCGGTCACACCGTACTCTTCGGCTTCCAGCAGACCGTAGATCACCCATTTCACAATGGTGGTCCACTCGTCATCGCCACGGCGCACCATAGGGCCCAGGGGCTCTTTGGAGATCAGTTCGGGCAAGATGATGTGGTCGGCGGGGTTTTTGGCGACCTTGTTGCGGGTGGAGGCCAGACCGGACGCATCGGTGGTGTACGCCACGCAACGGCCTGCGAAGTACGCGCCTTCAGCGGCTTCCAGCTTTTCAAACACGATGGGCTTGATGCCCAGGCCGTTGGCCTTGGAGTAATCGGTCAGGTTCTTTTCGGTGGTGGTGCCGGATTGCACGCACACGGTCTGGCCCTTGAGCTGCTTGGCGCTCTTGAGCTTGCTCTTCACGGGGACCATGAAGCCTTGGCCGTCGTAGTAGGTTACGGCAGTCTGGGTCAGGCCCAGAGAGGCATCACGGGTCAGCGTGAAGGTGGTGTTGCGCGACAGGATGTCGATTTCACCGGACTGCAGAGCGGTGAAGCGGGCCTGTGCGTTCAGCGGAACGTATTTCACTTTTTCGCCATCACCCAAAGTGGCGGCGGCTACTGCACGGCACACGTCCACATCCAGTCCGGTCCATTTGCCATTGGAATCCGCAGCACCGAAACCGGCCAGGCCCGTGTTCACGCCGCAGACCACTTGGCCACGCGCCTTGATGGCGTCCAGGGTTTTGCCGGCGTGGGCGGGGGCTGCGATGACAGCACCCAGCGCAGCCACGACGGTTGCCAGGGTCTTCAGTTTTTTGATGCTCATAAGTCAATACTCCAAATAAATGAATCAGCAGGGTGCACCAGAGCGGTGTCTGCGCCCCGATTCTGACGCTGAACTTTAGCGTCGCCCCCAAGCAGGGATCATCGGGGTTTACCATCGAGCCGCATGCAAAAAAGTAATAAGCTAATTCGTGCGCATGCCGCTCTGCGGTGAGTGCGTCAAGCAGAAAGCATGCCACTACCTCTCAGTCTTGCAAGCGGATACCGGGCTTTGGCTCTTCCGTACAGACAGATGCCGGCTGCACGTTTGGACCAAGTTGGTCGCTGCGGTGACAGGCGCGGTTTTCAAGCTGCGCGGCTTCACGTATCGTGCGCGCACAACAATACGGAGACACGGCACCATGAATCCCAGCGCGCACCATGCGGTGTGGCCCACGCGGCTACCCAAGCAGATCACCGTTCCTGCCACCTCCCTGTGGGACAACCTGGCCATCAATGCCCGCCGCTATCCGGACAAGGCCGCATTGATCTTCTTTGGCCGTGTCCTTACCTATGCCGCGCTGGCCGCCCAGGCTGAGCAAGTCGCCGCTTGGTTGCACGCCCAGGGCGTTGCCAAGGGCGACCGGGTGCTCCTCAATATGCAAAACTGCCCGCAGCTGGTCATCGCGCACTTTGGGATCCTGCGGGCCAACGCGGTGGTGGTTCCGGTCAACCCCATGAACCGGGCTGAGGAGCTCAAGCACTACATCACCGACCCCGACGTGCGCGTGGCCATCACCACCGCAGACCTGGCCCCTGAACTGGCCCGCGCCAGCGATGCCTTGCCCGAGGCCCAACGGCTGCAGCATTTGCTGGTCACCCATTTCACCGACGCCTTTGACCCCAGCGCAGGGGATGACGCGCCGCCAGTGGCCTGGACCGACTGGTTGCTCACCCGCCATGCATTGCCTGCATTGGCTGGTGGCCAGGTGCATGCCTGGCACGATATTCCCCAAGACGCCACGCCGCCCGCACTGCAGACGGGGTCTACCGATTTGGCCTTGTTGCCCTACACCAGCGGCACCACCGGCTTGCCCAAGGGTTGCATGCACACGCACGCCAGCATCATGCACAACGCCGTGTCCAGCGGGCTGTGGGGCAATGCCAGCATGGAGACCGTCACGCTCATGGTGGTGCCCATGTTCCACATCACCGGCATGGTGAGCCTGATGCACGCCAACATTTACATCGGCGCCACCATGGTGCTGATGCCGCGCTGGGACCGCGAACTGGCCGGCCAGCTGATCTCGCGTTGGCAGGTCAGCAGCTGGACCAACATCCCCACCATGGTCATCGACCTGATGGGCAGCCCCAACTTTGCGCAGTTCAACCTCTCCAGCCTGCTCTACATCGGCGGCGGCGGTGCGGCCATGCCGCAGGCCGTGGCCCAGCGCCTGCAAGAGCAGTTTGGCCTGCGCTATGCCGAAGGCTATGGCTTGACCGAAACCGCTGCGCCCAGTCACAGCAACCCGCCAGACCACCCCAAGCAGCAGTGCCTGGGCATCCCCTTCATGGGGGTGGATGCGCGCGTGGTGGACCCCGAAACCTTGCAAGACCTGGAAGGGGGTGAGCAGGGCGAAATCGTGGTGCATGGGCCGCAGGTGTTCCAGGGCTACTGGAAGAACCCGGACGCAACCCGCGCCGTGTTTTTTGAACGCGAGGGCAAGCGCTTCTTCCGCACCGGTGACCTGGGCCATGTGGATGCGGACGGCTACTACTTCATCACCGACCGGCTCAAACGCATGATCAATGCCTCGGGCTTCAAGGTCTGGCCCGCCGAGGTGGAGGCGCTGATGTACCGCCACCCGGCCGTGCAAGAGGCCTGCATCATCTCCATGCAGGACAGTTACCGCGGCGAATCGGTCAAGGCCGTGGTGGTGCGGCGTGCCAGCCACGCCAGCACCACCGAGGAGGACATCATTGCCTGGTGCCGCGACACCATGGCGGTGTACAAGGTGCCGCGCATGGTGCAGTTTGTCGACGCCCTGCCCAAGAGCGGCGCAGGCAAGGTCATGTGGCGCCTGCTGCAGGACAATGAACGCCGCTCTTCCACCTGAACACGCAAGGAGTTCCCATGTTTGAAACCGCCATTGCCGGTAGCCTGCCCAAACCCTCCTGGTTGTCGGAAACCGAAAAACTCTGGCCGCAGTGGAAGCTGGCCGGCCCCGAACTGCAGCAGGCCAAGGCCGATGCCACGCTCTTGTGGATCAAGGAACAGGAGGACGCGGGGCTGGACGTGGTGGGCGACGGTGAGCAAAGCCGCCAGCACTTTGTGCACGGCTTTCTGGAGCAGGTGGACGGCATCGACTTTGAGAACAAGGTCACCATGGGCATCCGCAACAACCGCTACGACGCGCAGGTGCCGCAGGTGATTGCTGCACTGCGCCTCAAGGGCCGCGTGCATGCGTTTGAAGCGCAGCTGGCCCGCGCCCACACCAAGAAGAAGCTGAAGTTCACCTTGCCCGGCCCACTGACGATTGTGGACACCGTGGCCGACCGTTTCTACGGCGACCGCAAGACCATGGCGTTTGCCTTTGCCGAGTTGCTGAACCAGGAAGCGCTGGCGCTGCAGGCCGATGGCGTGGACATCATCCAGTTCGACGAGCCCGGCTTCAACGTCTACATGCAGGACGCGGTGGACTGGGGCGTGCAGGCGCTGGAAATTGCCGCGCGTGGCCTGACCTGTACCACCGCCGTGCACATCTGCTACGGCTACGGTATCAAGGCCAACAACGACTGGAAAGAAACGCTGGGCCAGGAATGGCGCCAGTACGCGCAGGTGTTTCCCGCGCTGGCGGCCAGCAGCATTCAACAGGTGAGCCTGGAGTGCTACCACTCCCATGTGCCGCCGGACCTGATGGCGCTGCTCAAAGACAAAGACGTGATGGTGGGCGTGATCGACGTGGCCAGCGAGGTGATCGAAACGCCCGAGCAAGTGGCCGACACCATTGGCATCGCGCTGCAGCATGTGCCCAAAAACCGCATCTTCCCCTGTACCAACTGTGGCCTGGCGCCCATGAGCCGCGAGGTGGCGGTGAAGAAGCTCGAAGCGCTGGCGAAGGGCGCGGCGCTGGCGCGGCAGCGCTATGGGGCGGCTTGATAGCCAAATGGGCCTCTGGCCCACGTGGAATATGCGCGAGCAGCTACTAAATTGGTAGCGTTTTAGCTGGTTTTCTGCGTAAAGCAGCGCTTAGGCTATCCTCTGCGCTGCCTTACACACCCTAGTTAGACATGCTCACCGGCGACCTCAAAAGCAAAATCGACCAGATCTGGAACGCCTTCTGGTCCGGCGGCATCGCCAATGGGCCGTGCGCTGTGCTCAGCGTTGTTGCCCTGTTTGCGCACCACGTCCATCTTGGCGTGCAGCGCTGGGCTCACCAGCACCTTGAAACTGGGCTCAAACAAAAAGTCCGACAGGTCGGACTTGTAGAGCATTTGCAGCCGGCCAGAGCGCCCGCCCTCGGCCTGGAACAGCCACACCACCGCCAGCTCCAGCGTGCGCCGGGCGTAAAAGCAGGCGGTGCGCGGGTCGGTCAGCACGGCTTGCTCTGCCTTGGTTGCCTCGTTAAAGAGCGCGGGCCATTCGGCCTGCAGGAACGAGAAATTGGAGGCCATTGTTTTTGACCTCATAGGGGCAAAAACAGGTGGTTTGCCTGAAAAAACGGCAGAAGTGACCTCATGGGGTCAAATTTTTTCATTGAGTACTCCCCGGTCTTGGCTTTTTTTATGAGCCCTGCGCTTTACAGCGCATTCATTGCCACTTCACTTTGCCACAAGTTTCTGGATAGCTTTTATCAACTCATCCACATCCGTTGCCGGGTTGATGCTGCCTGTCGCCAACCCATGCTTGCGAAGGCGGGCAGCATGGGTCAGCGCATCGATCAACTTGTCTTTCAACTGGGCATAAACACCCTTTTGACCTTTGCCGTACTTTGTAAATCCCGACTTGGTTTTCAAAGCAGAAACGACTTGATCACCCACTGACTTCTTGCCGGCTGCATGAAACGGCTGGGCGGTATAGCCAAAATGCAATAGCAACCAAAATTCAAAGCATGGCGTGGAGGTAATCGCTTCAAACGGCTTCCCCTCCACATTCAAATCTTTGGTGCGCTGCACGGCAGCGTCAAAGGTTGTGTGTCTGTCTCGGTCAAACACGCAGTACACCGTGTCATACGCATCACCTGCCAAGGCGTCTTCTTCATAAAGCGCCGAGGCATGCGCCACTACCCGATCCGGTGATACACCGTCATTGGGCGCAATGCGAACCATCTGTGGACGAATACCCAAGTCATCCAACAAATCACGGAAATAATGGGGCTCAGTTTTCGTCCCTTCACAAACGATCAGATAACGCTTATTGCGCGCACGTTCGCGCTTTTGCCGTTGCAGCTCTGCGCCTGCGCGTGCCTTGCGTTTGTGAAATAGATCCTCAGACCCCATAAAAGTCCAAGTCCTTCAAGAACGGAATGCCACCGTAGCGACCGTTGAGATACCCGCGCTCAATGGCTTCGTTATCGCGCGGACTGAAGTCAGATAGGGGGTACAAGCGGGTGGCGCTTTTCTCGTCTTTTTCCATGAACCACACTTGGTCACGGCGCAATAGCTTTTGGCTGAGCAGCGTGGTGTCATGCGTCGTAAAAATGAGCTGCGCCTTGGTGCCCTCGTGGTGCAACCGCTTCACCAGGTGGTGCACCAACAAAGGGTGCAGGCTGGTGTCCAACTCATCCACAACCAAAACACGCTCGTTCTCGATAACGTCCAGCCAATGCCCGGCAAAAGCAAACAACGCACGTGTGCCGTCGGACTCATCATCTTCATCAAACTCAATAGCCTCTTGCGTGTTCACGTCTTTGTGGAAGAACAAGGGTTCGACAAACTTTCGGCCCTCCATATCTTTCAAAAATTCATCCTTGATAGCGGCAGGCATACCTTTGGGCAAGATGTCTGCGGAAAAAACTGTTTCTTTCAGCTGAATATCTGCAATTGAAAGGTCTGCGGAGTTCATGAATGCAACTACCTGCTTGCGATCTTCGTCTTTGCCGCAACGTTGCACGGTGTAGCCCGGACCAAAGCCGCGCTTGGAATCAAACACCCGCAAGCGCAACTTGAACCAATCAAATGCCGGTTTTAACTGTTCGTTGTTCAGCTGAATTGCAGTCGAAAAGAACAAGGCATTCGGGCGTGTCTGTGCTGCCCAAGTCTGGCGCTGCCGTCCGCCAAGAAACGATGTGCTGAATTTGTAAGCATCTTTGCCCGCTTCGGCATCAAACACCCGGTGAAACCACTTTTGTGCCCGGCCCAATGGGTAAGCAATAAGCCACTCTTCAGTGAAGCGCTCACGGTTGCAGCGAAAGCCGTATTCGTAGCGAACGCCCTGCTCCACAAAGGTCACTTCAAACTCACTGTCCGCCGCTCGGGATGCTGCCGTCAATTTGAAAGGAACCACATCAATGGCATCGCCCGCCTGACTTTCCTTTTGGGAATTGAGCACCTGCCCCTCCATAAATTGCAACGCTTGAATCAGCGTGCTTTTGCCGGATGCGTTGGGGCCATACAGCACCGTCGAGCGAAGCAGACGGGGCACACCATCATCTTGATCAGGGACGAACGTATTGAGCGATTCCAGCTCGCTGTAGGCGGAGGCGGCCATATTGAGCGTCTGACGCTCCAGGATGGACCGGTAGTTGGTGACTGAAAACTCGATGAGCATGGTGCAATTCTACACCTTCATGCCATTTTTTGCAGAAAAAACGCAAAAAACCTTGCTTGTTTTAATTTGTGGCTCTCCTGCAAACGCTCGCTGCTGCAGTGTAGCGAACAGGGCGTCTAGTTGGGCCAGGGCGGTGCGGTGGGTGGTTTTGAGGGCTTCGATGGCTTGGATGCGAGTGGCGAAGGTTTGTTGGAGGGGGAGTGGGGGAAGCGCCACCGGGGTTTCTCGAACATTCGACACGCTGATGGTGTTCAAGCCCGAGGTCGACTTGCTCGCACGCAGCAAATGCCTACGGCCACCCGGTGAATTTGCATACTCACATGCAAACACCGGCACCACTTTGCTCTGGTCGAAGCGTGCGCGTATGAGATGGTTCTGATGTAAGCAACCCGAAACCTCTCCAGTCCACAACGCAGCGCGGCCAATCTCATTCGGATTGCCATGCCCTTCAACAACCAAGAGATCGTCTTTCTCCAGCGTCGTGCGAGCAACTTCTGCTGGCGTCCCGCGAATGGACTTGATTTCTGCGAGATCAAGAAAGCCTCGACAGACATTTGCGACTCGAAGGTACCTACCAAACCGAATACGCGCAAAGCCTGATTGACGATTTCTCGGTCAAGGAGAAAGCGCCGCACATTGCCATCTCCGTGGACATGCTGGATACAGGCATTGACGTGCCCGAGGTGGTGACCTGCCAAGCGCCGTGCGTGACGACGATGAAGAAGCCAAGCGTTTCGACCTGCTCATGTTGCGCACCCAGTTGGGTAGCGCGCGCGGCGATGTGGGCTTTACCCACCTGCGTGAGCAGGTGCGTGCGCTGGCCGATGGGCTAAGTGAGCTGGGCAGCATTCCCGACGTGAAGAAGCACATGGTGCTGATTGGGCCGTGGCAGGCGAAGAGTGGTGGCAGGACGTGACCGCGAGGCGGCCACGCAGGCACTCAACGGCTTTGTGGCCGGCAAAACGCTGAGTGCCAACCAGCTGGAGTTTGTGAACCTGATCGTCACCCACCTGACCGAGCGCGGCGTGATGGAGCCGGGCCTGCTGTACGAGCCGCCGTTCACCAGCTATGCACCACAGGGGCCGGACGCGTTGTTCACGTCCGCCCAGGTGGACGAGCTGTTTGGCGTGCTGGATCGAATAAAAGCCACAGCACGGGCAGCTTGATACTGTTTTTGGTTGCTAGCCCCCGTGGAATATGCGCGAGCAGCTATCTATTCTGTAGCAACCTGCAGCACCAGCTTGCCAAAGTTTTCACCGTTGAACAGCTTGAGCAGCGTGTCGGGGAAGGTGTTCAGGCCCACGACCACATCTTCCTTGCTCTTCATGCGGCCGTCCTTCAGGTAGCCGGCCATTTCGGCCACGGCCAGGTGGTAGCGGTCGGCGTAGTCGAATACGACGATGCCTTCCATGCGCGCACGGTTTACCAGCAGGCTGAGGTAGTTCTTCGGGCCTTGCACGGCGGTCGTGTTGTTGTATTGGCTGATGGCGCCACAGATGATGATGCGGGCCTTGCGGTTGATCTTGGCCAGCACGTCGTCGAGGATCTCGCCGCCCACATTGTCGAAGTAAATGTCCACGCCCTGGGGGCAATGCTCTTTCAGGCCCGCACGCACGGCGCCGGGGCCGGCCTTGTAGTCAATGCAGGCGTCAAAGCCAAGCTCTTTCACCACCCAGTCGCATTTGGCAGTGCCACCGGCAATGCCGACCACGCGGCAGCCCTTGATCTTGGCGATCTGCCCCACGGTCTGGCCCACGGCACCGGCCGCACCGGACACCACCACGGTCTCGCCCGCCTTGGGCAGACCCACGTCCATCAAGCCGAAGTAGCCGGTCATGCCGGGCATGCCCAGCACGTTGAGCCACTGCGTGGGCGTGCCCACGCGCAGGTCGATCTTGAACAGGCCATTGCGCTTCATGTCTTCCTGTGCAATGGTGATGTATTCCTGCACGCCGAAGGTGGCGCTCACATGGTCGCCCACGGCGTACTTGTCGTTCTTGCTGGCCACCACCACGCCCACGCCACCGGCGCGCATGACTTCGCCAATGCCCACGGGCGGGATGTAGCTCTTGCCTTCATTCATCCAGCCGCGCATGGCCGGGTCCAGGCTCAGCGCCAGGGTCTTGAGGGTGACGCCGCCTTCAGCGGGCTCGGCCACGGCCTCCGTGGTGTGGCTCCAGTTGGCGGCAGTGGGCAGGCCGTTGGGTCGGGCGGCCAGGCGGATCTGGTGGTTGACGAGGTTGGCGAGGGACATAGGGTGCTCCGTAAAAATGGCCGAGCTGCGCATGGTAGCCCCGGCCGCCGCAGGGGTGGGTAGCCAACGTGACAAACCGGCCGCGCCCTTTGCTTAGTGCGCGCGGGCGCTCAAAGCCTGCACCTGGGCTGTCAGGTCCCGCACGGCCTGGGTCAGCGCCAGTAGCTCCTGGTCCTTCAGCAGGTCCATTTTTTCGTGCAGCAGCTCGATTTCCAGCTCCGCCTTCACGTTGATTTCGTAGTCCGTCTCGGCATGGCGGCGGTCCAGCTCGCTCTGACGGTTCTGGCTCATCATGATGGCGGGCGCGGTGTAGGCCGCCTGGAAGGACAGCAGCAGGTTCAGCAGGATGAAGGGGTAGGGGTCCCATGCTCCCTGGCCGACCAGCACGTTGCCTGTCATCCAGATCACGATGGCCGTGCTCTGGATCATGATGAAGCGCCAGGAGCCAATGGTGGATGCCACGCCGTCGGCTAGCCGCTGACCCCGGGTGGGGGCGGGCGCCTCGAAATGCTCGGCGGCCGGACTCAGGGGCGCGGTCTGTTTGTGCCGGTGGGCCCGGCGGTGCGCACGCAGGGCGTGCAGCTGGCGTTGCTCTTCCAGGGCGAGGACGTGTGCCGGCGGAATATCGGGGGGTGAAGAGGGGGCGGTCATGCAGGGCTTCCAAAAGCGTGGGAAGGCTGCAGTGTGCACCTATGCGCAGATGGCGCCTGTGGTCAGGTCATAGCCAGCAGAACGCAGGTGCAGCGCCAACGAGGCGTCCATGCTTTGCGCATGCTGGGGAAACCACAGGCCCAGCTCGCGGGCCATCTGGCGCACCACATCCAGATCGCCCGCATGGCCGCAGGCCTCGCCCTCGCGCATTGCCTGCAAGACGACCTTGTGCTGTGTGGCGTGGCAGTTGTTGGTGGCAAAGCCGGTGTCCTGCATCCACTGGTCTTCGCGGTCAAAGTGGTCCTGCGTGTGTGCAATCAGCGCTACCCAACGGGGCAGTAACAGCGCGTCGGGCGCCTGTACGACCTCGGCCAGCAGCGCCACAAACTCCTGGTGGGTGGCGTCCATCAGTGGCATGTCCAGAGACAGGGCGTCGCTCCATTGCAAGGGTGCGGGGGTAAATTGGGTTGGGGTCTCGGTGGCGGTCATGGGGCACTCTCAAAAGGGGTGTGCCAGAGTAGCCCGCCAGGGCCGGTGCAGCCTTGACCCACATCAGGCAGCATGCACTCTTCTGGGTTGATAATGCCTCGCAGCCAAACCCCGCAGCGTGCGCTGCGCTTGTTGCCACCATGACTATTTCCTTTTTGCCCCCCGCCATTCCTGATCCCCACGCGCTGGATGCCACCCTGCAAAGCCAAGGCTACGCAGTGCTGGCCGCGGAGCAGGTGGGTACGTTGGCCGGACTGGCCCTGCCGACCCTGCTGGACTGGCGCCCCCTGTGGGCCGATCTGCCCCCCGACGCCTACTTGCGCGACGGTGGCCGATACCGGCGCCGGCGCCATGCCTGCTTTGTGGTGGACGGTGCCACCGTCACCCTGGCCCCCCACCGCCCGCACTGGCAACCGGTGGAATACAACGCTCTGCACGGCGGCATGCAGCGCCACTTTGAACCCATGCAGCCAGCCCTGGTGGGCCAGCCCGACTGGCAACAGCTGCTGGCCTGGTTGGGCCAGGTGGCCTCGTCGCTCAAGGGCGCGCGCACCTGGTATGTAGAAGCGCACCAGTTCCGTATCGATACCACTGACGGCATTGGCCGCCCCACGCCCGAGGGCGCGCACCGCGACGGTGTGGACCTGGTGGCTGTGTTTTTGGTGGACCGCGAAGGCATCAAGGGCGGCGAGACCCGCGTATTCGACGCGGCAGGCCCCAACGGGCAGCGCTTCACGCTGACCCAACCCTGGTCCTTGTTGTTGCTGGACGACGCGCGGGTCATCCACGAATCCACGCCCATCCAGCCCGAGGCCGCGGGTGGCCACCGCGACACGCTGGTGGTGACCTTGCGCAGCGATGGTTTCCAGGGCGACGCGGAGCGCTAAGCCCATGATGTCCTGTTCGCCCGAAGAGCTGCAGAAGAAAAGCCAGGAGCTGTTGGCCAAGTGGCAAGCCTGCCAGGCCCAGCCGGGGTTTGACGGGTTGGTGGAGTTTGCCGTCACCGTCTCCAGCCTCACCGAGTTTTTGGAGGCCCGCGGCCTCTCGGGTTTGCACCAGAGTGCCCATGCACTGGAGCAAAAGGTGCTATCGCAGTTCGACCAGACTTTTGGCACCGCCCTGGGCGCCGAGGCCATGCAGGCGCTGAGCCAGCAGGTACAGGAGTTTTTGGACCGGGCCCAAGCCTTTGCGCGCGGTCAGACCGCGCCCGCCGAAGAACGGCGCAACCAACCCGAGGCGCCGCAGACTGTGACCCTGGTGCCTGTGCACAAGGTGGCGTTTGTCACCACCCAGCCTGTCCCCTGGAAAGACCTGGTCGCCCAGGTGGGCTACTTCAATGTGCAGGTGGAGGTGTTTGCCACGGTACAGGCCTTGCCCGCGGCGCCCGAGCCTTCCATCGTGTTGGTGGACGCGGTGGGGCTGGCACTGTCGGACTTTGTGGCCAGGGTGCAGACTCTGCGTGGCCAGTTTTCGGCCAGCACCATCATGGGATTGAACCTGGGCGGTGATTTTGAAAGTCTGCAGTACGCGCTGGGTGCGGGCTGCGATGCCTGCTTTGCTGTTGGCACGCAGCATTCGGCCATCATCGCGCGCATCATCAAGCTGTGCAGCAATGAGCAAGAGCCCCCCTACCGAGTGCTGGTGGTGGAAGATTCCAAAACCGCGGGTGCCCTGATTCGACGCACCCTGTCGGAGAGCGGCATGGAGTCGATGGCCATTACCCGCCCACAAGAGGTGCTAACTGCGCTGGCACAGTTCCAGCCCGACCTGGTGCTGATGGACATGTACATGCCCGGGTGCACCGGCGTGGAGGTGACGCGCGTGATCCGCCAGCACGCCGAGTTTTTATCCACGCCGGTGGTCTACCTTTCGGGCGACAGCAATGTGGCGCTGCAGGTGGATGCGCTGCGCCTGGGCGGTGACCACTTTCTGACCAAACCCTTCAACCCCGTGATCCTGAACGCGGTAGTGAAAAGCAAGATCGACCGCTACCGCACGCTGCGCCGCACCATGCTGCACGACAGCCTGACCGGCCTGTTCAACCACACCACCTCCAAGCAGCATCTGCAAACCGCCATCAATGCGGCTCGCCAGCAGGGTGGCCAGCTCTGTGTCGCGATGATCGACATCGACCACTTCAAGGCGGTGAACGACACCTATGGCCACCCCATGGGCGACCAGGTGATTCGCAATGTGGCCTGGCTGCTCAAGCAGCGGGTGCGCAAGACCGATTCGGTGGGGCGCTACGGGGGCGAAGAATTTGTGGTGCTGTTGCCGGGCTCGAACGCCGAGCAGGCGCATGCGGTGCTGGACCGCATCCGCGTGGACTTCTCCCACATCCGCCAACCGGTGGAAGACGGCTGGTTTTCCTGCACCTTCTCGGGCGGCATCGCGCAGTGGAATGCCGACCTGGACTCCGAGGTGCTGCTCAAGCGTGCCGACGAGGCCCTGTACCTGGCCAAGCGCGCCGGCCGCAACCAGGTGTCCATGGGCGCCTAGCAGGCGGGCGCCAGGGCTACGCCAGGGGTCAGCAGGCGCTGCATCAACTCGCGCACGGTCTTGATCTGGCTTCCAAAGGGCAACTCACCCGCACCGCGGAAGAATAGGCCTTTTTTGGTGTCACCGCGCAACGCCGCGGCCAGTTGGTTGTCGATGCAAAACTGGCCCCAGCCCGGTAGCCCATCGCGCAGGCCGCACTGGGCCAGGCAGTCGAAGCTCTTGGTACATCGGCTTTTGGGGTGGGCCACCGCCTGCAGCTTGGGTTCGATCTTCAGGTAGGCGCGTAGCCAGGGTGTGGCCACGGCCCGCGCAGGCAGGCCGGCCACGCTGGTGAATTCCACCATGTCTTCCTCACGGGCTTCGGCTAGCACGCGCTTGAACTCTGCGTGTGCATCACTTTCCTCGGTCACGGCAAATGCGGTGCCCAGTTGCACCGCGTCCGCCCCCAGTGCCTGCAGGCGCGCAATGTCCTCAAAGCTGCGAATGCCGCCGGCCACGATGAGCGGGATGTGCTGCTCATAGCCAGCATCCTTGAAGAACTGGCGCACCTGAGGCACCACGTTCTCAAAGTTAAAGCGCGGGTCCTGCAGATCGGCAATCTTGGCCGCACCCAGGTGGCCACCGGCCAGGCGCGGGTGTTCGATGACGATGGCATCCGGCAGGCGTTTTTTTCGCTCCCATTTCTTCACCAGCAGTTGCACGCCGCGCGCGTCGGACAAGATGGGGATGAGCGCCGCTTTGGGGTGGTCCTGGGCCAGGTCCGGCAGGTCCAGCGGCAGGCCCGCGCCCACCACCACGGCGTCAATGCCGCACTCCAGCGCCCGCCGCACGTTGGCGGCGTATTCACTCACCGCCCGCATCACGTTGATGGCCAGCAGTCCCCGTCCGCCAGTGCGTGCCCGCGCCGCCGCGATTTCGCGGCCAATGGCCTCCAGGTTGGCCTGGTTGATACCCGCCTTGGCGGCATCCCCCGGCGGAAGCTCGCGGGTCTGGTCCATCAGGTCCGCATGGTGGCGGCGCAGGTCCACGCTGGAGAGCGTGCCCACTCCACCCAGCGCCGCTACGCTGCCTGCCAGTCGGTTGCCCGAGATCCCAATGCCCATGCCGCCCTGCACGATGGGTAGCAGCGTGCGCCCCGCCAGACGCAGCGATTGCAGGCCGCTTTGGCGCAGCCAATCGCAGGAATCAGAGGGTAAATACGGGGATTCGTTACTTGCGTGGATCATGGGCTGCTCTAAGATGTGGGTGTTGTTCGCGGGTCACACAGCTTAGGACGCGACCGCACACAGTGCTTTGAGATGCGTCAAATTGACCAACAATCGAGGGTTGGACTCCGTTTAATACAAAAATAGAAATAGGTAGACACCAAGAATGAACGCACTTGTGCAAAGTTTGGCGAAGATGAGCGGTCTGCGTGACCGTGATGCGCTCGACTTCGCCTTGGTGCAGCTGGTGCTGGAATGCAGCGAGGGCGCGGTGCAGTCGGCCTGCATGGTCCGCGTGGTGGGTGAGGGCGATGACCGCCGCTGCCTGACCCTGGCGCGGCTGGAGATCGGCCAGCAAGAGCCCGTGCGCGATGTGGTCTGGACCGACTGGACCCTGCTCCCCCATGTGACGGACTACCCCATGCGCCAACAGGCGCTGGAGCGTGTGCGAGCGGTGCACTCCAAGGGCGCACCGTTTACCGGTGTGTTGCCACTGCCTGGCGTGCCTGGCGCTGCAGCGCTGCTGGAGATCACCTCTGCCGAACCCCTGAGCGTCCGCACGCTGGATTTGGTGCAGGGTGTGTTGCAAACCTACAACAATCTCTTGGGCCTGTTGGACTACGGCGAAAAAGACGCCCTGACCGAGCTGCTGAACCGCAAGACCTTTGATGGCGCCTTTTTCAAGGCTACGGCCGATCACCGCACCGAGGACAACAACCAGGGCCCGGATCGCCGCGTGTCGTCGCCCGACGAAGGCGTATGGCTGGCGGTGCTGGACATTGACCACTTCAAGCGGGTGAACGACAACTTCGGCCACCTGATTGGTGACGAAGTGTTACTGCTGCTGGCGCGGCTCATGCGGGCCAGTTTCCGCTTCCACGACCAGCTGTACCGCTTTGGTGGCGAAGAGTTCGTGATCCTCATGCGCTGCGATAGCGTGGAGCATGCCCATGCCGCGCTGGAGCGCCTGCGCCTGCGCGTGCAGGAATATGCGTTCCCGCAAGTGGGCACCATCACGGTCAGCATTGGTTGCTCGGTGCTACTGCCCAACGACACGCCCAGTGGTGCGTTTGGCCGCGCCGACAAGGCGGTCTACCACGCCAAGGAGCATGGCCGTAACCAGGTCTGCAACTACCAAGCCCTGGTGGCGTCGGGCCTGATCGTGGAGCAGGCCGCCGAGAACATGGACGTGGACCTGTTCTAGTCCCGCGCGTGCCTCCTGCCCGCCGCGGTCAGGTTGTCATCCCTTTTTCACACAGCTGACACACGATTTGCCTAGTCTTGGAGGGTAAACACCCGCCCATTCAGGAGTAGTCCGTGAGTTCCAGTGAAGACGAATTGATCCGCCGTATCCAGAGCGACATGCTGGACAGCTACGACGAAGAGCTGGAGATGGAGCTGGACGACGGTTCTCCGCGCGACCTAAGTGCCGACGCCCGCGTGGCGCGCCGTACCTACTTCAAAGAGCTGTTCCGCATGCAGGGTGAGCTCGTCAAGCTGCAGGACTGGGTGGTGAAGACCGGCCACAAAGTGGTGGTGATTTTTGAAGGGCGCGACGCTGCCGGCAAGGGCGGCGCCATCAAGCGCATCACCCAGCGGCTGAACCCACGCGTCTGCCGCGTGGCGGCACTGCCCGCGCCCAACGACCGCGAGCGCACCCAGTGGTACTTCCAGCGCTATGTGTCACACCTGCCGGCGGCAGGCGAGATCGTGCTGTTCGACCGCAGCTGGTACAACCGTGCTGGTGTCGAGCGCGTCATGGGTTTTTGCAATGACGAGCAGTACGAAGAGTTCTTCCGTACGGTGCCAGAGTTCGAGAAAATGCTGGTGCGCTCTGGCATCCAGGTCATCAAATACTGGTTCTCGATTTCGGATGAAGAGCAGCACACGCGCTTTTTGGGCCGCATCCACGATCCGCTGAAGCAGTGGAAGCTCAGTCCCATGGATTTGGAGTCTCGTGCCCGTTGGGAAGACTACACGCGCGCCAAGGAAGTGATGCTGGCGCGCACCCACATTCCTGAAGCGCCCTGGTGGGTGGTGCAAGCGGTGGACAAAAAGAAGGCACGCCTGAACTGCATCCACCACCTGCTGCAGCAAATGCCTTACGAAGAAACCGAACACCCGCCGGTCGTGTTGCCCCCGCGTGTGCGCCACGACGACTATGAGCGCCAGCCGGTGCCGCAGAACATCATCGTTCCCGAGATTTACTGAGCCCCGGCCTAGCCACGCACATCCGCCACTGGTTGGCTGCCAAAGTCACTGCGCGCCAAGTAGGCCAGCACGCGTTGCGCTGCCTCGGTGGGGCTGGTCAGTTGCCCCTGGCTGTGCAGGTCGTCAAAGCTGCTGTGGTCAGGAAACTGCGTGGCGTCAGCGCTGCGCAATTGCAGTTGCATGTCGGTGTCGATGACACCGGGCGCCAGTGCGCACACCTTGGCGCCGTTGGCTTGCAGGGCTTCGTCCAGCGCCAGGCAGCGCGTGAAGTGGTCCATGCCGGCCTTGGCCGCGCAGTAAGCGGCCTGGGAGGCCATGGCACGGCGGCCCAACCCCGACGAAATATTCAGTACCTTGCGTGGTAACCGCCAATCGCGCGTGGCGCCCAGAAAGGCGGCGGTGAGCTGCATGGGCGCCTCCAGCCCCACTCGCAGCGCTTGGGCCAGGCCTGCCGCATCGGCGTCGCGCAGCGGCACTAGCGCGGGGATGACGCCTGCGTTGTTGATCAACGTGGCGCTGGCCAGTGCCGCGGCGTCTTGCTGCGCTAGCCAATTGCGCAGCTGCGTGGCCACTGCGGCACCGTCGTTCAGGTCTGCAGGCCACTGCAGCAGCATGGCACCCACGTGTTGGGCCCGCTCGGCCAATGCGGTGTTGGTTTGGCGGGAGAGGCAGAGCAGCAAGGCATCAGGTGCCAGCAGCAGCTGGGCCATGGCCAGACCCATGCCGCGGGAGGCCCCGGTCAGGATGGTGAGGTGGTGTTGCATCGGCGGCTTTATTCGCGTTGCTTGCGCAATGCGAACCATCCCGCCACTGCGGTAAACGTGACAATGATGGCCACCACAATCCAGAAACCGTGTGGATGGTCTGCCCAGGGAATGCCTCCCACATTCATCCCCAGCAAGCCCGCAATGATGTTGATGGGCAAAGCCAGCACGGTCACGATGGTCAGCACAAACAGGCTGCGGTTATTCGCCTCCGCAACCTGGGCCGCCACCTCTTCCTGCAGGGACTTGATGCGCTCCTGCAACGCGGCCATATCGCTGAGCGCCACGGTGAATTCCTCGGTGGATTGGCGCAGGTCCTGCAAGTCGTCCTCGCTGATCCAAGTGGGCGGTTTGTGCAGCAGCCGAAACAGCGCAGCGGGTTCGGGTGCCAACAGGCGCTGCAGGCGCACCAGCAGGCGGCGCAGGCTGCCCAGGCCGGCGCGCTTGGTATTCAGCCGTCCCGCCAGCAGCTGGTCTTCAATGGTGTCCACGCGGGTCGTGGTGTTGCGCACGATGGACACCAGCACATCGCCCTGGTCATGCATCAGGTGCACCAGCAGGGCCACCGAAGATGCGAGCCGGGTGCCACGCCGCACGGCATCGCGCAGCCGGTCGATGGAGCGCAGGGGTTGCAACCGCGCGCTGACCACCAGTCTGGGGCCTACCGACAGCCAGAGGGTAGAGATGTCGGCAGGCTCGAAGGCAAAGTCGTAGTGCACATCGTTCACCACGGCGACCAGCATCTCGTCGTCCAGCTCCACGCGGGTGGAGCGCGACCCGTCTTTGAGCGATTCGTAAAACAGGTCGGACAGCTGCAGATGGGTTTGCATCCACTGCGCGGTGGCCGCCTGCGACAGATTGAAGTGCAGCCAGACAAAACCCTCCTGCGGGCCCGTGCCTTCGTGGGCATTCAGCCACTGCAGGGCTTGTTCGGTATCCACCGGAATGCCCTGGCCCTGGGCGCCAAACTGGAAACCGTAAATCAGCCCGGAAGAGTCTGCGCCATAGGGGGTGGAGGGAGTCGTGCTCATGAACGGTTCTGTGGTTGGGTGGATAAAAGCCCCAGGCCCTGCGCGAGCGAGGCGACGGCATCCAGTGTGAATTCACCCTGTTGTACCCGATGCACCACCTCGCCGGGGGCCAGGCACATGAATTCCTGCACCTCGCCATCCTGGTTGTGCGGCACCACTTTGGGCGCCAGCGTGAGGTTGAAAACCAGCAGGGTTTCGTCGTGCCAGCCTTCTTTCTCGGGGCGTGCGGTGCGGCGCGCGCCCGCGTCCACTAGTGCGGTGGCGCCCATCTGCAGGCCGGCTTCCTCCTGCAATTCCCGCAGGGCGCAGTCCAGCACTGTTTCGCCCGCAGGCAGGCCACCTGCGGTCACGTTGTCCAGCAGGCCCGGGTCGGTGGCCTTGTTGGTGGCGCGGCGGCCGCACCACAGTCGCCCATCGGGGGTAAATCCGTTGATATGTACCGCATGGCTCATGAGGCCCAGGTAGCGAAAGCCGGCGCGTTCTACGGTCAGAAAAGGCTGCTGCCCCAGCAAGGGCATGGAACAGCCGGTGTGCCAGAACGCAAATGCCTCGTCGCGCCAGCCCGGCAACAGGCCTTGGGCACGGTCGCGCTCCAACAGGCCCTGCAGCACGGTGCTGCGTTGGACGCCGCTCCAAGACTCACTGTGCCAGACGAGGTGGTCGTGCTCCCAATGGCAATCGGCCAGTTGAGCCAGTAGTTGCTGTGCCCGGGTTGCGGGCAACCAGCCCAGGTGTTGGGATGGCGTACACCATGCGACCCAACCGGCGGGCGGTGTGTGTTCACAGGGCTTCTGCGTCAAAGCGTTGCGTTCCGCCGCGCTGAGCTTCTTCAGAAAGGCATGGGCTCCCGAGGGCCGGGGAGAGGAGGTAGTCAGGGTCGTGCGCCGTGGTGGAGATGAACGCCCATGGTACCCAAGGCCTGTGACAGCCGGTTTAAATCTCCGCTCCCTCGACCAGAAAGCGCACGCGCCGCACGCCGTTCCATTCGTCCGCATCCAGCCGGAAAGCCAGCGTCACCTTGGGTGGCAGCGGGTCCGTGTGGCCGAACCAGATGCCGTCCACGGGCTGTCCCTGGTGCTTGAGCTTCAGGGCCAGGTGCTTCTCTCCCACCAGTCGCTGTGACACGACTTCCACCTCTTCGCTGAAGGTGGGCGCCGCAAAGCCTTGGCCCCAGACTTCCTTGTGCAAGGTGTCCACCAGGTCGACCCGCCGGTATTCGGGGTTGAGCGGGCCATCGGTTTCCAGGCGGCGCGTCAGCGTGGCGGCGTCCAGCCACTCTTGGGCGACTTCATTCAGGCCGTTCTCGAAGTCGTTAAAAAACTCTTCGGCCACCGTGCAGCCCGCGGCCATGGCGTGGCCGCCAAAGCGCAGGATGACGCCGGGGTAGCGCTTGGCCACCAGGTCCAGCGCGTCGCGCAGGTGGAAGCCGGGGATGCTGCGGCCCGAGCCTTTGAGTTCGTGCTCCTTGCCCTCGGCGGCGCTTGCGGCAAACACAAAGGTGGGGCGGTGCAGCTTGTCTTTGATGCGGCTGGCCACAATGCCCACCACGCCTTCGTGGAAGTCAGGGTCGAACACGCAGATGGCGGGTGGCGGCTCATCGCCTTCGTCAAACAGGCTCTCGGCAATCATCATGGCCTGCTCGCGCATGTCGCCTTCAATTTCTCGGCGTTCGCGGTTGATTCCATCCAGCGTCTTGGCCAGCTCGTCGGCGCGGCCGGGGTCGTCGGTCAGCAGGCACTCGATGCCTAGCGTCATATCGCTCAGGCGGCCTGCTGCGTTGATGCGTGGGCCCAGGGCAAAGCCAAAGTCGAAGGTGGTGGCCACCTCGGCCTTGCGTCCGGATGCTATAAAAAGGCTAGCTAGTCCCGCAGGCATGGCGAGGGCCCGCACACGTTTTAACCCTTGGGCAACAAGGCGGCGGTTGTTCGCGTCCAGCTTCACTACATCGGCCACGGTGCCTAGCGCCACCAGGGGCAGCAGAGCGTCCAGCTTGGGTTGGGTGGTGGCGTCAAACACGCCGCGTTTGCGCAGCTCGCCGCGCAGGGCCAGCAGCGTGTAGAACATCACGCCCACACCAGCGATCGACTTGCTCTCAAACGTGCAGCCGGGCTGGTTGGGGTTGACGATCACATCCGCATTGGGCAGTTCGGCGGCGGGCAAATGGTGGTCCGTCACCAACACCTGCAGGCCCAGGGCCTTGGCGCGCGCCACGCCGTCCACGCTGGCAATGCCGTTGTCTACGGTGATCAGCACGTCGGCGCCGGACTGCTTCACGCGCTCGCTGATGGGCGCGGTCAGACCGTAGCCGTCCACCACGCGGTCGGGCACCAGGTAATCCACGTGTTGCCCGCCCAAGAGGCGCAGGCCGCGCACGGCCACGGCGCAGGCGGTGGCACCGTCGCAGTCGTAGTCGGCCACGATGCAGAGCTTCAGGTTTTGCGCGATGGCATCGGCCAGCAGCACGGCAGCGCGGTCCACGCCCAGCAGGGTGCTGGGGGGCAGCAGCTTGGCCAGCGCGTCGTCCAGCTCATCGGGGCTGTGCACGCCGCGGGCTGCGTACAGGCGGGCCAGCAGCGGGTGCACGCCAGCTTGTTCCAGCGCCCAGACCGAGCGGGGAGGGATGTCGCGGGGGACGATGTTCATAGGGTCAACAGCAATTCTTGCGGTGGGGGTGCGGTGAAGCGGCGCTGCAGGCGGTTCCACCAGGCCGTGTTTTTGAGTTCGAACGTCGGTGCCAGTCGCTCGCCACACAGCGTGAGCTGCAGGGGCTGGCCAGCCTTGGCGCGTTGCAGCAGCGTGGCAATCAGCGTGCTGTCTAGCGTGTGCCAGGCCTTGAGCCATTGGTAGGCGTCGTCGCGCAGCGCTGCAGCTTCCAGGGCCAGCACCATATCTATGCGCTCCTCGGGAGCCAGCGGCGTGTGGGCGGGCAGGCGGCCCGTGCCGCTGATCCAGAAGGAGTTGACCGTGGGCTGGCCCTGGGCGCTGCGGGCGTCGTTCACCGGGTGGGTGTAGAGCAGCATCTGCATTTCGTTTTGCAGGCGGCGCAGGCCCTGGGCCTCGGGCTGGCGTGGCATCCAGTTGTCCACCTGGGTGCCGCAGGCGCGCGCCAGCGACGCGGTGGGCAGGTCGGTGAACACCGCGCCATGGGCCAGCCAGGTGCTGTTGGACAGCGCATGCAGGCTGATACCGTCTTCGGCAAAGTAGGGCTGCATGGTGGCGCGCAGCGCGTCTGACGCATGGGCGCCCAGAGCCAGCGTGTCGGGGTGGTCCATCGCCACATGGTCGGCGTTGATCTGCCAGTGGCAGGGCGTGATCCAGGCCCAGCCCGTGGTGCCATGCGCCTTGGTCAGGCCCAGGTGCTCAGCATCCAGGGCAGCCCAAGGCACCAGACCATCAGCGCCCTGCAGGCCCAGGCTCTTGGCGCGCACCCGCTCGTGCAGCGGCGTGAGCGACTCTACCGAGCCCAGCAGGGGCGGTGTCGGGTCCAGCAGGCTAACCAGTTCACCCAGGTTGGGAAGGCTCAGCTGCGCAATGGCCGCCTGGCACTGGGGGCCGGCCGGGGCCGCATGGGGAATAACGGTGTGCATGGCAGGATTGTCCCGCATGGATGCCACAATCCGGCCACCCCAGCACTTTGTCACCTATTAATGCAACTGCCCTACGAGCTCACCATTGGCTGGCGCTACACCCGCGCAGGCCGTGCCACCCGGCGCAATGGCTTTATTTCCTTCATCTCGGGCGTGTCCATGCTGGGCATTGCGCTGGGCGTGGCCGCCCTCATCATCGTGCTGAGCGTGATGAACGGTTTCCAGAAGGAAGTGCGCGACCGCATGCTGGGCGTGGTGTCACACATCGAGGTCTATGCCGCAGGCGGCGTGGCCCTGCCCAATGTGAACCAGACCCTGGCCCAGGCCAAGGCCAACCCGCAGGTGATTGGCGCTGCGCCCTTTATTGCCGCGCAAGCCCTGGTGGCCCGTGGTGAAGAAATGAAGGGGGCTTTGGTGCGCGGCATCGACCCCGCGCTGGAGCCCCAGGTCTCTGACGTGGCCACCGGCGCGCAGGGCGCCGTTCTGGCCCAGTTAGTGCCGGGCGAGTTTGGTGTGGTGCTGGGTGGCGAGCTTGCGCGCAGCATGGGCGTGATCAAGGGCGACAAGATCACGCTGGTGGCACCCAGCGGCCAGGTCACCCCGGCCGGCGTGGTGCCGCGCCTGAAGCAGATGACGGTAATGGGCACGTTTGATTCAGGCCACTACGAATACGACTCGGCCCTGGTGTTTGTGCACTGGGAAGACGCCGCCAAGATCTTCCGCCTGGAAGGCCCCACCGGCGTGCGGCTCAAGCTCAAGGACCTGCACCAAGCACGTGAGGTGGCCGAGGAACTCAGTCACACCATGACCGGCGACCTGCTGCTGCGCGACTGGACGCGCCAGAACCGCACCTGGTTTGCCGCGGTGCAGGTGGAAAAACGCATGATGTTCATCATCCTTACGCTGATCGTGGCGGTGGCTGCGTTCAACCTGGTCAGCACGCTGGTGATGACGGTGACCGACAAGCGCGCCGACATCGCCATCCTGCGCACGCTAGGTGCCAGCCCACGCAGCATCATGGGCATCTTCGTGGTGCAGGGCGCCATGGTGGGTGTCATCGGCACGCTGGCCGGCCTGTTGCTGGGGTTGGGTGTGGCGTTCAATATTGATGTCATCGTGCCCGCGCTGGAACACGCGCTGGGTGCCAGCTTTTTGCCCAAAGACATTTACCTGATCAGCCGCATGCCCAGCGAGCCGCAGCAAAGCGACATCGTGCCGATTGCGGTGATCGCACTCATCATGGCCTTTGTCGCCACCCTGTACCCGAGCTGGCGTGCCAGCCAGGTGAACCCTGCCGAGGCCCTGCGTTATGAGTGATGTGTTGTTACAAGCCACGGGCCTGACGAAGCGGTTTCACGAAGGTCGCCTCGATGTCACCGTGCTGCACGGAGTAGACCTCGAAGTACGTCGCGGCGAGACGCTGGCGATTGTGGGGGCCTCGGGCTCCGGTAAAAGCACCTTGCTGCATCTGTTGGGTGGGTTGGATGCGCCCAGCGCCGGCAGCGTGACGCTGTGCGGTCAGGCGTTGGCCGGGTTGGACGCAGCGGCGCAGGGGCGCCTGCGCAACAAGCACCTGGGCTTTGTCTACCAGTTTCACCACCTGCTGCCTGAGTTCAGTGCGCTCGACAACGTCGCCATGCCATTGACTATTCGGCGTGTAGCCCCCGTAGATGCTGCGCTAGCAGCTACAAAAATGCTAGCGCTGGTGGGACTGGAGCACCGCGTACACCACCGCCCGGCCGAGCTGTCGGGGGGCGAACGCCAGCGCGTGGCCATTGCCCGCGCGTTGGTGACCAACCCCGACTGCGTGCTGGCCGACGAACCTACCGGCAACCTGGATCGCAGCACGGCTGACGGCGTGTTCGATCTGATGCTGACGCTGGCGCGCGACCAGGGCACCACCTTTGTCATGGTGACGCACGATCCCACGCTGGCCGCGCGCTGCAGCCGTCAGCTGCAGCTGGTGTCGGGGCGCTTCGCGTCCTAGGTTTCCGGGGGGGGGCAGGCAGGGCGACTGGCTTGCGGTTTGCTGACGGCATCGGTTCCACGCCGGCGGTTCAAGGGTTCCCGCGGATGGTGCAGGGGCAGGGTGGGTCCTAAGCTGGGCGCATCCAGTTTTCAGAGAAGTACTATGAACCGTCGTTGGTCTTTCGCCGTGGGTTGGTTGGTGGGCCTGGGCCTGTCTTGGGGTGTGGCCGCCCAAGAGGTCAAACCGCTGCGCATCGGGCTCATTGGCCCGTTCACGGGCCCCTCGGCCGACTTTGGTCTGCCCATGCTCAATGGCGCCAAATTGGCCGTAGACGAAATCAACGCGGCGGGTGGCTATCTGGGGCGACCGCTGGAGCTGGTGATCAAGGACGACACCGCCAATGCTGACGTGGGCTTGCAGCAATCCCAAGAGGTACTGAAAGAAGGCGTGGTCGGCACCATCGGGTTTTGCAACACCGGGGTTGCCATGAAATCGCTGGAAACCTTCCAGACCGCCAAGGCACCGCTGATCGTCCCCTGCGCCACCGGCACCCCCATTACCGCCAAGTACCCGGCGCCTGAGAGCTATATCTTTCGCACCTCGGCGCGCGATGGCATCCAGGCGCCGTTTGTGGTGGATGACATCGTGAGCCGTGGCTGGACCAAGGTCGCCATCTTTGCCGACAAGACACCATATGGCGAAGGCGGCATGAACGACGTGGTGAAGGCGTTGGCTGCCAAAAACTTGCAGCCCGTGTTTGTCGCGCGCTTTGATCTGGGTGTGAAGGACCTGCAGGCCGAACTGAAGGCCGCGCAAGCTGCAGGTGCCAATGTGGTGTTCAGCTACACAGTGGGGCCGGAGAACGCGGTGATTGCCAAGGGCCGCCAGGCCCTGAAGTGGGCCGTGCCCCAGGTGGGCGCCTGGCCGCTGTCGTTTCCGTTTTTCATTGACGGTGCCAAGGAAGCGGCCGAGGGGGCGCTGATGGCGCAAACCTTCATCGCCGAGCCCAGCAACGAGCGGCGCATCTCCTTCTTGACGGCCTACGCACGCAAGTTCAATACCAAAAAAATCACCGTGCCCATGGCCGCGGCGCAGGCCTACGACACGGTGTACCTGTTGACCTACGCCATCCTGTCCATCCGGGACGGCAATTTGTCCGGCCCTTCGGTCAAGGCGGCGCTGGAGGCCATGCCCCGCGTCTACTACGGGGTCACCGCCACGCATGAGCGCCCCTTCAGCAAGGACGACAAGGACGCCATCACCAGCAATATGTTGGTGATGGGCCTGGTGAAAAATGGTGCGGTGACTTTCGCCTACCCCGAGGACCGCACGCGCAACCTGTTTGTGCAGCGCAAACGCTAGACCTCCGCGGAGCCCCGACAATGGCGGCATGCGCTGGATAGATACCCACTGTCACCTCGATGCCTTTGTGGCAGGCCAAGAGCTGGACGCCGTGCAGCAGCGCGCGCGGCAAGCCGACGTGGTGCACTGCGTGATTCCGGCGGTGGAAGTGGCCAACCTGGACACGGTGCGCCAACTGGCCCATGCGGGTGGCCACAGCTATGGGCTGGGCATCCACCCGCTGTACGTGCCCACGGCGCAAGACGACGCGCTGGCCGCGCTGGCGCAGCAGTTGCAGGCCCACCATGCCGACCCGCGCCTGGTGGCCGTGGGCGAGATCGGCCTAGACTACTTTGTGCCCCAGCTCACCCAAAGCCCTTGGCGCGAGAAGCAAGAGACGGTTTACCGCGCCCAGCTCAAGCTGGCCCGCCAGTTTGAGCTGCCTGTGGTGCTACACGTGCGGCGTTCGGCCGACCGTCTGCTCAAGCATCTGCGCGAGGTGGCGGGCCCTGGCGGGCGCTGGCAGGGCATTGCTCATGCCTTCAATGGCAGCGACGTGCAGGCGCAGGAATTCATCAAACTGGGCTTCAAGCTGGGCTTTGGCGGAGCGGTGACTTTCGAGCGTGCCCACCAGCTGCGCCACCTGGCGCAGACCCTGCCACTGGACGCACTGGTGCTGGAAACCGATGCGCCCGATATTCCACCGCACTGGCTGTACACCACGGCCGCCGAGCGCGAGGCGGGCGTGCCCCAGGGCCGCAACACCCCAGCCGAGCTGCCGCGCATCGCCCAGAGCATGGCCGAACTGCGCGGCATGCCCTTGGCCGAGCTGGCCGACGCCACCACGCACAACGCCTGTAAAGCCCTGCCGAAGCTGGCCGCGCTGCTGGTATAAATCCCCATGGCACGAAAAGCATCTCTCTCACTCCCCGAAGTCAATTTCTCCGAAGAAGGCGATATCCGCCATCTGCACCTGGGCAGCCAGTGGATCCAGGGCTCTATGCAGGTGGACGCCCCCACGGCGCTGGTGCATGAGTACATCCAGCGCATGATGGCCTGGCTGCTGTTTGTCGATCCCATCACCGTGCCCAAGCGCCAGGCGCTGCAACTGGGGTTAGGGGCGGGATCGCTCACCAAGTTCTGCCATAAAGAACTGCGGATGAAAACCACCGCCATCGAACTCAACCCCCAGGTGCTGCACGCTTGCCGCGGCTGGTTCAAGCTGCCGGCGGACAACAGCCGCATGCAGGTGGTGCTGGCCGATGCCTCGCAGGAAATCAAACAAACCCATTGGCTGGGCGCCGTGGATGCGCTGCAGGTAGACCTGTATGACGAAGAGGCTGCGGCACCCGTGCTCGACAGCGCAGAGTTTTATGCCGATTGCCGCGCCACGCTGACCGACGAGGGCTGCATGACGGTCAACCTGTTTGGCCGTAGCTCCAGCTTCCAAAAGAGTGTGGACAAAATTGCCGAGGCTTTTGGTGACGATGCCATCTGGGCCTTCAAGGCCACGCGCGAAGGCAATACCGTGGTGCTGGCCCAGCGCACGCCCGCCCGCCCCAAGCGTTCCGTGCTGGTGGAGCGTGCCGACTTCATCCAATCGCAGTGGGGCCTGCCTGCCGACAAATGGGTGCGCGTTTTCAAACCGGTGCAGGCATGAGCACAACCTCTAAGAAACCCTCGCACGCGGTCGCACCACACATGGGCCCGGTGGATTGGCGCCGCCTGGTGGAATGGCTGCAGCACGACAAGGTGATTGCCGAAGACGAAGCCCAGCGCACCATCAGTCGCTGTGCGCAGGCAGAAAGCTCCCAGCACCCGCTGGTGCGCCTTGCCAGTGTGTCCATGCGCCGCGCGTCGGACCAGAAGCCGCTGGACATGGAAATGCTGACCCAGTGGCTGGCGCAGCGCGCCGGGCTGGAGTATTTGCGTATTGACCCGCTCAAGGTGGACGTGGGCAAAGTGGCCGACGCCATGGGCGCGGCCTATGCCGAGCGTCACAAGATACTGCCCGTGGTGGTTACGCCCAGCGAAATCACTGTGGCCACGGCTGAGCCTTTCATCACTGACTGGGTGGCAGAGGTGGAACGCCAGAGCCGCCGCAGCGTCAAGCGTGTGGTGGCCAGCCCGCAGGAGATCACCCGCTACACGGCAGAGTTTTATGCACTGGCCAAGTCCGTGCGCGCGGCCAGCAAATCGGGTGTGAACAACGGTGCGAGCTTTGAGCAGCTCGTAGAGCTGGGCAAGAGCAACAAGCAGCTGGACGCCAACGACCAAGGCGTGGTGCAGGTGGTGGACTGGTTGTGGCAGTACGCCTTCGACCAGCGCGCCAGCGATATCCACCTGGAACCGCGCCGCGAGCAAGGCGTGATCCGCTTTCGCATCGACGGTGTGCTGCACCCGGTCTACCAGATGCCCATGGGCGTGCTCAATGCCATGACCGCGCGCATCAAGTTGCTGGGCCGCATGGACGTGATCGAGAAGCGCCGTCCGCAGGATGGCCGCATCAAGACGCGCAATCCACGTGGCGACGAAATCGAAATGCGTATCTCCACCTTGCCCACCGCCTTTGGCGAGAAGATGGTAATGCGGATCTTTGACCCCGACAACGCGGTCAAAGACCTGGACGCGCTGGGTTTTTCTGCCCACGATGCCACGCGCTGGGAGCAGCTGGTCAAGCGGCCGCACGGCATTATTTTGGTGACCGGCCCGACGGGCTCCGGCAAGACCACTACGTTGTATTCCACCTTGAAGCGCGTTGCCACCGAAGAGGTGAACGTGAGCACGGTGGAAGACCCGATCGAAATGATCGAGCCGTCTTTCAACCAGACCCAGGTGCAGCCACAGCTGGACTTCGGCTTCCCGCAGGGCCTGCGCGCCCTGATGCGGCAGGACCCCGACATCATCATGGTGGGCGAAATCCGCGATCTGGAGACCGCCGAGATGGCGGTGCAGGCCGCGCTGACCGGCCACTTGGTGTTCTCCACGCTGCACACCAATGACGCACCCTCAGCTGTCACCCGGCTGATGGAGCTGGGCATTCCCGCCTACCTGATCAATGCCACGCTGCTGGGCGTGCTGGCGCAGCGCCTGGTGCGCACGCTGTGCAAGCAGTGCAAGGTGCGCGATGAAGAAGCCAGCCGGGATGCGCTGAGCGAGATGGTCAAGCCCTGGCAGATCAACGGTGGGTACAAACCCTACAAGGCTGTGGGCTGCGTGGACTGCCGCATGACGGGCTTCATGGGGCGCATGGGCTTGTATGAGTTGCTGGTGGTGTCTGAAGGCTTCAAGGCCCGGGTCAGCGGGGAGCCAGGCATTGACGCCTTGCGCCGCCAGGCCGTGACCGATGGCATGCGGCCTTTGCGGCTGGCGGGTGCCCTGCGATGTGCGTTGGCGTGGCCTTTGCCTGGGGCGCCAGCGGTTACACCATCGGCAACGGGGCACGCATGGGCCCAGGCTACTTCCCTTTGGTGCTGGGCATTCTGCTCGGTGTTTTGGGGGGTGTCATCACCTTCAAATCACTGGTGGTGGAAACCCAGGACGGCGACAAGATAGGCAAACTCGCCTGGAAACCCCTGGTCTTCATCATCCTGGCCAACCTGGTGTTTGGCGCCTCCATCGGTGGCCTGCCCAGCATTGGCCTGCCGCCCCTGGGGCTCATTGTGGGGATCTACCTGCTGACCTTCATTGCCAGCAATGCCGGTGACGAGTTCAATTTCAAGGAGGTCATCGTGCTGGCCACCATCCTGGCGCTCTTGAGCTACCTGGCTTTCATCGTCCTGCTCAAGTTGCAGTTCCCCGTATGGCCCGCTTTCCTGGCCGCCTGAACCCCCACCGAGGAACTTGACCATGGAACTCTTTAACAACCTCGCGCTCGGTTTTGGTGTCGCCTTCACCGTTCAAAACCTGATTTATGCCTTCGTCGGTTGTCTGCTGGGCACGCTGATCGGCGTGCTCCCCGGCATTGGCCCTCTGGCCACCATCGCCATGCTGCTGCCTGCCACCTACGCCTTGCCCCCTGTGGCGGCGCTGATCATGCTGGCCGGTATCTACTACGGCGCCCAGTACGGTGGCTCCACCACCGCCATTTTGGTGAACCTGCCGGGTGAGTCGTCCTCGGTGGTGACGGTCATTGATGGCTACCAGATGGCGCGCAATGGCAGGGCAGGCCCCGCGTTGGCGGCAGCTGGTCTGGGCTCCTTCTTTGCGGGCTGCGTGGGCACGCTGATCCTGGCGGCGTTCGCCGGCCCCCTGACCGAGCTGGCCTTCAAGTTTGGACCTGCAGAGTACTTCTCGCTCATGATCCTGGGTCTGGTGGGTGCGGTGGTGCTGGCGTCTGGCTCCATCCTCAAGGCGATTGCCATGATCGTGCTGGGCTTGCTGCTGGGCATGGTGGGCACCGATGTGAACTCCGGTGTGGCCCGTTTCAGCTTCGACATTCCTGAGCTTACCGACGGCATCGGCTTCATCGTCATCGCCATGGGTGTGTTTGGCTACGGTGAAATCATCAGCAACCTCTCCAAACACGAGAGTGAGCGTGAGGTGTTTGTGGCCAACGTCACCGGCTTGTGGCCCACCAAGGAAGACTTCCGCAACATGGTTCCGGCAGTCCTGCGTGGTACAGCGCTGGGCGCTATCTTGGGTATCTTGCCCGGTGGCGGCGCGGTGATGGCGTCGTTTGCGGCCTACACCCTGGAGAAGAAAACCAAGCTGCGTCCTGGGGAAGTGCCGTTTGGCAAGGGCAATATCCGTGGTGTGGCAGCGCCTGAGTCGGCCAACAACGCCGGTTCCCAGACGTCTTTCATCCCCTTGTTGACCCTGGGCATTCCACCCAACGCCGTGATGGCGCTGATGGTCGGGGCCATGACCATCCACAACATCCAGCCCGGCCCGCAGGTCATGACCAGCAACCCCGAGCTGTTCTGGGGCTTGATTGCCTCCATGTGGATTGGCAACCTGATGTTGATCATCCTGAATCTGCCGCTCATCGGTATCTGGATCAAGCTCTTGACCGTACCTTACCGCTGGCTGTTCCCGTCCATCGTGCTGTTCTGYGCGATTGGCGTGTACTCCACCAACAACAACACKTTYGACATCTGGATGGTGGGCCTGTTTGGCGTGATTGGTTACCTGTTCATCAAGCTGGGCACAGAACCTGCTCCGCTGCTGCTGGGCTTTATCCTGGGGCCGATGATGGAAGAGTACTTGCGCCGTGCACTGCTGCTCAGCCGTGGGGACTGGAGTGTGTTCCTCACCTCAC